>NZ_JAASRM010000001.1:3654969-4264108 GCF_011761565.1 Rhizomicrobium palustre | reverse complement strand
AGAAAATCGATAAGAAAGACTGGCTTGCCGAGCCGAAGCTGCGCGGTCCGAGGAGGCCCGCCTGCGTGCTATCGCACTTCGGCGCGGCATCCTCCGCCGCTGCGCAGCGTAGCCGTGAAAGAGAAAATCGATAAGAAAGACTGGCTTGCCGAGCCGAAGCTGCGCGGTCCGAGGAGGCCCGCCTGCGTGCTATCGCACTTCGGCGCGGCATCCTCCGCTGCTGCGCAGCGTAGGATGGTGGAGCCAAGCGGGATCGAACCGCTGACCTCCTGCATGCCATGCAGGCGCTCTCCCAGCTGAGCTATGGCCCCATCTTAAACTCCCGATCCTGGGGGGAAGGGGAGGCAACTCTAAACTTCATCCGCATATTCGGCTTGCCGAGCCGAAGCTGCGCTGTCCAATTAAAGCCCGACTTCGCCTAGCGGCTTCGTCGCGGCATCCACTGCTTGCTGCGCAGCGTAGGATGGTGGAGCCAAGCGGGATCGAACCGCTGACCTCCTGCATGCCATGCAGGCGCTCTCCCAGCTGAGCTATGGCCCCAATCTTAAATCCCGTTCCTGGGGGAGCGGGGAAACTCGGTAGGCGAACTCTTTAGCGTTCGTCTTTCTCAATGTCAGCATCAATAATGCCGCTGACATCATCTTCGTCTTCTTCGACTTCCTCGAGCAGGCCGTCGTCGTCGTCATCATCGACGTCTTCGTCGTCGAGGTCTTCGAGCGCCGCGTCGTCGCCTTCGACAACACTCATGCCGGATTCGGCGTCGCCGGGTTCAACGGCATCCACTTCTTCCTCGGCTTCGTCGTCGTCACCGGCGTCGAGTTCGGGTTCGCCCTCGACCTTTTCGACGATGGCGTCTTCGTCCTCGTCTTCGGTCTCGGCGGCGTCGTCCTCAGCCTCCTCATCCTCGGTATCCGGGGCAGCTTGGGCTGCTTCCGGCTGGCGCGGACGGCGTTGCTTGTACAAAGCTTCCGGCTCGAACGCGAAGCTGCACTTCGGGCATTCGATGGGCCGCTTGGAGAGATCGTAGAAACGCGCCCCGCAGCTCGGGCACACGCGCTTAGTTCCAAGATCAGCTTTGACCAATTTGCGAAGTCCTGGTTCGTTTCCGAAGGGGGCGCCATTTGCCATGGTTGGGGCGCGCTGTCAAAGGGTATGAAGCGGCAAAATCGCTCTTACCCTCGATACTTATTCCTAAGTTGGGCCGAAAGGGGCCGGGGCAGGCCTTGACGGGGCCTCCGGTTAGGCTAGGCAAGGACCCAATTCCGCTCACCCGTTCCCGGAGGATTTGCCATGTCTCACCCCGCCGCTCGCCCGCTCAAGGGCTGCCCGTCGCCTGCCTTGAAGGGTTTGGCCACGGTTCCGGGGGACAAATCCATCTCCCATCGCTCCTTGATTCTGGGGGGCATGGCTCTGGGAGAAACCTGGATTACCGGGCTTTTGGAGGCCGAAGACGTGCTGAACACGGCCAATGCCGTGCGCGCATTTGGCGCTTCGGTCGTCCGCCAAGGGCCGGGGGCCTGGAAAGTGTCCGGCACGGGTGTCGGCGGCTGGCGCCGTCCTGAGGATGTGCTCGATTTCGGAAATGCCGGCACCGGCTCGCGCCTGATGATGGGGGCGATGGCCACCACGCCGGTCTCGGCCGTGTTTACGGGGGATGCGTCACTTCGGAAGCGCCCCATGAAGCGGGTTCTGGAGCCCTTGACCCTTTTCGGGACTGAATATGAGGCCCAGCCGGGCGGGTTGATGCCGTTAACCGTGAAGGGCGCCGTCCAGGCCATGCCCGTCACCTATCATGTGCCGATGGCCTCGGCGCAGGTGAAATCGGCCATGCTGCTCGCCGCCCTCAATGCGCCGGGCACTTCGCGCATTTCGCAGACCACGCTGACCCGCGATCACACCGAGCGCATGCTGAAGGCCTTCGGCGCCAATATCACCGTCGGGCCTGCGGAAGATGGTGGCGAGGTGATTTCGATCACCGGCGAAGCGGAGTTGAAGGGCATCAAGATTGCCGTGCCGCGCGATCCGTCTTCCGCTGCGTTTCCGCTGGTGGCGGCACTGATCGTGCCGGGCTCGGAAGTCACCTTGACCGATGTGATGCTCAACCCCCGCCGTACCGGTCTCTTCGACACGCTGAAAGAGATGGGCGCTGATCTCGAAATCCGGAACGCCCATGATGCGGGCGGGGAGATGGTCGGTGATCTCGTCGTGCGTGCCTCACAGTTGAAGGGCATTGAAGTGCCGCCCGCGCGCGTCTCCGACATGATCGATGAATTCCCCATCCTCTCCGTTGCGGCTGCTTTCGCGGAAGGCAAGACCGTGATGCGGGGCCTGGAAGAATTGCGGGTGAAGGAAAGCGATCGTCTTGCCGCCATCATCGCAGGCCTTCGCGCAAATGGCGTTACCGTGGAAGAATTGCCCGATGGCCTGATCGTGCATGGCATGGGTGTGGGCGGGGTGCCGGGCGGCGGCAGCGTTGTCACGCATCTGGATCACCGCATCGCCATGAGCTTTCTGGTGATGGGTTTTGCCGCCAAGAGCGCTGTCATGGTGGATGATGCCGCGATGATCGCGACCAGCTTTCCGGTCTTCGAAAGCCTGATGAAAGATCTTGGCGCGGTGTTCGAAGCGGCCTGAAACTATGCGCGGGGTTCTTGAAAATCCCGCGCCCGCTTCCCATTTCAGTCAACAGTGCGCAACGGCTCAAAGTTATTTGATGCTATTTTGAAGTCGTTGTGAGCCAGCTTATTGCGTCGCTGTGAAGTGCAAATTTTCGTCTGATTTTCTAGCTGTTTCAGTCGCTTGCAGGGAAAATCAGGTATTCGAACGTAAATTTTCGCGTTTTTCGAATGCAGGAAATTTCATTCAGCAACTCTTGCCAAAGTGTCGCGCAGCCCTAACTTGAGAGCTGGGTATGCGGGAGAGGGCAATGCGCGAGCGCCACGGGTTAGAAGGCTTTCTGGAAATCATTCTCTTCAAAGCGCGCTGGCTGTTGGCGCCATTTTATCTTGGCCTCGTCGGCACGCTGGTGATGCTGCTCGGCAGCTTCTTTTATGAGATTTATGAATCGGTCTTCGTGCATTTCTCGCTCGATCCCGAGCATGTGATCTTGCTGGTACTGTCGCTGATCGATCTCTCGCTCGCCTCAAACCTCGTGATTATCGTGATCTTTTCGGGTTACGAGAATTTCGTCTCCAAGATCGACACCCATGGCAATGTCGATCGTCCGAGCTGGATGGGAACGCTGGATTTCTCCGGCCTCAAGATGAAGCTGATCGGCTCCATCGTGGCGATCTCGGTGATCTCGCTCTTGCGCGCCTTCATGGAGATTTCCAAGGTCGGCGGTGAGATCGATTCCCCAAAGATGGCGTGGCTGGTTGGCCTGCACATGACCTTCCTCGCCTCTGGCGTGCTTTTCGCGCTGATGGATTGGATCGGCTCCAAGACCGAAGCCAACAACAAAAAGCACCACCTGCCGCACGAGCCGTGAGAATAGGCCCCAGTTGCTCCGCCGCGCGTTCCAAGCTAATGGGCGCGGCATGAGCATCGTTATCGCCGTCGACGGCACTGCGGCTTCGGGCAAGGGTACTTTGGCCAAGAAGCTCGCCGCCCATTTTGGCTTTCACTATCTGGATTCCGGGGCGCTGTACCGCCTCGTGGCCTTGGGCGTGGCCGAAGCCGGTAAGGACCCGCACAACGAGGCCGATGCGGTGGCCGCCGCCAAGGCGCTCAACTGCGCCCGCTGCGGCGACCCCGCCATCCGTACCGCCGAGATGGGGGTAGGGGCGTCCATCGTCTCCGCCCATCCCGCCGTCCGCACGGCGCTTCTCGATGTCCAGCGGGCCTATGCCGCCAAGGCGCCCGGCGCGGTGATCGATGGCCGCGATATCGGCACCGTCATCTGCCCCAAGGCCACCGCCAAGCTCTTTGTGGACGCCACCCCGGAAGTCCGGGCGCACCGGCGCTGGCTGGAACTCGCCGCAAAAGGCAATCCGCCGGAAGAGGCCGCCGTCCTCGCCGACATCATTTCCCGTGATGAGCGCGACAAAAGCCGCGCCGTCGCCCCTCTGAAACCCGCAGAAGATGCAGTTCTGCTGGACACAACCGATCTGGGCGTAGAAGCTGCCTTCGCGGCGGCGCTCGCCATTGTGGAGCCCAGGATCGCTGCCGCGCGCTAATGCGCGGAGGGCAGCTATGATTGGCAAATGCGGCGCGGCTGCGGCACTGCTCCTGGCCTGTTCGGCCGTTCAGGCCGAGGAGGCGCCTGACCCGTTTGACCAACTCCCGAACGTTCACTTTGCCTATTACGATGTCACCGGCGTCTCCATGGAGAAGATCTCGCAATCGATCTACGAGAACGGTCCGCGGGATTTGAATAGCCCTGCCCATTTGGCCGCGCGGACGGAGTGGAGTTTCGATTGGACGTGGAAGGTCGAGGGAGAGGGCAAGTGCGACCTCTCCACCACTACGGCGTCGTTCCGCGCTTTCGTCATTCTGCCGAGCTTGGCAGACCTCGTCGCGCCGGATGTACTGAAGGAGTGGAATGCCTATCTGGCCAAGCTGCGCCAGCGCGAGGCAGACCAAGCCCGCTATGCCTACAGCCACCTTCCTCAACTGCTGGCCGCGATAAAGGGGGCTCCCTCTTGCGAGGCGGCAAATAAGGCTGGCGCGGCGGTGCTTGATGGCATCAAGACCTATACCCTGGGCTACGACGCCCAAACCGACCATGGCCGAAAGGCGGACTAACCCGCTCTTGCCCATTTGCCGGGGTTTCTGTATATCCCCGCTCGTTCGCGGCAGGTTTCGGCCCGGTTTCCGGGTTGAGAACGCGCCGATCTAGCCTGCCCAGGGGTTTTAGGAGACCCGGCGGCGCCAGTATCGGCCTCCCGAACTTTTCGAACCAAACCAACCGCTATGCGGGCGCACGCCCGTATGGAAGTCCGCCCGGAGCCATCCGGACCGGCACACGTCGTTTTACTACACACGAGGACCCATGGCCCGCCATCAGAATTCCGTCACCAAAGTCCGTGACGAATCCATTTCATCCCCCAGCCGCGAGGATTTCGCGGCCATGCTCGAAGAGAGCTTCGTCACCCAGTCCCCCGCCGAAGGTTCGGTGATCAAGGGCCGCGTGGTGTCGATTGAGAATGATTTCGCCGTGATCGACGTCGGTCTGAAGACCGAAGGCCGCATCTCGCTCAAGGAATTCGCCATGCCCGGCATGGCGCCGAAAGTGGCTGTCGGCGATGAAGTGGAAGTCTATCTCGAGCGCGTCGAGAACGCGATGGGCGAAGCCGTCCTGTCGCGCGATAAGGCCCGCCGTGAAGAGAGCTGGGTCCGCCTCGAGAAGGCCTTCAACGATCAGGCCCGCGTGCAGGGCGTCATCTTCGGCCGCGTCAAGGGTGGCTTCACGGTCGACCTCGACGGCGCCGTGGCGTTCCTTCCCGGCTCGCAGGTTGACGTGCGCCCGATGCGCGATGTCGGCCCGCTGATGAACCAGCCCCAGATGTTCCAGATCCTGAAGATGGATCGCCGCCGCGGCAATATCGTCGTGTCGCGCCGCGCCGTGCTCGAAGAGCGCCGCGCCGAGGAACGTTCCTCGCTGGTCGCCTCCCTGCAGGAAAAGCAGGTTGTCGAAGGCGTGGTCAAGAACATCACCGATTACGGCGCCTTCGTGGATCTGGGCGGCGTGGACGGCCTGTTGCATGTCACCGACATTGCTTGGCGCCGCGTTTCGCACCCGACCGAAGTGCTCACGGTCGGCCAGACGGTCACCGTGCAGATCATCAAGATCAACCACGAGACCCAGCGCATCAGCCTCGGCATGAAGCAGCTGCAGACCGATCCGTGGGAAGGCGTTGCTGCGAAGTATCCGCCGAACTCGCGCTTCAAGGGTAAAGTCACCAACGTCACCGATTACGGCGCCTTCGTGGAGCTGGAACCGGGCGTCGAAGGTCTGGTCCACGTTTCCGAAATGTCGTGGGTCAAGAAGAACGTTGCCCCGTCCAAGATCGTTGCCCCGGGCACCGAAGTCGATGTGCAGGTGCTGGAAGTCGATTCCAACAAACGCCGCATCAGCCTCGGCCTGAAGCAGACCCAGGAAAACCCCTGGCAGCAGTTCATTCAGGATCACCCGGTCGGCACGATCGTCGAAGGCGAAGTCAAGTCGATCACCGAATTCGGTCTGTTCGTGGGCGTTGCCGACGAGATCGACGGCATGGTCCATCTCTCCGACCTTTCCTGGGAAAAGCCGGGCGATCAGGCCGTGGCCGACTACCAGAAGGGCCAGAAGGTCCGCGCCAAGGTGCTCGACGTGGATATCGAGAAGGAGCGTATCTCCCTCGGCATCAAGCAGCTTGACCAGGATCCGATCGAGAAGGCCGGCCCGCTGCGCAAGGGCGCCGTGGTCACCGTGGTCGTCACCGAAGTCAACGATGGCGGCGTCGAAGTTCAGCTCGATGGCGGCATGCGTTCCTTCATCCGCCGCTCCGATCTCGCGCGCGATCGCGCCGATCAGCGTCCGGAACGTTTCGGCGTTGGCGACAAGATCGATGCCCTCGTCACCGCGTTCGACAAAGCAAGCCGCAAGGTGAACCTGTCGATCAAGGCGCGCGAAATCTCCGAAGAGAAGGAAGCCGTCGCTCAGTACGGTTCCTCCGATGCGGGTGCGAGCCTCGGCGACATCCTCGGTGCCGCGCTGCGCAAGCGCCAGACCGGCGACGAAGAGTAGGATTTCTTACTCTTGTGAATACGAAGCCCGGGGAGCGATCCCCGGGCTTTTTGTTTGGCCGCGGCGCGAATCGCAACGACCCAAGGCACGGAACTTTTCCGTCCGCGCGCGCGAAAACTCGCAGCCTAATAGAGTGATAACAAAATCATTCCAGTAGTTGTGGGTTGCGCTCCACCTTTACGCGCGCATCGGCGCTGTTCGTGTCGCGGCATGGCGTCATTCAAGCTTTGTGTCAGCGCGAGCTCTCTCAAATCGTATACATTCATCGCGGCGACGGAAAACTTTGTCGTTGTTGTCATAACCATCCTCGATACCTCCCGCAGCGCAAAATGCGCAGGTGAAAAGTAAGTGGCTCCGCGCGCGCATTGTACGTGCCGCGTGCGAATCCATGCGAGAGGGTGATCCATGCGTTTTTATGGCTTTCTTCGAAATGGTGTTTCTACAGCGGTTTTATTGAGCGCTGCGGCGGGGCTGGCGGGGGCCGCGATGGCGGCTGATGGCAACAGCTCTGACGTTGAAGTTGTGCGCGTTTATGGCGTGAAGCGCGATGACGTGATCGCCTCCAAGCAGGCCGATACGCGCACCACCAGCGTGATGTCGCTGGACGAAATTTCGCGCGCGCCCGCCGCCAGCATTGTGGATGTTGTCAGCCGTCTTCCCGGCGTCACCGCCTATAGCGATATGGGGCAGGGCATGGCGGCCACGGGCGAGCATGAATACCTCACCCTGCGCGGCCTGGATTCGAGCTACAACGCCTATCTTCTGAATGGCGTACAGGTGCCGGTCGCCGATCCCAATACCCGCGCGCTGTCGCTGCGCATGGTGTCGCCGTCCTCGATTTCGGAAGTGAAGGTCAACAAGACGCCGCTCGCCGAAGATGATGGCGCTGCGATTGGCGGCATCGTCGATCTGCGCACGCCCTCCGCCTTCAATTACGACGGCTTCTATATGAAGGCCGAACTCGGCGGCAACATGTCGTTGATGGCCAAGGACCGCGGCGCCGATTGGGCCGGCGGTTCGGGCGAGGTTTCCGTCGCCAACCGTTTCGGCAATAATTTCGGTGTTTTCGCCTCGGCCTATTACGATCTGCGCAACACGGTGGGCGAGACCGTCGAAGCCCTCGACTACAAGCCGACGCTGCAGTCGGAAGCCGCGATCAACGATTATTCCACGCTGAAGGGCGGGATTTCGCCGGTCGGCGTGCGCTTCGACTATTATGAAAACCTGACCCGCCGCTATGGCGGCACGCTGAACTTCGATTACAAGACCGAAGACCTCACGCTCTTCCTGCGTTCGAGCTATGGCCGCTATCAGACGCGCGGTAACGACAACCAGTTCGCCGCCATGGGCTCGTTCCTCGGCTATATCACCGGCGCCACCAGTGATTTCTATAAGAATGGTGTGCTCTCGGGGCAGGGAGAGCGCGCCTCCAGCTATTATCAGACCCGCGATGCCGATGATCAGCTCTTCACCCTGCAATCGGGCGGAACGCTGAATTCCGGCCGCTGGACGGTGGATGCCAACCTCAACTACGGCCTCTCGGATTCCTCCACGCCGTATTACGTGGAAGCCAGCTTCTATGAGATGCCTAAGCTGGATGGTTCGGCGCTGTTCAATACGTCTAATCCGGCGAACCTCACCATCACCACCGATGGTTCGGCGACCGATCAGTTCCTCTACAGCCCCTCAACCTCCAAGCTTTGGAAGTTCCAGGGCCGCCAGATCGGTTCCTCCAATCAGATGTATGGCCTGAAGCTGGATACGACTTTCGCCGCCAACGAAGGCGTGCTGGAAAGCATCAAGTTCGGCTTCAATGCCAATAGCTCAGATCGCGACCAGTACAACCACTACTTCTTCCACAACAACGACAACTTCGTCATTCAGGGCCCGGCGGGCGATGTGCGCCCCTGGTATAATCCGGCTGGTCCGACCGTTGGTCAGATGCCCGGCCGCGTCGTCTCCGGCGCCTTCGACAGCCAATATCAGGGCATGGTCAAGGTCTACGATCGCAACTACTTCCTCAATGCGGTGCTGCCCTACAAATACACCAACCAAGTCTCCGGCAACGGCACGGACAATCCTGGCGCTTATACCCTGACCGATTTCAATGGTCAGACGGTACGTGGCAAGGAAACCATCGTGGCGGGCTATGCAGAAGGCACGCTGAAATTCGGCGATCTCACCGCAGTGCCGGGCCTGCGCTATGAATATACCAACTTCCATGAAACCCATTGGGCGGTGGTGAGCAAAAACAACACCAGCACCGGTTCCTTCACCTCCACCAGCCACAGCTATGGCGAACTTCTGCCGAGCCTGAACCTGACCTATCGCCCGTCGGAGTCCGAGTTCGTCTATCGCGCCTCGGCCCGCCGCTCCTTCTCGCGTCCGGCCTTTGGCTTGATCGCCGCGCCGCAGACCACCTCTACTGATCCCGGCACGGGCAATATCTCCATCAGCCAGGGCAACCCTGCGCTGAAGCCCGCGACGGCTTGGAACTTCGATGCCAGCGCCGAATACTATGGCGGCAACGGCATGCTCTTGGAGCTCAACGGCTACTATAAGAAGATCCAACACTTCATCTATACCTCGACCGCTTCGGGTGAATCGGCCGCCTCCAATTCCAATACGGATGCGATCTCCGTCCCGGGGCAGGTGAACGGCCAGCCCAAGACCATCACGCAATTCACTTCCATGCCGCAGAACGGCGGGGATGCAGATATCGCGGGCATGGAATTCAACGCCCGCTATCCGCTCTCCAATCTGCATGAAGCGCTGGAGGGGCTGAGCGTCAACGGCAACCTCACTTGGCAGCACAGCTCGGCCGACAGCCTGCGTGCGGATCACAATGGCCGCCGCACCGATCTGCCGCGCGCCCCGGGCTTCATGTCGAACCTCGGGCTCACCTATGACAACGGCCCGATCAGCGCGGATCTGACCTATCAATATGTAGGCCGTCAGCTTCTCAGCCTGACCTCGCATAATCTCGACATGTATATGCAGGCGACGCGGGTGATGAACCTCAATGTCGCTTATCACCTGGACCGTATCCAACTCGGCTTCCAGGCAGAAAACCTGCTCGATGCGCCAATGTTCTATAAGACCTACGGCAAATCGACGGCGTATCTCGGCACCCAGAGCGGTGGCGGCAATGGCTCCTATGTGAAAACTGGCCCGATGCTGCGCGTCACCCTCGGCTATCAGATGTGATGATACGGCGCCCTGGCACACACCGGGGCGCCTTTTTCTTTTCAGGGAGATCGCAAACATGGTGACACGGCGAAATGTGCTGCAATCGGCGACGGGTGCGGCTGCAATGGCCTCTATGGCGGGCTCCGCCGCGGCATCTGGCGGGCGCACGATCGAGGTTCTGGGGCATCGCGGCGCGCCTGCGCTACGGCCCGAGCACACACTGGCCTCTTATGCCAAGGCGATCGCCGATGGCGCCGATTTCATTGAGCCCGATCTTCAGATCACCAAGGATGGCCGCCTGGTTGCGCTGCATGAGGCCGAACTCAGCCATATTTGCGATGTCGCGGAGCGGCCTGAATTTGCCTCCCGCCGCCGCAAGATCACGTCGCCTTTTGGTGCGCTGGATGGCTGGTTTGTGGTCGATTTCACCTTGGCAGAGCTTAAGACCCTGCGCCTCAAGGAGCGCATCCCCGCCATTCGCCCGGCCAATACCGTCTTCGATGGCGAGTTCACCTTCCTCTGCTTCGAAGACATCATTGATTTTGTGGCAGCGGAATCGGCCACCCGTGGGCGCCTGATCGGCATTGTGCCGGAATTGAAGATGCCCGCACTGTTCGCCTCTGCCGGGCTGCCGCTGGAGGATCGTTTCCTCGACATCCTCTCGCGCCACAGTTATCTCAAGCGCGCGCCGCTGATCATTCAGTGTTTCGAGGTGCCACCGCTGCAATATCTGCGCAAGAAGCTGGGACGGCCGGGGAACATCCGTCTGATGCAGCTGATCGATGATCTGCCGATGAAGCCGATGGATGTCACCTTGAAAGGCGGCAGCACCACCTATGGCGACATGATCACGCCGCAAGGTCTGAAGGAGATCGCAACCTATGCCGAGATCATTTCGCCGGATTTGCGTACCCTGATCCCGATGAAGGCTGACGGCTTCCTCGGCGCACCCCATCCCATGATCAAACAGGCGCATCAGGCGGGGCTCACCGTGCATGGCTATGAGTTCCGGCCCGAGAACCAATTCATCGCCGCCGATTTCCGCGACGGGCAGGGCCCCAATGCCCGCAATGTCAAAGGCTCAGTCGCCGAGATCCATCATTATCTGCGCGCTGGGTTAGATGGATTTTTCACCGATGATCCCGCGGTTGGCCGTCTCGCAGTAGATCTTTTCACCGGTTGATCGACCTCAGCTTCTCAGATCATCAAGCCCGGGGCGGATCTCCGGGCTTTGTTTTTATCCGGAGCGACGACATTCGGGACTCACCCGCTTTGCGCCGAGCAGGGAAGTGAGCGCTCATGTTTCGTATTTTCTGAGACTCAATCACAGACTGCGTAACTTCTGATTTTGTCTTGTACGAAATGATAACCCATTGGTTGCAAAATCAAAAAGTTAGCGCTACCATCTTATATGATTTATAATACAAATATTGTAATCGCCTCTCCCTTTAGTACCATTGGAATACATCCGGCAGACCAGGAGCGGGGTACTCGTCCTCTCTAGCCGGGGGAGCCAAGGAGCGGGCTGTGGCAACAAAAACAGCGCCCAAGCCCGCCAGCAGGGAGAGGATCTTCTATGTTTGCAATAGGTATCAAACGGTCCACGATGTTGGGATCGGTGGCCTTTGTGGGGTCGGCAGTACTGCCGCTCTGGTTCGCGCCGGCAATGGCGCAGGACAACTCCACACTCGAAACCGTAACGGTGACGGGCTATCGCGCCAGCTTGGAGCGTGCCATGGACATCAAGCGCAGTTCTGCCGCGGTTGTTGACTCCATCACTGCCGAAGACCTCGGCAAATTTCCGGACTCCAACGTGGCCGAAGCGCTGCAGCGCATGCCGGGCGTCACCATCAGCCGTGACGGCACGGGGCAGGGCTCGCAGATCACGGTGCGCGGCTTCGGCCCGCAATTCAATTCGGTCTTCGTCAATGATCGCCCCATTGGCAATCTGAATGGCGGACGCGATTTCAGCTTCGAGCTTCTGCCCGCCGAACTGATCTCCGGCGCAGATGTCTATAAGAGCTCGACGGCCTCGCAGCAAAGCGGCGGTATCGGTGCCCTTGTCAATCTACGCACGCCTCATCCTCTGGAAATCGGCAAGCAGCAGATCGTGGTGACGGCCAAGGAAAACTATGAGGATCTTGCGGCCAAGACCTCGCCGTCGGTGTTCGGTCTCTACAGCGACGTTTTCATGGGCGGCAAACTCGGCGTGATGGTTTCGGCCTCGTATCAGAGCCGCGATACGCGCCAGAATTCCGCAGGCGTGGAAAGCTATCTGCCCAACCAGACGGTCGGCTATACCGACGCCAACAATGTTCAGCACGATCTGGCGAAGGGCGTCTTCTCTCCGCGCGACATGACCTATGAAGTTCATACGGACAAGGTCGAGCGCAAGACCGTCAATGGCGTGATCCAGTATCAGCCTATCGACGATCTCGTCTTGACGGTCGATGCGATCTGGAACCGCTATAACGACAAGAACATGTTCCGCCAGTTGTCGCATTGGTTCACGCAGAGCAACGTCACGGCTTTGACGCTCGGCGCCAATAAGACCGTGACCGGCATGACGACCGACAACAGCGAGTCCACCGACTATGTCGTCAATTTCGGCGGTTCGCCGACGGTGACCCAGCAGACTGGCTTCAATGCGAAATGGAAGAATGTCGGCGGCCTGCCGATTGATCTTCGCCTTGATGCCTCCAACTCAGCCGCGTACCGGACCGATGGCCCTGGCGGCTTCCTCGTCATCGGGCATCACAGCATCGCCCAATACGTCAACACCGGCTCTGGCATTCCCAATGTCACGGTGCAGGGCGCTGATGGCACGTTCGGCCAGAACGATTTCAGCAATACCGACATCAACAAGGCCCATTCGACCTGGTACGGCAACGGTGGCGGGCAGTCCCGCGATGTTACCTCGCAGGTCAAATTCGATGGTGTTTGGAACGCCGGTCTCGGCGTGCTGACCGATGTGAAATTCGGTGCCATCTACTGGCGTGAGAACAAGCAAAGCCACGGCATGGACACTTTGGAGCAGAACCTCTTTGGTGGCTATACCGCGGACATTCCCTCCAGCCTGATGCATGTCTTCAATGCTGGCGACAATTTCGTGGGCAAGGGCAATTATCCGACCCAATGGCTGACCTACGACCCCAACGAGTATCTCAATTATCTGCGCGGGGTCGCGTCCAAGGCTGTGGCCGGGGCCGCCGACATCAATAACCCGAAGACCTATGATCCGGCTTATGTCAAAGCCAATGCGGCCTGGCTTTCGGATTATATGAATTGGAACAACCCGGCGAGCCCGAACTATAATCCGGCGAATGCGAAATCATTTTTGAATCGCGCCTCGAATTACCTCGTTTCGCGGCCGTCTTCGGGCGGTGAATCGATGGTGCGTGAAGAGGTGTATGGTGGCTATATCAGCGCCACGCTCGACGGCACCTTCCGCGGCTTGCCATATAACATCGATGCCGGTGTCCGTTGGGAACACACCCACGACATGATTGTCGGCAAGCAGAAGACCTTGCTGGATTTGCTGCCCTCGGGCAACGACATCACGATCTTCACGCCTGTCTATGTCGATCCGGCAGCGCCTGGCGGCACCTCGGATACGGGTGCAGCTATTCGCGTGGTCGCCCATCACGATTATGACAATCTGCTCCCGTCGATGAACGTCCGGCTCAATCTGACCGATGAACTTGTGGCCAGAGGCGCGGTGTCCCAATCGCTCACTCGTCCGTATCTGTGGGATATGCAGCCTAGCCTCAATTATGGCACGCTGCGCCATGGGACGCTGACGGCCAGCGACGGTAATCCCAATCTGAAGCCTTATCGCTCGACCAACTTCGATCTCGGCTTGGAATGGTATTATCAGAAGAACGGCTACCTCTCGCTTTCTGTGTATCAGAAAGAGATCGACGACTTCATCGTTGGCAGCAACGAGAACGAAGTCTTCCCGATCAAGAATGCGGGCAACATCCCCGAATTCGCGGGCGGTAAAGCTACCTTCAGCGTGTACCGGCCGCATAATACGGGCAGCGCCACGGTGCGCGGCCTGGAACTGGCTTATCAGCACAACTTCGTCTGGCTGCCGGAACCGTTCGATGGTCTTGGTCTGACGGCGAACATCACGCTCGTCGCTAGCCCGGCCACGCTGGCGCAGAACAATGCTGACGTCACCAAGAGCTTTGCGCTGGAAGGGGTGGGCAACTCGCAGAACCTGACGCTGTTCTACGAAAAGGGCCCCCTGGGTATCCGCGCGGCTTATACCCACCGCAACAAGTACCTTTCCAAGGCTCATGCCGGGTATGGCAACGAGCCGCTCTTTATCAAGAGCACGGGCTATCTCGATGGTCAGATCAGCTACGACATCACCGAGAACTTCAGCCTGATGCTCGATGGCAATAACCTTCTCAATGCCAAAACCCAATCGGTTGGGCGCTATTCCAATCAGTGGGTTTCCTATTTGGCGACGGGCCGTCGTTACATGGTCGGCCTGCGCGCCAACTTCTAAACCTAGAGCATGCTAGCCCGGTTGCAGATTGCGGCAGCCGGGCAGTGCGCCCCGGAGTGATCCCGCAAGGGCCTAAGCCCTGAAGCGGGGCGCTCTCTGGGCTTACAAAGCCCGATACCCTCCTCACCTGCGCCTCCTTCGGGGGGCGCATTTTTGTTGGTCCCCGCTCACACATTCTTGTCTGGCGGTGCGCTCTGCTCGATTGCTCCCACGGCAAATTCCCTTTATTTTTATCATATAAATTAGAACGGCTCTGTGGAGCCGATTGGGAGAATGCGCATGGATCGGCGGGATTTCATGAAGACGACTGGAACGGTAATGGCGGGGATGGCGCTGGGCGCGCAGGCCTTTGCGGCGGCCACAGGGCCGCTTCAGGCGCCGAAGGGCCGCATCCTGCCCATGAACCGCGGCTGGCGGTTCTTGCCGTCCGTGCCCAGCGGAGGCCACGAGCCGGGCTTTGACGACAGCGCCATGGCCAAGGTGACCGTGCCGCACACCAACAAGATGCTGCCCTGGCACAATTTCGACGATAAGGAATACGAGTTCGTCTCGCTTTATCGCCGCAAATTCCGCTTGCCCGCGAGTGCCAAGGGCAAGCGCATCTTTGTCGATTTCGAAGGCGCGATGACGGCCACCACCGTCTATCTCAACGGCAAGAAGCTTGGCGAATACAAGGGGGGCTATACCCCGTTCTCCTTCGAGCTTACCGACCATGTCAGCTTCGAGGGCGAAAACCTTTTGGCCCTGGATGTGGATTCCACCGAGCGCGCCGATATCCCGCCCTTCGGCAATCAGATCGATTATCTCACCTTCGGCGGTCTTTATCGCGAGGTGAACTTACGCATTGTCCCGAAGAGCTTCATCGCCAATGTCTTCGCCCGTCCGAAGCATGTGCTGCAGAAGCCTGCGTTGGATGTTCTGTGCTATGTGGAAGAGGGCCATGCTGGCCAGCAGCTCGAAGTCGTGTTGGAAGATGGCGGCAAAACCATCGCCAAAACCACAGCTCAAGTTGCGGGCAAGGAAACTGTGGTCTCCTTCGCCAGCCTGCCCAAACTCAAGCTCTGGGATATCGACAATCCCAAGCTCTACAGCGTGCGCGTGCGCCTGATCGAGAACGGCGCCGTGGCCGATGAAGATAGCCGCCGCTTCGGCTTCCGCCATGCCGAATTCACCGAGCATGGCTTCGAGCTCAACGGCAAGCCGATCAAGCTGCGCGGCCTTAACCGCCACCAGACTTTCCCCTTTGTGGGTCAGGCCATGCCCAAGCGCGAGCAGCGCCGCGACGCCTGGATTTTGAAGAACGAGCTTCACCTCAATCTGGTGCGTACCAGCCATTACCCCCAATCGCGTCACTTCCTGGATGCTTGCGACGAGCTTGGCTTGCTGGTGCTGGAGGAAATTCCCGGCTGGCAGCATATCGGTGACGCGGCCTGGAAGGACATCGCGGTCGACAACGTGGAGCGCATGATCACGCGCGATTGGAACCATCCGTCGATCATCCTGTGGGGCGTGCGCATCAATGAATCCAAGGACGATCACGACTTTTACACCCGCACCAATGCGCTGGCCCATAAGCTCGACACCTCGCGCCAGACCGGCGGTATCCGTTACCTTTATGATTCAGAGTTCCTCGAAGACGTCTTCACCATGAATGATTTCGGCTGGCCGCTGCGCCCGCCGCGCCATACCCGTTATCTCAACACCGAATTCTGCGGCCACATGTTCCCGACCAAGTCCATCGACAACAACGAACGGCATCTGGAGCATTTCATTCGTCACGCCCGCATGCACGATATCCAGGGCTCGAACCAGCAATATTCCGGTGCCATCGGCTGGTGCGCCTTCGATTATGCTACCCACAGCGATTTCGGTTCGGGCGACCGCATCTGCTATCATGGTGTGATGGACATCTTCCGCCTGCCCAAGCCGGCAGCGGGTTTCTACAAATCGCAAATCTCTCCGGAAAAAGAGATCGTGCTGGAACCGGCCTTCCATTGGGCCATCGGCGACAGCAACGAGCATCTGAAGACCGCCATGTTTGCGTCCAATTGCGATCACTTGAAGCTCTACCTTTTGCGCAAGGAAGGCTGGAAGCTTTTTGCCGAGGTTGATCCTGACCGCGCGCAGTTCCCGCATCTGAAATACGCGCCGTTCTCGGTCGACATCGATAAGGCGCTCGGCTGGAATTGGGGAGATCTCAAGGTCGAGGGCTATATCGGCGGCCAGCTGAAGGTGACGCGCCAGATCTCGGGCCGCGGTGCTGATCGCGCCTTTGAACTTGTGGCCGACGAGACCGCGCTTCTAGCCGACGGGGCAGATGTCACCCGCGTGGTGGTGCGCGTTACTGACGAGTTCGGCAATGTCCGCCCCTTTGCCAACGATCCCATCATCTTCAAACTTGAAGGCCCTGCGGAGCTCATCGGCGACAACCCCTTCGCCCTATATGGCGGGGTAGGGGCTGTTTGGGTGAAGGCCATCGACAAAGCAGGCGAGGCGGTGCTCACCGCCACCCATCCGCGCTTTGGCAACCGCTCGGTGCGGGTGAGCTTCACAGCCGTCGAGGCCGAGGAGGTCTGAAAACAAAGGACGCCCGCAGCAGAGCGCTTGCTGCGGGCGTGCCTCCTCGCGAATCGGGACATCACCAGTGTGGAGATTGTTGCAGGCTGAGGGGGTAAAGCGGTGCGAAATTGCCCCGACGGAGGCCGATTCCCGCATTCAGGGTGGCCAAATTTCATGCGAATCTGGGGGGAAATTCGTCACACCCTCCAAAATCTCTGCGATTTCAGGGGCTTCCAGTTGACGGGCGGGCTTTGCTGTCAGTAGGTTAACCCGTGCTGGAACGGTTCCAGGCGAAGCACGTCTGGCCTTTCCTGTCAGGGGCAAGGGGATGATCAAATCCGAACTGGTTGCACGTCTGACGGCGCGCTATCCGCACCTCTACCATCGCGATGTGGAACGGATCGTCTCGACCGTTCTGGACCAGATAACCAAGGCGCTGGCGGACGGCCATCGCGTTGAGCTGCGCGGTTTCGGGGCGTTCTCCGTCAAGGTCCGTCCCGCTCGCATGGGCCGCAATCCGCGTACGGGCGAGCCGGTGGAAGTGGATGAGAAGCGGGCGCCGTTCTTCCGTACCGGCAAAGAGCTGCGCGAGCGCCTCAATCTGAGCGGCACGGTCAACGGCTAAGTTTAGGCGGCAGCACCGGTCGCGAGGTTTCGGATGAAGGAAACCTTTCGCATCGGGTCTTGGAGCATGTTGCTGCTCGTGCTGGCGTTTGAGCTTCTCGCGCTCGCCATTTTGCTTCTTCGCAGTTCAGAGAATAAGCGCGCCAACCGCCTTCTGGCGGCGGCGTTGTGTGTCACTGCCGGGATGCTAACGCCTTTCGTGATCGGCTACGCCGGGGCCTATGACGTCTGGCCTTGGCTCAGCTTCGCGCCTTTCGCCATTCCCTTGGCGCTGGGGCCTTGCCTCTATGGCTATGTCACCGCGCTTGCTGAGGATCGTCCCATCGCGCGGCGCCATTGGATCGTGCCCGCGCTGCAATTCTTCCAGCTCGCTGCGGTCTTTCCCTGGCCGGTCGCCACAAAGACCTGGTTCGATGGCGCCGTGCAGGAGCCCTATCTAAACCCGCTGACCTCCTTCGGGGTGTTGGTTTCGATGGCGGGCTACGCGCTCGCCAGCGCCCGCAGGCTGCGCCGCTATGAGGGCTGGCTGAAGGGGCGGCGGCGCGATCCGTCACCCGCCCGGCTGCTCCGCGCGCCCGTGGTGGCGTTGGGCCTGCTGGTCGCCGCCAGGGCGGGATATGACCTTTGGGATGAGCTTGTCGCCCCCGTCACCTATTTCGACCTCTTTGCCTATTATATCGCGCTGGGGGTGCTGGGGCTTTGGATTGGGCTGGACGGCTGGCGCGGCGCTCATCGGCCCCGACCGGTGATCGAGGAAGCCCAAGAGCGCAATTGGGCCGCTGAGGGCCGTGTCTGGATCGCGCGGCTTCAGGCTGAAGACTGGTGGCGGGAGGAGGGGCTTGATCTGGAAGGCTTAGCGCGCCGCCTCGCCACCAATACCACCAGCCTCTCACGCGGCCTCAACGCGGCGGAGGGAGGCTTCACCGCCATACTGGCGCGGCTTCGGGCCGAGGCGGTGGCGGCGCGTATCCGCGGCGGCGATGACCGCGATCTTCTCGTCCTCGCGCTGGAGGCGGGGTTCGGCTCCAAGGCCAGCTTCAACCGCGCCTTCAAGGCCCGCTTTGGCGTGACCCCATCGGAGTATCGCGTCGCAAACGGCACATCAGCGCCTTTGCCTGGGGAATTGAGGCGCCCGCAGCCCTGAAAACCGGATTGGCTCATCCTGTTTCCGCCGGAGTGATGCCATGCCTCTCAACCGCCGCCGTGTCCTGACTGGGGCTGCCGCGCTCTCAACCCTCAGCGCCCTTCCTGCTGCCGCTGAGCCCGTCCAGGGCTTGCCGGATCACGTCTCCCCCAGAGCCATCGCAGGGGACCTCCAGATCATCCGCGAAGCCTATGGCGCCTTGCATCCTGGGTTGACCCGCTATTTGGCCCCAGGGGAATTCGACCGCCTGATTGATCGCGAAATCGCCTGGGCAAACCGCGAGCGCAGCCCAGCGGAGGTCTATCTCATGCTGGCGCGGCTGACGGCGGCGATCCGCTGCGGCCATACCTTCCCCAACCCTGCCAATCAGCGCCGCACTATGCAGCGGGAGCTTTTAGGGCGCGCCGATCGGCTACCATTCTGCGCCATTTTCCTGCAAGGGCGGATGGTCATCACCGATCCCTTGGAAAGCGGTCTGCCGCGCGGGAGCGAAATCCTGGAAATCGATGGCATCGCGGTCGCGCAGCTCCTCTCGGAGATGCTGCCGCTCACCCGCGCGGATGGCCATAACGATGCCAAGCGCCTTGCCCAGCTCGAACTCCATCGTGGCGACCGCTTTGCCGCCTTCGATGTCCTCCGTCCCTTGCTTCATCCCACCAAAACGCCCGGCAAGGTGGAGCTGGTCGTCCGCACACCAGATAATCGGCGCAAATCCGCTTCCCTCGTCCTAGCGGAAGAGGGCAAACGCGGCACAGCTGCGGCTCAAGACCCGCAATATGGCTGGCGCTTTGCGTTGGAGGACTGCACCGGCCTTCTCACCATGCCTGATTGGTCGCTTTACGACGCCAAATGGGACTGGCGCGGCTTTCTCAATGGCGTAGCCGACCAGCTCATCGCTGCGAAAGCCCTAGGGCTGGTGATCGACCTTCGCGAAAACGAGGGCGGGATTGATTGCGGCAATGTCTTGCTCGCCCGCCTCACGGATCGCCCCATTTCGCCCCCGCCCGGGCGCCGTCTGGTGCGCTTTCGCGAAACTCCACCTTCATTGCGCCCTCTGCTCGATACCTGGGACCTGTCCTTCAACAGGCTTGGGGTTGGCGCGCCGCCCGTAGCCGATCGCCCCAGCTATTTCGATCTTGGCGCGCGCGAGGGTGGGGAAGTGCTGCCTGTTGGCCCTCGCTTCGCCGGAAACGTTGCGGTGCTGATCGGGCCGATTTGTTCTTCCGCCACTTTCCAGTTTGCTGAGCTGGTGAAGCGGTCGGCGCGCGCGACGCTGGTTGGGGCGCCCACGGGCGGTAACCGGCGCGGCATCAACGGCGGCTGTTTTTTCTTCCTCAAATTGCCCGAGACAGGCTTCGAAGTGGACCTGCCACTGATTGGCTATTTCCCCGACAGCGACGAACCGGATGCGGGGCTCGCGCCGGATGTCTTCATCGCCCCCACGCGAGAGGATGTCGCGGCGGGGCGTGATCCGGTGCGCGCGGTGGCGAAACGGATTTGTGCCGGGGCCGGGCACATTTTCCGTGCCCGGATAATTTGTTATACACACGATTAACCTGTGCTTTGTCGCGCAGATGTCTTGTGATTTTGTTATCCACAAGCGTAACGCCCGATTCCTTTTCTCCTCATGTGAAATCTGAGGAGTTTCGGGCGTTTTCTCATCCAGGTAAGGCTTAAGAAAGCAAGAATTTGCGGGCGCTTTAAGCTGAAATTTCCTGGTGGAAAGAGTGCCTTTTGTGGGCTTTCCCAGCTTGTGCATGGGTGTACCTGACCTGCAATGCGCGTCCGTAAAGAGTCGCACACAGACAAAACTACGCGCTCCCCAATGTTGCGGCTTGCCCCTCGTTTTTCAACTTCTCGCGGTTCGCAAGAACCGACTTCATCCGATTCCTCAACAGCGCTTCAGCGATTCGAAATTCATCCGCGCACAGATCAGCGCTCTTGCCTTCACGGCAAAATTCATGCACAAAATTGTCGAGAGGGTGGGGACCAATCTGATTGCTTTTCTTTGCGACTCTCGTCGCGCAGACAGCTTTCACATTTTGCCGCTGCATCACGAAGAGGCTGCGCGCATCAAGCCATCCACGCAGCATCGGCAAGGCCATTTGGCCCCTTCGCAGCAATTATTTCTGTGGGTTGTTAATGTTGCTGCTTGCCCCGAAATGCGACTCGTAAGGCTCGATTTTCGCGACCAAAACCCGTAAAGCTCATCCGATTTCTCAGCGACTCGCCAGAGGTGTTTGATGCGCTTTCCAAATCCTGTTTTCGTCGCGCTCGATACGCCCGATCTGCCCCGCGCTTTGGAGCTCGCGGAAAGCGTGAAGCCCTATGTCGGTGGTTTGAAGGTGGGGCTCGAATTCATCTCGGCGCTCGGCCCTGATGGGGTGAAGGCGATGTCGGGTCTCGGCCTGCCGGTTTTCGCCGACGTGAAATTCCACGACATTCCGAACACGGTCGCGGGCGCGGCCAAAGCGATCGCCGGTCTCGGCGTGTCGATCTTCAACGTCCACGCTTCGGGTGGTGAGGCGATGATGCGCGCCGCGGTAGAGGCTATCGCCCCCTTCAATCCGCGCCCCAAACTGATCGCCGTTACGGTGCTGACCTCGATGGACGAAGCAGCGCTAGACGCCACCGGCCAGAAAGGCCCGGCCAAGGCGCAGGTGGCGCGTCTCGCCGCCCTCGTCAAAAAGAGCGGCCTTGATGGTGTGGTGTGCAGCGCCCATGAACTTGCCATGGTGCGCGAGGTGGCGGGGCCGGATTTCCTCACCATCGTGCCGGGCATCCGTCCGGCAGGTGCCGCGATTGGCGACCAGAAGCGGGTGATGACGCCCGCTGAAGCCCGCGCTGCCGGCGCTGACATCCTGGTTATCGGTCGCCCGATCACGGGCGCTGCGGACCCCGCCGCCGCAGCCCAGGCGATCATGGAGGAGTTGGGGCTTTAAGCCTGAAAATTGAGGTTCAGAACCTCACTTTCTCGGGCCTGGGGGGCAGGGTGATGACCCAGCTCCTTTGGTGAAAGGCTTTTTAGCTCAATTATTTAACAACAAACCGCCCCCTCGCTTGATTTCCGCTGCCCTGACGGCGATAAGCGGCGCCTTATGGCGCTTCTGGTGAAAATATGCGGCGTTAACGCCAGCGACTCTGCCGATGCGGCGGTGCGCGCGGGTGCCGATATGGTTGGGCTGGTCTTCCATCCCAAATCCCCGCGCCATCTCTCCTTCGAAGCGGCCCGTTCCCTCGCCGACCATTTGCGTGGGCGGGTGCAGCTCGTCACGCTTATCGCCGATGCCGATGACGAAATGATCGCGGGCGCGCTCGCCGCTGTTCGCCCGGATTTCCTTCAGCTCCATGGTCGCGAAACACCCGAACGCGCCGCTGCCCTCAAATCCCGTTTCGGCGTGCAGCTGATCAAGGCCTTCCCGATTGCGAGCGCCGCCGATTTCGCGCCGGTCGCCGCCTTCACCGATATCGCTGATCTCTTCCTCTTCGATGCCAAAGCGCCTGAAGGGCTTCGTCCCGGCGGGCATGGCGTCGCTTTCGATTGGCAGCTTCTGAAGGGCCGCGCTTTCCCGCGCCCTTGGCTTCTGGCGGGCGGTTTGTCGCCTGCAAATGTCGGCCGGGCCGTGATCCTTTCCGGCGCCCCCGGCGTTGATGTCTCATCGGGGGTGGAGACTGCGCCAGGGGTGAAAGACACTCATCTGATCGCAGAATTTCTTTCCGCTGCTCGCAACCCTAAACTTGATCTTGAGGAGGCGCGCTCGTGACGACGCCCAATTCTTACCGCACCGGGCCTGATGAGAGCGGCCATTTCGGCGCTTATGGCGGGCGCTTTGTGTCCGAAACCCTGATGCCGCTGATCCACGATCTGGAAAAGGCCTATGAAGAGGCCAAAGCCGATCCTGCCTTTCATGCCGAACTCAATGGGCTTCTGAAGCATTATGTCGGCCGCGAAAGCGCGCTCTATTTCGCCGAGCGTCTCACCGCTCATTGCGGCGGCGCGAAAATCTATCTCAAGCGCGAGGACCTCAACCACACCGGCGCGCATAAGGTGAACAACTGCCTGGGCCAGATCCTGCTTGCTCGGCGTATGGGCAAGACCCGCATCATCGCGGAAACCGGCGCAGGCATGCATGGCGTCGCAGCGGCAACCGTCTCGGCCCGCTTCGGCTTTCCCTGCATCGTTTATATGGGCGCGGTGGATGTGGAGCGGCAAAAGCCGAACGTCTTCCGCATGAAGCTCTTGGGCGCCGAGGTGCGCGCGGTCTCCAGCGGCTCCAAAACGCTGAAAGACGCCATGAACGAGGCGATGCGCGATTGGGTCGCCAATGTCGACGACACTTTCTACATGATTGGCACCGCCGCGGGCCCGCATCCCTATCCGGGGATGGTGCGCGATTTCCAGGCCGTGATTGGCGAAGAAACCCGCCGCCAGATGGTGGAACGTGAGGGCCGCTTGCCCGATCTCGTGACGGCTTGCGTCGGCGGCGGCTCCAATGCCATCGGCATGTTCCATCCTTTCCTCGATGATGCCGATGTCGAAATCCATGGCGTCGAAGCGGCAGGCAAGGGCGTCGACACGCCCCATCACGCCGCCACCCTCACCAAGGGCGTGCCCGGCGTGTTGCATGGTCAGCGCTCCTATCTTCTGCAGGATGACGACGGCCAGATCATCGAGGCCCATTCCATTTCGGCCGGCCTCGATTATCCCGGCGTTGGCCCCGAACATAGCTGGCTGCGCGATACTGGCCGGGTGAAGTATTTCTCGGCCACCGATAACGAAGCCATTGACGCTTTCATCGCGCTCTCCAAGCTCGAAGGCATCATTCCGGCGCTGGAATCCTCGCATGCGCTCGCCCATGTCATGCGCGTCGCCAAGACCATGCCGAAGGATAAGATCATCGTTGCCTGCCTCTCGGGCCGTGGCGACAAGGATGCGAACACGGTGGCGAACGTGCTGGGGGAAAATCTATGAGCCGTCTTCAAGCCCGTTTCGCGGAGCTGCGTGCGGAAAACCGCGCCGCCTTCATTCCTTTCATCACCGCGGGTGACCGTGATGGCGCCATGACGGCTGCTCTGCTCGAGCGTTTGCCGGAAGCGGGCGCCGATGTGATCGAACTCGGCGTGCCGTTCTCTGATCCCATGGCCGATGGCCCGGCCATTCAGGCCGCCTCCTTGCGCGCACTGCAATCCGGCATGAGCCTCGCCAAGGTGCTGGAGCTGGTGCGTGGTTTCCGCAAGACGAACAAGAAAACGCCGCTGGTGCTGATGGGCTATTACAACCCCATCCACAAATACGGCACCGCGCGTTTTGCCAAAGATGCGGCGGAAGCAGGCGTCGATGGCCTCATCACCGTCGATCTACCGCCGGAAGAAGATGATGTGCTGCGTCTCCCTGCCAATTCGCATGGCGTCGATATTGTGCGTCTCGCGACGCCGACCAGTAACGACGCCCGTCTCAAGACCATTCTGAATGGCGCAGGCGGCTTTCTCTATTATGTCTCGATCACCGGCGTCACCGGCACCAAGAGTTTCGCTGAAGACGCTGTGAAAACCGCCATCGCCCGCCTGAAAGCGTCTACCGATCTTCCTTGCGCGGTCGGCTTTGGCATTAAAACCCCGGAAAATGCGCGCGCTGTTGCCACTTTCGCGGATGCCGCGGTGGTCGGCTCGGCGATTGTGGACCGCATCGCAGGCGGAGCAGGGCTGGAGGATGTGGTGTCCTACTGCGCCGAACTCGCCCATGCCGTGCATACCGCCCGCTCTTAAAACGTGATAGGATTGGCTCCATGAACTGGCTCACCAATTTCGTTCGTCCCCGTATCAAAAGCCTGATCGGTGGCGACAAATCCTCCACGCCCGATAACCTTTGGAAGAAATGTCCCGCTTGCGGCGAGATGATTTTCCATCGCGATCTGGCGGCGGCGCTGTTTGTCTGCCCGCAATGCGGCCACCATATGCGCATCGGCGCGGCGGAGCGTTTCGCTCAGACCTTCGATAACGGCACCTTTGAAGAGCTGATCCCGCCGGAAGTGGCTGCCGATCCGCTCCGTTTCCGCGATGAGAAGCGTTATGCCGACCGTCTGCGCGATGCCCGCTCTAAGACCGGCCGCATTGATGCTCTCTCCGCCGCGCGCGGTCTTCTGGACAGCCTGCCGGTGATGGTGGCGGTGCAGAATTTCGATTTTATGGGCGGTTCGCTCGGCATGGGCGTGGGCGAGTCCCTGGTCCTTTCGATGCAGGCAGCGGTGGATGAGGGGCGTCCCTATATCCTTTATGTGGCTTCGGGCGGCGCACGCATGCAGGAAGGCGTGCTCTCGCTGATGCAGATGCCACGCGTGACCATCGCGGTGGACATGCTGCGCGATGCCAACCTGCCGTATATCGTGGTCCTCACCGATCCCACCACGGGCGGCGTTTCGGCCTCCTATGCCATGCTGGGCGATATCCATATCGCGGAACCTGGTGCGCTCATCGGCTTTGCTGGCCAGCGCGTCACTGCCAATGCTGTGCGCGAGCAATTGCCGGAAGGCTATCAGCGCGCCGAATATCTCATGGCCCATGGCCAGGTGGATATGGTGGTGCATCGCCAGGAAATGCGCGCCACGCTCTCGCGCGTGCTCCATCTCCTGATGAAGAAGAACAAGCCGCATAACGTCCTGCCGCTGGCCCCTCGGGTGATCGCGGGCAGCGCAGCGCGGGTTTCCGGGGCGTGATAGCGGGCAGCGACATCGTTCTCGAGCGGCTGCTCGCGCTGCATCCCAAGAAGATCGATCTTGTGCTGGATCGCGTGCAGCGGCTTCTGGCGGCCCTCGGCCATCCGGAGAAAAAGCTGCCGCCCGTGATCCATGTCGCGGGCACCAACGGCAAGGGCTCCACTTGCGCCTTCATGCGCGCGATGCTGGAAGCCCAAGGTCTGAAAGTGCATGTCTATTCCTCGCCGCATCTGGTGCGCTTTCACGAGCGAATCCGTCTGGCGGGCGAACTCATCACCGAATCCGAACTCGCCGCTTTGCTGGAGGAGTGCGAAGAGGTGAATGGCGGGCAACCCATCACCTTTTTCGAGATCACCACGGCGGCGGCCATGCTCGCCTTTTCGCGCCATAAGGCCGACGCGGTGATCCTGGAGGTCGGTCTCGGTGGCAAATATGACGCCACCAATGTGATCGAGAAGCCGCGCGCCGCGGTGATCACACCAATTGGCCTCGATCACGCTGAATTCCTCGGCAACGATATCGCCGGTATCGCAGCGGAGAAGGCGGGTATCATCAAGAAAGGCGTGCCGGTGATCATCGGGGCACAGGAAGACCTGCCGCGTGATGTCATTGTGCGCCGTGCGGATTCCTTAGGCGCACCTGTGGTGGCTTTCGGACAGGATTTCTTCGCCCATCAGGAACATGGCCGGATGGTCTATCAGGACATGGGTGGGCTGCTCGATCTTCCCATGCCCAAGCTCTTTGGCCGTCATCAGATCGAGAATGCGGCGACCGCGATTGCCGCGCTGCGCCAATCCGATTGGGTCAGCGATGCGGCGGTGGAGAAGGGGCTGCGGACGGTGGAATGGCCTGCGCGCATGCAGCGTCTCACCCATGGGCCACTGGTTGAATTTGCGCCGCAGGGCGCCGAAGTCTGGCTCGATGGCGGGCATAATCCCCATGGCGGGGCGGCGGTAGCGCGTGCGTTGGCTGATCTTGAGGATCGGGCCGACAAGCCGCTCTATCTCATTTCCGGCATGCTCGCGAATAAGGATGCCACGGGCTATTTCGCCAATTTCCGCGGCCTGGTGCGCCATGTCGTGACCATCGCCATTCCGGGCGAGCCGGGCAGCCTTGGCGCCGGGGCGCTTTATGACCGCGTGCGCGCCGCCGGTCTGGAAGCCTCGCCTGCCGAGGATGTCGAAGACGCCATGCTGCAGGTTGCAGCCATGTCGCGGATGGATGAAGAGGAAGCTGCACGTATTCTCATTTGCGGCTCGCTCTATCTCGCCGGCCATGTCCTGACCGAAAACGGCTGAGCTTTAGAAAAGCTTCAAATCATAGCGCTGGCCGCCTCCTGGGATTCGCGCCATACTTACGCGGGGCTATCGGGGGATTGCCATGCACTACCTGTTCGGGTTTTCCGGGCGCATTAACCGCGCCAAGATTTGGCTTTTCATCCTCATCAGTTTGGTGGTGGAGGCCATTACTTTCGTCATTGCCGCTAAAGGTTTCAAGTGGACCGGCTTTTGGGATGCGTTCACCGCACAAACTGCGGTGCGGCGTGATGTCGATTGGTTGGCGCTGCCTTGGCCGCATCTCGACACGCCCCTTGCTTGGGGCAGCCTTGCCGCCATTGTGGTGATTTTCGTCCTGCTGACCTGGGCCTCGCTTGCGGTCATGGTGAAACGCTTGCATGACCGCGCGAAGAGCGCTTGGTGGCTGCTGCTCTATTGGGGCGCACCTCTGGTCGTTTCGATGGCCCAGCAATGCCCAATTGTCAGAAGCTGGATTTACGCCGAGCCGAAAATTCCGGCTGTGACCTGGGCTGTTCTGGGTACAAGCCTTGCCGTGTTTGCGCTCGATATTTGGATATTCATCGATCTTTACTGCCTGCGCGGCACCAAAGGCGAAAACGATTACGGTCCCGATCCGCTGGAGAAAGCATAAAAAGAAAAGCCCCGCCGGATCACCCGCGGGGCTTTTTGATGTTCATGGCTTCCAGCTAGTTGCCGCTCACCGATCCGCCACTATTTGTGTTGTTCTCGATCTGAGCGGGATGGCCCTCATAGCGGACGGAGCCGCCGCTATGGGCATGTGCTTTTAGCTGCGTCAGGGCTTTGACATGCGCCGAGCCGCCGGAATGCGCGGTCACGTCCACCGAATCTGCGGCGATGGCAGTCGCTTCCACCGAGCCGCCGCTATGGGCCGTGACATCAAGCCGGTTCTGCTTGGGATAGGCGCCATCCACAGATACCCCGCCGCCGCTATGGGCGGTGATGGCATCGAGATGCGGCGTGACAATATCCAGCTCCAATTCATGGGGGCCAAGGCAGAAGCCCGTGCAGGCTGAAGCGTCCAGCACATTGCCGCGTACTTCCACGCGCGCCACTTTCATATCGCCGCGGATCACGGTGACTTTCTGCTGCGGTCCGTAATGCACTTTGGCATGTGCGCCCGCATGCATATTGAGGGCGGAGAAAGCGGGCAGGGTGAGGTCGGTTCCGGCAAAGCTCGCGCCTGTCAGAAGCGCGGCTGAAGCGAGCAAAGATGCGATGCGTGTCATGGCTATTCTCCTCATTCGCCGCTAACGGAACCGCCACCATGGGTGCGGGAATTGAGGATGGCGGGATGGCCGACATAGGTGACTTCGCCACCGCCATGCACTTCGGCATTCAGCGCATGAATGGGTTTGACGTGTAATTCGCCACCGCCATGCACATCGGCAGAGATATCGTCCACCGGCATACCGCGCAAATCGGCTTCGCCGCCGCCATGAACGTCAATGCGAAGGCGTTGCTGCTTGGGGAATTCACCCTGCGTGGTCAGCGTGCCACCGCCATGCACGCTCAGCGTTTCGAGACGTGGCGTCGTGACTTCCACCACCAGATCATGGCGGCCCCAGCACATGCCAGTACAGGGCGACAGGTTGAGCGTGTTGCCAACGACCGTAATCTCCGCCGTTTTGGGATCGGATTTGATCACGGTGACGCGCTGCTGCGGCCCATAAACCAGCTTCACCTCGCCCCCGCCATGCACATTGATGCCCGAAAAAGGTGGCAGGTTCAGCTCGGTCGCGGCAAGGCCCGGGCTGGTAAACAGAACGGCAGTGGCAGCAAGCGCAGCGAAACGGATCATGCGAAGGCTCCTTGAGGTATTGATCAAAGGCTTTTTCTAGCACTCCCGCACTAGTTTAGACCCATAGCGCTTTGCGGCATGCACCATGACGGAAGCTTGGGTCTCGCTACAAAGGGGCTAGTCCATCTCCATTTTTTCCGGCGGCATTTGGAACAGCGCCATGATGGCCTTGGTAAAGCCATCGGTGAAAGCTTTTCCGCAAGGCTCCGCGTGGGGTTTCAGTGCCGGATTAAGCAGGATATGGCAGCCGAGATGGCCGGGCGGGGCGGCCAGCGCCAGGATCACCGGCACGTCGTTTTGGATCAGTGCGGCGCTAGTTACTATCAATTGGCTCATCCGCTCCGGCGCGACATCGCCCAGAAGCGTGAATTTGAAGCCGAAATCGGCATCCGGCAGGACGTGGCGATAGTGCTCAGGCGGATCGCTCTTCATCTCGACATAGATGTTTGAATGGTCGGGCCGCCAGCTCTCATCGAATTGGGGAAGCTGCCGCCAGGCGCAGAAGTGACCGCGGCAGGATTTCGAGCGGGCCTCGTAAATGGTGCAGCCGGTGCCCGCCGCCCAATGGCTGCACAACACGCCCGGCGCTTTTTTCAGCTCGGGGTCGATGATGGCTGGCTGCGTGCAACAGACATTGCACGGCCCGCATTCCCGGCCGGGGACAAGAGGAAGGCTCATGCCACCAAGCTTAGCGGGATTCCCTCCAAAACACGAAAGCGCCCCACGAAGGAGGCGCTTGCGCTATAATCTCGAAAGGAAAACTAGATCGAGCCTTCGATCCATTCCTTGATCTTGGACTTGGGCAGGGCGCCAACTTTGGTGGCGGCCACCTGGCCCTGGGAGAAGATCATCATAGTGGGGATGCCGCGCACGCCATATTTCTGGGGCGTGTTGGGGTTCTCATCGATGTTGATCTTGGCGACGGTGATCTTTTCGCCCAGCTCGGCGCTCAGCTCGTCCAGGGCAGGGGCGATCATCCGGCAAGGCCCGCACCATTCCGCCCAGAAATCCACCAGAACCGGCTTATTGGCGTTCAGGACATCGGTCTGAAAAGAGGTGTCGGTCACCTTGATAGGAGAAGACATAGCAAATCCTCGGAAGCAGCCCGCTATATCTAGGTAGCGCCCCCCTCTTGGTCAAGGCGCGAACGGATGCGGGCGGTTTCTTCGTCCAGGAAGCCGGGCGAGAGTGGCAAAAGCAGCGGCCCCTCGGTCCAGACCAGCGAGCAGGAAATGCGTTTTCCAGGGAAAATCCGCATTGCAGCGGCCCGATAGAGGGCCATCTGGGTTGCATAAAGCCGCGGCACGTCTTGTTCCTGGGCAAGCGGGCGACCGGTTTTGAAATCAACGATGAGCACTTCGTCGCCGGTGACCGCCAGCCGGTCGACTCGGCCATGCACCCGCGCTGTGGGGCCAATCTCGGGCAAATCGGCGACGAGCGAGACTTCCGCCCGGCTGCCCGGCGCAAAAGCCATTCCAAAAATATGGTTATCAAGCACAGCTAGGACTTGCGCCACCAGGGGTTCCGGATTTTCCACACCGCGCGCGCTGAGAAATTGCAGCGCTACCTGCCGCCGCAGTTCTTCCGGCATGTCGGGCAGCCGCGCCAGAAGCGTATGCACCAGTTGCCCGCGCTTCACCCCGGATACTGCCCCGAGCGGCGAGGGGCTGGCGGGTTCGTCCATGCCTGCGGCTTGCGAGGGGCGGATCAGCCAGGGCGCGGGCTGCTCGGCGTTCGCGGATGTGCGCGCCCAATCGGGCAGGGTGACGATATCGGGCGCGGCCTTGGCCTGTTTGCCGAGGCTTACCAGCGCGGATTCGCCAAAAATCTTCACGCCGTCTTCGCGGGCGACGCCCAGGGCTTCTGCCGCGCGGCCAGCAAGATCATGCCAGGAGCCAGGCTTGGTGCCTTTCTTGTTCTCGAAACCGCAGACGATCAGCCGCTCGCGGGCGCGGGTCAGCGCCACATACAGAAGGCGGCGGTATTCTTTAAGCGCGGCCTCTACGATCGCATCCTTGGCGGCGAGCACCGGGGCGGGCGCCACATCCTTGGGCACCGGGAAGAGCACGCCGTCATCCGTGTAGAGAAGATTGCCGCGATCCGGCGAATCCGTCGGCAGGCGGGTGGTGTCGGGCAGGATGACGATATCGGCTTCCAGCCCCTTGGCGCCATGCACCGTCATCACCCGCACCTCGTCGCGCCCGCGCTCCATATCGCGCTTGACCGCTTCGGTGCCGGTTTCCATCCAATGCAGGAAGCCTTCCAGGCTCGGCGTTGCCGCCATTTCATATTGCAGCGCCAGCGAAAGGAATTCATCGATGGCGTCGCGCGCTTCCACCCCCAGCCGGTTCAAAAGCTTGCGGCGGCCATCGAGCAGCGCATGGGCATAATATTCATAAGGCGGGGCATAATCGGCGCGTGCGCGGGCGTCCGACAAAAGCTGATAGGCTTCCGGGAAATCGGTTTTGCGGGCGGAAAGCGCCTCCCACAACGTGCCTTTGCGCCCATGCGCTAGCTCAAACAATTCGCTTTCGGAAATCCCGATCAGCGGCGAGCGCAACAGCGCGGCCAAATTCAAATCGTCTTCCGGCAACAGCGCGAAGCGGCCATAGGCGATCAAATCCATCACCGCGATCTGTTCGGTGAGCACGATGCGGTCGGCGCCCGCCACCGGTACGCCATGTTCTTTCAGCCGCTTGATGATCTCGCTGCCGAATGGCTCGCGCCTGGGCAACAGGATCATGATATCGCCGGGCGAGATGGGTTTGTCATGGCCGGGCAGGGCCGCGCCATCGTCCAGCCACTGCCTTATGCGCCCTGCGATCTGCTCGGCAAGCTGCACCACCGGGCTCGACTCTTGCTGCATATCCACGGGGCGCAAATCCCAAGGATCGAGATCGGCGCCATCGCTTGCGGAAATCGGCGGCCAGAACTCGACGCAGCCTTTCAAATCCTTCAGCGGATTATGCTTGATCGGCGTATCGGAAGAGGTGAGCCCGTCGCGCGCTTCCGCGCTGGCAAAGGTCTGGTCCACGAAAGACAAGATCTGCGGTGCCGAGCGCCAGGAATCTTGCAAAGGCTGATAGAGGAATTCGCGCTGGCCTTCTTCCGCCCGCTTGGCAAAAAACGCCCGCCGCCGCTCGAACTGCCTGGGGTCTGCGCCCTGAAACGAGAAAATGGATTGCTTCTCGTCGCCTACAGCGAAAAGGGTGCGCGGTGCGCGCGCCACGCCTTCACCCGCGAAGAATTCTTCCGTCAGCTTCTGGATGATGTCCCATTGCAGGCCCGAAGTATCCTGCGCCTCATCGATCAGGATATGGTCGATACCTTCGTCGAGCTTATAAAGCACCCAGGCCGCGCCATGCTGATTGAGCAGGCGATGGGTGCGCACGATGAGGTCGTCGTAATCGAGGAAATTGCGCGCCCGCTTTTCGGCGGCATAGACATCGCGCACCTCGAAAATGATCTTCAGCGCCGCATCGGCCAGCATCGCAGCTTTGGCCGCGTTGAGGCGTTCCAGCGTCGAGAGCACGGTTTCGCCCAGCGTGCCCAGCCAGGCGGCAAGGTCAGGCCGCGCTTCGATCAGCTTCTTGGTGGCGAGAGCTTTCCTTAGCGTGCCGTCTTTGGTCAGCACCACAGCGCAGATGCCATCGAACTGCTCCATCTCGCCAAGCAGCTCTTTCGCGGCCGCCAGCGCCGCGCCGCGTTCGCCATCGGTCTTGCTGCCGCTTGAAAGCCAGGCGATGGCGGCTTTCAGCTTGTCTTCTTCGCGTTTCAGCCCGGCACAGAACTCCTTGGCAAGGCTTTCCGGCGTGTCGTCCTCGCTTGCGCCATGGGCCTTGCGGACCAGCGCCGTCCAATTTTCGCTGCCCACTTTCTCGAAAAACGCATCGAGCTTGCCGCGGTCACCGGTCAGCGCGCTGTCCAAAATCTGCTGCAGCTTGGCATCCGACAGCCGCGTCGCCAAATAGACGACTGCCTCATTGAGCTCGGCATCACGCGCCGCGCGTTCGAACACCCGCGCCCGCGCCGTCGCCAGCAATTCACTCGCCGAGCGGTCATCCAGTACCTTGAAGGAGGCGGGTACACCGGCCTCCAAAGGAAAGCGCGACAGCACATATTGGCAGAAGGAATGGATGGTCTGGATTTTCAGCCCGCCCGGTGTCTCCAAGGCTTTGGCGAAAAGCCGCCGCGCCGCACGCAAATCTTCTTTGCTGCCCGGATCGGCACCGATCTTCTCGATGCGTTCGGCAAGCGCGCTATCCGACAGCATCGACCATTCGCCGAGCTGCTTGAAGAGCCGATCGAACATCTCCGCCGCCGCCGCCTTGGTATAGGTGAGGCACAGAATGCGTTCCGGCGCCGCGCCTGCGAGCAGCAGCCGGGTCACGCGCGCCGCGAGGGTATAGGTCTTGCCCGCGCCGGCATTGGCGGCCACCCAGGCGGAGAGGTTGGGCTCAGCGGCCTTCATTCCTCGCCCCATCCGCTGGACGACCATTCCTTGACCCGCGCCAGATGATCGTAATCGCCGTCCGCATCCTTGCGCACCGGCGCCACCCGCGCGGCATACCCAATGTTCTCATCATCGAACAGGCGCACGCGGCCTTTCAGCTTTTCCAGTGCTTCGGCTGCCAATTGTTCCGCATCGCCACCGACAGATTTGAATTCGCCCGCCTTGGCCGCGCCGCTGATCTGCACATAAATGAGATCGCTCGCGGTCATCGCGGGCACATCCTTGAAGCCGCCTTCGCGCAGCATCGCTGCTTCCAGGGGCATTTGCGGCGAAAGATGCGTCTTTACCTGTTTGCCGCTCGGCGGTTCGCCGGTCTTGTAATCCAGAATCACCGCGCTGCCATCGTTCAAGCGGTCGATGCGGTCGGCGATGCCTTTCAGGGTGAAATCCCCGCCCGGCGCATCGAATGTGATCTCACCATATTTCTCGACATAGCTTTCAGCGATCTCTGCACGGCGCTTGCGCTCTTCGCCCAGGAACCATTCGGCGGCGCGCAGGAAACGCGGACGCCACAAGGCGAGGGTCGCTTGCGGCAGCTTCAGCGAGGTCAGCACCTCTTGTGTGATCTTCGCCAGCACGTCTTCCGCATTCACCGGCAAAGTGGGGTGCTCGCCGATGAAGCGTTCCAGGATTTCATGCAGTGCCGTCCCACGTTCGCGGGGCCCGAGCTCCGCATCCAGCGCATCAAGCTTTTTCAGCCCCAGCACGCGCTTGGCATAGATGGCGTAAGGGTCGCGCACCCATTTTTCCACATCGGTCACGCTCATCTCGCGAGGCCGTGCTTTCACTGGCGGTTTGGGATAGGGCGGGCGTTCCGGCGCGGGCAAGCCGGGATCATTCAGCGCCGTCGCAAAGCTGCGATATTTCGGGTCGAGCGCGAGATCGCCTTCAATGCCCAGCCCGCGCGTCAGCTGGGTCAGGCGTTGCAGCCAGCGCGAGGCCACCATCGGTGTGCCTTCCGATTTTACCGAACGGGTCAGCACCACGCGTGGCGCGGCGGAAAGTCCGGCAAAGTCATGCGCGGAAAGACCGATGGCGCGTTCAGGCTGCTCCAGCCCCAGCGTGGCGCGCATGGGGCGTGAGAACCAGGGATCATCGGCAGGGCCTTGCGGCCACACCCCTTCATTGAGCCCGCCCAGGATAACAAGGTCGAAGCTTTGTAAACGCGCTTCCAAGGGGCCGAGAATAAAGAGGCGCGGATGCTTGCCGTAAGAAGGGCGCACTGGCACCTCATCCATCAGGCTACGGAGCATCGGCGCATAGGAGCCGGTTTCCACTACCGGCAAATTCGCGGCCGCGGAGGCAAGGTCAGTCAAAAAGCGCGAGGCCGCCACACCATCGGTGCCTGCCCAAATTTCCGGCGCCAGCGTATCGGCGGCTTCGATATGAGCATTCAGAATATCGGAAAGCTCGGCTTCCGGTTTTGCCAGCACGGTTTCGAGCGGCGCCAGAACCTCGCGCAGTTTCGCAAACCAGATTTGCAGGCTCTCGGATTTCTCCGTCAGCGCCTTGGCAATGCCGGAAAGACCTGCATCCGGCCGGGGCCCTCGCAGCGCCTTATCTAGCCGCCGCGCCATCTCGCGCAAGGCGCCGGCTTCATCGCCCATGGTGCAGAGCGGATGCTTCAGCAGTGCCAACAAAGGCACCGGAGAAAACTCTTCATCGGCCGCTTCGGCCAGCAGCAGCAAAAACGATCCCGCCGCCATGCGCGAGAGGGGCCGCCCCGCGGAATCGTCGATCTCGATATCCCAGCGCTTCAGCGCCGCCGTTACCCGCCTTGCGAGGCCGCGATCACGGCTGATCAGCGCCGCGGTTTTGTCCTTGCTCTCCAAGGCTTCGCGCAGCATCAGCGCGATCACCTCGGCTTCTTCGCCGGGATCGGCGGCTTCGAACAGCGACAGGCCTTCGCATTTGGGCGGATTCAAGCTTTCGGCCAGCGCCCGCCAGGCATCGGTGGTCGGGGCAGGGCGCAGCACTTCGCGCAGCAGCCGCTCGCGTTCAGCATTCGCGCGCACAGTAATCCAATCGCCAATCCAATCGCCGACCTGATCGCGCCGCACCCCCATATGGGTGAGGAGCTGCTTCATGCCATATTGAGGATGGCCGGGCTCCAAACGCTCCCAGCTTTCGGCATCGAGTTCGCGGTCGAGCCCCGGCAACACCACTGCGCCTTTCGGCAGATGCGCGATCACGCGCAAAAGCTCCGCCGTCGCGGGAATGGAGCCCGTGGAACCCGCCGCCAGAATGAAACGCTCAGGGGGATGGTTTTCCAGCCGTGCCGCCAGCGCCCGTATCGACATATCGCGATGGGCGGCGGGATTGATTGCGCCTTCCGCTTCCAACAATCCCGGCCAGGCGGTGTCGATCAGCGATAAAAACTCCCGCACCTCCGCCCAATGCTCGGCGAGATTGGCGGGTGCAAGGTCTTTCAGCTTGGCAAGATCGGCGCCTTGGGTTTCGACTTCGTCCATCACCCCGGCAAGGCTTTTCGACAACGCCACCGCTTGGCCGAAGGTCATGGTGCCGCCATCGCGCGCATGGCTCCAGCGCCGGATCAGCGTGGCGAGGAGCAAGCGTTGGCGCAAAGGGGCAATGCGCGGCGGCAGATCCAATACCTCGCTATCCGTCGCGAATAAAAGCTCGTCCTCGTCGACTTCGCCTAATGGGCGGAACTCGGGCAGCAGCGTTGCCCCGCCGCAGAGGCGTGCGAAAATCTCCCGAAAGCTGCGCGCCGCGCGCTGTGTCGGCAAATAGATGGTGACATCAGCAAGCGCGAGGGGATTGTCCGCTGCGGGCTTTAGCCTTTCGGCCAGCCCCTTGGCGAGCGCTTCGGAAAAGGCAGCACTCGCCGGAATGGTGAAGACGTTTGCGCGTGGGTGTTCAGGCGGCTGGGGCAAGATCGTTCAAAAATTCTTCGGCATCGGCCACAGCTTGCGGCGTGCCCACATGAATCCAAACGCCGTCCATGCGGACGCCGAACAGACGCTCTTTCTCGATGGAGCGATCCCACAAGATATTGGTCGAGAACACGCCTTCGGGCGGATTGTCGAACAGGCGGGGATGCACGATCTGCACGCCAGGATAAGCGAAAGGTGAGACACGTCCCGGCGGCACGCGCGAAAGATGGCCGACGCCATCCATCATGAAATCGCCACGGCCTTCATAGCCGATGGAGTTCAGCAGCGGCACCATCAGGAGAAGGGCGTCCATGCGCTCTGCATCCCACTGCACCTTCATCTGCTCCAGGGCCTTGCCATAGCCTTCGACCCAGATGGAATCCGAGTTGTGGACATAGAAGGGCTCATCGCCGAGAAGCTGCATCGCCTTCAAGACGCCGCCGCCCGTGCCCAAGAGCCCGTCGCTTTCGTCCGAGTAGAGAATTTCCACATCCTTGCGGCCAGCAAGATGCTCGCGGATCATCTCGCCCTTGTAATAGAGATTGACCACGAAGGTGGTGACGCCGGCATCTTTCAGCCGGTCTATGGCATGATCGATCAGCGCCTTACCTTGAACCTGCACCAGCGGCTTCGGCCGCGTCTCCGTCAGGGGACGCATACGGGTGCCAAGACCCGCCGCCATGATCATCGCGCGCTTAGGATAACGCATCACAAGCTCCTAAATGTTCGGGACACCACGCGTCTCGAACGGAATGGCCCGATCATACCACGCTTTCAGCTTTGTAAGAGCAGGGTGGTTCAAATCGGCACTCAAATACGACCACACTCTGGGCAGAAGGTCGAGATAGCGCGGCTTGCCGTCCCGGCGATAAAGCCGGGCGAAGATCCCGACGATCTTGGTGTTGCGCTGGGCCGCGAAGAGGGCCATCTCCAAGCGGAAAGCCGTTTCATCGACCGGCGTTCCTTGTTCACGCATTTTGTTAAGGTAATGCGACACCGTCAGCGCCGAGGCTTCCGGCGAGACATCGCGGCGGGCATCTTCTGTCAAGGAAATGACATCATAGGCTGCTGATCCCGCCACCGCGTCCTGGAAGTCGATCAGCCCAACGCGTGCCGCGCCTTCACGTTCCGGCAGCCACATCAGGTTTTGCGCATGGAAGTCGCGATGCACGAAATAGGCGGGTGCGGAAAGCACGGGCGTCAAGGCCTCACGCCATGCACCGCGAAAATCGGAAAGCTCCATCTCGGTCGCGGGCCGCTTGAGCGCGACAGGGAAGAACCACTCGGGCAAGAGATCGACTTCCGCGAGTAGCGCGGTCTCGTCATAGGCATAAAGATCTTTGTCGGGCGGCAGTTGTGCAGGGGCGCCTTGCGCGTGCAGCTTGGCGAGGACCTCGGCGGCGCCTTTATAGAGCTCGGCTTCCGCAACGCCCTTGGCCAAGGAATCCGTGAAGAGGTCGGCGCCCAGATCCTCAAGCAGCACCAGCCCGTGCGCCGGATCGGCAGCATAGATTTTCGGCGCCGAGAGTCCAAGGCTGGAGAGATATTCCGCCGCCGCCACGAAGCGTCCGCAATCAGCACCGGCAAGTCGCGCCACCGCGTTATAGCCCAGCGCTTTGCGCTCTTCGGGAGTGGCGTCCTTGCCTGCGGTCGGAGTTTCGGCACCTTGCGGCTGGATCATTAACAAAGCGCTGGCGCCGGGTTTGAACAGCCGCTCATAGCGCCGCGTGGAAGCATCGCCGGGCAGCTTCTCGCGCTCGGCCTGACCCCAACCTGCATCGTTCAGAAACGAAGATGTCTTGAATGCCACGTCAGAAATCCTTGCCGGCGAAAATTGCGGCCCAGGCGGCAGGGGCGTCGATCTCTGCCTGCCGCGATTGGGCGCCTGTTATGGTCAAAGTGAGGTTAATCGCGTCCTCAGGCATCTCGGCCCGGTCGGGCCATTCGATCAAGGCGGCACCTTCGCTCAGGGCCTCATCCAGGCCGAGTTCTTCGAGTTCGCTCGGGTCTTCGATGCGATAGAGGTCGAAATGGCGAATAGGCAGGCGCGCCGTCTCATAGGCTTGCACCAGGGTAAAGGTCGGGCTGGCGATGGGGCCAGTCACACCCAAGGCTTGCAGAATGGAGCGGGCCAGCGCGGTTTTGCCCGCGCCAAGATCGCCGCGCAGTGCCAGGGTATTCCCTTTTTTCAGTGCGCGCGCAATTAACGCGCCCAGATGAGCGGTATCTTCGAGGCTCTCAAGCGCGATAGAATGCCGGAAACGTTCCGAATCGTCTTTCATTTCCAATGTTGTAGCCTTCGTACCCAGCCGCCTCAACGACCCTAGCGGATCTGTTGCGGCCCCTGGGGCAACCATGATAGCCCCACCGCCATGCTCAACGAAAACATCCCCCCCATTATCATCATCGGCGCCGGTCAAGCGGGCGCGCAAGCGGTAATAAGCCTTCGCGCTGAAGGGTTTTTAGGCCCGATCACCATGATCGGCGACGAGGCATACGCGCCTTATCAGCGCCCGCCGCTGTCCAAGGCCTATTTGATGGGCAAGTTCGAGCGCGCCCGGCTGTTTCTGAAGTCGGATAGTTTTTATGAGGAAGCGGGCTGTAATCTCATCCTCAATGCCTCGGCCACCGCGATCGACCGCGCCGCCAAGACCGTCACGCTCTCGGATGGGCGGGTGCTGCCTTACGGCCAGATCCTGATTGCCACCGGCACGCGTATTCGCCCCATTCCGTGCCCCGGCGCCGAGCTTGGCGGCCTCTTTTATTTGCGCAGCATCGCTGATGTGGACGCGCTGCAGACCGCCTTCCATCCCGGCAAGAAGCTGGTGGTGATTGGCGGCGGTTTTATCGGGCTGGAAGTGGCCGCGGTTGCCGCCAAGCATGGGCTTGATGTCACCGTTTTCGAGGCAATGGAACGGGTGATGGCCCGGGCCGTCTCCAAGCAGGTTTCGGATTTCTTTGAGGGCGCTCATCGCGCGGCGGGCGTGAAGCTCATCACCTCCACCGGCGTGGAAGGCTTTGAAGGCGAGGGCAGTGTCAGTGGCGTACGCGCGGGCGGCCAGCTTTATCCCGCCGATCTAGTCCTCATTGGCATTGGCGTGTTGCCCAATATGGAAATCGCGCGCGATGCGGGGATCGAATGCAAGAACGGCATCGTGGTCGACAAGTTTTGCGCCACCAATGACCCGGCGATCTTCGCGGCGGGCGATTGCACCTGGCATGAGAACCGCGACGGCGATTGGATGCGGCTCGAAAGCGTGCAGAACGCCATCGATCAGGCCAAGCACGCCGCACTGGCTATGGTCGGCAAGCCCAAGGCGTACAACGAAGTGCCGTGGTTCTGGTCCGACCAGTATGATTTAAAGCTTCAGATCGCGGGGCTCACCAAGCCGGGCGACGAGGTGGTGCTGCGCGGCGATCCGGCGGCGCGCAAATTCTCTGTCTTCCATTTGCGCGACGGGATTCTCGCAGCGGTAGAATCGGTCAACCAGCCGGCGGAATATCTCATGGGCCGCAAGCTCATCGGCGAGGGCGTGAAGGTCGACGTGGCGCGTCTGGCCGATACCTCTATCGCAATCAAGAACGTGGTGGCGTGATGGCGAAGGTCACTTTTATCGATGCCAAGGGCGTGCGCCGCGAGGTGGAGGCCCCCGAAGGCTGGTCGGTGATGGAAGCCGCCGTGAAGAACGACGTCGCGGGGATCGATGCCGATTGCGGCGGGGCCTGCGCTTGCGCCACCTGCCATGTCTATGTCGATCCGGCCTTCAAAGGAAAACTTCCGCCCAAGGAAGAGATGGAAGAGACCATGCTCGACTTCGCCCAAGAGGTCACACCGCGGAGCCGTCTCTCCTGTCAGATCAAAGTCACCGCCGAGCTCGACGGTCTTGTGGTCACGGTGCCGAAAGATCAGCGTTAGTATTTATACCGACCAAGTATTTGTACGTGTCTCGCGCATCTCGCTCCAAGAAACGGTGGTAAACCGCTTAAAATGCGGCTCAGCCGTTACATGCGGTATATTCACGTTGACTAATTTTCAAGGGACACATCTCTAACGTATGCCTGCCAAACGAGCGGCAGGATGCGCAAGCGCGTAAGATCAAACGTTTACGGCTGTTTTGCAGCCGGGGTTTGAGACGCCTTTCCATAATGCTCCGCCCGTACGGTCGTCTGCAATGTACGCAACAGATGCAGCGAACGGGCCAATGTGGCCCACGGGGAGATAGGGAGCGCCTGATGAGTTCTTTGCAAGAAAAATTGCCGTCCTGGTCGAGTGCGCGGCGCGAAGTGGGCGAGATCGTCCATCGCCGGGTTGGCAGTGGCGTCGATAAAGCGCTGCTGGATGCCTATAGGGCTGCCGATTCCTCTCTCACCGCGATGCCGCCGGATGTGCTCGCGATCGAGCGCGTGAAATTCCGTCATGTCGCCACCGGCGATTTGTCTTCCGAATACTTCAAGGTCCAGGCGAAGATCATCGAAGAGATCAGCGGCCGCACCGATCTCACCAACTATCTCGCCAATGTCTATCCCAACTGGGCCGCGGGTCTTGTCAATTCCTTGCTCGATCACGCGCCGCTTTACGATCCCCGCCGCCGTGAATATGTCAGCAGCCTGATGTTCTCTATCTTCACCGATGTTGCGGTGGTGGTGGACCAATTCGTTCAGGCTCAGCAAACCGAGCTGACCATCAAGAGCATCGGTGAAGGTCTCGATCAGCTTGCCAAGGGCAATCTCACCCATCGCGTCACCGCTGACATGAGCGGGTCTTTCGCCAAGCTGAAGGAAGACTTCAATCTTGCCCTCGATCGCCTTCAGGACACGATGACGAACGTGGTCTCCACCACGTCGCAGATCACCACCGGCTCGGATGAAATCTCCAAGGCTGCCGATGATCTGTCGCGCCGCACGGAACAACAGGCCGCCAGCCTCGAGGAAACCGCTGCCGCGCTGGAAGAAATCACCGCCACGGTGAAGAAGACCGCTGCCAATGCGCGCGAAGCCTCGCAGAGCGTCTCCACCGCGAAACAGGTGGCCGAAACCGGCGGCCAGGTTGTGGAAACCGCCGTCAAGGCGATGGACGCAATTTCGCAGTCCTCCAAGCAGATCACCGACATTATTGGCGTGATCGATGAGATCGCCTTCCAGACCAATCTTCTGGCTTTGAACGCCGGCGTCGAAGCGGCCCGCGCGGGTGATGCAGGCAAGGGCTTTGCCGTCGTCGCCTCGGAAGTGCGCGCGCTTGCGCAGCGCTCTTCGGAAGCGGCCAAGCAGATCAAGGGGCTGATCAACACCTCCAGCGATCAAGTCGGTCAGGGCGTGAAGTTCGTCGGCGAGTCCGGCACAGCCTTGAAGCGCATTGTCGAACAGGTGGTGCAGATCAACTCGCTGGTTGGCGAGATGGCGCAAGCCGCCGAGCAGCAATCGACCGGTATCGAGCAGGTCAACGCCGCAGTCACGCAGATGGACCGCTCCACGCAGCAGAATGCCGCGATGGTGGAGGAATCCACTGCTGCTGCCCGCAGCCTCGCCCAGGAAGGTCGCACGCTCAACGAGCTGATGTCCTTCTTCAATGTTGGGGCGAAGACGAATATCGCCGGGCCGCGCACCACGCCGCAAGCCCGTGGCGCCGTTCTGCCCGCGCATAATCCGGCACCGCGTGCCGCGGGGCGCCGGGGCCAAGCCGCCGCTGCGGTCGCGCTCGACACCAAGCCATCCAAAGATGAGTGGGCCGAGTTTTGAAGGCTGAGGAGGTATAAAAATGGAAAACACCGAACGCAGCGGCCAGACCCGCCAGTTCATCACCTTCATGGCTAATGGTCAGGAATTCGCCTCTAACATCATGGCCATTCGCGAGATTCGCGGCTGGACCGATACCACTGCCGTGCCGCATGTCCCTGATTACATTCGCGGCGTGATTAATCTGCGCGGCGCGGTTCTGCCGGTGATGGATCTGAAGGCTAAGCTTGGTTTGGGTATGACCGAAGCCTCGGCCAAGAACGTCATCATCGTGATCACGGAAGGTGAGCGCACCACCGGCATTCTGGTGGATGCGGTCTCCGATATCATTACGCTCACGGAATCTGAGATCCAGCCGCCGCCGGATGTGATGGGCCAAAGTGCCGAGCGCAATGTCGACGGTATTGCGATCCTCGATGGCCGCATGGTGACCATCCTCTCCGCCGAAAGCCTCTCGGCCGCGGTGAACGATATCGCGTTCTAATTTCTTATGCACAGAGCGGGCTTGCAAAACAGGCCCGCTCGCCTCCCGTTGAAATCCCATATCGCGCCACTATCTTCTACCGGAAGGCGGGAGGTTTTGGGTATGGCGTCTGTCAGCGCGTCGACATGGGCGATTTTCAAGAAATCCTTCCGGTCCATGCCCGCGATTTGGGCGATATTCCTGGTGGTGGCCGCTGCCACGAATGTATGTGACCTTGTCTATGCAAACCCCAAGCCCGGCCACGTTCCGCCCTTGCTGATCGTTTCGCTGCTGGTGCGTTTGTTAGGTGTGAGCTGGATTGGCTGTGCCGCCTTGCGGGTGATGGCGGAGAGCCGGGCAAAGCCTTGGGGCCTTGATCGCGGGCTTCTCTTTTGTACTTTCTGGGGGATTGTTGGCCTCGCGGTCGGTGCGCTTCTGGCGCGGCTTTTCACTTTGATCCCGAACCTTGCCAGTGGCACAGCACTCGCGCCTGTTTGGCTTTATGCCGGATTGGCCTTTTCGTCGGTGCTATCCGTGCTCATCCTCTTGCCGTTCATGGCCTGGAGTGTCGCGCTCAGTGTACGCGAGACGCCGTCCTCGTTGTTCCGCCGCATGGTGCCGCTGATGGGGCCTGCGTTTGGCGCGTATCTGATGCTGGCATTTCCACTTCACCTTCTACATCTCGGCGCGACGGCTTATCTGATGAAGACAGAGCTTTCTTTACGCCTCAAGCTCGTGGCGACGATGGGCGATGGTGTGGAGTCGACCATTCTGGCGATGATGATGGTGGCGCTTTCAGTAGCGGTGTATCGAAAAGCTGCGGCTGCGATTTAGTTGTGCGGTTTTAGTTATCTTCCTGCTTCCATGCAGATGGAAACCCGCCCCTACAGCGCGTAGGCTGGCCGTGCCGATGCTGGAGGGGCTGAGCATGTTCAGGCGTGCGCTGCCACTTGGTTGTCTATCGCTTACGATCCTGAGTGGATGCATGTTGATCGACCCGATCTCCATCGGTGGCTGCACGGATTTCACCTGTCGTGTCTCCGTCAGCTCGCAAATCATTTCCGCGGATGGAAGCGAGATCACGCTGCCGCTCTTGTGCCGCGCACCGCAATGGACGCCCCATACGCCGCGCGGCGCGTTCGAGGAGGTCAAGGCGATTGTCTATGCGCGCCGTGATGGCCAATGGCGGCAAGCGCCCTTCACACGGGCGCAGATGGCGGCTGACAGCAATTCGAAAGACTGGACGCCAACCATTCCCGGTGATTACGGCAGTGCGAGGTCTTGCGCTGCCGATTGCAGGCGGTTCGTCCACCTTAAACAAATCAATCCGCCCAATACCGCCTACCATTATGAGGTTTTTTATTCGGAAAACGGTGTCGAGCGGCAGATCACGCATTTCAACCTGAATGGGGCGCCACTTTCCTGGCCGCGCCTCAGCGCCGATGGGAAAACTGCGACCGTGCATTTCGGGCGGAGTATCGCGCTGATCAACGTCGTCACTGGCGAGGTCGCGGTCATCCCGTTTGCCGGACCAGCCTGGAAAGCCTGCACTGAGACGCCTTAAGCGTCCCTCTTCGGCCAGCCCCGAATTTCCTCCAAATCGGGCATCCGCTCGGCGTGTTCGGGGCGGGCCTTGAGCGTTCGATCGCGGTCGTTGTCGGGTTTATCGCGCTGATCGTGGTTTTCCCGCGCGTGCAGCATTTCTTGCATATCGGCCATCGAGCTGGTGGCCGCTTCTGGAAGTGTGGGGGCGCAAGCCGGGTTCGGTGGGCTCGATCACCTTGCAGGCCGTATTCAGCTTTTTCCTGCTGCGGCGTGAATTCGCCAAGAAGCTGGTGGCGGTAGAGGCCTAACTCACGCCGCAGGTGGGATGCGTCGCGGCGAATGCGCACGCGCGCGTCTCGGCTTCTGGCGTGTTCAAGGGTGGGTTGCAATACTCTGCTGGTCATGCGGGGGGGGGCGATGATCGCGTTGCTCGGGACGTATCTCAGTTTAGCGCTATGTGCATCGCCAGCGCTGTTTCGCAAACAGACGCGCGGCTGGGTCTTCGTGTTGCTGATCGTGTTGCTCGGTGATTTCGACGCCATCGTCATGGGCAGTTTTATCCAGCGCATGCTGAGCGGTGGCGCACTGCATTATACCTGGTTTTACAAAGGCTTCAGTGTTGCCCTCAATTTGGTCATCGCAATCACGCTGATTGCAATGGGCAAATTCCGCGCCCGCGAGCTTGGCCTGACGTTCGTGCAAGCACCGGGAACGGGCCGGGCGGTATTGACTGTAATACTGCCAATTTTCCTGCTGCAGGCGACGCTTTTTGCTCTGCATGGCGGCAGCCGGGATCATTCCCTGGAGACGTTGTTGTTTCAGGCGACGATGCCAGGCCTTTCAGAGGAGCTCCTGTTCCGAGGTTTGCTTCTGGCACTGTTCGACCGGATGTTCGCAGCCCGTTTCCGTATCTTGGGTGCGGAGTTGAGCTATGGCGCTATCGTGACATCGCTGGCGTTTGGGCTGCTGCATGCACTGCCGCACGATGCGAACTTCGCCCATTTGAATATCGCCCACGGCATCTCGGCAGCGATAGGGGGCTTCTTGCTGGTCTGGCTACGCTGCCGCAGCCGCAGTCTTGTGCTGCCGGTCGTGGTGCACAACCTGTTCAATCTTCTGTTCCACATCGTGCCGAAGGTGGCCTGACCGGCGTGAAGCTCTGCTAACGCCTTCACTCCGCCGGGGTCGGCAGGGCTTCGCGTTCGGGTAAGGAGTGATCTTGGATGCGGCGCGGGAAGTGGCAACGCACCAGCGTGCCTTTGGTGGAGCTGTCGATCTCCACCCAGCCGTCATGCAATTCGACAAAGCGATTGACGAGGGCAAGGCCCAGCCCTGCGCCGCCACGTTGTCCAGCAGCAGCTTTGGCGGAAAAGCGTTCGAACACGGTGGCGCGCAGCTCCGGCGCAATGCCCGGGCCATTGTCGCGCACATAGATCTGCACGTTCTCCCCCTGAATGCGTCCGCCCAGCACGATCACGCCGCCTTTGGGGGTGAACTTGAAGGCGTTGGAGAGAAGGTTGAACACCACCTGACGCACGCGGCGCGCATCGGCGAGGAAAATGCCTTCGTCTTCGGGGCAATCGACTTCCAGCGTGAGGCCAACCTTGCCGCCCCATTCGCGCGCGTGGCTCGCCACATCATGCAGCATCTGGGAGAGGTCGATCTTTTCCAGCTCCAGGCGCAGCGCACCGGATTCGATCAAGGCGAGATCGAGAATATCGGAAACCAAGCTCGTCAGCGTGTTCGAGGCCGAAACGATGTCTTTCATATAGGCCGCTTGGCGATCATTCAGCGGCCCGAATTCCTGGCTCGAGAGGAGTTCCGCAAAGCCCACAATCGTATTGAGCGGGGTGCGCAGCTCGTAAGAGACATGCTTGATGAATTCGGATTTCAGGCGGTCGGCGGCTTCCAGCGCTTCGGCGCGTTCGCGCAAGACATGCTCAATGCGGAAGCGATCAGTGACATCGGTGAAGGTGACCAGCGTCGCCCCATCCGGCAGCGGCGAAAGCGAGGGCTGCAGAATAGTGCGGTCGTTGCGCTCGATATCTTCCATGTGCCGGTCGGGCTCGGTGCCCGCCACAATGGCCTGGATAACGCGATCCCATACCGGCGCGTCGCCGAATTTGGCGCTGCATTGCTCGGCGATCTGGCGCACATGCGGTTCATCGGCGAGGTCCTTCGCGGTGAGCAGCCACAGCCGCGAGAAAGCAGCATTGTAAAGCTTCAGGCGGCCATCGGGGCCGAACACCGCCACGGCTTCCTGTAGGGTATTCAGCGTCGCCGATTGCACCTTGATGAGGGTGTTGTACGAGCTTTCAAGGCTCAGCTTTTCGGTGACATCTTCATAAAGGAAGGTGAGGCCGCCGAAGGGGTGAGGCTGGGCGACGACGCGCAAGGTCTTGCCGCCCGGCACATGCCACAGATCTTCCGACGGATATTCGCGCGCGGTCTCGTAAAGAGCGATGCGCTCGCGTTTCCAGCCTTGGTAATCGCGCTGCTCCGGCAATTTGCGTTCATCGCGCAGCCGGTCGAGCACTTCGGAATCCTTGGGGTGCTTATCCAGCCACTTTTCGGGCAGGTCCCACAGCTTCACAAAGGCGCGGTTATAGAAATGCAGCTTCTGATCGGGCCCGAAGATCGCCACGGCGGTGGCGAGCTTATCCAGCGTATCGGTATGGGCATCGATATGCTGCTGCAGCTTGGCTTCGCCCGCGGCGACTTCGGTGATATCGGCGGCGGTGCCGACAATGCCGGTCTCGGTGGGGATTTCGGTGATCAGCAGGGCGCGTCGCTGGCCACCGATCACGGCATAGCGCTTGGCCTCCATCGGCTCTTCATGGGTTTTGGCCGTGGCGGCGAGATCACGCTCGCTCTTGTCGATGGCGGTCTGATTTTTCTGGATGGTCTCGAGGTCGGGCGCGCCGGCGGCCGAAAGATAGGCGTCATTGGCCCAGACCAGCGACAGCGCGCGATCGCGCAGCCAGACCGGCAAGGGCAGGGCGTTGAGCACGCCGCGAAAATCAAGGCTGTGGCTTTCCGATCCGGATTCGATCCATACCGCCGCCAACCCGCCAACGGCCTTGCCGCGCACGGTGAGGGGGCGGCCGCTGACATCGCGCACGGCCATGGTGAAGGCGGTGCCTTGGTTGGAAAGCGCGTCAAGTGCGGTGGAAAGTTCGGTTGCGTCCGGGCCCTGCAGACAGGAATCCAAAATCGCTTCGCCGCCATTGTAGAAAGTGGGGGCAAGGTTTTCGCGGCCCCAGACAATCAAAGGATCGCGGGAGGCAGCGATCAGGGCGTCGCGTTCGCCTACGGCTGCGCGCAACCGCGCACTCGCCCCTTTCAAGAGGCGGCGCAGTTTTGCCGACACTTTCTGTTCGGCGAGCGCCCAAAGCCCTGCTGCGACTGCCAGTGCCACCGCGCCGGTCGTAACCCCGGTCAGCACCAGTTCGCTTTCAGCCATCCCGGCCATTCCGGCATAAGCCGGAGATGCCAAAACGGCAGCAGTGGCCGCGGCGGAGAGGAAATCTCTCCTCAGCATTACCCATCTATCCGGTTTATTTTTCTGTCCCATGCGGGACTTCCCGGTTGCCACCGATTCCCACCCCATGCGGCGAATCACTGTGGAATCAACATGATACGGACGGTAAGGATACACGCAATAGAAGGTGGTTAAAAAACTGTAAAGACCAAGATGTGGATTTGACCGAGTTCTTTGGGGTCATGTCCGAAACTTGAGTCAAAACAGTCCTCTAACTCTTCCGATTACGGATCGAATCCTTGCGAGAAAAATCTGGCGTGACGAGGTTAAGGCGCGCTTACCAAATCTTCCCGGCCGATACCCACTGGGTGGACTACGGAGTGCATCCTGTCGCGCCTATCGCATTTGCCGCGCCGTTACATGGCAGAGGTGGCGCGTGATGTCTTTTCACCGTCGTAAAGTCATGTGAATCTACGCCTCGTTGAAGTTTTTTGTAGTGCGCGGGGAAGTAATATGGTGCGGGCGTTTGCTGGGGTGATGCTGATTGGGCTGTTATGCGCGGGCTGCGCCACGGAGCCTGCCGTGACACCGCCGCCGAAACAGCAATTCGCTACGCCGCGCCGGGTTGTCGAGATGGCTGCGGATGCGGCGCCTTCCGGCGTGCTCGGCATTGTCGATATGACGGTGCGCGGGACGGGGATCGATGATGGCTACGTCTATCTCAACTCCGAAGAGGATTATCGCGATCAGCGCAATCTCTCCATCGCCATTCCGCCCCAGGCGGTTGCTGCCTTCAAGGAGAGGTTCGGCGCTGCGCCTGAGGACTTCTTCAAAGGCAAGCACATCCATGTGCGGGGCATGGCGCGGCGGGTGAAGATTTCCTTCATCAGCAACGGCCGCGTGACGGAGAAATACTATTACCTGACCCATTTAACGGCCGGAGCGCCCACTCAGATCACGCTTGTGCCTTAGAGGGGCTTCCCAGCACCTCGCGCATTCGCGAAAGACAATTGAGCGCGGGAATGGCTTTGCTTTGCCGTCTCTACATGTAATCTAGGCCCCATTGAAGCGTTTGGTTTTGCTGGGGGGATGTCGAATGCGGCCGGTGTTTGCGGGGATAATGATCGCTGGCGCCTTGAGCATGGCGAATGTGGCTCTGGCCGATCAGGCGGCGCTCATGACACCCAGCCAGGCGATCGAAAAGGCCGCCGATGCGGCGCCAAGCGCGGTGCCGGGCATTTTCGACCTGCAGGTCCGTTCCACCTGGAAGCAGGACGGCTTCGTCTATCTCTATTCCGATGTGGATTACCGCGATAAGAGCAATCTCACGATCGAGATTTCGCCGGTACTGGCGGCAGCGCTTCAGACCAAATACGGCATGCCCCCGCAGGAATTCTTTTATGGCAAACACATCCATGTCCGCGGCGCGGCGCAGAGAAAGAAGATTACCTTCTTCTATCACGGCCATCTGATCGACAGGTTTTTCTACCAGACCCATGTTGAGCTGCGCGATCCGGCCTCGCTCGAACTGGTTCCCTGATCGCCGCGCTGTAGTCATCAGCCGGTTGGATGCCGAAACCGCAGAGGTTCTGCGCAATAACAACGCTGCCTTTCAGGTGCATTCGAGCAAATGCGTCCCGCGAAGAGGCCCTGGTTGCGCTGCCGGTAACGCCTTTCTATGATGGCGCCGCGTTGGGCGGTGGCCTGCGCATTTGGAGCGTGGATGTTAGATCTTGTCTGACAGGGCTCTCTGACGAGAGCCGTGTGATCTAGCCTGGAGGCATTGTCTCCCGGCGTGTTGTCGCGCCTGTCCTGCAATGACGTCAGCACGCCGCTCGAGACGGTCTCCCTCGAAATCTTATCCAAACACAGATCGTTGCACCTCAAAGGGGCTGCACCGTCTTGTCTGAAACGGAGGTTCTGCCGTGGATATTCCACGCATCTTCAACATCAGTGAAAGCGCTCATCGCATCCACAACCCCTTCACCCCCGAAAAGCTCGCCATGCTTGGTGCGGCCTTGCGCCTGAAACCCGGCGCGCATCTGCTCGATCTCGGCAGCGGTTCAGGGGAAATGCTTTGTAGCTGGGCCCGCGATCACGCCATCACCGGCACGGGCATAGATATGAGCGCGCTGTTCTCCGCCCAAGCGCAGGCCCGCGCGGAAGAGCTGGGCGTTAGTGATCGCGTTCAGTTTCTCCATGCCGACGCTACCGGCTATGTCGCGCCGGAAAAGGCTGATGTCGCCGCTTGTGTTGGCGCCACTTGGATCGGCGGTGGTATCGCCGGAACCATCGCGCTTCTTTCCCAAAGCCTGGGCGAAGGCGGTCTCCTTCTCATCGGGGAGCCTTTTTGGAGAAAGTTGCCGCCAACGGAGGAAGTGGCACAAGGTTGCCGCGCGGGTTCCATCGCGGATTTCCTTCTGCTGCCGGATTTGATCGGCTTTTTCGCGACGCTTGGTTACGACGTCGTGGAAATGATGCTGGCAGATCAGGATAGCTGGGATCGCTACGAGGCCGCCAAATGGCTGACCATGCGCCGCTGGCTTGCGGAAAATCCCGCAGATGCCTTCGCGGGCGAAGTTCGCGCCGAACTCGACACGGCGCCTGAGCGTTACGCCCGCTATGGCCGCGACTATCTCGGCTGGGGCGTTTTCGCGTTGATGCCGAGGTAAGCGCGTAAAAACGGTGCGGCCTCGCGATTAACGGGGCCGCACTTTGCGCTCTCACAGCATCCGTTTCAGCACATCGGCTTCAGGGTCTTTGTCGATCAGGCGATGCTTCAGCGCGCCCGCGATATGAAGCGCGACCAGGGCGAGGAGGGTGTAGGCCAGCACTCTATGTAGCAGGCGGAAGACTTCAAAGGCGGCGTCGTTCTTTGCCAAGAGTTCCGGCAGCTTGCCAAAGAAGAAGAACGGTACGCCATCGCTCTGGCTGAAGCTCGACGACATGCAATAGCCCATCACCGGCACCACCAGCAGCAGCACATAAAGAAGGTGATGCACAGCGCTCGACAGCTTGCGCTCCCAGGCTTTCAAGGCCTGCGGTTCTTCCGGCACGCGGCGCGTCTGGCGCAAGCCCAATTGCAGCAAAGTGAGGAGGAGAGCGAGCAGGCCGAACTGCTTGTGGTTGGGATAAAGCCCTTCATATTTCGTGGCGATGTCGTCGGGGAGATTGACCATGGTCACCCCCAGCGCCAGCACGCCCAGCACCACCAGCGCCCGTGCCCAATGCACCACGCGCATGTCGCGCGCATATTTCTCGACCATGGCTCTTACCTCTGCAAACCAGCGCTGTTTAGAGCCATTCCATGAAGCTGGCAAAACACGGACGCGCGAAACCATCGAGGCTGTGTGGAGGTTTCATCGAACCTTTCTAATCCCCAAACAAAAACGCCTCCCCGGTGAAGGGGAGGCGCCTTTGCGCTTCAGGAGAAGCAGAACCGCTTAATAGCGATAAGTATCGGCCTTGAACGGACCGGACTGGGCCACGCCGATGTAATCGGCCTGGGTCTTGTTCAGTTCGGTCAGCTTGGCGCCGACCTTGGCCAGATGCAGGCGGGCAACCTTTTCGTCCAGCACCTTCGGCAGGACATAGACCTTGTTCTCATACTTGCCCGGATTGCAGTAGAGCTCGATCTGGGCCAGCGTCTGGTTGGTGAAGGAGGCGCTCATCACGAAGGAGGGGTGCCCCATCGCGTTGCCGAGGTTCACGAGGCGCCCTTCCGAGAGAAGGATGATGCGGTGGCCATCGGGGAACTCGATCTCGTCGACCTGCGGCTTGATGTTGTCCCACTTGAAGTTGCGCAGGCCCGCGACCTGAATTTCCGAGTCGAAATGGCCGATGTTGCAGACGATGGCGCGGTCCTTCATGGCGCGCATGTGATCGACGGTGATCACATCGACATTGCCCGTGGTGGTCACGAACACGTCGGCGCGGGGGGCCGCGTCTTCCATGGTGGTGACTTCATAGCCTTCCATCGCCGCCTGCAGGGCGCAGATCGGATCGATTTCGGAGATCATCACGCGGCAGCCGGCATTGCGCAGCGAGGCGGCGGAGCCTTTGCCGACATCGCCGAAGCCGGCGACCATGGCGACCTTGCCTGACAGCATGACGTCGGTGCCGCGGCGGATGCCGTCGACCAGCGATTCACGGCAGCCATACAGGTTGTCGAACTTCGACTTGGTGACGCTGTCATTCACGTTGATCGCCGGGAAGAGGAGCTTGCCGTCCTTTTCCATCTGATAGAGGCGATGCACGCCGGTGGTGGTCTCTTCGGTCACGCCCTTAATGTTCTTGGCGATGGCCGTGTAGAAGCCCGGCTTGGTCTTGAGGCGCGTCTTGATCGAGGCGAAGAGCACTTCTTCTTCCTCGCAGGTCGGCTTTTCGAGGAAAGCGACATCGCCAGCCTCGGCGCGCACGCCGAGATGGATGAGGAGGGTGGCGTCGCCGCCATCGTCCAGGATCATGTTCGGCGTGCCGCCGTCAGCCCATTCGAAGATGCGGTGGGTGTATTCCCAATAATCGACCAGGCTCTCACCCTTGATGGCGAAGACCGGGATACCGGCGGCGGCGATCGCGGCGGCGGCATGGTCCTGGGTCGAATAGATGTTGCACGAGGCCCAGCGGATGTCGGCGCCCAAATGCTTCAGGGTCTCGATCAGCGCGGCGGTCTGGATGGTCATGTGCAAGGAGCCGGCGATGCGCGCGCCCTTGAGGGGCTGGCTGGCGCCATATTCTTCGCGGGTCGCCATCAGGCCGGGCATTTCGGTCTCGGCGATGTTCAGTTCCTTGCGGCCCCACTCGGCGAGGGCAATGTCTTTAATGACGTAATCGGGAGCGGCAGCCATGGGCGGTCCTTTCGCAGGGTCTTGGGGAAAGCGTTGGCGCCCTATACCAGCCCCCCGGACCGGCCACAAGGAGCATATAAAGAAATCTGCATATGCTGATTTCCGGGGTGTTAACTTTTGGGGGGCGCTCAGGGGAGGGGGCATTGCCCGCAGCCCCACTTGTCATCGCCCGCAACTGCGGGCGATCCAGGTCTCGCGGCACCGGCCTTCCTCGAAGGGCTCCATTGCAGCCGACGGAGCAACACCACCTGGGTGGACCGCAGTCCCGGGCCAAGACAATGCTAGATGGGAGCGGGGGGATGTGCTGATCGCGCAACTTTGTATCCGGCAGGATTTGGAGCTGCTGACCGCAGATCGCGATTTCGATGCCATCGCTGCGCAGTCGGTTTTGCGTGTCTGGGAGGGCTGAGTCGCGCGCTTTTTTGCGCTGCGTTGCAGCATCAGATCATAACGCCTCTTAAGCGCACCCAATAAGGCAGCTATTGCGGCAGGTGTTTGGCGGAAATGTTCCGCACAAAGAAGTATCTTTGTCGCATGCTTAAGGATGTGTTGCCGTAATGACGCTGGCGTTAGGCGGAAATCATCTCTCACTGGGACATGATTGTTCGAATATGTGGGGCAGGGCGCCTGAACGGCAATTCTGGAACTATGCCCCGGATCGATAAGGCCAGCTTATTGAATTCATAAGGTCAATTGGATGGCGCATCAGCATAAATGCGCATACTCCGTAAATCCTAGATCGCGCATTCTCTCAGCGTGATCGTTAAGCCGGAACCGCACGAATGATGTGCCAGACCTCCGCGAAGACCTCCCCGAAAAATGCGCATCGCGCGCATCAAATTGCCGCTGCAAAGAAGCTTTCTTTGGGCATCAATCGGCGTAGAACTTTGTGGAATTAGACTAACACCAATGCGCGGCGCGAGTTACGCTGCCAAGGACGTTAGCAGGATAGGAGAATTAGAGTGGATCGCGTTGTAGCCGCAGTAGAAGACAAGGATGTGAAGTTCGTCGGTCCCGCTTTCGCAGGACATACCTGGAAGCGTGAAGTGAACGTCCGCGACTTCATTCAGAACAACGTCACGCCTTACTACGGTGATGAGTCGTTCCTGGCCGGCCCGACCGCCGCCACCACCAAGCTGTGGGAAGAAGTCTCCCGTCTGATGAAGGAAGAGCGCGCCAAGAACGGCACGCTCGATATGGACACCGAGATCGTTTCCACGATCACCTCGCACGAGCCCGGCTACATCATCAAAGATCTGGAAAAGATCGTTGGTTTGCAGACCGATAAGCCCCTGAAGCGCGCCCTGATGGTGTTCGGCGGCATCAAGATCGCCGAGAAGGCCTGCGAAGCCTATGGCTACAAGGTCTCCAAGACCGTCCACGACATCTTCACCCACTATCGCAAGACCCATAACGACGGCGTCTTCGACGGTTACACCGATGCCATCCGTAAGGCTCGTTCGGCCCACATCTTGACCGGTCTGCCGGACGGCTATGGCCGTGGCCGTATCATCGGCGACTATCGCCGCGTTGCCCTCTACGGCATTGATGCCCTGGTTGCCGACCGCAAGCTCCAGGCCGCCACGCTCGAACACAACATCAACGAAGACACCATCCGCCTGCGCGAAGAGCTCGGCGAACAGATCCGCGCCCTCGGCGAGTTGAAGGCGATGGCTGCTTCTTATGGCCTCGACATTTCCAAGCCGGCTTCCAATGCCAAGGAAGCGGTGCAGGCGGTCTATCTCGGCTACCTCGCCGCGGTGAAGGAACAGAACGGCGCCGCCATGTCGCTCGGCCGCACCTCGACCTTCCTCGACATCTATATCGAACGTGACATCAAGGCCGGCATCCTCACGGAAGAAGAGGCCCAGGAGCTGATCGACCATCTGGTCATGAAGCTGCGCATGGTCCGCTTCGCCCGTACCCCGGAATACAACGATCTGTTCTCGGGCGACCCGACCTGGGTGACCGAATCCATCGGCGGCATGGGCGTTGACGGCCGTCCGCTGGTCACCAAGACCTCCTTCCGCTTCCTGCACACCCTGACCAACCTCGGCCCGGCGCCGGAGCCGAACCTGACGGTCCTGTGGTCCGAGCGTCTGCCGGAAGGCTTCAAGAAGTATTGCGCTCATATGTCGATCACGACCTCGTCGATCCAGTACGAGAATGACGACCTGATGCGCGCCTATTGGGGCGACGACTACGGCATCGCCTGCTGCGTCTCCGCCATGCGTATCGGCAAGCAGATGCAGTTCTTCGGCGCCCGCGCCAACCTCGCCAAGGCTCTGCTTTACGCGATCAACGGCGGCAAGGACGAGAAGAGCGGCAAGCAGGTCGGTCCGGCCCTGAAGCCGATCACCGCTGATGTGCTCTCCTATGATGAAGTCATGCCGCGCTTTGACGACATGATGACCTACCTGGCCGGCGTGTACATGGATGCCCTCAACATCATCCACTACATGCACGACAAGTATTGCTACGAGCGCATCGAAATGGCGCTGCATGACCGTGATATCCTGCGCACCATGGCCTGCGGCATCGCCGGTCTGTCCATCGTCGCGGACAGCCTCTCGGCCATCAAGTTCGCCAAGGTGAAGGTGCAGCGTGACGAGCGTGGCCTGGCCGTCGGCTTCGACATCGAAGGCGACTTCCCGTGCTACGGCAACAATGACGACCGCGTTGACTCGATCGCCGTTGACCTCGTGGAACGCTTCATGAAGAAGCTGAAGAACCTCAAGACCTATCGCAATGCCGTCCCGACCCAGTCGATCCTGACCATCACCTCCAACGTGGTGTATGGCAAGAACACCGGCTCGACCCCGGATGGCCGTAAGGCTGGTGAGCCGTTTGCCCCGGGTGCGAACCCGATGCACGGCCGCGACAAGAAGGGCGCGCTCGCGTCGCTCTCCTCGGTCGCGAAGCTGCCCTACGAATATTCGCAGGATGGCATCTCCAACACCTTCTCCATCATCCCGGGTGCGCTTGGCAAAACCAACCACGGCCGCAAGGACAATCTGGCGGGCCTGATCGACGGCTACTTCACCTCCGGCGGTCACCACCTCAACGTCAACGTCTTTGACCGCGAGACCCTGCTGGATGCGATGGAACATCCGGAACAGTACCCGCAGCTGACGATCCGCGTGTCGGGCTATGCTGTGAACTTCATCAAGCTGACCCGCGAGCAGCAGCTCGACGTCATCAACCGCACGTTCCACAAGAGCGTCTGATTGACAGATTTGAAGTGAAGTGACACCTCAGGCGGGCGGGGCCTTTTCAAAAGGGTCCCGCCTGTTTGCTATCTGAAGGGAACAATGCCGTGTCTACGGGTGTGAATGTCGAAGGCTATGTCCACTCCGTTGAATCCTGCGGAGCGGTGGATGGTCCGGGCCTGCGTTTTGTGGTGTTCCTGTCTGGCTGCCATCTGCGCTGCCTCTACTGCCACAACCCTGATACCTGGCACATGAAGGACGCCAAGAAGACCGATGTGGCGCACCTTGTCAGCGAGATCAATCTCTACGCCAACTACCTGAAGCGCACCGGCGGCGGCGTCACGGCGACGGGTGGCGAGCCGCTCAGCCAGCCGGAATTCGTCACCGCGCTGTTTCAGGGCTGCAAAGAGCTTGGCCTGCACACCGCGCTCGATACCAATGGCTATCTCGGCGAGAACGCCTCCCAGGAATTGCTCGACGCCACCGATCTGGTGATGCTGGACATCAAGGATTTCCGCCCGGAGCCCTATAAGAAACTCACCGGCGTCGAACTCGCGCCCACCCTGCGCTTTGCCGAAAAACTGTCGGAAATGGGCAAGACCACCTGGCTGCGCTATGTGCTGGTGCCGGGCTATACCGATGATCTCAACTCCATCGCCGAGCTGGCCGCCTATGCCGCCAAGCTGAAGATGGCCAAGGTCGAGGTGCTGCCTTTCCACAAAATGGGCGAGCACAAATGGGAAGCGATGAAGCTGCCTTACGCGCTCAAGGCGGTTGAGCCGCCCGAGCCAGAACTGACCGCGCATGTGAAGGAGATCTTCGTCTCCCACGGCCTCAAGACGGTGTAGGCTCGGGAACTCCACATCCCGTCATGGCCGGGCTTGACCCGGCCATCCAGTCTTAACGCACAGAACCTTGCTCCCATGCTCGTTTGAGCGTGTGGTGTTACGCGTGCGTGGATGGCCGGGTCGGAGCCCGGCCATGACGAAGATGAGATGGGGCCGCAGACTTATTCGGGGCGGTGTTCTTTGTCTTTGCCGCGCTCCTCACGGTCGCGCTCCTCGCGCGGGCGTTCTGGAGGGGGGCGATGCGCTTCTGGCTTGGGGGAGGGATGTGGCGCAACATGGTTTTGCGGCGGCGGTCCTTCCCGGTGATGCTCCATCTGACCTTCAGGTCGCGCCGCCGGGCGCTCATGCGGTGGGCGCATCATATCATCCCGTGTGGGCGGTGGCGTGCGCACCATGGGCGTATCGATGGGGTGTTGGCGTTCGGGCGGTGAAAATCTGTTCCTGTCGCGTTGAGGCGGCGTCATCTCACGATCGCGCGGCGGCTCTCCCCGCATGGCGTCCGGCTGGTGCCGGTCCTGCATAGCCTCCGGCCGATGCTCGGGTTGCTGAACATCCTGCGGACGGCGATCCGGTGGGCGGAAGTCTGCGGGCGGATGATTTGGTGGCGGATGGCCTTGCTCGGGATGACCTTGTTCTGGTGCGCCTTGAAATTTGGCTTGGGCCGCTGGGGTGACGATATTGGCCCGCGTGAAGAGATGCGCCGGCGGGCGGCCATGAAACATCGCGGGCTCAGCTGAAAGCCGTTCCACCACGCGCGGCGGCGGAGGCGGGGCACTATGGGCAATGCCGTTGCCGATGGGCGCCATCTCGCGGGCTGCCATGCGTGCCTGCCGTCCGGCGTCAAGAGACGCGATCAAGGCCGGGCGGCGGATCACATCGCGCGCGCGCATTACTTCCACGGGCCGCCCACCGCCGCGCTCCACCACATGCACATCGACGCTTTTATTGACCACGTAATTGTTCACCACAGTGTAGTTGGTGATGTTCTGGGTCTGATGAATGATGGTGGTGACCCGCACCGGATCGTTTACGATCACCGGCCTGTAATCGTGATCAGCCATATGCCCTGGGGAGAGGAAAACCCAGTTCGCGGCGAAACGTCGGTCATCGTAATCGGGGCCATACCAGCGCCGGTATCCGAAGGTGGCATCGCTCCAGCCGAAGGAAATATGCTCGACGCCGCTCGAATAGGAAAACTCGAAGGAAGAGCCGCTGTGCCGGTCGAGGAAATAAGGATCAGGCGGCATCGGCATCCAGCCGACATAAGTTGGGTTCTGCCGCCACACCACCCAGCCCGGGCTCCAGGTATAACCAGGCACCCATAGCCATCCGTCATCGGGATCGGCGACCCAGCGCCCGTAATGAAAGGCGATGTCGCCCCATGGGTAATTGGACGTCCAATACCAGCCATAGTCTTCGGTGAAGACCCAATGGCCGGAGGTGTAATAGGGCCTGAAATCGTCAGGCATATCGGCAGGCTGCCAGACCATGCCCCAGCGGTCGCTGTAGAGCCATGAGCCGTAATGGGAAAGTTCGTCGTGAAAACTATCGAAGCTGATAGAGGCCGCGAATTGGGCCTTTGCGGGACTGATGAAGGGCAGGGTGGCTGCGGGAAGAAGCGCCAGCGTGCTCACAAGGAATCGAACTTTGGACAGATTGCGCATCGATCACTCCATGATGCGAAGAGCGGCCTAGCAGCCTTGCGTCCTTCAAGAGAACGCGGTCTGCAGGTGCGACTATCGCATTGGGGATCGTCGGGACGGCTTATCTTTATGCCAACCTAGGGGCTGCCCTTGATTTGTCACCGCTTGCGGGGCGGGACCGCGGATTCACGCTCCACCAGAAGATGGGGCACGGTGATGTTCTGGATCTCCACCGGGCGGTCATTACGCCGGTCGCGAACTTCCTGTGCAATCAGATTTATCGCTGTGGCGGCGATTTCGCCTACCGGTTGGCGGATGGTCGTCAGCGCGGGCCACAGTGATGAGGCAATGGTATCGTCAAAGCCCACCACGGAAAGGTCTTTGGGGACTTCGAGCCCTTTTCGATGCGCCACACTCATCGCGCCCGAGGCCATATCGTCGTTGGAGGCGAAGATCGCGGTCGGCGCGGTTTTGCCAGAGAGCAATTCCTCCGCGGCTTCCATGCCGGAGCGATAGCTGTAATCGCCCTGCGCAACGCGCGGTTTCTCGACCTTGGCTCCAGCTTCCTTGATGGCGGCTTCGAAGCCTGCGCGGCGCTGGCGCGATGAGGAATGAGAGGGGTGGCCCGAGATGAAGGCGATCCGGCTGTGGCCCAGGCCGATCAGGTATTTCGTCAGGTCATAGCCGGCTTTGAAATCATCGATGCCGACACAGGTGATCTCGCCGGTGAAAGAACTCGTCGCCATGCCCACGATGGAGACTTCCTGCTCCTTCAGCTCGGCAATGAGGTCCGAACGCTCGCTTAAGGGCGCGGTGAGGAGAATGCCGTTGATCCCGCCTTTAATCAGTGTACGGACAGCTTGGGTCGCCGCCACGGCATCGCCGACTTCAGACTTATCCACCACCAGTTGCGCGGCATTGCGGCTGGAGCCGTCCAGCGCACCCAGCAGCAGGGCGGTGAAATATGCAACCGAAGGGTTGTTATAGAGCAGGCCGATACGAATCTCCTGGGCACCCGCCAGGCTGCGTGCCGCCTTGTTGGGCCGGAATTGCAGCTCCCGCATCGCCTTTTGGACGGCATCGCGGGTGGCCTCGCGCACATTTGATTCGCCATTTACGACTCGGCTTACTGTCATGGGCGAAACGCCAACCCGCCGCGCCACATCGTAAATAGTGGCCGCGCTCGTGCGTTTTTTGCCCGCCCCCCGTGCCGATTTGACCGTCATCGTCCCCTCGATTTCTCGGACTTTTGCATTTTGGCCCCGCCTTGGCCCCCGGCGCAATCGATTAGCGGGCACATTGCGGCGTTTTAGCTCGAAAACTAGCCCAAGGTCATCGATCTAGAGTTGCGCAAGCGCTCCGGCTGGGGGCAGCAAGGCCGCTCCTCGCGGGCTCGGGCACCGTATTGGCACAACTGGTCACTAACTGTGAATGGAGCTGGCGGGCGAACGCAAATAGGTTCCGTTACTCCGCCGCGCCCTTTTGATGAACGCCATGATCGAGATTTCGCCGCCTTGCTCCGCCCCCGCTTTGTCCGCTGTTCCCATTTTCACCGGCTTCATCCCGATGGTGAGCAAGGGCTTGGTCCCGGGCCGGGCTTGGCTTGATCGCGCGGCGGAGCCTCGGGCCGCCCATGTCCTGCACAGCTATGGCATGTCGCTTCTATGGGGCGACGGATTGGAGGCCGCTTTTGAGGTGGTCACGGCCCATCTCCGCGACGGCCACTATCGCCAAAGGGATGAATGGCTGCAGATTGACCCGCGCTTTGATCATCTTCCCTGGGATGATGCCTTGCCTGACACAGAACGGTTCACGCGGGTGAATTTCCGCTTTGATGAAGCGGTTTTCGCAGCGCGCCATCGCGCGTCTGCTGTGCCCAATGGATGGCGGATTGTGCCGCTGCCCCAGCATGGCTACGCGCTTGAAGGCGTCACCGTCAGCCCGCACTTCTTCTGGAACGATTATGCGAGCTTTACCGCGCATGGCGGCGGGATGCTGGCTGTGAGCGAGAACGGAGAGCCTGGCGCCATGGCTTTCACCGCCACGCGCGGGGAGGGTTGGCTCGAAATCGGCATCGAAACCCTCAGCGCCTATCGCGGCCAAGGCTTGGCGCGCGCCGTGGCGGTCGCAATGATTGAGAAATGCCTTTCACAAGGCTTGGAGCCCGTTTGGGCCTGCCGCAAGGAGAATGCAGGCTCTTTCCATTTGGCTCAGAGTCTCGGCTTTGCGGTGACCCGGCAATTCCCGTTCTACCGGCTTGCCGCGGCTTAACAAAAAAGCTCGGAGAGAAAATCAATCCTCGCCGAACTTGGCCTCGACCAACGCGAGGATGGCGGTGAGGGCTTCTTGCGCATCTTCGCCCGCGGCCGAGATTTCGATCTCGGTCCCGATAGGGGCGGCGAGCAGCATCAGCCCCATGATGGAGCGGGCATCCACCGTCGCTCCATCTTTTGACACCGTTACATGTGCTTTGAAGCGTGAGGCCGCCTCGACGAGCTTCGCAGAGGCCCTGGCGTGCAGGCCGCGCTTGTTGACGATCTTTGCAGTGGCGCTAAGGCAGGAAGCTGTCATTGGTCTCGTTTCGTCAGGGCGTGGCGAACAGGTCTGCTGAACCGGCTCGCATATATTTGCGCCCCGCTTCGATGGCGTCCTGCACGGCGATTTCCAAAGGTTGCTTAGTGCGCGCATCGCAAAGCTTGATGAGGCTCGGCAGGTTCACACCGGCCAGCACTTCTACCTTGCCTTTTTCCAAAAGCGTGAGCGCGAGATTGCAAGGAGTGCCGCCGAACATATCGGTGGCGATGACAACGCCATCGCCCAGATCCACCGATTTCACGGCGGCGGCGATTTCACGCTGGCGGCGTTCGATGTCGTCTTCAGGGCCGATACAGACGGCGCGCAAATGACTCTGCGGGCCGACCATATGCTCCATGGCCGAAATGAACTCATGGGCTAGACGGCCGTGTGTAACCAGAACAATACCGATCATGTCTCTGTCCGTGTGATGGCCGAACGATAAGCGACCATCGTAAGGCGTTGAAGTATTAATTTGGGTTGATTTCCTCGCGGTACAAGCCCTTGGCGAGCGCTGCTGCCGCTACAAGTACCTTTTCTGGGGCCGAGGCCTCAAACGCAGCAAGACTTATAACCGGCGGAAAGGACTTGGGCTTTAGCGCCAAAGCCGCAGGGGGGCGCCAGAATTCGGGTTCCGGCAGCCTCGGGGGCCGGGCGCCAAGCCGGATCACAAGACCGATAGGAGCCGATGTAGGGGATTTTGCTGCTGGGGATAACGCGATGATCCCGACGCCACGCACTTCTAGAAGCCCTGTAAGTTGACGCGGACATTTGGCAATCAATTTTCCGCGCGTGACCAAAAGATCGGTGCGATCATCCGCGATCAGCTCGGCTCCGCGCGCGATCAACCGGAGGGCGAGGTCGGATTTTCCTGAACCGCTTTTGCCGATCAAGAGCACACCGAAATTCTTGGGCGCGCCGAAGATCTGCGCGGCTTTTGCGAGCCTCAGCGCTGTAGCGTGGATGTTGACTGTCAATGCTGCCATGCGACCGCCAAGGGCAGTTCCACGATGAAACGCGCGCCGCCATTGGTGCGGTTCTCGGCCCAAATACGCCCACCGACGCCTTCGGTGATCTGGCGTGCGATGGAAAGGCCGAGGCCTGAATTCTTGCCGAAATCATGCTCCTGCGGCCGCTCCGTATAGAAGCGGTTGAAGATGGTCTCGAGATTGTCGGGTGGAATGCCAGGGCCTTGATCATCCACCGTGATGACCACAGTACCTGGGTCGGTATGCGCTGTGATGGTCACGGTGCCGTCCTTCGGGCTGAATGACACGGCGTTGTCGATCAGATTGCGAATGACCTGTCCCAGGCGTTCGTCACGGCCCATCACGGCGGCATCATGGGGCAGATGGATGTCGAGCGCGATCTGCACCCCGCGCGGCAGCTCCATCATTTTGTATATCTCGACAATGGTCTCGAGCAGCTTGGCGATATCGACCGGGGTTGCGGTTTCGCGGGACAGCTCGGCATCGAGGCGCGAGGCATCGGAAATGTCGGTGATCAACCGGTCTACGCGTTTAACGTCGGCACGTACGATATTGAGGAGGCGCTTTCTGGATTCCTCATCGCTGGAGCGCACCAGCATGTCGACGGCACTGCGCAGAGAGGTGAGGGGGTTCTTGATCTCATGCGCCACATCGGCGGCAAAGCTTTCGATGGCGTCGATGCGGTCATAAAGCGCCTTGGTCATGGTACTCATGGCCTCGGCAAGGTCGCCGATTTCGTCGCCGCGGCGGCTCATATCCGGAATGGTCTCGCGCCCTGAACGGCCCCGGCGCACGCGCTCGGCGGCTTCGGCGAGATGGCGCATCGGTTCGGCGATGTTCCAGGAAAGATAGAGCGAGGCGGTGATCATCAGAAGGGTCGCCAGGAGGAACACTTCGATCAGCTTGGTACGTTCCAGGCGTAGAATGTCGTCGATATCGCCGCCTTCGGTCGAGACATAGAGCACGCCGTAAATGGCTTTGAAGCGCTGCACCGGCGCGGCGGTAGAGAGCACCAGCTTGTTATGCTCGTCGACACGTTTGGTGGAGGCGGTCACGCCCTGCAGTGCGGTTTGCACTTCGACATAGACCTTGCCGTCCTGGCCGCCTTCGAAATAGGGCTCGTAATGGGCGTTGGGGCGTACGCCCATGATGGAATCGTAGAGCCCCGTCGCCCAGCGTTCGAAACGGCTCCAGCGGTCGATGGGGGCGAGTTCCAGCGTCTGCACCACATTGCGCGAGAGCAGATAGCGGGTATCGACAATCAGCATCCCGTCGGTGTCATAGAGCCGGGCGCGCAGGCGGGTAGGGCCAAGAAGGTCGCGCAACAGCTCGCTGGCACTTTGGACGTTGATGCCTCGGCCTTCGGTGATGGTGGCGTATTCGGCCAGCGTTGCGGCCACCACCCGTGCTTCTTCCTCAACGCCGGTGAGCCGCTCATCCACCAGGCCGACACGGGATGTCTGCACCCAGGTCACACCGGCGATCAGCACCGCGAAGACCACGGTGTTGAGGAGAATAATGCGCCACCTCAGAACCGAGTGGCGGCTTTTGCTGACGCTGGCGAAGAATTTCATCCGATCTTTCGGCCTGCGCGCCGGTTGGAGCGCTTCACCAGTTTGCGGTCATTCGCGGCAAAACTAGATTTCGCGATAACGGTAGCCCACGCCATAGAGGGTCTCGATGGCTTCGAAGCTGTCATCCACCTGCTTGAACTTCTTGCGCAGGCGCTTGATGTGGCTGTCGATGGTGCGGTCGTCGACATAGACCTGATCATCGTAAGCGGCATCCATCAGGCTATCGCGGCTTTTCACAAAGCCGGGGCGCTGGGCAAGGCATTGCAGGATGAGGAATTCGGTGACCGTCAGGCGGACCGGACGCCCGTCCCAGGTGCATTCATGGCGCTGCGGATCGAGGGCAAGCTTGCCGCGGATCAGCGCTTCCTTCTTGGTCTCGGGAGCGGCGTTGGGCAGCACCTTCTGGGCATCGGCCCGGCGCAGCACCGCTTTCACCCGTTCCAGGAGGAGACGCTGGGAGAAGGGCTTCCTGATGTAATCGTCGGCACCCGCGTTCAGGCCCATCAGCTCGTCGATTTCCTCGTCCTTGGAGGTAAGGAAGATCACCGGGATGCTTTCCTGCACTTGACGCAGGCGGCGCAAGAGCTCCAGCCCGTCCATGCGCGGCATCTTGATGTCGAGGATGGCGAGGTCAGGGGGCGTGCCCGTCAGCCCGGTCAGCGCGGCGGCGCCGTCACTGAAGGTGCGCACGTGATAGCCTTCCTGCTCCAACAGCATCTGGACGGAGGCGAGGATGTTTTTGTCGTCGTCAACAAGAGCGATGTTCGCCATGAATCTCTGTCCGCAATCTCAGCCCGATTTGGCTAAGGCACTATAGAGGGTGACGCGCCAAATCAAAATGTCCGGGAATTCCGCAACGGTCGTTTTCGTGGGGGCTAAGGCCGGTCCTGCGCGTTTTCGCCTCGTTTTTGGCCCTCGGCGGCCGCTCCGAAGCCCCGCTTGCCCAGGGGGGCGGTGCAGCCCCCCTCAGGCGATTCGCTCCGCACCCGGTTACGGCGTGCGCGGTTTGGAGTTGCGTGAGCGGCGGATCTTCCAGCCATAGAGCTCGGAGATGAGGACCAGGAACATGATCCAGCCGACATACGGGGCGGGTCCGAAATTGTCCGACACCAGGGCGAGCGGCGCGCCGGTATTGAACGTCACGATAAGACCCGCCAGGAGCACGCCGAAGAGGCTCTCGCCCACGATCATGCCCGAGGCGACCAGCACGCCCAGGCGCTGGGAATGTTCCGGATCGCGGGTACGCGCGGCCCAGAAGCGGTCATAGCAATAGCCCAGCACCGCGCCGAGCACGACCGGCAGGGTGATTTCCATCGGCAGATAGATGCCCATACCGATGCAGAGCGGCGGCAGACGCAGCCATTTCTTCCAGCCGAGCAGGGCGTCGATCAGGATCACCACCACACCGATCACGGCGCCGATACCGATCATTTTCCAGTCCATATGCTGCTCGATCACGCCTTGGGCGAGGGCCGAGATGAGATTGGCCTGAGGCGCGCCGAGCGGAGCTCCATGGGCGGTGGCCGGATGCACCGCGCCCGCAAAGCCGCTGGCATTGTTGAGCAGGTTCAGCACCGGCGGGATCACCAGTGAGCCTGCGCCGACACCGATGATAAGGGCCCATTGCTGCGCGCGCGGCGTAGCGCCGACAAGCTGGCCGGTTTTCAGGTCTTGCAGGTTATTGTTGGAGATGGTGCCGATGGCGAAGACCACTGCCGTGGTGAAAAGACAGAAGGCGACCAGCGCAGCGCGGGCATTTGGCTCGGGCTGTACCACCGAGACGAGTAAGGTGGCGCAAACCAGGATGGCAAGGATGCCGACACCGGAAAGCGGGCTGTTGGAGGCGCCGATCAGTCCCGCCATGTAGCCGGTGATGGCCGCCACAATGAGGCCCCCGAAGAAAATGAATGGCACTGCGGTCAGCAATAAGAGGTCAACCAGCCCGGCGAGCGGGGTGCCCACCACGAACATCTTCACCAGCCAGCCGATCACGATCAGCGAGGCGATGCCGATGACGGTGATCCAAATGGGCGAGAGGTCGACATCGGTCATGTCGCCGGTGACCTTGGCCTTCTTCGAGGCGGTCATGGTGGCGATCACGCCGCTGACGACGGGGCCCGCGAGCTTGGTCAGCGTCCATACCGCGGCGACCGCGATGCAGCCCGCGCCGATGAAACGCACCTGATGCAGCCACACGGAGGCGGCGAAATCGGCCGGGGCTGCTCCGCCTGACGGGATCATGGAGGTGAGGATCGGAACCGCGCCAGCCCAGGCGATCAAGACGCCGACCAGCATCGCCATGCCGACGGAGAGGCCGACGAGATAGCCTGCCCCAAGCAGGGCCATCGAGAAGGACATGTGATAGCCCGAGACGCCATTGCCTACTTTGAAAAAGCCCATGGCTTCGCCCGCCGCCACCCGCGTTGCGGTGAGCACGGAAAGGATCGTCGCGCCAAACGCGCCATAGAGCAGGGCGATAAGGCCTTCTTTGGTTTCGGCGGTCACTTCACCGCGCGCGGCGCTGCCCACTTCCAAGACTTCGGCTGCGGCCACGCCTTCGGGATAGGGCAGGTCGGAATTGGTCACCATGGCGCGGCGCAAGGGGATTGTGAACAGCACGCCCAGCACGCCGCCACCGGCGCAGATCCAGAACGAGGTCCAGAACGGAAAGCCCGTCCACCAGCCGATGATCACAAGGCCGGGCAGAACGAAAATAATGCCGGACAAGGTGCCCGCGGCTGAGGCCACGGTCTGCACGATGTTGTTTTCCAGGATCGAGGAATTCTTGAAGGCGGATAGCACCACCATCGAGATCACCGCTGCCGGGATCGAGGTGGCGAAGGTCAGGCCGACCTTGAGGCCGATATACACATTGGCCGCGGTGAACACGAAAGTAATCAGTACACCGAGAATAACTCCGCGCAGCGTCAATTCCGCTACGCGCTTGCTCACACCGCTCACGACTCTACCCGCCTCATTGTCTGGAACCGCACAGTGCGCATGCCAGGGGGCTTTGAAAAGAGCCTTCCTATCAAAGACTTGCCTAGCGAAAAGGCGGTGATGGTATGTGCCAAAAAGAAGTGCTTTAAAAAATAAAGTACTTATGATATAACGGGCGCAACAATACCGGAGTGAGGGCGCCATGCTCCGCAATACTCTGCCAAATATTGCCGGTCCGAGGAGTGTTTCACTGCGCGAGCCTTTCGGGGCGGTCGGGCTGGAGGGCGCGTTCAGGGTTGTTTCGAAATGGGGCGCAACTGACGCGCGCCACCATCTTCCTGTGGATTTGCCGCAGCGGTGTTTCGAGAAGTCGCGTCAGGCGGAGCGGGATGCCGCACGTACAACCAGTCATCACTAAGGGAGACATGCCATGAACGACGAGACGTTACGCCAAGACATCTCCTATCTACGCAAGGTCGCGGAGAGTGGCCGCCATGGCCCCATTCTCGGCGGCGCTTTTCTCGCCGGGGCTGGGGTGGTGTTCGGCCTTGCCGCGATCCTGGATTGGGCGAGTTCGGCGGGATATGTGCCACTGCCGCAAGGCGCGCAAACCTGGCTCTGGATCGGCGCCTTTGTGGTTTTCGCCCTCTATTGGTTTTTGATGTTTCAGCGTTTGCGTGCCACGCCCAAAGGCGCGGGCAATGCCTCCACTGCCGCTTTCGGGACGGTGTGGGGTGCGTGTGGCGCCGGTGTGATGGTAGCCTGGGTCTCGACCCTTATCGTCGCCGGCGTTACCCATACGCAAATCGTGCTGACCGCTTATATCCCGGTGATCTTCGCCTTCTATGGCACGGCATGGTTCGCCAGTGCGGCCCTTTCCCGGCGCGGATGGATGGCGCTGGCGGGCGGGGCTTCTTATCTCTTCGCGCTGGCTTTGGCCTATCTCACGCAAAACCCGCTGCAGGAGCTGGTGATGGGCGGAGCACTCATTGTGCTTCTCACTTTACCGGGGCTCAAGCTCGTGGCGGATGAAGCACGCGCATGAGTGAGGATTTCGACATCGCGGCCATCGACGACATCATCCATAGCCGCTTGCGGCTCGGCGTCATGGCCTATCTCTCCGGCAGTGGGGTCGCGGATTTCAACGCCCTCAAAGCCAAGCTTCAGGCCTCCGACGGCAATCTTTCGGTGCAGCTTCGTAAGCTCGAAGAGGCGGGCTATGTCGCGATCGAGAAAACCTATGCGGGCCGCAAGCCTCTCACACGGATCGCGCTCACTGAAGCCGGGCGTGCCGCTTTCATCGCCTATCTCGACGCCATCGAAAAACTTCTGCCGCCAAAGCTATAGGCGGCAAGCCGAAGGACTAATCCGATGAAGCACGTTTTCATCTTGGCCCTGGCAGCTTGCGCGGGGTCCGTAGGGGCGGCTGACTTTTCTCCCGCGGCATGGCCCAAGGAAATCCGCTTACGGGCCGAAGCGCAGGAAGCGAGCTGGGCGCCGCTGCAAAGCCGGGTGGTGGAAGGCAAGGCGGGGATGATCTCTGCCACCGTCTCGCCCCTCGCGGTTGAAGCAGGGCTTGCCATGCTGCGCCAAGGCGGAAGCGCCGCCGACGCCGCTGCCAGCGTTGCGCTGACACAAGTCGCCACCCAGCTCGGATCAGTGGTCTCTTATGCTGGTATCGCGATGGTGGTTTATTACGAGGCCAAGACCGGCAAGGTCTATGCGCTGGATGCCGGTTATGGAACCTGGCGCGGTGAAAGTGATCCCGCCTCGATCACGCCTGGCGATATATCCGCCCTGACCGGCGGCCCGGCCCCAGCCCTCGGAAAGGATCTCGGCCGCCAAGTGCTCGTGCCCGGCTTCATGGCCGGTATCGAGGCGATGCAAAAACGTTTCGGCCGCTATGGGCTGCGTGAGGCTTTGGCTCCCGCCACCTATTATGCGGAGAATGGCATCGCGATCTCGCCGACTCTGGCGGGGCTGTTTCAGATGCGCAAAGCCTATTTCAACCGCACCGAAGCGGGGCGCGGGTTTCTGGCGCAATCGGGCCGTGATGTGCCGCTCCCGGGCGATATCTTCCGCCAGCTTGTCTTGGCGCGCACGCTGAAAGCCGTGGCACGCAACGGCGCGGCAGAGATGTATAGCGGGCAATGGGCCGCGGAATTTGTCAAAGAGGTTCGCCGTGAAGGCGGCAAGGCCGACGCTGCGGAGCTCGCAGCCTATCGCCCGCTGTGGAGTGAGGCCGCGGCGACCGATGTCTTTGGCCACCACGTCTACACCAATGGCGGCACGAGCTTGGCCCGCTATCAATTCTTCACCGCACTGCATGTCGCCGAGGCCTTGAAGCTCGATCAGCGCGGGCCGTACTGGGAAGATGGTGAAACACTTAAAGCCCTCGGCCGGATAGGGCAGGTGGTGGCGAGCGCCCCGCAGCTTTTGCCCGCCGATGAGGCGCTGCTGAAATCGAAAGGCGCCGACACCTCGCGCGCCGGACAAGAGACCAAGGCCTATGGGCAGATTCTGGCAGCGGCGTTGCCGGAGCTGTTCGGTCTGTCTGATAGCGGTAGCCATCACTCCAATGCGATTGTGGTGGCCGATAAAAACGGAAACATCGCGATCGTCACCCACACCATCAATACGGTGGTCTGGGGCGATACCGGCATGGTGGTCGGCGGCATACCGCTTCCAGATTCGGCGGGCTTTCAGCAGATGCGCATGGCAATGCTGAAGCCGGGCGCGCGGCTACCTAATGAGATTGCGGATTTCTTGGTCCTGGATGCCAAAAGGAAACCCGTGCTGGCGGGTGGTTCCATCGGCACCTCGCTGCATCCCGAAGTGTTGCGCCTGGTTCTGTCGCACATTGGCCAGCATCAGCCACTCGCCAAAGCAGCGGCGGCGCCGCCGCTGCTCATCAATCCCGATCCTGCAAGCTACGCGCTGCCGCTCGCACGCCGGCCTTTGCTCGTGGCGGAAGGCGCTTTCGCGCCTGCCGTGCTCGATCCCTTGAAAAAGGCCGGTGCAACCATCGTCGAGGCCCCGGCGGCGCAAGTCTCAGCCCTGCGCGGCACAGTGGCGATGGTTGGTTTTCTGGGGGATACGAAAGCGGCGCCCGAGAGCGCTGGCGTCATGGTCTATTGCGGGGCCGAATAACACGTCCTGCAAACGAAAAGGCCCCGCTTGTGGCGAGGCCCTTCCAGGGATGCGATGCATCCAAACTCAAAGGGGGGCTTTGACGCCCCCCTTTTTTTAAAACTCTTCCCAGTCATCCGACGGGGCGGGGGCAGCCGGGGCCGGAGCGGCATTGACGGCGACCTTCTCGCGCTTGGGGCGTGCCGGGGCGGCCGCCGGAGCAGCCGCGGCGGGCTTGGCGCGTTCGCGCTTGACCGCGGGAGCTTCGTTTTTGATGACCTGACCTTCCACGCCATTGACCTTGAAGCGGCCGAGGAGGCTGGCGAGGTTTTGGGTCTCCGTTGCCAGCGAATGGCTGGAGGCAGTGGCTTCTTCGACCATCGCGGCGTTGCCTTGCGTCACGCCGTCGAGTTCGGCGACCGCCGTGTTCACCTGCGCCAGGCTGTTGGATTCTTCCTGTGCCGAGTCCGTGATGTCGCTGACCACCGAGTTGATTTCGGTGACCTGATTGACGATGCGGTCCAGCGCCTTGCCGGCTTCCACCACCAGGCCGACGCCTTGGTTGATCTTGGTGGTCGAGGTACCGATCAAGGACTTGATCTGCTTGGCGGCATCGGCGGAGCGATGCGACAGGGCACGCACTTCGCTCGCGACCACCGCGAAGCCGCGGCCCGCATCACCCGCGCGCGCCGCTTCGATACCGGCGTTGAGGGCGAGGAGGTTGGTCTGGAAGGCGATTTCGTCGATCACGCCAACGATCTGGCCGATCTGCGCCGCGCTCTTTTCGATTTCATGCATCGCCGACACCGCATCGGTGACGACAGCGCCCGTGCGGGTCGCGTCTTCCTTCGCGGTCTTGACGGCTTCGCGGGCGTTGAGGGCGCCTTCCGCCGTCTTTTTCACGGTGGTGGTGATGTTGTCGATGGTGGCGGCGGTTTCTTCCAGCGTGGCAGCCTGATGCTCGGTGCGGCGCGACATATCGTCCGCGGCACGGCTGATTTCGTTGGAACCCGACTGCACATTGAACATCACCTGCCAGATCGTGCGCAGGGTTTCTTCCAGCTTGTGCATGGCGGCGTTGAAGTCGTCGCGCACCTTGCTGTAGCCGCCCTTGAACTCGGTGCGGATGCGGAAGGTGAGGTCGCCATCGGCAAGGCGGTTGAGCGCATCGGCCAGCGAGGTGACGACGAGGTCCACTGCCTTGGCGTTTTCTTCCTGCTCGATGCGTACTTCGGCAAGCTTGGCTTCATTGGTGCGGAAGACTTCAAGCGACCGGACAATGGCGCCGAATTCGTCGCCGCGCTGCATCGCCTGGATATCGACGTTGGTGTTGCCATTGGCGAGCGCTTCGGTCGCTTCGGCAATCTTCTTCACATCGCGGCGCAGAACCAGCACACCGGCCACCCCAAGGCCTGCCACCAGAAGCAGTGTGATGATCGCAATGGTCGTGATCGAATTCTGCGTGTCCGCGGCGCGCTTGGCGGAAGCTTCAGCTTGGACGTTGGTGCCTTCTTGCGTCACTTTCACAAGCTGATCGAGCGTTGCGCCCATCTGCTGGTAGCTTTTTTCGAAGGGATCGACAAAGCTGGCCGCCGCTGAGAAGTCCGCGCTCACCATCGAACCTACGAGGTCGACGGCGCTCTTGGTTTCATCAAGCTGCTTTTCGAGTTTGGTGATGAGCGGCTTTTGCTGCGCGTTCATCTTTGGCTCAAGTGCCTTCAAGCGGGTCTGCAATGCGTTGAGGCTGGCGATGAGATCCTTGGTCTGCGTATCGATCTTACCCGCGTCGATCTTCGCCGCGGCATGGGTGAGCAGCATATAAAGGTCGCCATGCGCGATCTGGATCTTCTCCGAGATGTTCTTCATCTCGAGACTTTTGACCATTTCGACATGCACGACGTTGTTGAGCTCTTCGGCACTATGCTTTTGCGCGCCGATAGAAACCCACGCCACCCCTGCAAGCGCCACCAACGCAAGCGTTGGCGCAAACGCCATCTTCACCATAAGCGGCATGTCCGCCAGCCGGAAACCCATTACAGCCATTCCTTATCTTGTATCCCCTGAACGGGGCGTCCCCGAGTTATCCGTAGTTTGCGCATGAGAAGCTCACCACGCGATTAACAGGATTCTACAAGTGTCACGGGCGTTGCAGCGGAGTGCCGCCAGTGGATGCATTGGGAAAGGATTTGTTAAGCGTCTTCGAGAGCTTCGCGCGGCGAACTGGCAAAGCGACGTATTTTTAATCACTGCCTCCTAGGTTGAGAAAAGTCCGGCGAAGATCCGGGAATAATCACAAAGGGTGGGAGCACATCGAAATGATGAAAGTCGCAGTTTTCTTGGCGGGTGCCGTGATGATCGCAGCGCCATGTGCCGCAGGCAGTCTCGCGGAACAATTCTCGAGCTGCGCCGCGAAATTCTCCGTGAAATCGACGGCGAGCGTGATGCTGGAATGCAATGCCGCAGACGGCAAATTGAACGACTGCAAGGTGGTGACCGCCGATGGCGCCGCCAATGCTGATAAGGCCGCGCTCTGCGTCGCTGAAGCGCTGCCAGTCGGTTCCAAGACCGGGTCCATTAAGGTTCCGATCAAGTTCGACCCGTCGAAATAAGCCTTTTCACGTCATCTCAAAACAAAAGCGCCCCGAGATACTCGAGGCGCTTTTTTATTTAGCTAAGGTGCGCGGATCAGATCCACTCGACCTTCAAGATCTCATAGGAGCGTGCGCCGCCGGGGGTGGCGACTTCCACCGTGTCGCCCTTGTTTTTGCCAATGATGGCGCGGGCGATGGGGGAGGAGATCGAGATGCGGCCGTTTTTCGCATCGGCTTCAAGGTCGCCGACGATCTGGAACTTGCGTTCCTCATCGGTGTCTTCATCCACGATGGTCACGGTCGCGCCGAACTTCACGGCTGAGCCCGACAGCCGCGACACATCGATCACATCTGCGCGACCGATCTGGTCTTCCAGCTCGATCACCCGGCCTTCGATGAAGGACTGGCGTTCTTTCGCGGCGTGGTACTCGGCGTTTTCGGAGAGGTCTCCATGCGCACGCGCCTCGGCGATAGCCTTAATGACTTCGTGGCGTTCCACGTTTCTCAACTTATCGAGTTCCACTTCGAGGGCCTTATAGCCCGAGGCGGTCATCGGAATGCGTTCCATGGCGTCACTTATCCCAATATCGGCAAAGCCTTTCCCTCCCGCCCCATGCAGGCCATGTGGCCGGATGCGGTAGTGAAAGGAATTCCGCTGTTAACCATCCGGTCTGGAGCATTCCAGACCAAAGCGGGGCAAATAATGTAAGGCGGGTGTGCGGCGACTGCAAGGGTGAGGGGGGCCGGTCCTTTGGAATTGGGCCATTAACCCCTTGTTAACGTACAAAGAAATCTTTGAGCCGGGACAGTGCCTTAGCCCCGGCGCAAAGCCCTCAATCCTCTAGGAAGTCGTCCTTGGCGGGGACTTCCTGCAAGGGGCGCACATCCAAGGTTCCGGCACGCAAAGCTGCGATCGCTTCGGTTGCCGCCATGGCGCCCGCCAGGGTGGTGTAATAGGGCACCTTCATCACCAGGGCGGTCCGGCGGATCGACATTGAGTCGGCGATCGCCTTGTTGCCTTCGGTGGTGTTGAAGACGAGCTGGACTTCGCCGTTCTTGATGGCATCGACCACATGCGGGCGGCCTTCGCGCACCTTGTTGACGATCTTCACCGGCACGCCGGCCGCTTCGATACCTTTCGCGGTGCCGCGGGTTGCCATTAGCTTGAAGCCCATATCGTGCAGCGTGCGGGCGGTTTCCACCACCTCATGCTTGTCGGCTTCGCGCAGGGAGATGAACACCGTGCCCGATTGCGGCAGCTTGGCGCCCGCGCCGAGCTGGCTCTTGGCAAAGGCGCGGCCGAAATTGGAGTCGCGGCCCATCACTTCGCCGGTCGACTTCATTTCCGGTCCCAGAAGCGTGTCGACGCCCGGGAAGCGCGCGAAGGGCAGTACCGCCTCTTTCACGCAATAGCGGTTGGATTTGACCCGCGAATGCGGGATTTCGGCCAGGGTTTCGCCCGCCATCACGCGCGCGGCGATCGCCGCGATCGGGAGGTTGATGGCCTTGGCCACGAAGGGAACCGTGCGGCTGGCGCGCGGATTGACCTCGAGCACATAGATGTCTTCGCCCTGAACGGCATATTGCACATTCATCAGGCCGCGCACCTTGAGCGCGCGCGCCATGGCGATGGTCTGGCGCTCGATTTCCTTGATCACGGCGCGGGGCAGGGAGTGGGGTGGGATGCAGCAGGCGCTGTCGCCCGAATGCACACCGGCTTCTTCGATATGCTCCATGATGCCGGAGATGAAGACTTCCCCGTCCTTGTCGCAGATCGCGTCCACGTCCACTTCCGTGGCGCGGTTGAGGAAGCCGTCGATCAGGACCGGATTGGAGCCCGAGATGGCGAAGAGCTCGCCGGACTCCACCGCCGCCTTCACCTGGGCTTCGTTGGTCACGATCACCATGCCGCGCCCGCCCAGCACGTAAGAGGGGCGCAGGATCACGGGGAAGCCGATTTCCTTGGCTGCGGCGATGGTCTCTTCTGCCGTCATGGCAGTGGAGTTGCGCGGCTGTTTCAGGTTCAGCTCTTGCAGCAGCACCTGGAAGCGCTTGCGGTCTTCGGCAAGGTCAATTGCATCCGCCGAAGTACCGAGGATCGGAACCCCTTCCTCGACCAGGCGATTGGCGAGCTTCAGCGGTGTCTGGCCGCCGAACTGCACGATCACACCCGCCAGCGTGCCTTTGGATTTTTCCTTCTCGATGATTTCGAGCACGTCTTCTGCGGTCAGCGGTTCGAAATAGAGCCGGTCCGAAGTGTCGTAATCGGTCGAGACGGTTTCGGGATTGCAGTTGACCATGATGGTCTCATAGCCCTGCGCCGAGAGCGAGAAGGCCGCGTGGCAGCAGCAGTAGTCGAACTCGATGCCTTGGCCGATACGGTTCGGCCCGCCGCCCAGAATGACGACCTTCTTGGCTTCGGTCGGGCGACTTTCGCATTCCGGCGCCACGCCCGTCTCATAGGTCGAGTACATATAAGGCGTATCGGCAGCGAATTCGGCGGCGCAGGTATCGATGCGCTTATAGACCGGGCGCACGCCCGCATCGCGGCGGATCTTCTGCACGTCCTTTTCGGTCTTGCCGGTGAGCGCGGCGAGGCGCTTATCCGAGAAGCCCATGGATTTCAGGCGGCGCAGGCCCGCTGCATCGCGCGGCAGGCCGTCGACACGCACTTCGTTTTCGGTCGCCACGATGGCGGCAATCTCGCCCAAGAACCAGGGATCGTATTTGGTGATCTCCTGCACCTCATCGATAGGCATGCCTTGGCGCAGCGCTTGCGCGGTCTGGCGCAGACGATCCGGCGTCGGCTTCGCCAGCACTTCGATGATGGATTCCGGATCGTCGGGCAGGGCGATTTCATCGAGCCCTGTCAGGCCGGTTTCGAGCGACCGCAGCGCCTTTTGCAGCGACTCCGCAAAGGTTCTGCCAATCGCCATGGCTTCGCCCACCGATTTCATCGCGGTGGTGAGGTTGGGTTCGGCGCCAGGAAATTTCTCGAAGGCAAAACGCGGGATCTTGGTCACCACATAGTCGATGGTCGGCTCGAAGGAGGCCGGGGTGACTTTGGTGATGTCGTTCTGCAGTTCATCCAGCGTGTAGCCGACTGCGAGCTTGGCCGCGACTTTGGCAATCGGAAAGCCGGTGGCTTTCGACGCCAAAGCAGACGAGCGCGACACGCGCGGGTTCATCTCGATCACCACCATGCGCCCGTCTTTTGGGTTCACGGCGAACTGCACGTTGGAGCCACCGGTTTCGACGCCGATTTCGCGCAGCACGGCGATGGAAGCCGAACGCATGCGCTGGAATTCTTTGTCGGTCAGGGTCAGCGCCGGGGCGATGGTGATGCTATCACCGGTATGCACGCCCATCGGATCGATGTTCTCGATGGAGCAAACGATGATGGCGTTGTCGGCCTTGTCGCGCACCACCTCCATCTCGAACTCTTTCCAGCCGAGCACGGATTCTTCGATCAGCACTTCATTGACCGGCGAGGCATCGAGGCCCGCTTCCACGATCTCAAAGAATTCTTCGCGGTTATAGGCAATGCCGCCGCCGGTGCCGCCCATGGTGAAGGAGGGACGGATCACGGCGGGAAGGCCGACAAGCTCCAGCGCTTCAAGCGCATGGGTGAAGGCTTCCGGCGACAGCTCCATGATAGGGTTGTTCTGCTCGTCATAGAGGAAGTTGCCCGCCGAATCCTTCTTGTGGCGCAGATAGCCTTTCAGGGTGATGCCGCGCGGCACATCCAGGCCGATTTTGATCATCGCTTGGCGGAACTGCTCGCGGTCTTCGGCCTTGTCGATAGCGGCCGCGGAGGCGCCGATCAGCTCGACATTGTATTTTTCAAGGATGCCGCGCTTACGAAGGGTGAGGGCCGCGTTCAGCGCCGTCTGGCCACCCATGGTGGGCAGCAGGGCGAAGGTGCGCCCGGCGGGCACGTTCTCGCGCTCGCGCTTGATGATCTTTTCCAGAAAGGTCGCCGTGATCGGCTCGATATAGGTCGCGTCTGCCAGACCTGGGTCGGTCATGATCGTGGCCGGGTTGGAGTTCACCAGCACCACGCGATAACCCTCGGCCTTCAGCGCCTTACAGGCCTGGGCGCCGGAATAGTCGAATTCACATGCTTGGCCGATAACAATCGGTCCTGCTCCGATGATCAGGACGGTATGAATGTCTTCGCGTTTGGGCATGGTCTTCTCGATGCGCGCGCAAAACGAGGCGCAGCGAATGCCGCGCCCGGTTCGGCCGAGTTGCAGGTTAAGGGGATCGTTTAGAGGGGAGTCGGGGAGGGCGCAACCCTTTGCCGCCGATTATGATGTTGACGGGCGCACGGTGAGTTGATGGGCGTGGTCCTGAAACCTGGGCGCGTATGGGCTAGAATCGGCGCATCAAGCCCCGGCAAGCGGGCAGAAATGGGAGTAACGGCATGAAAAGGGCTCTTACGGCGGTTGTGCTGCTCGGATCGGTATCGCTGCCCGCGATGGCCGGGCCCCTCGATCCCGGCAAGCTCCCGCGCCTGGGCGCCGTCAGTGAGCGCTTTCAGTCCTATAATGTGGAAATGATCGAGGTGACGGGCGGGGCCTTCTGGCGGCCGTATGAGGCAGCGCCTGTGAAGCCCAAAATGCTCACCCCTGCGGGCCGCGATCCCTTGAATTACGCCGATCGGGCGCCGAAGGACCTTTCCAACCCGCGTCTGGTGAAGCTCGCCGCCGCCCTGGCGCCCGCCTATGTCCGGGTTTCGGGCACTTGGGCCAACACCACCTATTTCGCCGATAGCGATACGCCGCCATCCGCCCCGCCACAGGGCTACGCAGGGGTTTTGACCCGCGCCCAATGGAAAGGCGTGCTCGATTTCGCCAAGGCCGTGGACGCTAAGATCATTTCCTCTTTCCCGATTTCGACCGGCAGCCATGATGCCAGCGGCGCGTGGACACCGGGTGCCTCCAAGACATGGCTCGCTTACACCAAAGCCCAAGGCGGGGAGATCGCGGCGGCGGAGTTCGCCAATGAGCCCTCGCTGGTCGAATTGATGGGCCTGCCTAAAACTTATGACGCGGCGCAGTGGGGGCGGGACTACAAACTCTGGCACGCCTTTGTGAAAGAGGCATCGCCCAACACGCTGATCCTCGGCCCTGGTTCGGTCGGCGATAAAGCGGGCGGCAAATCGAGCCCCGGCTTTATGACCGCCAGTGATATGCTGAGCGCTTCCGGCCCCGGCGTGGATGGCTTTTCCTATCACTATTACGGCGATGTCTCGCAGCGCTGCCAAGGCCATCAGACGCTGGATAAGGCGCTTTCGGAAAACTGGCTCGCGGGCACGGAAGGGGCGGCGAGAACCTATGCCGCGCTGCGCGATCGTTTCGAGCCCGGCAAGCCTTTGTGGCTGACCGAAGTTGGCGATGCGGCTTGCGGCGGCAATCCTTGGGCCAAAACCTTTGCCGACAGCTTCCGCTATCTCGATCAGCTCGGCCGCCTCGCCAAGCTCGGTGTGCAGGTCGTGGCGCATAATACGCTGGCCATTTCCGATTACGGCTTGATTGATGAGAAGACCTATACCCCGCGTCCGAATTATTGGGCCGCGCTGGCGTGGCGGCGCTTCATGGGCACGACGGTACTTGATAGCGGCATGGCGACCAGCGAAGGCCGTCATGTCTATGCCCAATGCACCCGTGGTAAGCCCGGCGCGGTGACGCTGCTTGTCATCAACAACAGCCATACCGCACCGCTGAGCTTGGACCTCAAAGGGGCAGGGCTGCGTTACACGCTTTCCGCCGACAAGATCGACAGCGCGCAAGTGAAGCTGAATGGCAAGGTCTTGGCTTTGGGCAAAAACGATACGCTGCCGGAATTTGTTGGCGCGCCGGTGAAGAGTGGCGCCGCCACCTTCGCCCCCGAAACCATCAGCTTCATCGTGCTGCCAAACGCGAACAACCCCGCCTGTTAGGGGGGCCGCCACGTTTCCATTTCCCCGTCATGGCCGGGCTCCGCCCCGGCCATGACGATCCAGGTTGATAGGCTCTGATCCTGATCGGAATCTTTTGGGCGAGCCTCGATCTGTCTGCAGCATTTGCCAAGGCGGAAGCGCGCACCAAAGCCCTGTCAGGGGGCTGTGCCATAGATATCGAAGTCGGGGCAGTTGCGGCTCACCCTACCAGCATCAAAACGGATGTGGCGCCCCTGAAGGATTTGGCGGAGCGTGCTGATCTTGTATTTCAAACCACCGCCATCCGCAAAGTCGAGCGTTATGCCGTTTTTAAACTGCACCAAATAGGTCTTTTCCCAGCCGCTGTATCTTCGGCCCGCGCTATAATGGCAGCTGGGACGAATGGTGCTGATCTCGCTCCATGCGAGCTGCTTAAATGGCGTGATGGGGCTGGCGCGGTAGGAGATGAATTGCGGTGTGGCGCAATATTGGCCGAAGGTTTCCCATGTCGTGTACGCCGCCAAAATCACGGCAAGCCCGGCACACGCAACACTGCCATAATTGAGAAGCGGGCGCGCCTGCTGGAACGTGTATTTTTCTGAGCTCCAATCGTCCGGGGCAGCGCGCAGCAAGAGCAACGCCACCATTATAAAGAGTACAAGATAAAAGAGCCCAGCGGTGAGGGCGAGGCTATCACCTCCCAAGCTTCCATGCAGAAACGTGTTCTGCGGGCACGCCCGGCTCTGCAGATGTGCCTGCAATGTGTACAACCCCGCGGCCCCCGCAAGGGGAAGCGCGATGAGGTAAACCATGAAATCTGTGAAGTCTAAGGATCGGTCCGAACCGCGTGCCATGATACCCCCAATGTCGCGATCCTTAGCACAACTGCGAGGCGGTTTTCCGCGTCTTTAGGATGCAGCCCGAACCTCGTCAGCGAAGGCGGAAGCACGCACAAACGCGCGCACGCCTTATTTCTTCGGCTTCAGCAGCGTTTCCAGCGGCGTAGCATAAAGGCTTGCCTTGAAGCTGGGAATTTTAAAGGCCCAGCCAGTGGTGCGGGCGTTGATGGCGTAGGCTTCCTTGATCGCGCCCATCGCGCCGGGCATGCCATTCGCGCTCACGCGCACCCAGTGATCGTTGCCGCTGGTGACGATATCGAGGCTCACCAACAGCCCGTCAAAGCTCTTCAGCGTCATATGCGCGGCGCTCGAAAAATCGAAGCTCGCCGCGGGCTTGATGTCGTCAAAGGCAAAGTCGGCCAGCACCGTGGCCGCGCTGTCGCCCGCGCCCGCATAGGTCAGCTCGCGCCCCTTAGGCAGCGGCGTTACCGCAAAATTCTCCGCCTGAGCATTGTCGCGGGTCAGGCTATAGGCGGGGCCGCTCGCAGGCTCCACCGCCACCGAAGCGACGCGTTCGCGCGACAGGCTCACGACCGCCTTATCCATCCAATCGGCGGGTGCCGTCTTGATCGGGGCAGGGCTTTTAACGAGCCAGCTTTGCTTCTCGCCCGCGCGGCGCACAAACAGGGTGTAATCCTCACCGCGCATCTCGCTTTTGCCCAGGATCAGCGAGGCCAGCAGCTTGCCCTTGTCATTGCGCAGGACAATCGACACGCCATCGCCCTTGGGCGGGGTATCGAGCCCGACAAAGGAATAGAGCGCCGGATCGTCAGTCTTGGGCTCGATGGTTTCGAGCGCGGCCAGTGCCACCAGGGTTTCCTTCACCACTTCGAAGGAGGCGGGATAATTGCCGCTGCCGGGCAAGACCCAACCTTTCACCGGCACGAAGGCGACCACGAAATCTGCTTTTTGCGATTTGATGTGGATGCGCGTCACCTCACCGGCGCTCAGCGCATGGGCAAGCCCGGGCAGGAATGTCGCTTCATCGTATTTCGGCGCCATCTGCGCGGCGCGATGATGCAAAGCGAGGAAGGCCCAAAGGCCCAACACAACCGCCATGCCGCCCAGGAGCGCCAGATTGCGACTCCGCTTTGAATAGAAATAGGCCCGCAATGTCATCGCTTCATGCCCTTCGCATTACAAGGGCAGGGCGCGGGCGCGGCGGCGGCGGCGCAGCCAGGCCAGGAACAGCGCGAAGACGGCGACCAGGAACGGCACCGCCACGATGTTGATGAAGGCGAGCACATTGCCCAGCGCATCCACATCCTGGCGCAGATTATGCTGCACTTGGCGAAGCTGGGTGCGGATCTCGGCGAGCTGATGCTTGAAGGTTTCGATAGCGGCGCGCTGCTGCGCATTGATGCCGACGATCTTGCCCGAGGTTGCCCCGCCACTTTGGCCGCTTTGCAGGTTCTTGAGCTGCTGTTCGGTTTCGGAGAGCTTGGCCTTCAGCGCGTCTTCCTGCTCTTTGAATTCGCGCTCGGCATCGGCCTGGATTTCCTTTACCCGGATGAAGGGGCGGTCGTTGGTGGCGCGGGTGCGAAGGCTGATGAGGTCTGAAGACCCCATCAGGTTTTCCACCGAATTCAGCACAAAAGCGTCGTTATTGGCGAAGGGCGCGGCGACCTGTTTGCCGAACATGTTTTCCACGCGCACCCAGAAGCGGTCATCGAAGATGTCGCTATCGGCCATCACGATGACATTGATGTTCTTGGCTTCAGTCACCGGTTGGCCCGCAACACCTGCAGGCGCGCCCGCGGCATAGGCCGATTTGGCGGGGCCGGTGAGGCGCGCGGCGATGATATATTCCTGGCCCGAAGGCGCGATGGTGCCTGCGATATCCTGCGGCGCTGTCATGGTCTGGGTCCGCACCTGGTTCACATCCAGAAGCGAGGCCTGGTTGGAGGAGCCGATCAGCGAGATGAATTTGGTGGTGGCGCTTTTGAGCGGGCGCAGCGATCCCGCGCTGGCGATATTGATCACCTTCATATTCGCGGTGACCGGATCGTTCTCGGAGAAATTGTCATCCGTCAGATGCAGCCAGATAGGATAGCTCAAGGGCGGGCCTTCGCGCGACATCTGCACCCGCTGGGCGAGTTTCAGGTCACCGATTTCCTTGGTGCTGTCGAAGGAGATGCCCCAGGATTGGAACAGCCGCGGCAGGGTAGAGACAGAGGCCGCAGAGCCCGGTTCAACGCCGCCGCCTTGGGCAAGCTCGGAATTGGGATCGACAAAGGCCAGCACCCGTCCGCCCTTCATCACGAATTGGTCGACGGCGTAATTCTGCGCTTCGCTGAGATTGCCCGGATGCACGATCATCAAGACGTCGGCATCTGAAGGAGTGGCCGTGAAATCCGGCGTCAGGACTTCGGTCTGATAGGCTTGGGAGAGTTCCTGATAGATGGTGAAGGGACGCGAGCGGCCCTGCATCATCGCCTGCATCCCGCCCATGCCGGATTCGAGCGGCAGGCCCGAAATGATCGCGACCTTGTGTTTCTTGGGGGCGGAGAGGCGATAAATCAGCGAAGAGATGTCGTATTCGGCCAGACCCTCGCGATCCGGGGTGAAATAAGGAATGACCTCGCGCCCATCGATGCGGTTGGTTCCGACAAGACCGAAATAGACCGTATCGCCGCTATCGGTCGGGGCACCGGAGAGACCAGCCGCCGTGGCTTGGTCTTCTGCGGGCGTATAGGGCTCGGGATCGATCTCTTCCAGGATGATCTTGCCATGGCTGCGCGCCGCATATTCGTGCAGAAGGTCGCGCACGCGGCCCGCATAGGCGCGGGTCTGGGCGTATTCGCTCGCCGCCTTCTTGGAGAAGAAGAAGCGCAGCGTCACCGGCTCCTTCAAATTCATGATGATGTTGCGGGTGCCTTGGGCCAGGGTGTAGCGGCCGTTTTCCGTCAGATCGAGCTTGGCATTGGTCACGCCCGCATCGAGCGCGATGTTGAAGGCGAAGAACACGACCACGGCCAGCGCGGCGGCGGCAATCGCGTAATTGCGGCGGGAGAGGGGCTTCATAGCTCAGCCTCCCTTCTTCAGATCAACAGTGATGATGTTCAGCGCCAGGAAGAGCGCGATCAGCGAGAGAAAGAACACCACATCGCGCAAATCCAGCACGCCTTGGGTGATGGCGGTGAAATGAGTCACCACGCTCAAAGACGCGACGGCTTCGGTCAGCGCCATCGGCGCCCAGCCGCGAAACACGTCGAGCACCAAGGGTGCCCCCGAGACGGTGAAGAGGAAACACACCAGCGCGCTCACCACAAAGGCGATGACTTGGTTGTTGGTGGAAGCCGAAATCGCCGAGCCGATGGCAAGATAGCCGCCCGCCATCAGGAAGGAGCCGATATAGCTCGCCAGGATCACGCCGTTGTCGGGCTCGCCAAGATAATTGACCGTCAGCCAGATCGGGAAGGTAAGGAGCAGGGCAATGCCGGTGAAAGCCCAGGCGGCGAGGTATTTGCCAACCACGGTGGCCCATAGCGGCACAGGCAAAGTGAGGAGCAACTCCATGGTGCCGCTACGCCGCTCATCCGCCCAAAGCCGCATTGAGATGGCGGGCACCAGGAAGAGGTAGAGCCAGGGATGAAAGCCGAAGAAGACTGAAAGATCGGCGATCCCGTTTTCGTAGAAATGGCCGACGTAAAAGGTGAAGGCACCCATCGTGAAGAGGAATATCACGATGAAAACGTAAGCGAGGGGCGTCGCGAAATAGCCGGAAAACTCCCGCTTGAAGATCGGCAGAACAAAGCCCGCATTTTTCCGAATATGGCCAAGAGCGTTGTTCATGGGCTGATGATCCACACTTTAACCTCCCCCTTGCGGGGAGGTCGAAATGCGTCAGCATTTCGGGTGGGGGGAAGCGATAGGGGGGAGCCCCCCACCCGGATCGCTTCGCTCTCCGACCTCCCCGCGAGGGGGAGGTTAAATAATCCTGCGTTCCTCATCCGCGTGCTGCCTTCGCTCGCGCGGCATCAGAGGTGGTGATGGCGCGGAAGACTTCGTCGAGCCGTCCGGGTTCGGCGTAAAGTTCTTTCAGGGCCCAGTTTTCGCGGCTGGCGAGCTGGCTCACTGCTTCCACTAGAAGGGCCCCGCTTTTGGGAAAGAGGGTGAGGCGGACGTCTGCGCCCGTCACCTTGCGTTCGATCTGTGCCACGCTCGCCAGGGTCTTCAGTTTCGCCGTCACAGCGTCTGCATCCGCCACGGCCAAGGTCAGCGTCACGGCATTGTGATAGCGCGAGCGGGCCAGAAGCTCGCCCGGCGTGCCATCGGCGACAATGCTACCGCGGTCGATGATCACCGCGCGGGTGCAGATGGCATCTACTTCCTCAAGCAGGTGAGTCGAGATGATGATCGCCTTCTCGGCCGCCATGGCCTTGATGAGTTCGCGCACCGCATGTTTCTGATTGGGATCGAGGCCATCGGTCGGCTCGTCCATGATCAGTACGGCCGGATCATGCAGGATCGCCTGGGCCAAGCCGACGCGCCGTTTGAAGCCTTTGGACAAAGTTTCGATGGGCTGTTCCAGGACGGGGCCAAGATCGGTCTTCTCGACCACTTCGGCCACGCGTGCTTTGGCGGCTGCACCTTTGAAGCCGCGCACCTCGGCGATGAAGAGCAGGAATTGGCGCGCCGTCATATCGCCATAGGCTGGCGCGCCTTCAGGCAGATAGCCAATGCAAGCCTGTGCCGCGGTGGTGTCGGTTTCGATGTCATGCCCGCAGATCGAGACGCGGCCCGCATCCGGCGTCAGATAGCCGGTCACCATCTTCATGGTGGTGGATTTGCCCGCGCCGTTGGGGCCCAAAAAGCCTAAGACTTCGCCTTTGCCCACGCGGAGGGAGAGGCCTGCGACCGCAGTCACCGGCCCGAAACGCTTGGTCAGTCCCTCGATCTCGATCATGGTGGCTGCGACAATTTCCGGCGAGCCAAAGTCCTTAGAGAAATCGGCTTTATCCCGCAAGCTTTGGTGGGTTACGAATGTGACATGCCCCATCCCGCAAAGGTCTTTCGATGATCCTTGCCCCCAGCCTTGTCACTCGCGCCGCCCTGGTGGGCTCTGTACTCCAGCTCGCCTTATCGGGGCTTCGCCACTTCGTGACATCGCTGACGCCCGTGACAGTGCTTTACGGCCATATGATGCTCGCCGCGACGGCGGGCTATCTCTACGGCTTAATCCTGGGGCAGGGCTATGCGCGCGGGGCGCTGGGCGGAGCGATCGCGGGCGGGCTTTCGGTAGTGCCCGCCTATGGCCTCTCGCTGCTGCTCGGCGATTCGGATGGGATTTCGGCAGTCACGCTGACCGCGATCGCGATTGGCACCGGCGCGGTGGGTGGTGCCTTCGGTCAGATGGGCGCCATCCTTAAGAAGCTTGGCTACTGATCCGTTCAGCAAAAAAGAAGCGCGGGGAAACCGCGCTCTATGAAGTCTTCCAAATTCGATGAGAGAAGCCGGTTGGCTCAGGCTGATCACCCCGGACTGGGGGGCTGGGGGGCTTGAAAGTCTCGAAGGCAACCGCGTTCGAGCCAACCGACAGGTGAGGTTATCGCCCCCCAACAAGGCGGGGGTTTGGTCCAAACATGACGATTTGAAGGCGGTTTGCCGTTTGGGGTGCGGCAAGTTGTTCAGATTGTAATAGTCTGTTCCGCTTACCAATGCGTGGTGATGTCGTTCAGCCGACTTTGCGAGATTTGATTCTCAGTGGGCGAAACAAAAAGGGCCCCGATTTTCGGGGCCCTTTCAACTTACGCTCTATGACGCTCAATTTGCGCGCCGTGTTTAGCGGCGGTTGCCAAGCAGGAAGAGCAGGTATTGGAACATGTTGATGAAATCGAGGTAGAGGCTGAGCGCGCCGAGAATGGCCTTCTTGCCAGCGACCACTTCGCCATCGCCTTCGTAGTACATTTCCTTGATCTTCTGCGTGTCGTAGGCGGTGAGACCGGCGAAGATGCCGACGCCCGCCACGCTCGTGACCCACGCCATCATCGAAGAGTGCAGGAAGATGTTCACGATGCCTGCGATCAGCAAACCCCACACGCCCATGATGAGGAACGAGCCCATCGCCGTGAGATCGGTGCGCGTGGTGTAGCCGTAAAGGCTAAGCCCGCCGAACGCCGCCGCCGTGATGAAGAAGACCTGCGCGATCGAGCTTGCGGTGTAGACCATGAAGATCATGGCCATCGACAAGCCGAGAAGGCCCGAGAAAACCCAGAACGCCGATTGCGCGCCGGCAACGCTCATGCGCTCGAAGCGCGCGTTCAGGAACAGAACCATCGCCAGCGGGGCGAACATCACCACCCATTTGATGGGCGAGGTGAAAAGCGTTGCGCCGAGGCCGGTGAGAGCCAGACGGCCCGTCTCAGGGTCCGTTACGGTGGATGCCGAAAAGACGCCATAGGCCGTCAATCCAGTCACGATCAGCGCCAGGGCCATATAGTTGTAGACGCGCAGCATGTACTTGCGCAGCCCTTGATCAATCGCGCCAGCAACATCTGCCGGGGCGCGGTAGAGCCGATTGGAGTCGTAGTCCGCCATAATTTCCTTCCTTACCGGCTTGGAGAGCCGTTACACCGGCATAATATCGTGTTCCGGGGGCTCGCATTCAAGCCCGGTATCCTTAAACCCAGTGCATCGACCAAGGGCCCGAACAAGAGTAAGAAAGCGCATCCATCTGCGCGGGTTCCTTACCGGAAATTCATGTTCAAAAAACTTTTATCGGTCAGCGGCTTCACGCTCCTGTCCCGGATAACCGGACTTATTCGCGACGTTCTCCAAGCGGCCATTCTGGGCCATGGAGTGCTGTCCGACACTTTCGTGGTCGCTTTTCGCTTCCCGAACTGGTTTCGGGCGATTTTCGGCGAAGGTACGCTGACCCCGGCTTTTGTGCCGCGTTACGCCGCCCTGCATGGCAAGGGCGAGCTTGAGGCGGCGGCGCGCTTCGGCGATCAGGTCTTCTCCTGGCAGATACTGATTCAGGCGGTTTTGCTGGTCGTGGCGCTCTTGGCCATGCCGTGGGTGATCGCGGCGACGGCGCCCGGCTTTGGTGAGCATCCCGGCCAGATGGACCTTGCGACAACGCTGTCGCGGATCACTTTTCCGTATTTGATCATGACCGTGGTGGTAGTCCAGCTTTCCGGCATGCTGAACGCCATCGACAAGTTCTGGGCGGCGGCGGCTTGGCCGAATTTCCTCAATCTCAGCATGATCGCCTGCTTGTTGCTGGCCTTCTTGTTTCCCAATGCCGCTTACGCTGCGGCCTGGGGTGTCACCATCGGCGGCGTGGCGCAGTTTGCCTTCATGATCTGGGCGGCGAGTCGCGACGGGCTGCGGTTGCGCTTGGTCCGGCCGCGCTGGACGCCGGAGATCAAGGAATTCTTCAAAGCGGTGGGGGCGGTGACCTTTGGCACGCTCTCGATCACGGCGCTGCCTTTTGTCGATACGATTCTGGCGAGCTTTCTGCCGGCTGGTAGTGTGACGGCGCTTTACTATGCCGACCGCATTAACCAGCTACCGCTCGGGGTGCTCGGTATCGCGCTCGGCACGGTGCTGTTGCCCGATATGTCCAAGCGCCTCGCCATCGGCGATGTCACGGGCTCGGATGCGGCGCAGAATCGCTCCGCCGCCATGGCGCTGTTGCTGACCTTGCCTTTCGTAGCGGTGTTCCTGCTCATTCCAGAGCCGATTGTCCGCGCCATCCTTTCCCATGGCGCCTTTGACGCCAAAGCGGCGGCGCAAACCGCGTTGGTGCTGGCGGCCTATGGGCTTGGGCTTCCGGCGATGGTGCTGATCCGCATCGTGGCGGCGAGTTTCTATGCCCGCGGCGAAACCGGCACCCCCGCCAAGGCGACCATGACCTCTATCGCCGCGAACATGGCGGTGAAGTTCATCACCGTGATGGGGCTCGGCTGGGGCGTGGCGGGGTTGGCGCTCGGGACCGCCATCGGCGCTTGGGTGAATGTCGGCTTGCTCCTCTGGTTCAGCCGCCGCGCCGAATATCTGCATATCCTGCCGCAGCTCCGCCGTGCGGTGGGGCCCTGCATTTTGGCTGCCGTGCTGGCAGGGGCGGGCGCTTATCTCGGCGTCATGCTGGTGGAGCCGCTTGGCCTCGCGCATCTCGCCAAGTTCTGGCGCGATCTAGCCACCCTGGGCCTCGCCATGCTGCTCAGCGCGATCTGTTATGGCGCGGCGGTGCTGGCTTTCCGCCGGTATCTGCCTTTGCGGCGTTCTTAACCGAACCGGAAACGAGGCATCCGATGCGGCTGTTTGTGGCGCTTCCCATACCCGATGAGGTCGCTTCGACGCTTTGGCCGTTGCAGGGCGGTGTGCCGGGCGCGCGCTGGCAGAAACGCGAGCAGCTTCATCTCACCTTGCGCTTCATCGGCGAGGTGGACGGTCATGAGATGGGGCTGATCGATGATGCGCTGGCGGGCATCATGGCGCCGGGTTTCACCCTGCAGCTCAAGGCGACGGGCAGTTTCGGCGGCAACACGCCGCGCGATCTCTGGGCGGGGGTGGCGCCGAATGAAAAGCTCAGCCATCTGCAAAAGAAGATCGAAAGCGCCTGCCAGCGCATCGGGCTGGAATCGGATGGTCGCCGCTTCACCCCGCATGTCACCCTGGCGCGGCTGAAGCATGCGCCGTTCGGAGCGGTGGGAAGTTGGCTGACCCAGTATGGGCTTTACGCGAGCCCTGAATTCGAGGCGGACAGTTTCTGCCTCTATTCGTCCAAGCTGACGACGGACGGCAGCATCTACCGGATTGAAAAAGAATACCCGCTGTATTTCTAAGCACGCCCAAATTCTATGCGCGCTCGATGCGGTCCATATCCGCGTCGGAGAGGCCGAAATGGTGGCCGATCTCATGGATCAGCACATGGCGGATCACGGTGGGCAGGGTCTCATCGTTTTCCGCCCAGTAATCCAGGATGGGGCGGCGATAGAGAAAAATCATCGTCTGATAGGGGATGGTGATGACGTCCCGCTCGGCGAGAGTGGGGCCTTGAAACAGCCCTAGGATTTCGAACGGGCTGTCGAGCTCCATTTCGAGTACCACATCGTCGTCGGGAAAATCCTGCACCACCAGCGGCACATCTCCGCAAAGGCTGCGGAATTCCTCCGGCAGAGACCGGAAAGCGTTGGCGGCTATGGTTTGGAGATCGTCCAGGCTAGGGGCCTTGCCCCAAAATTCCGCGCCGCCCATTTAGTCACCACCTCTGCAAACCCAAGAGTGCGAGCCGAAGCCGAACTCAGCATCAGAGGGACGGGCGCTCAAAATCGACTCGATCGTCATCGACTTTTAACGGATAGGCGCACCGCCATGCTCGCCCCCTATGCGAGACATGGAGTGTATAGGGTAATCTACAGATACTGAACGGCGGAGTAGATGCCGATGCCGAAGAGTACCCAGAATACGAGGCATCCGATCAGCGCCTTCGCGGCGCCGTGATGCATCATCCAGGCTTCAAATCCGTGCGGTGTTTCCTCGAAATCGATGGTGGCCATTATCTTGGTCCTTCCTGCGACTTGTCCGTTTTACAGAAGCGTCACACAAAATCCAATGAGGTGTTCTCCTGACGGTTAGCGAACTGTAGCAATCCGTAAGGCCCACTTACGCGAGTGCGAACAGTGCCGCGACACACAGCCAGAAGGCCAGGTTGAGTGCGATAAACACTGCCCAGCTGTTTCTATCCGCCCAACGGCCAAGCGTCCCGCGCTGTTCCGGTTGGAGATCGTGACGTTCGTTCGCGACGAGGCCGCCCATGATTGTCATTGCTCAAGCCTTTCTGCGTGCCGCTAAAGTGACCTGAGAAATCTATGATTTGTTTGGAATTTTTCGAGTAAGGAATATTACGCAAACAAAAACGGCCCGCCTCATTTCTGGGCGAGCCGTTTGAGATGGCTGTGATGCGAAATTAGTGGGTCTTCAACGCCACCGCGACTCCGAAGAAACGCGGCTCGCCAGCGATGAAGGTCGGGATGCCGAGATTATCGCCCGCATTGCCCGCATCCTTGATGTATTTCCGGTTGAAGACGTTGTTCACAAATACTGAGGCCGACCAGATCGCGTTTTCGGGTGCGTAACTCAGCCGCGCGTTAAATAGGCCATAGGACTTCTGCAATTCGTCCTGCTTGGTATCGGGCAGAAGGTGACCGGTCTGCAGCGCTGCGATGTCGTTGTCGTCGTCGAAATAGATCTTCGACTGGAAGGTATAGGTCGGAAGCAGCGTCACCGTGCCGCCGAACATCTCGGTATGCAGCGCCAGTCCGGCGGAGAGCTTGTGGTCGGGATTGAGGCGGAATTGGTTGCCCTTATACATGCTCGTCCCGGCGAAGCGGGCGCGGTTATAGGCGTAGGTGCCGAAGAAATCCGCCCAGTCGGTGATGGCCCATTCGAGCTGGCTCTCAATGCCCCAGGCATTGGCGTGACCGGCATTGGTGGTGATGGGCGTGTTGTTGAGCATCATCACGGTTTGGAAGTTGGCGTATTGGTAGGTGTAGACGGCGATGTCGGCGTGCAGCTTACCGTCCAGAGCTTCCGTTTTGGCGCCGACTTCGTAGGAGTCGACCGTTTCGGCGTCGGCCGGTGAGAAGTTCGGCGGACCGAAGGGCTGAGACGGGGTAAGGGCCGTCAGCACCTTGGGGCGGCGCCCGCGCGCGTAGTTGGCGTAAAGGCTCAAATCCTTGTCGAGCGCGTAGCGCGCCGAGAAGCGCCAGGTCAGGCCGTCATCGGAGAAGCCCTTGGCGATCTTGTCGCCGTTATTCGCCGTCGGTTGATAAAAGAGCGCAAAGGCGGGCAAGAGGCTCGCCGGGATGGCTGAGGTAGACCCCGCACCCGGCGTGGCAAGGCCGCCGATCACGGCATCACGCATGGGGGCTGGAAGGCTCATCGCTCCGATCAGCCCGCCCAATACCGAGCGGTCCGCCGTGGTCGCCGCATAGGAGGTAACCTTGTCGTCGGTGGTGTATCGCACGCCACCTTCGAGTTCGAACGCTTCCGTTACCTTCACGGTCACATCGGCATAAAGGTCGACCGATTTGGTCTTGCCGAAATTTTCCGACTGTTCCCAGTGATTGGCTTTTAGATTTTTGGCGATGCCCGCCGCGGTGGCAGCCGGCATGGCGTAAAGGGTGCCGAAATTCTTGAAATAGAGGCCTTGCGCCAAGCCCTGCACGAGCGCGGGGGCATAACCGCCGACAAAGGTTGGGGTCGAGAAGAAAGCGGTCGGCTGGGCGAGCATGGGGTTCTGGCCGGTCAGAAGCGTCAGGGCCAGGCGTTCGTCGAATTGCAGCGGCACGCGCTGCGAGACATTGGAATAGAAATAGTCCACACCCCCAAATGCGCTGAAGCGTCCGCCGTCATCGTAATTGACGCGCAGCTCCTGGCTGAACTGATCGCCGCGCGCGTCTTCGGCGGAAACCAGGAGCGGTTGGCTGAAGCCATCCGGATCGAACACTTCTTCGCTGTCGAAGCGGCGATAGGCCGTGACCGAGGAGAGCTTCACCGCCGGAGTGAGAGTGTAGCTGACAAGCGCTTTGGCATCCCACACCTTGCGGTCAAGGCCGAGCTGCTTGTTGTTCTCGAAGCCAGGGACGGTGGTGAGCGCCGCGCCACTATTATGGTCGAGGTTGCCCAGCACCGCGCCGGTATTGGGATCGAAGGGCGCGAAGGTGCCGGATTTGAATGAGGTGCCCGAGGGCTTGTCGGATTCATAGTTGAAGATCACATCGACATTCAGGGCGTCCGTCGGCTTGTAATTGAAGGCGAGGCGCCCCGCGATGGTGCCGACCGAGTTGTAATCGGCGCCGCCCAGAAGGTTCTTCACATAGCCCTGACGGGTCTTGGCGCGGCCGGAGACGCGCACCGCGAAATCATCCGAAAGCGGGATATTGGCCATGCCTTCGGCCATCCAGTAGCCGTAGTCGCCCGCTTCGGCGCCAAGGGCGAAACTCTTGGCGGAAGGATCGGCCTTGTTCTGGATGACATTGACGCCGCCCATCAGCGCCGCGCGACCGAACAGGGTGGTTTGCGGTCCGCGCGCCACTTCGACGCGTTCGATATCGAAGAGTTCGATATAGGTGGCGCGGGTGGTGGAGATCGAAACGTCGTCCTCGAACACCGAGACGCGTGGTTCCTGGCTGGAGTCGCCGCTATCCAGCGTCAGGCCGCGCAGCACCAGGCCGGGATTATTCGGCGATTGGTTCTGCACCACGAAGCCCGGCGTATAGAGCGAGAGCTTGTCGAATTCCTGCGCGTCGATTTTCTTCAGGAAGTCGCCGGAATAGGCGGTCAGCGCCATCGGCACTTCGATCGGGTTCTGGACGCGTTTTTGTGCCGTGACCGTCACGGTCTCGATGAAGCTATTTTGGCTGTCGGCCATCTCAGCAGCAGCAGGCAGCATGGCGGCCGCCAGAACGGCCAGCGACACCGCATGAAAACGGATCGGCATGAAAAACCCCCTCGGTTACATACCCCCAATCGCTAGGGTAGGCGCGTGTCAGTATTGTGAAGTACTGACACGCGCAAGCAACAATCCCAACAGAAACCAGTAGGGATCAGGAGGTTTGTTTGGCGCGCTCGATCAATTCGCTGACCACCGATGGGTCGGCTAAGGTCGAGGTATCGCCGAGATTGGAGGTATCGCCCTCGGCGATCTTGCGCAGGATGCGGCGCATGATCTTACCGGACCGGGTCTTTGGCAGCGCGGGCGTAAAGAGAATCACGTCCGGCTTGGCGATGGGCGACAGATGCTCGGCGACGAATTTCTTCAGCTCGTCGGCGAGGGTGTCGGTCACCGGCTGCCCGGCTTTCAAGGTGACATAGGCGTAGATCGCCTGACCTTTGACCTCATGGGGATAGGCGACCACCGCGGCTTCGGCGACCTTGGTGTTTTCCACCAGTGCGGATTCCACTTCCGCCGTGCCTAAGCGATGCCCGGCGACATTGATCACGTCATCGACGCGGCCGGTGATCCAGTAATAGCCATCCTCATCGCGGCGGCAGCCGTCGCCGGTGAAGTATTTGCCCTTATAGGTGCGGAAATAGGTATTGATGAAGCGCTGATGGTCGCCATAGACGCTGCGCATCTGTCCTGGCCAGGAATCGGCGAGCACCAGATTGCCGCTCACCGCGCCTTCCAGGATGTTGCCATTGCTGTCCACCAGCTCGGGCTTGATGCCGAAGAGCGGCTTGGTCGCCGAACCCGGTTTCAGATCGGTGGCGCCGGGCAGGGGTGAAATCAGAATGCCGCCGGTTTCGGTCTGCCACCAGGTGTCGACAATCGGGCAGCGCTCTTCACCGACGACGCGGTGATACCAAAGCCAAGCTTCCGGATTGATCGGCTCACCCACCGTTCCGAGAAGGCGCAGAGAGGCGCGGCTGGTGGATTTCACCGGCTCTTCGCCATCGCGCATCAGCGCGCGGATCGCGGTCGGGGCGGTGTAGAAGATGCTGACCTTGTATTTGTCGATCACTTCCCAGAAGCGCGAGACGTTCGGATAGTTCGGAATGCCTTCGAACATCACCGTGGTGGCCGCATTGGCGAGCGGGCCATAGAGAAGATAGCTGTGCCCGGTCACCCAGCCGACATCGGCGGTGCACCAATAGACATCACCAGGGCGATAATCGAACACCACCTCATGGGTGAATGCGGTATAGACGAGATAACCGCCCGTCGTGTGCAGCACGCCTTTGGGCTTACCGGTCGAGCCGGAGGTGTAGAGGATGAAAAGCGGATCTTCCGCGCCCATTTCCACCGGCTTGCATGTGGTCGGCATGGTGGCGGCGAATTCGAAGTAATCGACATCGCGCCCCGCCATCATCGGCACCTTGGCGCCTGTGCGCTTGACCACCAGCACATGCTTCACATCCGGGCATTGGGTGAGGGCGAGATCGGTATTGGCTTTCAAGGGCACGGTCTTGCCGCCGCGAATACCTTGATCGGCGGTAATGACGACGGTGGAGCCGCAATCCTGAATGCGTCCGGCAAGGCTGTCGGGAGAGAAGCCGCCGAACACCACCGAATGCACCGCGCCGATGCGCGTGCAGGCGAGCATCGCGAAGGCCGCTTCGGGGATCATCGGCATATAGATGGTGACGCGGTCGCCTTTCTTTACCCCGTGTGCCAGCAGCGTATTGGCGAAGCGGCAGACCTCATCATGCAGCTGCTGATAGGTGATGTTGCGCATCTCGGTCGGGCTGTCGCCTTCCCAGAAGATGGCGGTCTTATCCGCATGCTTGGCGAGGTGGCGGTCGATGCAATTGGCTGAGACGTTCAGCGTGCCGTCCTCGAACCAGCGGATGCGAAAATCGGCGGGGTCATAGGAGACGTCTTTCACCTTGGTGAAAGGCTTGATCCAGTCGATGCGCTTGGCCACATCGCGCCAGAACCCTTCCGGATCGGCGATAGACTGCGCATACATTTCCTCATAGCGCGCGCGGTTTATCAGTGCGCCCTCGGCCCAATCCGGCGATACGGGAATGACCGTCTCGTGCATTTCGTGCTCCCTAAATACTTGATTTGTTATAATTCTATTGTGTCCTTTCGCCGCGCCCCCTTCAAGGGCAAAGCGCCGGGATGACGCCGGGAGTAGGCTCTAATCCTTAGTGGTAATTTTCGGTCTTCGCGGTTTGATAGCGGCCGAAACCGGTAACCTTTCAAGAAGCTAACCTTCCATGCAGCTTCACCTCTCGACTTGGCCTGAAATCGAATCCTACCTTCAGCATTCCAAGGCCATTCTCGTTCCCATCGGCTCCACCGAACAGCACGGCCCCATCGGGCTTCTGGGCACCGACGCGCTCTGCTCCGAAGAGATCGCCCGGCGCGCGGGCGAGGAGGGCGGGTTTCTGGTGGCGCCGACCTTCAATGTCGGCCAGGCCCAGCATCATTTGGCCTTTCCCGGCACGCTGACGCTTCGCCCCTCGACCATGATCGCGGCCATGACCGATTGGGCCAATTCGCTGCGCCGTCATGGTTTTGAGCGGATTTATTGGCTGAATGGCCATGGCGGCAATGTCGCCACGATGAACGCGGCCTTCGCCGAAATTCAGCACGGCTCCAGCATCAATCCCGGGCATGAGAACAGCCCGACCTTGCGCTGCAGCTTGCGCAATTGGTGGGAGCTGGCGGGCGTCTCCGAAACCATCCGCGAGCTTTTCCCGGTGGGCGAGGGCAATCACGCCACCCCGTCCGAGATTTCGGTGACGCAGTATCTTTTCCCGCAAGCGGTCAAATACGCCGACTTCCCGGTGCGAATCGCGCCATCGGGTCCGATCTTCGATGCAGAGGATTTTCGCCGCCGTTATCCCGATGGCCGTATCGGCTCTGACCCGACGCTGGCCAACCCCGCCGCCGGCAAACGTCTGGTCGAAACCGCCGTCCATTCCCTGGTGCGCGAGTTTCGGAATTTCGCGGGCGCTTAGCCTAATGACCTCCCCTGGTGGGGAGGGTACCGGGTGTTTGCCTCACCTATGTGTCATCGCCCGCAACTGCGGGCGACCCAGGTGGTGTTGCTCAATCCTAGACGTTGAAACTAAAGAATGGTACCGCGAGACCTGGATGGCCCGCAGTCGCGGGCCAAGACAATTTTGGGTGTCTGTGGCTCACATGCGAAATATATCCCCACGAGGGGGAGGTTACGCGCGCTGGGGCCAATTTGAAGCTTACTTCCCTCGCGCGATGCCGACGGCGCGGATGCACAGCGCGGCGTAGACGCATTGCAGCACGCAAGGCACTGCCAGCCAGTGGCCATAGAGATAAGTCTCGCGCAGGATTTCGGCGCCGAGCAGCACGGCAACGCCCGCAAAGCCCGTATACAGCCAATCATGCATCGGCATGTCTTTGCGCCAGACCCAGAGCGGGGCGGGCAGGGGCGCGTGGCGCAAAATCAAAAACATCACCACGCTCGCCGCCAGCCAGCCGACCACGGCGAAGACGGAAATCGCGATGATCGGCACGACCAGCGTGTCGTCCCAGGGCGGGAACTGAAAGCGGTCGAAACCTTCGAGCAGCGCCAGGATGGAGGCGCCCGCATAGCCGAACCAGCCCGCGGCGGCGGTGAAATAGATTGCCACGCCCGATTGCGGGGTCATTAAGGTCGCGACATCGCTCGCCGTCTTGATGCGGAGCATGAACAGGCCCGCCGCTATCGAGACGCCCAGCGCCATCAGGGCCGCGCCCGCGTCATGGGTCGGCCATTTGGGCGTGCGCAGCGCGTCCATCGCCTTGAACCAGCGCTTGTTATAGGCGTCATAGGCGGGCCCATGATTTTCGGCCGGCGGGTCCCAGGTCTGCACCGCTTCGGCGGCGGCCGGATCGGTCCAATCGGCCATGTCGATGCTCTGGAACACCAGCGTCGCCCCGCCCACGAACAGGGCCAGGCACAGAAGCAGCAAATTCAGACGCAGGGACATGGGCAGCTCGGACTCAAAACTGCGCCGTTCTTAATCCGGTTCCGCAAGGCGCAATAGGGCGCAAAAGACACAGTGATCGCGCGGGTATACCCGCTTTGGGGTAAAATTCGCGCCTGGGCCTTAGTCTGGGTTGGGATGCGGTCTTGACAGCCCGCCGCACCCAACATCATCTGTCACAAATCCCAGGGGCGCCACCTTGGCGAGTCGGGCCGTAAGCATCGTGCGGGCCCGGCCAGGGCGGCTGAGATCGCAATTGTGCGGGTCCCTTTGAACCTGATCCGGCTAACACCGGCGTAGGGAGAGGCCAGTCATGAACCAGCCCGTCCGTAATCCTCATTTGACCATTACCCGTGGTCCGTTGCCCGGCTCGAACAAGCTTATCGAGAACGGGGTGCCGTTCCGCGAGGTGAAGCTGTCGGGCGGCGAGGCGCCGGTCCGCCTCTATGACACATCCGGTCCGTATACGGATCAATCCGCCGAGATCGATATCGAGAAGGGCCTAAAGCGCCTGCGCCAGGAGTGGATTCTGGCTCGCGGCGATGTGGAAGAATATGACGAGCGCGCCAGGAAGCCCGAAGATGACGGCCTGAAACCCGGCGAGCTTTTGTCGGTGCCGCAGTTTGATCGCGCGGGCCTGAAGCCCCTTCGCGCCAAGCCGGGCAAGAATGTCACCCAGCTTCACTACGCCCGCCAAGGCATCATCACTGAAGAGATGAAGTTCATTGCCGCGCGCGAAAACCTCGGCGTGTCGAAGCTGGCCGATGGCCATTCCTTCGGCGCCAATATCCCGCGCGAGATCACGCCGGAATTCGTCCGCGATGAGATCGCCCGCGGTCGCGCCATCATTCCGAACAACATCAACCATCCCGAAACCGAGCCGATGATCATCGGCCGCAACTTCCTCACCAAGGTGAATGCCAATATCGGCAATTCGATTGTCACCTCTGGCGTGTCGGAAGAAGTCGAGAAGATGGTGTGGTCGATCCGCTGGGGCGCGGACACCGTGATGGACCTTTCCACCGGCCGTCACATTCACACTATCCGCGAATGGATCATCCGCAACAGCCCGGTTCCGATTGGCACGGTGCCGATCTATCAGGCGCTGGAAAAGGTCGGCGGCATTGCCGAGGAACTGACCTGGGAGCTTTATCGCGACACGCTGATTGAACAATGCGAGCAGGGCGTGGATTACTTCACCGTCCATGCCGGCGTGCGTCTCGCCCATATTCCGCTGACGGCTTCGCGCGTCACCGGCATTGTCAGCCGCGGCGGTTCGATCCTCGCCAAATGGTGCCTCGCGCATCACAAGGAAAACTTCCTCTACACGCACTTCGAAGACATCTGCGAAATCTTGAAGCAATACGATGTCGGCTTCTCCTTGGGGGATGGCCTGCGTCCGGGTTCCACCGCCGATGCCAACGACCCGGCGCAGTTTGCCGAGCTCGACACGTTGGGTGAGCTCAACCGCATTGCCCAGCGCCACGACGTGCAGGTGATGATCGAAGGCCCCGGCCATGTGCCGATGCATAAGATCAAGGAGAATATGGATCGCCAGCTCACCGCTTGCGATGAAGCTCCCTTCTATACGCTTGGGCCGTTAACGACCGACGTCGCGCCGGGCTATGACCACATCACCTCTGCGATTGGCGCGGCGATGATCGGCTGGTTCGGCACCGCGATGCTTTGCTACGTCACGCCAAAAGAGCACCTCGGCTTGCCGGATCGTGATGACGTGAAGGCGGGGGTGATCGCTTATAAGATCGCCGCCCATGCCGCCGACCTCGCCAAGGGCCATCCAGCCGCGCGCATTTGGGACGACGCCATGAGTAAGGCGCGTTTCGAATTCCGCTGGCGCGATCAGTTCGCCCTCGCGCTCGATCCCGAAACGGCGGAAACCTATCACGACGAAACCCTTCCGGCGGACGGTGCCAAGGTCGCCCATTTCTGCTCCATGTGCGGGCCGAAATTCTGCTCCATGAAGATCAGCCAGGAAGTGCGCGACGCCGCGCGCGGCAAGAACGACTGGAACCCCTCCGACGGTCTCTCCACCGAAGACATCCGCGCGGCGATGGAAATGAAGTCCGAAGAGTTCAAAAAACACGGCAGCGAAATCTACTGGACCAAGCCCGCGGCGGAATAATCCCTCTCCCCCTGTGGGAGAGAAAGAAAAATCACGGGGTTAGTGGCGCGCATCCACGGTGTTTCCGCATCGTCGCCAGCGTGCTGCTAACCCCGTGATTTTTCAGGTGAGGGGGAACCTGCGCACCGTCCCCCTCACCAGCAAAATCTAGCGCTTAGCGGCGAAGCGTGCCGCTCCCGCAATCTTGCGCGCCGCTAAACGCAAGATTTTGCGTCCTCTCCCACAAAAGGGGAGAGGGAGATGCGACGAAAAATGTCACGTTTTGCAGGTTTGGGGGAGTACCCGCTCTATCCCCTCCAGTACCCCGTCAAAATTCTCAATCACCTCGTAGTTCCAAAACCTGAGCACACGAAAGCCATCTGCTTTCAGTCTTTCGCTGCGTGCTCCGTCGTAAACTAGGTGCGCATCATCGCCATGCTGCCCGCCATCAAGTTCGATGATCAGCTTGGCATCGAAGCAGACGAAATCGACGATATAAGTACCCACCGGCTGTTGCCGCCGGAATTTGAAACCCTGAAAACGCCGGTCCCGCAACGCATACCATAGCTTGCGCTCAACATCGGTCTGCTCGCGGCGTAGCTTTCGCGCAAAACTATGCTTCATGATCCCCTCGCTTCACAAAGCACCGTGAGAATAGCACAAAATTCCCTCTCCCCTCCGTGGGAGAGGAAGAAAAATCACGGGGTTAGCGGGGCGCCGCGAAGATCGTCGAGTGGAAGGAATGGCGCGCTGCTAACTCCGATGATTTTTCAGGTGAGGGGGGACCCGCGCACTGTCCCCTCACCAGCATAATCTAGCGCTTAGCGGCGACGGGTGCGGCCCGATCAATCTTGCGCGCCGCTAAACGCAAGATTTCGCGTCCTCTCCCAAGAGAGGGGAGAGGGTAATATGGGCGCGAAGCCGCGCCAGCCGGCTGTTTGTCCTATTCCCCTGCCGCAAACTGTCTCGCAAAGGTGAGTTGGCTGGTAGCGCTAACTTGTGTAGGCATGATGCCCATAATCACAGACATGGCGGGCCCCTGTGCAGCCAGAACGGGAGACAAACATGGCAGATAATTCAGATACGCGCGCACCCAATGGCCGGCGCTACCTGTCGCAACCGCTGGTAAAGCACATCTACACCGCCGATCCCTCGGCGCATGTGTTCGACGGCAAGATTTACGTCTACCCCAGCCATGACATCGATGCGGGCATCCCCGACGACGATCTCGGCAACCAATATGCCATGAACGACTATATCGTCCTCTCCATGGACGAGCCGGGCGCGCCCACCACCGCCCATCCGGTCGGCCTTAAGGTCGAGGATGTCCCCTGGGCCGATAAGCAGATGTGGGCCCCGGATGCGGCCTACAAGAACGGCACCTATTACCTCTATTTCCCGGCGCGCGACCCGCAAGGCATCTTCCGCATCGGCGTGGCCTCGTCGACATCGCCGGTCGGCCCCTTCAAGCCCGAGCCGGAAGCCATCAAGGGCAGCTTCTCCATCGATCCTGCCGTGTTCGTCGATGATGACGGCGAAGCCTATATGTATTTCGGCGGCATCTGGGGCGGTCAGCTGCAGCGCTGGGCCACCGGCAAATTCGATCCCAACGGCTCGGATACCGATCTGCATCAGGACGACAAGCCCGCGCTTTGCGCCAAAGTCGCCAAGTTGACGCCGGACATGAAGGAATTCGCCCATGAAGCGCGCGATGTCGTGCTGCTGGACGAGGAAGGCAAGCCGATCCTGGCTGGCGATCACGACCGCCGCTTCTTCGAAGCCTCCTGGCTCTTCAAGAAGGACGGCAAATACTATTTCACCTATTCGACCGGCGACACGCACTTCCTGTGCTATGCGATCGGCGACAATCCTTACGGCCCCTTCACCGTGAAAGGCCAGTTCCTGCTGCCGGTGCAGGGTTGGACCAGCCATCACTCCGTGGTGGAGTTCAAAGGCAAGTGGTGGCTCTTCTATCACGACGTCCAGCTCTCGGATAAGAACCACCTGCGCTGCGTCAAGGTGACGGAGCTGAAGTTCAACCCGGATGGCACGATCCCGATGATCGATCCGTTCACGGATTAAGTTGGCCGAAAGCCTTGTTCTGAAAGACAGCGCCGCGATGAGCGGCGCTGTTGCTTTAGGTGTCGCTGCGGAAAGTCGTCTGTTCTACAAACATTGTATATCCGTCCGGAAATGTGCATGCTGTATGCATACTTACCGGCGGGGTGTGGATATGAGACGAGCTTTTGCGGTGGCCTTCTTTCTGGCCAGCCTTTCGAGTGCTGGTGCAGCGGTTGTGCCGTTCCCGGCGAGTTTCAAAACCCAATCCATCGCCACCAACGGCACCAAGCTTTCCGTGCGCGTCGGGGGCACCGGGCCTGCCGTCGTGCTGCTGCATGGCTTTGGCGATACCAGCGATATGTGGGCCCCGATTGCGGCCAAGCTCGCGGCGAACCACACCGTCATCGTGCCGGATTTGCGCGGCATGGGAAATTCGGAGCATCCCGAAACCGGCTACACCAAGAAGAACCAGGCCGCCGACATCGCGGGCGTGATGGATGGGCTGCATGTGACGAAAGCCGATCTCGTCACCCATGATATCGGCAATATGGTCGGCTATGCCTTGGCGGCGAGCTATCCGGGCCGCATCACCAAGTGGGTGGTGATCGATGCGCCGCTGCCCGGCATCGGTCATTGGGAGGCGCAGCTTTCCAATCCCAAGACCTGGCATTTCAATTTCTATGGCCCCGATGAAGAGCGTTTGGTGGCGGGGCGTGAGCGCATCTATCTTGATCGCTTCTGGAATGAGCTTTCCGCCGATCCCAAGAAGATCGATGAGGCGACGCGCGTTCACTACACCGCCTATTACGCCAAGCCGCACGCCATCCACGATGCGTTCGAGCAGTTCAAGGCCTTCAGGCAGGACAGCCTCGACAACAAGGCTCTAAGTGCCAAGGGTAAGCTCACCATGCCGGTGCTCGCGCTTGGCGGGGAGAAGTCTTACGGCACTGCCATGGCGGGTGAGCTCAATTTTGTCGCGACGAATGTGAAGGGCGGGGTGATCCCGGCCTCCGGTCATTGGGTGATGGAAGAAAACCCGGACGCCACCACCAAGCTGGTAGTCGATTTCCTCTCCCATTAGCCGGAAGTTCAGGTGATAAGCCAGGAAAGCTCGACGCCCGTGGTGTTTTTAACCGCGCTGAGAAGGACTTGAAAGACGCCGTTCAGCACCTTTTGTGCGGTCACATAAGTCAGCACCTTCGAATAGAGCAGGATCTGATTGAGCGATAGCTCCTGCATGTGAAAGGCGAGGTCGGCCTGTTCCTGGGTGATCTTGCCTGCTGCCAATTGTGTGGTGGTGAGAAAGGCGGCCTGGGCCACCGTCTCGAGATAGCCCTTCACCTCCGGCACGGCTTTTTCCCATTCGCCGCCTGCAATGGGTGCGACGTAATCGAGAATGCCTTGAAGCAATTCCCCGGCATTGGCGGGCCGGAATGTGCTGAGATCGATGCTCATGGCCTATTCCTTGGAAAGGGATTTCAGCTGGGTCTCGGCCTTCAGGGCCAGATCGCAATCCTGCTCGACCAGCCATTGCGCGAGCTGGTCGGAGGTGAGGCCGGACTTCTTGTGCTGGTCGGCGACGACTTTTACCTTCGTTTCGCAGTTTTTGATCATGGCTGAGATCGCCGATCCGGCATCGCCCGCCGGTCGCCCGCTGTAGATCTTGGCGCGGCTGTCGGCGATGGCTTCCGCGGCACGAAGATCGCCCAAGGTCGCCACATAATCTGGTTCATATTTGCTGTAGGAGGCGGCATCCGTCGCGCCGAGATCTGCGGCCGCTGCGATTTTGTGCACCGTGGTCGAAGCTTCGCTCAGCTTGTCGATGATCTGAAGGTTGGGCGGCGGCGCGAAAAGGCTCGTACATCCTGAAAGGAAAATCATCAGGACGAAAACACTTGCATGGCGGCGCATGACGGCCCCCGATCTCAAACCCCAATTTATAATTGTATGTATTACACCCTACATGCAAGCAGTAATTGTCTTGTAATAGAGGGATATTGCGGCGTTGGCGTCATCTTAGCCGTACCCTAGAAAGGAAGGTAACCTTTTCAGGTGACCTTTACAGGTTACCTTCCTATATGCTAGACCTCGATTATGGCAAAGCCGCAGGATAGTGCCGCCGGAGTGGCGGGGGAGTTGCGTGAGGTGATGGTGCTCTTAAAGCGCCGCATTCGCGAAGAAGCGCCGCCCAATGATATGTCTTGGGGCCAGCTCAGCGTCCTGGGTCAGCTTGATCGCGCCGGGCCTTGCACGGTCAGTGAGCTTGCCCGCGCCGAAAGCGTGCGTCCGCAGTCCATGGGCGAGACGGTGGCGGCGCTGCAAAAAGCGGGCTTCGTCCAGGGCCAGCCCGATCCCAATGATGGCCGCCGCACGCTTCTGTCCCTCACGCCGTCCGCGCGCGATCTTGTTCGCGCCCGCAGAGCCGCGCGCGAGGATTGGCTGATGCGTAGGATCAAGCAGAAATTCTCCGCACCCGAACAAAAACAGCTTTGCGACGCGCTGGCGCTTCTGCGCCGCCTCGCCGAGAAGGATTAGCCATGCCCATCACCGCCATCGACCCCAAGACCGCGCTGGTGGTCATCGATCTGCAAAAGGGCATTGTCGCCATGGCGCAGCAGGAGGTTACCGCACCGGTCGTCGCCCGTGCCGCGCGTCTCGCCGAAGCTTTTCGCGCTAAGAATCTGCCTGTGGTGCTGGTGCATGTGGTGCCGTCATCCACGCCGCGCCGCGCCGATCAGTCTCGCGCCATTCCGCAGCTGCCGCCCGATTTCGCCGAGATTCTGCCCGCGCTGAACCCGCAACCCGGCGACCATCAAATCGAAAAACATAGCTGGGGCGCCTTCACCAAGACCGGCCTTGAAGAATGGCTCCGCGCAAACGGCGTCACGCAGATCGTGCTCTGCGGGGTTTCGACTTCCATCGGGGTGGAGACCACCGCGCGCCAGGCCTTCGAAGCGGGCTTCGACATCGCCTTCGCCATCGACGCGATGGCGGATCTTGTTCCCGCGGCACACGACAACAGCCTGACGCGCATTTTCCCGCGGCTCGGCGAGACCGGGACGGTGCAGGAAATATTGGATGTTCTGAAAGGGGCCTCTGCATGATGGAGGGACTTCACGATCTGGCCTATCTGTTCGGCGGTGCCTTTTTCGCCAATGCGATCCCGCATTTCGTCAGTGGCATGATGGGGCGGCCATTTCAAACGCCCTTCGCCAAACCGCATGGCGTCGGTCTCTCGTCGTCAACGGTGAATGTGCTTTGGGGATTTGCGAACGTGGTTATCGCCTATCTTCTCATCCTCCATGTAGGCCGGTTTGATCTGCGTGCTGCTGACCAGGTCTTGGCCGCAGGTCTTGGTCTGCTCGTGATGGGGGTGGTGTCGGCACGGTTGTTTGGGCGTTTTTACGGCGGCAACGCGCCGCTTGATCGGTAGCGTATGTTTTTCACCACCTTCCGCTCGCTGGCCAATCGCAATTATCGCATTTGGGCTGCCGGCGCACTGGTCTCCAATATCGGCACCTGGATGCAGCGCATCGCCCAGGATTGGCTGGTGCTGACGGAACTCACCCATAACAACGCCAGCGCGGTCGGCATTGTCATGTCGCTGCAATTCGTGCCGCAGCTCTTGCTTCTTCCCTGGAGCGGCTGGGCGGCGGATCGCTTTGACCGGCGCAAATTCCTCATCTTCACCCAAAGCGCGCTCGGCTTGGTCACGCTGGTGCAAGGCTTGCTCGTCATACTCGGCGTCGCCGAGCTGTGGCAGGTCTATGTGCTCGCCTTTCTGTTCGGCTGTGCCGCCGCGCTGGATTTGCCCGCGCGCCAGGCCTTTGTCTCTGATCTGGTGGGCGAGGGCGATCTCGTCAACGCGGTGGGCCTTAACTCCACCTCGTTCAATGCCGCGCGCATGATTGGCCCTGCGGTGGCGGGCGCGGTGATCGCCGCGGTTGGTACGGGCTGGGTCTTCATCATCAACGCGGCGTCTTTTGCAGTGGTGCTTGCCACGCTGTGGCGGCTGAAGACGGCCTGCATCACCAAACCGAGACGCAGCAAAACCAATGGCGGGCTGATGGAGGGCTTGCGCTATATCGCAGGGCGCAATGATCTCATCACCGCGCTGGTGATGGCTTTCCTCATCTGCACCTTCGGGCTCAACTTTCCGATTTTCATCTCCACCATGTCGGTGCGCGAGTTCCATGCTGGCGCCGGGCAATATGGTGTCTCGGTGTCGATTATGGCGGTGGGCACCTTGATGGGGGCGCTGATCGCGGCCTCGCGCGCGAACCCTTCCATGCGCCAGCTCTTGCTCGGCGCAGGCGTGTTCGGAATTGGCTGCATCGCGGCTGCGGTGGCGCCGAGCTATGGCCTCTTCGCGGCGATGCTTGTGGTGATCGGGCTCGCGGCGCAGACCTTCAACACCTCTTGCAATGGTCTTCTGCAATTGACCACCGCGCCCGAAATGCGTGGGCGGGTGCTGGCGATTTATCTCGCGCTGGCCTTGGGCGGAACGCCTTTGGGCGCGCCGCTGGTGGGGTGGGTGGCCGATATGTGGGGCCCGCGCTGGGCGATGGGCGTGGCGGCCGCCTCTGGTATTCTGGCTGCTGCCGCCGCGCTTCTATACTTCGCGCATCTGCGTAAAAAGGCTCAGCAGTTGTTGCTGTCGTCATAGCCCAGCGGCACCGGGCGGTTCTGCAAGGCGTTGGCCCAGGTCGACAGCGGCGAGGCTTTGCCCTTCGATATCACCCAGACGGCGACCACATTCAGTTGCGGCAGGTTGGGAGCGGTGGGGCCAGGCTGCTTGGGCACGGGCGGCACATCGAAGACCAGCTTCAGAACGGTATCGCCGGGTTTGGCGCCGTAATCGCGCCAGGCCACATTGCGGGTCTCGATCCAAGACGTGTCCTTGTGGATCTTCATCTTGCAGCTTTCCATGCGCTTGAGCAGTGGCGCGCCTGCGGCCGTGGGAATGGCTCCGGCGACTTTGCTCACCTCTTTCCAGTCGGTAATGGGCGTGGCCCCTGCGGTGGCGGAGAAAAGAAGGGCGGCTGCGGTGGCCAAAGCGGCGGTTTTCTGCATGGTCTTGCCTTAGGAAGGGCGGCTTCAGGAAGGCCATATTAGCGCATGGGCCTGAACCGGAAGGCAAGGCCGGCGTTCATTTCTCGTTCAGTCGTAACGTGCCCTCTTGGCGGGAGAGGGTGTAGAATGCACGCGAACCCCGAGGGAGAGCTCATGAAGATTCTCTATGGATTGGCGGCCTTGCTAGTTTCCGTTCCGGCGTTTGCGGCGGAGAAGGCGGCGTGCATCGATCCCGGCTCGTCCTACATCGCCAAGCCGCTCAACAATATTCAGGTCTATGTCGAAAGCAGCATCGGGCCGAAGAAGCCGCCGGTCCGGCTCACCACAAGCTGCCATCATCTGCAATCGGCGGATGGCTTCGGCCTCTCGGCAGAGTTCCATTGCATCAGCCAGGGCGACATGGTCATCGCCACCATCGGCTCAGATCGCCAATCCTGCCGCGTGACAAAAATCGAACCCTACGCACCGCAAAAAGACGACCTGCCGCTGAAGAAGTAGGGAGAGTGCCTTTCCTAATTTGTCATCCCGGCCGCAGCTTGCGCGCCAGCGCAATGCGTAGAGCCGGGACCCACCCCATCGCAGGTCAGATTTCCAGGTAGATCCCGGATCGCGCCAATGTGCCATTGGAGAAATCTTCGCGGCGCGTCCGGGATGACAGCCAAGGGATGCGCGGAAGGATGCTAGCAGCCTCACTCCACGCTTTTGCAGCTTTGGCTCTTCTTGTTGATCACGAGATCGGACCAAAACGCGTTGGCGCTGCAGAACTGTGAGCTTGCCGCAGCCCGGCAGTCATCGCCCGCCTGATCGGTACGTCCGGGGCGGATGAGAAGGTAATCGCCCGCCGATAAAATGCGTAAGGTGCAGCGGGCGGGATCGGCCTTAGCACGCAAGATGATGGTACCTTTGCCGGGGGCCTGTTTCAGATCGCCCGCGGTAAGGCGGCAGCTTTGGGCGTTTTCGCCATCGGATTTGGTTTGGCGGGTCAGCGTCAGTCCTTTCACCTTGCCGCCGGAAAGCGTCAAATCGAGGCTGTGGCGCAAGGAAAATCCGAAACTCTCGTCATGGCGGCGCGTGGTGCAGCGGTAACGCCCATCCGGCGGGGAGACATTGCTCAGATTATCGAGCGCGACAGGTTTCTTTGCCTTGGCACCGTTATCGCGCCAGTTTCCCGTCCAATGCCCGTTCTTGATGCGGCCGGTGAAGCGCCCGGCGCGCGTATTGCTGGCGGCGTTGAAGGCGGTGATGTCGAAAAGACCTTGCGGCACAAGCTGGCCTTCGAGGCGAAGCTGGGTGCCATTTTTCAAGCTGTAAAGCCAGCCCGAGACGGTATCGCCATTGCGGTTGAGATCGGCCACGACCTGCCGCCCGCCGATACTGCCGGAAAGCTCGATCGGCTGGGCCTGGGCGCTGCTCCACATCAGCACCGCCACGGCCAGCCATCTGGCGCGCATCAGCGAAGGCCTTTACGGCCGGTGAGGGCGTTCCATACCAGCAGCACGACGATGGCGCCCAGAATGGCGATCAGCATCGATTTGAAGCTGAAATGATAGAAGACCGGTTCGCCCAGAAAGTTGAACAGCGCCCCGCCTACCACCGCGCCGACAATGCCGAGCACGATGTTGAGAATGCAGCCCTGGCCATGCGCGTTGACGACCTTGGAAGCGATAAAGCCGGTGATGAGGCCAAAGAAAATCCAGCCCAGAATGGACATGCTACCCCCTGTTATTTCGGCGAGGCCGTGCGGTTCGCCAGATCCTCTATCATTTCGGTCTGCAGGCGCTGAATTTCAAGCAGGCGCTGCCATTGATGGTGCAGAAGCTGGTCCATTTTCTCGGTCAGCACCCGGATTTCGATCTCGGCCTTCAGATTGACCTGATAGTCGTTTTCGGCCCGCATCCGGTCGCGCGTCTCCTGGCGGTTCTGGCTCATCATGATGATGGGCGCCTGGATGGCCGCCAGCATGGAGAGCACCAGGTTGAAGAGGATGAAGGGATAGGGATCGAATGGCCGCCACAGAAGCGGCACGGTATTGCACAGGATCCAAACCGCCATCACGCCGAAGAAGATAAAGATGAACTTCCACGAGCCGCCGAACTCGGCCACCTTGTCGGCGACCCGCGCGCCCAGCGTCTGATGGGTCTCGAATTCGCTATTGATATTGTCGGTGACGATCTGGTTCTGGCGGATGCTCTCCACCACTTCATTTTCCAGATTGGAAAGCTCGCCCCGGTCCTTCTGCACCTGCTCCTGGACATATTGCATCCGGAAGGCGTTGTGGCAGGTAGTGCATATAGTGTCGCTCAGGCTCCACTCGGGATGTTTCTTACGGATCAAAGCGTCGATGGCCGGGCGCACCAGTATGCCCGGAATGGTTTCGCTGGCCGGTTTGGTTTGCCCGCAGATGGCACATTTGACAGGGGGAGGGGCCATGGACATCAGCTCCTGTGATGGTGTCATAAACTATCCCAATGTGCGGCGAAGACCAGCCACGGTTCATCCGCTGTTCATCGAGGGTTTGATTTCATTCGGGGCGAAATCTTCTAGGAGGAGTATGCCATGACGAAGAGGCTTTTCCTCGCGGCTGTGGTCTTGGCCGGCACGGCGGTCCCCGCCTTGGCCGAAGACGCGCCAGCACCAGCCCGGACAAGTGTGTGCCTGCGCCATAGCGATGTCGATGGCTGGGGATCACGTGACAAGAAATCCATGGTTGTTAATGATCGCTTCGGGCGCAAATACCTTGTCAGTCTGGCAGGGCTTTGCAGTGATCTGAACTGGGCGTTTGGCGCGGGGTTCCGCGGCATCGGCGGGAATATTCCCGGCTCCTGCGTCGATCGCGGTGATCGTCTCATCATGCGCGGCGGCGGGGTCAGTCAGGTCGCGAATGACGCCTGCTGGGTGACGAAAGTTCAGCCCTACACCAAGGATATGGAGCAGGCAGACAAAGTTGCCCGCGCCAATAAGCAGCCCTTGGCCGAGTACTAGGCCTTATAAAGGTAGCGGGGCACGCGGGGGTGTTCTCTCCTGGCGTGCCCGCGCGCCTTCTGCAATCTATGCAGACGCCTGTTTTAAAACACATTTTTTGAGCTTAACCGTCATGACAACGTTACGGCGCTGACATGTAACGCAGCCATACGCCCCTCATTCCATTTGGAGGGGTAAATGACCAACGTCCCGACGCGCCGCCTTGCCTTGCTCGGCGCATCCTTGTTCGCCATGACGGCTGCGGCTCAGGCCGCCGATTTGGCCTTCGACCAGACCGAAGAAGTGATCGTCACGGGAACGCGCGATCGCGGCCAGACGCAATTCACCTCGCTCTCGCCGATTGACGTTCTGAACACCGACTTTGTGCGCTCTACCGCATCGCCGAGCATCGACCAGACGCTGGCGACCTTGGTGCCGTCCTTCAACGTCAAGCGTCTGCCATCTTCGGATGGCACGCAGTTCATCCGCCCGGCCTCGCTGAACAACCTGTCGCCCGACATGACGCTGGTGCTGGTCAACGGCAAGCGCTTCCATCGCTCGGCCTTTTTGGGCGCCAATGGCGCGCAGGCTTCCGACCTCGCGATGATTTCCAATTACGCCACCGGCCATATCGAAGTGCTGCGCGACGGCGCTTCGGCGCAATACGGCTCCGACGCCATCGCCGGTGTGGTCAACATCCTGCTCAACAAGGACACTGATGTCGCCACCTATGGCCAGCTCTCGCAATATTACTATGGTGACGGCCTGACCTTGCAGGTGGGCGCGCGTGGCGGTGTGGAGCTGCCCAATGGCGGCCACGCCGTGCTGACGGTCGAATATCAGAAGGCCAATGAAACCTCGCGCACCCATCAGCGCGATGACGCGGTGGCGTTCCAGGCGGCGCATCCCTCGCTTTCCGTGCCCAATCCGGTGCAGCGCTGGGGTAACCCCGATATGCAGGGCATCAAGGCCGCTTTCGATGCTAGCGAGAATCTGACCGATTACGTCGAAGCCTATGCTTTCGCGACGCTGGCCGCTTCGCGCCAGCATAACGACATCAACTGGCGCAATCCCGATACGCAGACCTCAGTCTATAAGACCACGGCGGCGTTTCCGGGTTTTGACCTCAAGACCATCTGGCCGACCGGCTTCACCCCGGATGAGGGCGTCAACGCGCTCGATTCCCAGATGGCGGCGGGTCTGCGCCACACAAGCTCCGATGATTTCACCTGGGACACCTCGGTTTCCTATGGCATCAACAACAGCCGCTTCTTCCTCAACAATTCGATCAACGCCTCGCTCGGTCCGAACAGCCCGCATAATTTCAATCTCGGCCACATGATCGAATCCGAACTCAATCTCAACGCCGATGCCGTCTATCGCTGGGCTCTGCCGTTCTTCGCTGAGCCGTTGAACGTCGCTTTCGGTGCGGAATATCGCGACGAGACCTTCCAGATGAAGGCGGGCGATAAGGCTTCCTATCAGGTCGGTCCTGGCGCCAATTACGGCTTGGCCGCGGCCTCGAACGGCTTTCCGGGCATTGCCGATACGCAAGCCGGAAGCTGGGGGCAGACGAGCTATGCCGGCTACATCGATCTGCAAGCGCAAGTGACGAAGGCGCTGCAGCTCGAAGTGGCGTTGCGTGACGAAGAGTATTCCGACTTCGGCAATACCTTTAACTACAAATTCGGCGCCCGTTACGAAGTCATGCCGGGTCTTGCCTTCCGTGGCTCTTATTCGACAGGCTTCAAGGCGCCGTCGCCGGGCCAGAACAACGCGACCTCGACCAGTCAGGGCCTCGATACCAAGACGCTGCTGCTCTACACCAACGGCCGTTTGGGTACGACCAACCCGGTCGCAATGGCCTTCGGTGCGCATCAGCTGAAGCCGGAAACCTCCAAGACCGCGACGCTTGGCATGGTGTTCGATGCGGGCAATGGCTTCACCGGTTCGATTGATGCGTTCAAGACCGACCTGCGCAGCCGCTTCTCCACCTCCAGCACCATCACCATTGACGCTGCCACGCGTGCAAACCTGGTGGCGCAGAATGTGCCGGGGGCGACGAGCTTCACCTCGATCAACTTCTTCACCAACGACTTCAACACCATGACCCGCGGTGTGGAAGTCACGGGCAATTACGGCACCGATCTTGGCGCTGGCCATCTGCGTCTTTCCGGCGCCTATAGCTACACCGCCACCAAGGTAACCGGGGGCACGACGGCGGCGGCGACCAACACCTCGCAGAAGAAGGTCTTCGAGCAGGGCGTACCACAGCACAACGCCTCGGCCACGGCGACCTATGCCATCGGCGATTTCGAGTTCATGAGCCGCCTGCGTTTCTATGGCCCCTGGACGGATTCGACCGGCAACACCTCGGGTCTCATTTTCCAGCGCTTCGGTTCGATGGAATTTGTTGATCTCGCCGTCACCTACAACCTCACCGACAAGGCTTCGATCCGCCTGGGTGCGGAGAATGTCGGTAACTTCTATCCTGAAAAGGCGATCTTCCAGGCCAGCCGCGGCATCGATTACTCGCGCAACGCGCCTTACGACGTGAATGGCGGCAATTACTACCTGCGCTACGATCTGAAGTTCTAAATCACGCAAGGGGGCGGTGCCGCAAACGCCGCTCCTTTTCTTTTTCGCGAAAGGGCTCTTATGCTGCGCCGCCGTGATATTCTCGCCGCTGCCACCGCCACCACGGCAGGATTGATGACCAAGGCCAGCGCCGAAACCGGCAATCAATGGGAAAAGATCATCGCGCAATACGACGTGGCGCGGGATTTCATTCAGCTCGAAAACGGCAATTTTGGCACCATGGCGCGGCCGGTGTTCGAGGCCTATCGCGGTCATCTCGATCATATCAACCGCTATGGCTCTTATTATGCGCGCCGTCAGGCGGGACCGGATTTGATGGCGGTGCGGGCCAAGGCGGCTTCAGTGCTGGGCGTGAGCCCCACGGAAATCGTCTTCACCCGCGGCGCCACCGAAAGCTTGCAGACCCTCATCGCGGGTTATGATCGCCTAAAGCCAAATGATGGCGTCCTCACCGCCGATCTCGATTACGATTCCATGCAGGAAGCCTTTGCGGCCCTGGTGGCGCGGCGCGGCGTGAAACTCTTCACCACCGCCATGCCGGAACCGGCGACGCATCAAGGCCTGATCGATGCTTATGAAGCGGCGCTGAAACAGAACCCGTCTATCCGGCTGATGCTGCTCACCCATGTCAGCCATCGCACCGGACTTGTGATGCCGGTGAAAGAGATCGTCGCGATGGCGCGCACGCACGGCGTCGATGTGATTGTCGATGCGGCCCATTCCTGGGGTCAGCTCGATTTCAAGATCGACGACCTCGGCGCCGATTTTGTTGGCTTCACCTGCCACAAATGGATCGGCGCGCCGCTCGGCGTCGGCATCGCATACATCCGGGCCTCACGGCTTGGCGATATCGCGCTCTATCCCGGCGAAAGCGGGCAGGGCATCGATCATCGCCTGCACACCGGCACCACCAATTTCGCGGCGGCGCTGGCGGTTGGTGCGGCGCTCGATCTTCACACCAGCATTGGCGCTTCCACCAAGGAATCGCGGCTGCGCTCTCTGCGTGATCGCTGGGCAGAAGCTTTGCGCGGTCACCCCGGCCTCGAAATCCTCACCCCGTCGGACCAGCGGCTCACTTGCGGCATCACCAGCTTCCGTCTCAATGGCAAGACCAGCGTGGAAGAGAACCGCGCTGTCACGGCCGATCTTCTCAAGCGCTTCAATATATTCACGGTGGATCGCGCAGGTCCCGCCAAAGGCGCCTGTGTGCGCGTCACCCCCGCTATGTTCACGCGGGAAAGCGAGATCGACGCACTGATCGCGGCCCTAAAACAGATCGCTTAGCCGATCGTGATGGCGCGCAATTCCTGAGATGGGCGCACTTCGCCCACGCTCTCGCCCGCGGTGTTGAGAATGGGGTGGGTGGCAAGGCCTTTTTCCGCCGCCAGCACGCCCAGCTTTTCTAGCACCACCGCGACGGCGACTTCCGCGCCGCGCACCGCGCCGTCATCGATCTTGATCGCGACGCCCAAACCTGTGCCCGGCAACATGGCGGCATAAACGCCTTCCGCGCCCACCTTCACCGCGGCGCGTCCTTCCATCGCTTGCATGGCGCGGGTGCAGAAGCGTCCGGTTCCGCCGACAAGTTCGGGATGGGCCATCATGGCTTTCACCAGCCGCATGCCGCCAGCCGTTTTTCCGGCGGCCAATTGGGCCAGTGCCCGTGCGAATGCCGTCAAGGGCAGAGCGAAATTGGGAGCGGCGCAGCCATCAATACCCCAGGCCAGATTGGTCTCGCCCGAAAGCCGCTCCACTGCCGCCAGCACCGCCTGCTGCACCGGATGATCCAGCCGCTGATAACCTTGCGTCGGCACCCCTAGATGTTTGGCCAGGGTGAGAAATCCCGCATGCTTGCCGGAGCAGTTGTTATGCAAGCGGCAGGGCCTCTCTCCCGCAGCAGCCAGCGCCACAGCGGCAGGTTCATAGCGCGGGGTTTGCGGCCCGCAGGCAAGATCGCTCTCGGAAAGACCAAGCCGCGTCAGCCAAGCCTGCACGGGTGCCGTGTGCATCATCTCACCGGAATGGGAGGCGCAGGCCAGCGCCAGTTCCGCCTCGCTGAGGCCAAATGCGTCAGCCGCGCCGCTCTCCACCAAGGGCAGGGCCTGTATCGGTTTCAGCGAAGAGCGGGTATAGGCGGGGCTTGTGACATCCCCCAGCGCGAAGAGGGTCTTGCCGTCACCATCCACCACCGCCACGGCGCCGCGATGGAGGCTCTCGACGGTGAGGTTGCGGGTGACTTCGACAAGAATGGGGTTGGTCATGGAAGACTCATCTATGCTGAGGCCGCGCGCGGGGATAGACCCGGGCGGGACCCGCAATACAGGGAAATGATGCGCGATGCGCGGCTATTTTGGCGTCGGAGTGGACGGTATCTCGAAACCGATGAATCTCGGCAATCTGTCACGCATTGCCAATGCTTTTGACGCAAGTTTCTTTTTCTCGGTCAATGCGCTGGTAAAACTCTCGGATGCGGAATCGGATACTTCGCGTGCGCAAAAGGCGATGCCCTATTACCAATTCGCTACCACCGACGAGTTCCGCCTGCCGACGGGCTGCAAGCTTGTGGCGGTGGAGATCACCGAAGACGCGGTAGAGTTGCCGCGTTTTCGCCATCCCCAGCGCGCTGCCTATGTCTTCGGGGCCGAGCGGCTGTCGATTTCCAAGGAGATGCTGAAGCGCGCCGATTACGTCGTGAAGATCCCGATGAAATTCTCCATCAATGTCGGCATGGCGGGCGCCATTGTGCTTTATGACCGCTTGATCAGCTTGGGCGGGTATCCGCCGCGCCCGGTGATGACGGGGGGAAAACAAGCCGATCTGCCGCCACCGCATCAATGGGGTGCGCCGCTGGTGCGCGACAAACGCTAGCTACCAGCGCTGCACTTCGAGCGCACCGGGAACGATGACGGGTTTGCGCTCAACTGTCCGCATACGGATGGCATAGAGCATGATGCCGGCCGAGCAGATGCCGGGCAGGGTCATCAGCATGGCCTCGGTCAAGGGCTTGATCATGATGACGGTGAGGCCGAGCACGGCGCTGCCGCAAAAGGCGACGAATACCAGCACCGCCGCACCTGTCTTTGCCATCTCTTTCATGTCGCGCAAGGCCATGGCGAAGATGGTGGGAAACTGGATGGAGGCGAAGAAACACGCGCCCCACAAGGCCCACAGCGCAGCTCTGCCGCTCAGCACCGTCATGGCGGCGCAGCACAAGACCGTGGCGCCACTGAAGGCGGCGAGCACAGTCATCGCCCGGAAGCGCAACATGAACAACGGCCCCACCAGCCGCCCCAGGGCGAACACGGCAAAGCCCGTCATCAGCACGTTTTGCTGTGCCGCGCCGGGTTGGAGCTTATGCGCGTAATGCATCGCCGCGCCGGAAAGGATAAGCATGGCGCCCAGGCAAAGGAAAAGCGCGGCGGCGGAGCCGCGAAAATTCTTGTCGTGAAAGGGCGGGGAGAAGCTTTTCCAGGTGCTGTCGTCTTGGCTCACGCGCTCACCCGCCACGCTGGGAAATTCGACCAGATCGATGAGGAACATCAGTGCTACGATCAACCCGCCGAGGGTGAAGAGCGGCAGCACCAGCATATGCGCCATGTTGGAGAGGTTGATGGAATCCTGAAGAATGCGTTCCCCGATGATATAGCCGCCAAGCGCGCCTAAGGGCGCCATGGCCTGGGTCAGGTTGGAGCGGATCATCGCTGTGTCGCGCGGGCCCAGGAATACGGCGAGCGCCACCGTCACCACCTCCATCAGCGCAAGCCCCGATCCCGTCATCACCGCCGCGAAGAGGAAATAGGCGAAGGAACGGTGCTCGACCGCCGGATAGAAAATGAAAAGGCCGATGGCGAGGAAGCCCAGCCCCGCGATGAGCCCGATCTTGTAGCCGAAATTGCGGATGATGAAGGCGGTGGGAAGGGTCATCAGCGCATAGCCGACCGCCAGCCCCGCGCGCGACAGGTCCATCTCAAAAGAGCTGAGGGCTTGGGCCATCGCCAGATCAGGCAGAAGGGTGGTGTAAAGCCGGTGTGCGAATCCCCACAGCGCTACCGCCAAGGCGGTTACACAAATTGCGGCAATCGATTGCCAGAACTGGTTTTTCGCCTTGTCCACAAACACGCGCGGGCACCCGGAATACATGCGAGAGATTCCAGATTAACGGCTGAGCGTTAACAACGTCCTGTAATTGAAATCATTCTATGCAATTGCAATCTCTTGATATTACACCTGTAATTACGATTTCTAGTTGATTTATCCGCGGCTACAAGGTTAAGCCCGGCACCCGCGTTAAATGAGTTGACCTCAACCTATTTGTCCGGATAGCGTCCTCGCACCATAAGAGGAGGCGAGAGATGATCACGGTCAGCGCATTCAATTGGGTTCCCGATTTCGCCAAAGGACTGGTGCGGGATTTGCCGGTCCGCTGGGCCTTGGAGGAGGCGGGGCTCTCCTACAGTGCCAAGCTCATCGGCCACCCGGATAAGGACACGGCGACCTATCGCGATTGGCAGCCCTTCGGGCAAGTTCCCGCTTTTGACGACGGTAAGCTGCGCTTTTTCGAATCTGGCGCCATTGTCCTTTACATCGCCGAGCAGTCACCGGTCTTACTGCCTGATGACCCTTTTCAGCGCCGCCGCGCCATAAGCTGGCTGTTTGCCGCCCTCAGCACCATCGATCCGGTGATCCGCGGCTTTCATCTGGTGGAGGAGGCGCCCGCCGCGCGCGAGAAAGTCTCGGGGCTCTTGAAATCGCGCCTCGCCGCGCTGGCGGCGGTGCTCAAGAACAAAGAGTATCTGGAAGACCGCTTCACCGTCGGCGATCTCATGATGGGCTTTGTCCTGCGCAGCCTGCGTGACACCGATCTCGTCTTTGGCGATACGGTGCTTGGGCCTTATCTGGCGAGACTGGAAGCTCGTCCTGCCTTTGCCCGGGCCTTGTCGGCGCAACTCGGCGATTTCCTTGCCGAGCCGCCCGTATAAAAAGCTTCCCAAGGCTGACAAGCGGGAAATCGTGACTATATTAGCCGCTCATCCTCCCTTTCCCGCTTGGTCCTCATGATCCCCGCCCTGCAAATTCGCGACCTTCGCAAAGTCTATCGCCAGGGCAACGTCGCCGTGGACGGTCTCAGCCTGACGGTGGAAGAGGGCGATTTCTTCGGCTTCTTGGGGCCCAATGGCGCGGGTAAATCCACCACCATTCATTGCACCACCGGCATTGCCACGGTGACGAGCGGCACCATCGAGGTGTTCGGGATCGACGCGGTGAAGGACTATCGCGAGGCGCGGCGGCTGGTGGGCCTCAGCCCGCAGGAATTCAACGTCGATGTTTTCGCCACCCCGGTGCAGATCGTCGATTGGGTGGGCGGCTATTTCGGCATCCCAAAAGCGGAACGCAAAGTGCGCATCGATGAGCTGATGCAGCGTTTCGAGCTGACCGAGCATTTGAAGAAACCGTTTCGCGCGCTCTCCGGCGGTCTGAAGCGCCGCGTGATCCTGGCCCGCGCGTTGATCCACAAGCCGCGGCTTCTCATCCTTGATGAGCCGACCGCAGGCGTTGATGTCGAGACGCGTCTCGCGCTGTGGCAGTATCTCGCCGAGCTTAATCGCGATGGTACCTCGATCCTGCTCACCACCCATTATCTCGAAGAGGTGGAGCGTCTCTGTCGCAACATCGCCATCGTCAATAAAGGCAAGATCGTGCGCGAAGGCCCCAAAGAAGAGTTTCTCGCGGGCGAGGGGCTGGAAGCGGCCTATCTCAGCGCCACCGGCGCCACGCCTGATCACGTCGCGGCGGGAGCTTGAACATGTCTTCGCAACCCGCTGAAAAAATCTCTGAAAAACTGCCCGAAAAGATGTCGGTGAATTGGATCGGCCTTTGGACCATCATCCGGCGCGAAATTCAGCGCCTCTTGCGGGTTCCGATTCAGGCCTTTGTAGCGCCCTGGATTTCGGCGCTGATGTTCATCTTCATATTCGGCTATGTCGTGGGCCCGCGCATCTCCACCATTGGCGGGCATAAATATCTCGAATTCGTGCTGCCCGGCATCTTGATGATGAACATCGTCAACGCCGCGTTTTTGCAATCGACCTCGCAGGTCTATTTCCAGCGTTTTATGAAATATGTCGAAGAAGCGCTGGTCGCCCCGCTTTCTTATGCGGAGATGATCGCGGGCACGCTCGCAGCCGTGGTCTTCCGCACCGCCTCGACAGCTTTTGGCATTCTCATCATCGCCGCCCTGTTTGGCGGGGTGAGGGTGGTGTCGATACCGGAATTCATCTTCTGGGTGGTGATTGTTTCAGGCATTTTCGGCCTTCTCGGCATGGCGGTAGGGCTCTGGGCGAAGAATTTCGAGCAGCTCACCGTGCTCAATATCTTCTTCATCACGCCCCTCAGTTTTGTCGGTGGCGTTTTCAACACGGTAGAGATGCTGCCGCCGTTTTTGCGTTGGCTCGCCTGGGGGAATCCTTTCTTTTATTTCATCAACGGCCTTCGCCATTCGATGATCGGCTTCAACGAGGCGCCGGAACCTTTGGGCGCGATCCTGTCGCTGGTGATGCTAGCTGTGCTTTCGCTTGGGGTTTGGCGGCTTTTTTCGAAGGGCTATGGCCTGCGCGAATAGGGCAGCAGCGAATAGACGCGGCTTTTCTTTGCTAATTTAAGCATCGTTAGCATGGACGCGCGCGTTTCCCGCGCTTATTCTCCGCGCCGTTTTCGTCGAGGGATTTCCATGTCATTGCCCGCTCGTGCCACGCTCGCGCTTGTGCTTGCCGCCGCCTTTGTTTGCTTGCCAGCTTCCGCGGCGCGCAAGGCCGCGAAGAAGCCTGCCGCCAAGCCTGCCGTGAGCGCTGCGTCCGAAGCCCCCACGTTGCTCGGCACCTCGAAGGACTGGACCGCCTATCAGGCCTCCACGCCGGAAGGCAAAACCTGCTACGCGCTGTCTTCGCCCAAAACCACCTCGCCGGTGATCAAGGGCGGGCGCGATCAGGTCTACATCATCATTTCGACCTGGCCGGGCCGCAACGTGAAGGACGAGCTGCAGATCGTTCCGGGCTACCAGTATAAGGAGGGCGAGCCGATCACCGCCCTGGTCGGCAACCGCAAGACCGAATTCTTCGCCAAGAACGACGCCAAATCCGGCTCGGCCTGGGTGAAAGAGGTGAACGACGAGGCTGCCCTGGTGAAGTCCATGCGCGGCGGCTCCAAGCTGGTGGTCACGGGCACCTCCAAGAAGGGCTCTACCACGACCGACACCTATTCCCTTTCCGGCATCGCCACGGCCCTCGATCGCGCCCACCAGGCCTGCGGGAACTAAGCCCCCGGCAGGGGCGGGGCTCTCCCGGATTTGATTTGTCCGGGCTGAGCCCCTAATTACCCAATATGACGACCTCTCTGATTGGCCTTACCCCGGCGGAGCTGAAATCCGCCTTGATCGCTGCCGGTGTTCCGGAAAAGGCGGCGCCTATGCGCACGCGCCAGTTGTGGAACTGGGTTTACGTCCACGGCACCCGCGATTTTTCGGCGATGACCAATCTGGCCAAGGATTTCCGCGCCCTCTTGGAGCAGAATTTCACTCTGCCGCGCCCCGAGGTCGTCACGGAACAAATCTCCGCCGATGGCACCCGCAAATGGCTGCTGCGCGCGGGCGGGCAGGAATTCGAAACCGTCTACATCCCCGAGCCCGATCGCGGCACGCTGTGCGTCTCCTCCCAGGTCGGCTGCACGCTGACCTGCCGCTTCTGCCATACCGGCACCCAGAAGCTGGTGAGGAACCTCACCCCCGGCGAGATCGTAGGGCAGGTGATGGCCGCCCGCGACAGCCTGGGCGATTGGCCCTCCACCGGCGAGAACCGCCGCGTCACCAATGTGGTGATGATGGGCATGGGCGAGCCGCTCTATAATTTCGACAATGTGAAGCAGGCGCTTTCCATCGTGTCGGATGGCGACGCGCTGGCCTTCTCCAAGCGCCGCATCACGCTTTCGACCTCCGGCGTCGTGCCCATGATCAAGAAGGCAGGCGAGGAGATCGGCTCCGCGCTCGCCATTTCGCTCCATGCCGTGCGCGATGAAATCCGCGATGTGCTGGTACCGCTGAACAAGAAATATCCCATTGCCGAATTGCTCGAGGCCTGCCGCACCTATCCCGGCGTCTCCAATGCCCGCCGCATCACCTTCGAATATGTGATGTTGAAGGGCGTCAACGACAGCCTCGCCGATGCCCGCGAGCTGGTGCAGATCATCAAGGGCATTCCGGCCAAGGTGAACCTCTTGCCGTTCAATGCCTGGCCCGGCAGCCCTTATGAATGCTCCGATTGGGCGCAGATCGAAAAATTCGCCGAGGTCGTCAATCGCGCCGGCTACGCCTCGCCGGTGCGCACCCCGCGCGGCCGAGACATCATGGCCGCCTGCGGCCAGCTCAAAAGCGAAAGCCTGAAAGCCCGCGCCTCCGACCGCTACGCCGAACTGGCGTCAGCCCACGTCGGGAAGTAGGTCTTCGCGCTTCCTCAAATGTCATCCCGGCCGGAGCGCATGCTGCGAAGCAGTGTGCGTGCAGAGCCGGGACCCACTTCAACGCCTGCACAAATTTCGAAGTAGATCCCGGCTCGCGCCCGCGTGCCAAACGGCAGAACCGTGGTGGGCGCGTCCGGGATGACATCCTGTTTGTTTTCCCTCTCCCCCTTAGTGGGAGAGGACGCGAAATCTTGCACTTAGCGGCGTGCACCATCGCCCGAACCCGCACCCTCCGCCGCTAAGCGCTAGATTTCGCTGGTGAGGGGGAACGACCTTCACGAGCGAAGAGCGAGCTAGTAGGGGTTCACCGCTCCCGGGCAATATAAATCGATAACCTCCTGCGCTTTCGTGCGAGCGGTCGCGCGTTCTTGCGGCCCGGGAGGTGACGAGGTTTTCACAAAATCCAGCTGGGCCGGATAACCTGTCTCTTGCAGGAAAATCAGGACCGTAATGTCAGGATAACCGCAATTCATCTCTTCCCTGGCAATGTCGTTTAGTACATCCCAGGGGCCTCTTGCGATCATCCCTACGCTCGAACCAAAATCTTTGTAGGTAGAGAACCGCCCTGCAAAAGCATCTTTCAGAAGCTGCGTACGAATTTGCGTCTTTGTTGCCATTTCCCTCACTCCCCCCGCAACATCACATCCACTTTGATCGCGTCGAACGGAAACTCGACCTGTCCGCTTTCCGTTTTCTGAAGCAGTCCTGCATTGAGCAGCGCCGTTACATCGCCATGCACGGCTTTGACATCGCGGCTCACGCGGCGAGCAGTTTCGCGGATCGAGAGCGCTCCGGCGCTGGTCATGGCGCGCAAAATCTCCCAGCGCTTTGCGGTCAAAAGCGAGAACAGCAATTCGGGGGTGGCGAAGCTGATGAAGGCGCCTTGCGGACGGCCTTTCAACGCCTCCACCGCGCGGCGGGACACCTCTTTGCGGTCAGCAACGCCCAAGGTCACGGTCTTTATTTGTGCGTCCATCGCTCTACCTCCGACCAGAAATCTTCCAGCAATGCCTCCGGTGTCGTGAAGTCATAAGCTTCTTCAGCCGCACCGATATGGCGATGATCGCCTTTGCCCGGCTCGTTGTCATAGCGCATCACGCAAATGCCGTTGATGACGAGGGCCAGCCGGTATTTAAATATATGCGCCGAGCCTTTAGCCGCGCGGGGCAGGCGCCACACCACCAACTCGACGAAGACGTCTTCGCCAAGGATATGGCGCTCATCCAGAAGCAGCTCTGCCCGCATGTTGGAGAAAATTACAACACTTCTTGGCTGTTGTCAATAACTCCAACAAAGCCCCTCAACCCTTCCTTCGCTCCATTCCCATCTGCTACTCTTCGCCATCACCTTAAGGACACACACTATGGCGGCGGATGTGAACGCGGCGCGTCAAGCTTTGGCGGCGGCAGGGTTCGGCGCGGATGCGGATAAGATTCTGAAGCTTGTGCGCCCCGCCTGTTTCTTCCGCCCCGCTGTGGCGCGCTTTGAAGACGACATTCCGCTCGGTGCTTCCAAGATCGGCGGGCGTCCTGATCTCGCCGAGGACACACCCTGGCCGGAGGACACCGCCTTTCTGGTGCAGATCAATTTGGCAGATGTGCCCGACGGCGCGCTCGACATCGCCTTGCCGCGCGAAGGCCTCATCTCCTGTTTCCGCAATGACGAGGATTGGGATAACCCCGCTGCGCTGCTCTACACCCCGCCTTCGGCTGTGCTGACACGGCGGGAAGCGGCCGAGGGCATTGTCCTTTTTGCGCAGCGCGCGCTTCGCCCCTCTGTGGTGCTCACTCTGGATGTCGACCGCGCCGACATTCCGGTTTTCGAGGATGAAGAAATCTTGGATGTGGTGAGCGAGTGGGTGGTGCCGGAAGAGGGCGTGCAGCTGGGCGGGGATCGCAGTGTGATCCAATCGGGCGGAACTGAGGGCGAAAGACTGGTGCTGCAGATCGGCAGTGTCGAAGAGGTGGGCATGATGTGGGGCGATCTCGGCTGCCTTTACATCTCGATGCGCCCCGATGAGATCGCTGCCTTGCGCTTCGACAAGGCGGTGACGGATTTTCAGTGTTATTGAAAATTCCCGCTTTCCGCTATTCTCGCCCGCAAATCAGTCGACACATCAATCCAGGAGGCCGCGATGGCGCTCAAGAAGGCGAAGAACGTGAAGGCGGTGGCGGCGACCAAAAAGGCGCTGAAGAAGGCTGCCAAGAAGAAGCCCGCGGCCAAGAAGATCGCGACCAAGGTGACGCGCGCTGCCAAGAAGCCTGCCGCGAAGAAAGCCATCAAGACGGTGGCGAAGAAGACCGCCGCGAAGAAACCCACCAAGAAGACGGCGGTGAAGAAAGCGGCCAAGAAGCCCAGCGAAAACGTCTTCACCAAGCTCGAACGCGAGCTGATGGCCAAGATGATCGAGGCCGACGAGCTGGCGGTGGATTTGGGCCTTGCCGGGGCGGTCGAAACCGCGCCCCGCAAAAAGACCCGCCACTAACCGCCAGCCTTTACGCGGATCAGGCGTTCACGCGCCTTTTCCGCCGCATCGACCACCCCGCCAAAAGAAGGCCCGTGCCCAGCACGGCGAAGCTCGCCGGTTCCGGCACGGGGTCCACGATCAGTTCGTGGAAGAAGTCGCGGATTTCGCCGCCCGGATAGGCGGTGGTGTGGATATTGAGATAGGCTTGGCCGCTCTCCATACCCATCACGAGGGCGGTCTCCGCCGCCGCTAAACCGCCCGAAGCCGTTATAAAGGCCTGATTGAAGCTCGCCGGATTGGTCAGGTCGTAGCTCTGCGAGAAGGTGCCATCGGTGACGCCCAAGGGCAGGTTGCTGAAGCTCGGCAGTTCGGTTGCCACCATCGCTGTGCCGGTCCATGACGTCGTTGTGCAGCAATGGATATGCGCCGCCACCGTGTCGCCAGTGAGATCCGCGAAGGATATGAGCAGGTCGAGGCTGTGCAGGTCGCTGTCGTAGAACGCCCAGCCATTGCCAAAGCCCGCCGAGGCATTGGGCGTGGCCTCGTTGGCGCCATTGAGGAATAATCCGAACGTAAGTTGCGTGGCTTGGGCCGGTGCGGCGCCAAGGCCAAAGATCAGCGCAATCGCAATGAGAAGACGCATCAAACCTCTCCCTATGTGTTCGGGAGAGGGATCAGCAATATCCGTGCCCTTAAAGGTGCGCTGAAAATATTGTTTTATACCGGGAGCTTAGGCCCGCCTCTTCAGGTTCCGTAGCAGGAGCTGTCAACGTTCCTGACAGGGAAAGCAAGGCCCGCTCCGGCCGTTGGGGTCTGGGGCTGGGCCGGCCGGAGCGGGGCGTTAAGACGGCTGGAGGGGGGCTCACCGTCTTAAGGTCCACGCCGAAGCGTGAGACGCCTATACTACGCATCATTCCGCGAAGTGTTCCAGTCGCTACCGTGAAGATTGTGCAAAGCTTGCTGACCGTCAGGGGGCGCATTTCGCGGTGGCGGTCTTGTCATCCTTGGTGAAGCGCACCAAAGGCGGCGTCAGCGTCACCCCGTCGAACGAGATTTGCGGCAGGGCGACGGTGAACTCCTCGCCGGTGAAGCCGGGCATCTCCAGGCGGGTCTGGAAGGCAAAGCCATTGGTGTCGCGCGAACCCTTGCCCTCGAAGCCGGTGGGCGATTTGGCGAGGCCTCGGATCGGCTGGGTAATCTCAGTCGGATCAGCACTGCCGAACCATCCGGCCACGGCATAAATCCCGCTCTCTTTCGGCCAGCTTATTTTGACCTTGTCGGTTGAGAACTGCATCGGGCGCGATCGGTCCAGCCACCATTTATTGGCCGGATCATTGGCCCCGGCGCCGGAAAGATAGTTCTTGTCCACGATCACAAAAATCGAGGGGAAGACGCCGGGCAGGGCTTTGATATCCGCATAGATGTAGCGGTTCTGGTCGGGCAAAAAGGCGCGGTATTCAACCCCGTCGCTCAGCTCTTCGCAGGTGGTCTGTGCCGCCCCGGCGGGGGCCGCAAGCATCAGAAACGCCGCCAGAAACAAGCCTGTTCTCGCCTGCATTTGACTCAAACACATGCCAAATTCCCCCACCCGCAATAACCTTAGCACAAGCCTATTGGCTGGGGAGGGGGCGCGAGACCCTATTAGATTAACGGGTTAACATCTGGCAATTTGGGGCGTGGGCCGTATATTCCGGCCTCTATTTTCAAGGACAGGAACTGTGACGGATCATTCGGTAAAGCCAAAATCAGTGAAGAAGGTTGTGCTGGCCTATTCGGGCGGTCTGGACACCTCGGTCATCCTGAAATGGCTACAGACGGAATATGGCGCGGAAGTTGTTACCTTCACCGCCGATCTCGGCCAGGGTGAGGAACTCGGACCCGCCCGCAAGAAGGCCGAACTCCTCGGCATCAAGCCCGAGAACATCTTCATCGAGGATCTGCGCGAAGAATTCGTCCGCGATTACGTCTTCCCGATGTTCCGGGCCAATGCGCTGTATGAGGGCATCTATCTCCTCGGCACCTCCATCGCGCGCCCCTTGATCGGCAAGCGACAGATTGAAATCGCCGAGGCCGTCGGGGCCGATGCGGTCTGCCATGGCGCCACCGGCAAGGGTAACGACCAGGTCCGTTTCGAGCTCACCTATTATGCGTTGAAGCCCGATATCAAAGTGATCGCGCCCTGGCGTGAATGGTCGCTCACCAGCCGCACCAAGCTGATCGAGTTCGCCGAAAAGCATCAGATTCCGATCGCCAAGGATAAGCGCGGCGAGGCGCCGTTCTCGGTCGACGCCAACCTTCTGCACTCCTCCTCGGAAGGCAAGGTTCTGGAAGACCCCGCAATCGAACCGCATACCGACGTGTTCCAGCGTACCGTATCCCCGGAAGACGCCCCCGATAAGCCCACCATCATCGAAGTCGGTTTCGAGAAGGGTGATGCGGTCTCCATCGATGGCGTGGCGATGAGCCCGGCGACGATCCTCACCAAGCTCAACGCGCTCGGCAAGGAAAACGGCATTGGCCGCGTCGATCTCGTCGAAAACCGCTTCGTCGGCATGAAGTCGCGCGGCATCTATGAAACGCCCGGCGGCACCATTCTTTATGCTGCCCATCGCGCGATTGAATCCATCACGCTGGATCGCGGCGCAGGCCATCTCAAAGATGAGCTGATGCCGAAATATGCCGAGCTCGTCTATTACGGCTTCTGGTATTCGCCCGAGCGTGAAATGCTGCAGGCCGCCATCGACAAGAGCCAGGAGCATGTCTGCGGTACCGTCCGCCTCAAGCTCTATAAGGGCAATGTCATCGTCATCGGCCGCTCGTCGCCCGCCTCGCTCTATTCGCAGGACCTCGTGACCTTCGAAGACGATATGGGCGCGTATGATCAGAAGGATGCGCAAGGCTTCATCAAACTCAACGCCCTGCGCCTGCGCACCCTCGCCATGCGCAAGAGGAAGCTGGGGAAGTAAAACTATCTGTCATCCCGGACGCGCCACGGTGATCTCATCAACTGGCACGTTGGCGCGATCCGGGACCCACTTCGAAATCTGACTTTTGTCTGGGTGGGTCCCGGGTCTCTCATCCATCGCTTCGCGACGGCTGATCGCCCGGGATGACAGCTATGCACGCACCCTCTCTCACATCTGCCCAAACAAACTATACGCGAACTCGTCCATCGCGCGTTGCGAAACCGAGGTGTTGTTGAGCACCACCACGGTGGTCTGATCGTCGAAGCGGTGGCCGACCACCGAGCGATAGCCAAAAGTCCGCCCTGTTTCCCAGGCAAAAACCCGCGGCATGCCATCCACGAACAAGCTCTTCACCCGCCCGCCCAAGGCATAGCTTTCCTCCGCCCAGCCGACGGTGATAAGCGCGCGCTTGCTCGCAGGCGCAAGAAAGCCGCCATCGAAGACCTGATGCGCCGCGCTTAAGAGATCGCCCGCCGTGCTGATAAAGCCGCCGCTCGCCATAAAATAGGGGGCTATCTCTTCCATCGTTTGTCGCTGGAGCGGGGAGATGCTGCGATAGCCAATCGCTGCGTCCGCAGGCAGAACTGTGGTTGTGTGCTTGAGGCCAAGAGGGCCGCTCACCATCTCAGCCATCACCGCGGCATAGGGTTTACCGGTGACCGCTTCGATCACCGCAATCAAAAGCATCCAATTGGTGGGGGTGTAATCGAAGGCGGTACCGGGCGCGAATTTCAGGTCACCCGAGCAATAGCGCTGCACGGCTTCGCCGGTGCTGATGTCGATTTGCATGGCGCCCGGATTGGTCTTCAGCAGCGGCGCAAAGCCGTTGGGAATGCCTGAGATATTCGTCATCAAATGGCGCAAGCGCACCTTGTCGCCCGTATCGGCGCGATAGGTCTTCAAATAGCGCGTCAGCGGCGCTTCAAGATCGATGCGGCCGGCCTCTTGCAGCTTCAACAGCGCCAGCGAGGTCAGCCATTTCGAAATCGACGCGATAGGATAGGGCGTTTCAAGTTTTGCCGGTTTTTGCGCTTCGATATCGGCGAACCCCACCGTCCGCAGATAGATGGGTTTGCCCGCCTTGCCGATTAGCACCACGCCTTGGAAATTCTCTTTTCTGGCAAAGCTGTCAATCAGCTCCTCGCGTGGCTTGCCGCTGACGATCCCAGCTTGAGCACTGGCGCACAGCAAGGCAGCGCCCGTCAGAAACGTGCGTCGATACATGGAAATCTCCTGGAATTATTTTAGCCGCGATAATCCGCGATCACATCGCCGCACGCTTTAAGCTCTGCCTCGTGGCTTTTTTCGCGCCATGTCTCTTTCAGCGCGGCCGCTTCCCATTCCAGCATCGCTGGATGGTTCAGCATCGTCTCCACCCACTTCTGCCCGTCACCGACATCCAGCCCATAGGTGCGGATGCGAAACGCCACCGGCGCATAGAACGCATCCACCGCTGAGAATTCCGCGCCCGCCAGATACGGCCCGCCGAAACGTGAAAGGCCGAATTCGAAAATCTCTTGGATCCGCGCCACATTCTTTTGCAGCGCCTCGGACATGGGCTTGGGGCGCACCCGCACGCCGACATTCATGGTGCAGTCATTGCGCAGCGTGGCAAAGCCCGCATGCATTTCCGCCGTTGCGCATTGAGCAAAGGCACGCGCCGCTTCATCCTTTGGCCAAACACCTTCATGCCGGTCGGCGAGATACATCGCAATGCCAAGGGAATCCCAGATCGTGCGCTCGCCATCGATCAGCGCGGGCACTTGGCCGGTTGGTGAAAACGAGCGGAATTCCGCATAATTCACCGGTTTGGTGAAAGGTTCCAAGCGATCCTCGAAAGCGATGCCGAGGCCTTTCATCAGCAGCCAGGGGCGCAAGGACCAGCTTGAATAATTGCGGTTCGCGGTGATCAGGGTGTAGTTCACGGCCTGCGATGATAAAGGCGATTTTTGTTCCGCAAAAGGGTGCTGCATTGTTGTCTCGCGATCGTGGATGGGGCTAGGGTCAGGCGCCTTTCAACCGGTGATGTCATGTCCGAACCCAGCACAGAAAACGACGCCCAGCGCGAATTCTGGAACGGACCCGTGGCGGAAAGCTGGGTCGCGCGTGCCGATCATTTCGAACGTGGCTTCACCGGAATTACGGAAACGCTACTAGACTTCGTCGCGCCTGAACCGGACATGAACGTGCTCGATATCGGCTGCGGGGCAGGAGCTTTGACGGCGGTCCTCGCGAAACGTGTCGCGCCTGGCAAAGCGGTGGGGCTCGACATCTCGTCGCTTTTCATCGAAGCCGCCCGCGCACGCTATGGCGCGTTTGCTGAATTTCACGAAGCCGATGCCGCCGATGCGCCCTTCACGCCGGAGTACGATCTTGTCACCTCGCGCTTTGGGCTGATGTTCTTTGCTGATCCCTGGCGGGCTTTTGCCAATATCCGCAAGGCGCTGAAGCCGGGCGGGCGTCTCGCCTTTACGTGCTGGTGCCCGATGGTGGAGGTGCCCTCGCTGATCGAGCCTTATCGTGCCGCTGAGCCCTTCCTGCCGCCTGCTGAGCCCACACCGCCGAATGCGCCGGGGCCTTTCGGTCTTGCCGATAGCGACCGCACCCGCAAAATCCTTTCCGATTCCGGCTGGCGCGATATCCGCATCGAAAAGGCGATGCCCACTTCGCTGCTCGGCACCACGCTGGAAGAAGCGCTGGATCAAACCCTCAATCTCGGACCGCTCGCACGCCAGACCCGCGAACTCGATCCCGCCGCCAAAGCGCGCGTGCGCGAAGCCATCACGCCGGTGGTGAAGAGCTTTCGCAGCGAAGAGGGCTACACGCCGAAAGTCGCGATCTGGCTGGTGGAAGCGCGCGCTTAAGGCAGTATCCTGTAATCGGGGTTTTTCTCGCCCTTGCCGAGGTCGCTTTCGTGCCAGGTGATGAAGAACAGCAGCACCCAGCTTGAGCGTCGCGAATAGCCATAGGCCGGATCGGTCGCCACGATCAGCTTGCCAGTTTTGGTATCGGTGACTGTGGCGGCGAATTTGGCGAGCCCGTCGGTCTCCTCCTGTTTGAAGAGGTTGAGTTCGGGCGTGGTCAGTGAGGCGCCCGGCATCAGCAGCGAAGGCACCGGCAGGCCGGGCAGGCCCAGCACGGTGGAAATCTCATTCGATGCCAGTGCGCCCATGCGCGGCGTGATCACCGCTTCGGCTTTGCTCTTGTCGTCGATCAGATTGACCCCGTGACGCAACAGCTGATCGCGCATGGTGGCGGCGGCATAAGGCGCATCGGTCCCCGCGATATATTGCCCGTCGAAATAGGCGGTCAGCCCCACCGGCACGCTTTGCGCCAACTTTTCGGCAGCGCGGTCGGCGGCAGTGGAAATCAACAACTCCTCGGCCGCGGTGCGTGCCGGGTTGGTCGCCCGCACCGTGGTGCAGCCGCACAGCAGAATCATCGCCAGACTCAGCGGCAAAAGCTTTTGGATCATGGAAACCCTCCGGGGGTGAAATGCCGGGGGCGAGGGGCTGTTCCAGCCGGGCTCAGGGGCAAAAAAACGCCGAAAAGGGCAAAAAAATTGGCGGACCGGGGTTACCGGCCCGCCAAGTTGGGAGCAGGCAGACCGGGCGGAAGCCTCGCGGTCTGCGCAACAAGTCCCGGGGAGAGAAAAATGGGACCATGTACAGCCCGGACAATCTCGTCTTTTGGCCGCATTGAATCAATTCAATGAAAGGCGCAAAATTGATAAGATTTCTATTATGAATGTGGTTTTATGGACTTCCGGCACTTCCGCTATTTCGTCGTCACCGCCGAGGAATTGCATGTCGCGCGGGCGGCGGAGCGTTTGGGCATCGCCCAACCGGCCTTGAGCCAGATGATCCGAACCATAGAAGAACGTGTTGGCGCCCGGCTTTTCCAGCGCGCCAACCGTCGCATCACCCTGACGGCGGCGGGGCTCGCCTTCCTGACCGAGGCGAAGCTCGCCCTCCAGCATGCCGAGATGGCGGGCCACGCCGCCAAACGCGCCGCGCGCGGCGAAACCGGCCGGGTGCGCATCGGCTATGTGTCTTCGGCTTTGGCCGAGGAGCAGTTCCTTGCCGCGCTGGCCGCCTTCCGCCGCTCCCATCCTGATGTGGTGGTGGATTTGCTTCTGCGCACCACCTCGGAGCAGATCGAGGCGATGCAGGAAGAGGATCAGGATCTCGCGGTGGCGCGCGGCCCCGCACCCGGCATCCCGGATGGTTATGATGTGAAGCTTTTCTCGCGCTGGCCGATCCTCATCGCGGTGCCCGCGCGCCATGCTTTGGCCGATCGTCAGATGATCGGGCTTGATGATCTGAAAGATGAGACGCTGCTCTTGCCGGAAGACCCGCCGGGCTCTGGTCTCACCCACACCATCGCGCAGATTTTCGCCCGCCATGGCTTTCTGCCGCGCCGCTCCATCGCGGTGACGGAAATGACCTCCTGGATGGGCCTTGTCGGCGGCGGTTTGGGCATGGCGCTCTTGCCCTCAAGCGCGCGTTCGCTGCAGACAAGTTCGGTGGTCTATCGCCCGCTCAAAGACGTTACCGAATTTTCCGATCTTCTCGTGATTTCGCGCCGTGGCGAACAGGCCCCGCAAGTGAAAGCCCTGCTGGATCGCCTCTGGCGCGCCGCCCCCGCCAATGCGGTGAAGGGGGAAGAAGGGGAATAGCTACCCCTTCAAAAACGCCGCCACTTCGCGCACCGCATCCTCATGGCGGCCGGCGAGAAGATGTCCGCCATCGGGGAAGATCAGCGCTTGGCCTTTGGCCACCGTGCGGGCGATTTCCTTGGCGCGGGTATCGGTCTTGAAGCCGTCATTGGCCGCGCTGATGGTCAAGACCGGCGCGGTGATGCCGCGCATCGGAAAGCCGACATGCGGATGGGCGGTGGTCAAATCCAGCACCATGCCTTTGCGATGCTCGCGCACCGGCAGCCCGTCGCGCAGGATTTGACGGATGCGCTGCTTTTCTTCGCGCGGCAGGGCGCCTGTGGGCGTGCCGATCAGCGCCGCGCCCAGGCGGGGGAACAGCATCGCGATCCGCAGTGCCAGCCCGCCGAGAAGATTGGAGCGGAAGATGGTCTGCGCCATCAGCCAGCCATAGAGGCGCACGCTTTGCGGCAATCCGGTCGCGGGCACCATCAGCACCAGGGCGCGGCAACGCTCAGGATAGCGCAGCGCGAAATGTAAGCCCGACCACGCGCCCGCCGAGATCGCCACCACGGCCACCTGCTTGATGCCGAGATGATCGAGGAGGCGCGCATAAGCTTCGGCTTGCATCCCCGGCGTTGCGCCTTTGGGGGCGGGCGAGGAGAGATAGCCAAAGCGCGACGGCGCGATCAGCTTGAAGCCTTTTTCCGCCAGCGCCGCGGTCATGTGCAGGGCTTGGTCATAGCCGCCGCCCGCGCCATGCAGCACCAGCACCGGCGCGCCTTTGCCCGCCACGGCATATTCCACCTTCCCCAGCGAGGTCTCCGCGATCAGGCTCTCGTCTTTGCGGCGCCGCCCTGTCTTGCGGAACAGATACACCGCCACAGCACCGGCCACGGCGCTGATAAGGAGGGCGATCAGAAGAAAGGGCGAGAATTTACGGCGCAAGGCAAAGCCATCGGTAAAGTGACGCGCCATTCTAGCGGGGAGTGGGGCCGCGCGTCGAGGCGTACGAATCCCTCTCCGATCCAAACGCTGTCATCCCGGACGCGCCTCGGCGATCGCGTCGTCTGGCACGGCGGCGCGATCCGGGAACCACTTCAACGCCTGTGCAAACTTCCAAGTAGATCCCGGATCACGCCCTCATGCCAAACGGCAAAACCTGTTTGGGCGCGTCCGGGATGACAAGCATTATTTGAAACGAGATCTGTGCATTTCATCCCTCTCCCCAACGTGGGAGAGGAAGAAAAATCACGGGGTTAGTGGCGCGCCGCAAAGCTGGTGAAGCGGGCAAGAATGGCGCGCCGCTAACTCCGATGATTTTTCAGGTGAGGGGCCTCGCGCACATTACCCCTCACCCGCAAAATCTAACGCTTAGCGGCGAGGCGTGCCGCACTGCCAATCTTGTGCGCCGCTAAGCGCAAGATTTTGCGCCCTCTCCCACAAGGGGCGAGGGGGAACTACGGGGGAGGGCTTCGTTCGCGTGTATCCTGCTCGGGGTTATTCTGCGAAATGTGGTAATCTGCATTCCTACTGGAATGGGGAGGGGAGAATGGCTGTTCACGTTTTTATCGACAACAGTAATATTTTTGGTGGTGCGCAGCGCGCCGCAGCCACAATTGAGCCAGGCATCCCATGGTGCGCAATCAGGGTTTACTATCGAAATCTGTTCAGCCTCTTAGAGGCGGGGCGCAAGGTCGAAACTCGAGTCCTTGGCGGGTCCGTTCCGCCCGGCAATGATGAGTTATGGGAATATGCTCGGCGTCAGCATTACAGTACAGACCTTCTTAAGAGGGTGGAGGCCGACGACGGTCGTCTTGTTGAACAGGCCGTGGATGAGATGCTCCATTTTCGGATAGCAAATGCTCTCCTTGATTACGAAGCGCCACAAACACTCATAATCGCATCTGGCGATGGTCGCGAAAATAACCGAGATGCGAGTTTTCCAAATCAAATTAGACGCGCTCTGCGCCGGGGTTGGGATGTTGAGGTGTATTCCTGGTCTGAGCAGCTAAACGGTTTATTTGCGCGTATGGCATCGGAAGGTGATGGGCACCTCATCGTGAGGACGCTAAACCCTTATTATTCTTCGCTCACATTTGTTCGGGGTGGGACGTACAGTGTTTATGGCTCAACTACTACTATTTCAGACCGTATAGTTGCGCCATTGCGGTCGCGAGAAGGCTGAACTTAAGGGAAACCCCCTAGCCGCGTCACCAAGGGCTCTAAACACAACAAAAAAGCCGGAGCGTATGCCCCGGCTTTTCGTCGTTTCAATATCACCCGCTCTCACACATCCAAGCTCGCACTCAGTGCGTTGTCCTGGATGAACTCGCGGCGGGGTTCCACCACTTCGCCCATAAGCTTGGTGAAAAGATCGTCGGCGTTGTCGGCATGTTCGACCTTCACGCGCAGCAGGGTGCGGGCGTTTTCGTCCAGCGTCGTCTCATAAAGCTGCTCGGCATTCATCTCGCCAAGGCCTTTGTAGCGCTGCAGGGCAAGGCCCTTGCGGCCCCATTCATAGACCGCGCTCAAAAGTTCGCTCGCCGAACGCACTTCCTTGGTTTCGTCCTTGCGCGTCAGGGCGGCGGCTTCTTGATAGATGGTCTTCAGGTCTTCCGTCATGCGGTGCAGTTTGCGCGCATCGGTCGAGCCGATCAGCCCGCCATCAAGCGCGATGGCCTCGCGCACGCCACGCACTTCGCGCCAGAATTTGAGCCCGCCATCGGATGTGGTCTCGCCATGCCAGCCGCGTTCGGTCTCTTCCGACAGCGTGTCGAGGCGGGCCGCGATGGTCGCGGCAAGGGCCGCGGCCTGTTCGGGGTTGACCATAGCATCGGGGTCCATGGCGCCCGCGATCGCGGCCTGTTCCAGCATGAAGCGCGGATAATGTTGCGGGAAGCTGGTCAGCGTGTTCACGGTGGAGCGCGCCTTGTCGACAATCGCGATCAGATCGGCACCGGTAAGCACTTGGCCGTCATGCAGGGTGAGCGAGGCGTTCGCGGTGCCTTCGCCAATCAGATAATCTTCCAGCGCGCGCTCGTCCTTCAGATAGCGCTCGGATTTGCCGCGCGTCGCCTTATAGAGCGGCGGCTGGGCGATATAGATATGGCCGCGTTCGATCAGCTGCGGCATCTGGCGATAGAAGAAGGTCAGAAGCAGGGTACGGATATGCGCGCCGTCCACGTCAGCATCGGTCATGATGATGATCTTGTGATAGCGCAGCTTGTCGGGGTTGAATTCCTCGCGTCCGATGCCGGTGCCGAGCACCGTGATCAGGGTTGCGATTTCCTGGCTCGACAGCATCTTGTCGAAGCGCACGCGCTCCACATTCAAGATCTTGCCGCGCAAAGGCAGCACCGCCTGATTGGAACGGTTGCGGCCCTGTTTGGCAGAGCCGCCAGCGCTTTCACCCTCGACGATGAAGAGTTCGCATTTGGTGGGATCGCGTTCCTGGCAATCGGCGAGCTTGCCGGGGAGGGAGGCGCCATCGAGCGCGCTTTTGCGGCGGGTCAGTTCGCGCGCCTTGCGGGCGGCTTCGCGCGCGGCGGCGGCTTCCACCACCTTGCCGACGATGTTCTTGGCTTCGGCTGGATGCTCTTCCAGCCATTGGCCGAGCTTTTCCAGCACAATGCTTTCCACCACCGGGCGCACTTCGGAGGAGACGAGCTTGTCTTTGGTCTGCGAGGAGAATTTCGGGTCCGGCACCTTCACCGACAGCACGCAGGTGAGGCCTTCGCGGCAATCATCGCCGGTCAACGCCACCTTGTCTTTCTTCGATGCCATCTCGTCGGCGTATTTGGTCACCACGCGGGTCAGCGCGGCGCGGAAACCGGCCAGATGCGTGCCGCCATCGCGCTGCGGGATGTTATTGGTGAAGCACAGCATCGTTTCGTGATAGCTGTCGTTCCAGGTGAGGGCCACTTCCACGCTGATGCCTTCGCGCTCGCCGCTGGTGCAGATCGGGGCAGAGATCAGCGAATTCTTGGCGCGATCGAGGAACTTCACGAACTGCTCGAGCCCGCCTTCGTAATGCAGCTTGATTTCCTTCGGCTCCACGCCGCGCTTGTCGGTGAAATGGATCACCACGCCGGAGTTGAGGAAGGCGAGTTCGCGCAAGCGATGTTCCAGCGTGGCGAAATCGAATTCGGTCTTGGTGAAGGTGGCGGAGGAGGGCAGGAAGGTGACTTCCGTGCCGCGACGGCCCGGTGCATCGCCGACAACGGCCAGCGGGGCCACGGCATCGCCATGGCGGAACTGCATGTAGTGTTCCTTGTCGTCGCGCCAGATGCGCAAATCCAGCCATTCCGACAGCGCGTTCACCACCGACACGCCGACGCCGTGCAGACCGCCGGAAACCTTATAGGCGTTGTTCTCGAACTTACCGCCCGCATGCAGCTGGGTCATGATGACCTCGGCCGCCGAGACGCCTTCTTCGGGATGGATCGCGGTGGGGATGCCGCGGCCATTGTCGCGCACCGTGCAGGAGCCATCCGCATTCAGGATCACATCCACGCGGTCGGCATAGCCCGCCAGCACTTCGTCGATACCGTTATCGACGACTTCATAGACCATGTGGTGCAGGCCCGAACCGTCATCGGTGTCGCCGATATACATGCCCGGGCGCTTGCGCACCGCGTCGAGGCCTTTGAGGACCTTGATGCTGTCTGCGCCATACTCGGCATTGCCGCTGGCCTTATCGGCATCCAACTGCCGCTCGGCGTCGTTCTGTTTTTCCGCTTCGCTCATCAGCTTACCGCAACTCCTGCACCGGCGCCGAACATGACGACCGCTGCGGTTCGATTAATAGTTTTGCGTGCCTTTCGGCTCGTCAGGAACATGCGCACCTGCGCCGCCAGCGCGGCATAGGCGAGCATGATAGAGGGGATCAAAACGGCGGTGGCGAGCACGAGCTGGCCATAGCCGAAGATCGAAAGTTTTTTCAAATCCACCACCGTGGGAAGGATGGCGAGAAAGAAGGCCATGGCCTTGGGATTACCGAGTGTCACCGAAAGCTGCGAAAAGAAACTCTGCCGCGACGAGGCGGGCACCAGCTCCGGCATCTCGCTCACCTCGGCGCGCCAGTACTTATAGCCCATAAAGCAGAGATAAAGCGCGCCCGCATATTTCACGAGGAGGAAATATCCACCCATTGCTGTGGCGACGGCCGCGAGGCCATAGGCAGACAGCGTCATCCACACCAAATCGCCCACCAGCGTGCCCAAAACCGCCGCGATGGAGGAGCGGAATCCAGAGCCCAGCGCACGTGCCACAATCGCCACCACGCCCGGCCCGGGCACGGCAATGCAGATCGCGTAAAGCGTGCAGTAGATGAGGTAGGAATGGGCCGAAAGCATAGCTATTCCCTAAGCTCGAAACGGCCATTGTCAACGGCGAAAATATCGGCCCGGCCGATCAGATGTTCGAACAGGGAAAGGTCGGTTCCGGTCATCCAGGCTTGCGCGCCCAAGGCCACGATTTCGTCGAAAAGGGCGGCTCTGCGGCGCTCATCCAGATGCGCCGCGATCTCATCCAAGAGCAGCAAAGGGGCATGGCCATCACGGGCCCGCGACAGCTCCCAGGCATCGGCCAGGATGATCGAGACCAGCAGCGCTTTCTGTTCCCCGGTGGAACATTCCTTGGCGTCGGCGCGCTTGACGGTATGGCGCACGGCGAGGTCAGAGCGATGCGGCCCGAAGGTCGTTTGTCCCGCTTCTGCATCGATCACGCGGGCGCGCGCGAAAGCCTCTTTCAGCCGGGCTTCGGTTTCGGCGCCATATTCGAGGAAGAGGGTATCGGCATCGCCGGTCATGGCGAGTTCCGCACAAGGGAAGGCACCTTTCTCGCCGCGCTCGGCCAGCATCCTGTTCAGACGCGTCACGGTTTCGGCCCGCGCCGCCATCATCGCTGTGCCGCTCTCGGCAAGTTGCGCTTCCAGACTGTCCAGCCACATCGGATCGCGCGGGCCGTATTTGAGCAGGCGCGCCCGTTCGCGCATGGCGGTCTCATAGCGCAGCGCCCGTCGCCCATGGGCGGGATCGAAGCCCAGCACCAGCCGGTCGATGAAGCGCCGCCGCCCGGATGCGGCTTCGGTGAAAAGCCGGTCCATGGCGGGCGTCAGCCAGGTCATCTGCACGACATCGCCGAGGTCCGCGCTGGTCTGGGTCACGCCGTTCAGGCGCACGATGCGTTTTTCGCCGCCGCCAGGGCCCACCGCCAGCCCGGTGCCGATATCATAGCTTTCGCCCGTGCGCGTCACGCTGGCCGCCACCGCCCACAAGGCTTCAGACGGCGCAGAAGGCCCGCGCCGCACATGGTCGGAGAGTTTGGCGCCACGCAGCCCGCGCCCAGGGGAGAGCAGGGAGAGCGCATCCAGCACATTGGTTTTGCCCGCGCCATTGGGCCCCGCCAGCACCACGGGACGGCCGCTGACATTCAGCGCGGCACTCGCATAAGAGCGGAAATTGGTGAGCTGCAGCCGCGTGACGGCGAGCCGGGCGGTGGCCTTCGCGCTTTCGTCGGGTTGACGCTCAGTTTCCATTCACGTCCTAACTGTCATCCCGGCCAAGTCCTTCAAAGCGCGCCGCGCGAAGAAGGACGCAGAGCCGGGACCCACTTGCGCACCTGTCAGATTTCCGAGTGGGTCCCGGATCGCGCCCGCGTGCCAGAATTTCGCATCGTCTCGGGCGCGTCCGGGATGACAGGGTATTTCCTCAAACCCGCATCGGCATGAGCACGTACAGCGTGCGGTTATCGTCGGTGTCTTCGATCACGGTGGGCGAGCCCGCATCCGACAGCAGGAAGCGCACTTGCTTGCCTTCCATCTGGCCCATCACATCGAGGAGGTATTTGGCGTTGAAACCGATCTCGATCGGCGTCGCCGCGTAATTGGCGCCGACTTCTTCCGTCGCCGTGCCGCTTTCAGGGTTCACCACCGAGAGCGTCACCATATCCTTGCCCAGCATCAGCTTCACCGCGCGGGTCTTATCCGCCGAGATGGTGGAAACGCGATCGACCGCCAAGCCGAATTCCTTGGCTTCCAGGCTGAGGGCCTTGTCGTTGCCCGCCGGGATGACGCGCTGATAATCGGGGAAGGTGCCGTCGATCAGTTTGGAGGTCAGATCGATGCCGCCGAAAGCGAACTGCACCTTGGTGTCCGAGAGCGCGATTTCGATGGCGCCATCGCTATCGTCCAGAAGGCGGCGGAGCTCGGCCACGGTTTTGCGCGGCACGATCACGCCGGGGATATCGCCCGCGCCATCGGGCAGCTCCAGCTCATAGCGGGCGAGGCGATGCCCGTCCGTCGCCACGGCGCGCAGGGCAGCGGTTTTGCCGTCCTTGAAGGCGTGCAGGTAAATACCGTTGAGATAGAAGCGCGTCTCCTCGGTGGAGATGGCGAAGCGGGTCTTGTCGATGATGCGCTTCAGATCATTCGCCGCCAGACGGAAGCGGTGGGGCAGGGCGCCCGCGGCCATCTGCGGGAAGTCTTCCTTCGGCAGGCAGGCGAGTTCGAAGCGCACCGATCCGGCAGAGACCTGCAGCCGCGCCGCATCGCCGGGCGTCAGCTCGACCTGCACCATGGCGCCATCGGGGAGCTTGCGCACGATGTCATACAGCATATGGGCGGGCGCGGTGGCGGCGCCGTTGCGCAGCACATCGGCGGGCAGGGCCTCCACGATCTCGATATCCAGATCGGTCGCGGTCAGCTTCACCTGGCCCTTGGCGGCGTCCAGCATGACGTTGGAGAGAATTGGAATGGTATTGCGCCGTTCGACGACGCTCTGGACGTGGCTCAGTGCTTTGAGGAAGGCGCCGCGTTCGACGTTGATCTTCATGGCCCGTATCACACCCTTATGGCCCGCCTGGGCTCGCTGGCCGCTAAAGCGGTGATCGCGAGGGCCCCTCTAGGGCGAATTGGCGGGACGGCGATGGGCCGCGTCACACGGTCCCCCCTCGGCGCCTCGCATTGGACTATCGATTCGCCTTCACAAGCCGCCCCCAGGACGCCGTTAAGGCCTTGATTCTGTTGAGATCGGTAAAACCAGACTCAAGTGCGGTACCATAGCACCCGCCCCCCGAAGAATCCAGCGGCCACAGGGGGTTAGGGGGCGAAGAGTAGGTTTAAGTATGTGGGACGAAGATAGGCCGGGCGCGCAGCCTCGTCGGAATTTCCCCTCGCCCCAACGGGGGAGAGGGAGGTTCGCCTTAGGCTTAGCGCAGCTAAGTCTTAGGCGGACCGGGTGAGGGGGAAGCGCTCGAGATGATCCTCAATCCTCAACGCCCACATCGCCCCTCTTTTCTGCCCCCGCTTGCGGGGGAAGTGTCTGGCGACGCGCGAGCGATGCCAGACGAAGGGGGGCAGGCTGAGGTGTTATTACTGTCTCGATCACTCTTGCGTGCTTTGAGCACTTCAGCAGCAATCAGCCAGCCTGCAGTTATTGTGCATCCAACCGAAGTAAGCTGCGCAATAAGCGCCAACGAAACACGAGTTCGACCAAGGCCAGCGCGGCTAATGAAAGCGCGATGAGCACGGCCCACTCGGCTGCAGATAGCGGTGAACCCATCATCTTTGGCAGAAATCGCTCACCTGGATGCCAATCGATTTTAACCGACCGGTCCTGCCCGACGAGTGCAAACGACATGTTCCATGCGGTGTGCAGCCCGATGCCAAACTCGAGCCCCTCCAGGCGCGCCGCGGCCCAGGCAAGGGCTATACCGCCCAAGAAAAGTTGCGCCATCCGATAGAACTCGAATTGACGGTGAGCCAAGGCAAACGCCGCACTACTTACGAGAAAGACAAAGTAATAGTTCGGAACGAATGCGGTCAGCTCCTTGAGTAGCCAGCCCCGGAAGAGGAATTCTTCCGCCGCCGCCATAAACGACACCATGAAAAACATCGCGACCAGAAAGATGGCGACGTTCCAAGGCTCGCCCCGGAGCCATCCTAAAGCAGGCTTATACCCCGCGGGGGCTAGTGTTCCTTGCAAAGCAAGTCCCGCCGAATAGACCACGCCAAAGAGTATCAGCCCCGCCCAGAATAGCCGCCAGCGGAATGATGCCGATGCTGTGATCCATGTCTTGAGGGGGCGCCGGTAAAGGCGTCTGAGCAGGAGCGCAAAGACAGCAGAGATGGCAAAATACCACGCAAATGTTGGAAGGTTATCGGCAACCACTCCCAAATCCGATCCCCAAACCATCCAGCCGTGCAGTCGCGACTCGTAGAGGAGCTTGAAATCGAGCTGCCCTTTTGGCGCGGTGAACTGCGCATCCAACAATGCTCCCAACAGAGCGCCTGCGCGGATGGCAATCCAGCCGGCAGCGGTCGCGAGCACCACGAACAACGCTACGAATAGGATGAGGCGCAAAAGCGAGCGGTCCGCCGCTGGCGCCTCAAGAAATCCATCGCGACGGACAAAATTTCCTTTCCAATTTGCGTGCACTCCCACCCCCAAGAAAATTCCATTCAAGTAAATAGCATGGGTGAGCGATATTCAGCTTTGGCGCATCGTGAGACGAAGCCGCGCAGCACCGCCTTGATTTTGAGACCGAGTTGAAACGCCGCCGGATCATTTCCTGTCCGCGCCATTACAACATGTTGCCGCTGTGGGGCAGGGGCTGGATACCCCTCTCTAGGAGATGGCGCTTTGACACGGCTCCAGAGGTCCGCTTTGCCTCCGTTCCAGTCGTTTCAAGCCCGTGGCATCAGTCCAGGTTGCGCCACCTGCGGACATTGCAGGCAGTACTAAACGGCTATCCAGTGGTTATCCGTATAGTCTGATCATCACGTACACCTTGGTGGGCGGCACCCGTAGGAAGAGCACAAAGGCCCGATGAATGGACCGCGCACGAACAATGGGACCGTTGTATTCCATCAAGAGTGCCTGACCGAGTAATCCCGCGTGGACACTCCCCAGCGGCTCATCTAGCGCCACCGCGCGTACTAGATACGGCTGAACTCCTCCCGCGTCTGGGAACTTCGTATCCGGAAGCAGTTGGCTGAGCGTCTCTCTGTCCAAGGAAACTATTGATTGCGCAGACAGAAGTGCAAGTGCACGCCCCTCATTTTGGATCGGAATCTGGAATTCGTGGTAAGCCGGTAAAGGGGTAACCTCCTGGCCATTTTCGGGTAAAGGAGGGGGAGCCATCCAAGAATCCGGATCGCAATCCGAAGCCATGCTTGGACCCGACATCATGCCGATGCATATCGCGAGCACGGCAAGCCTGCGCCAGCAAATGTTCCCCATCCACTTTACCCCCACCAACCAGCGAACAGAGCATACAAACTCATTGCAGACCTGTCGCGAGCCATGGCCAAATTTGGCGCAATCCGGGCAACCCGCCTAGATCCGAAGTTACACCGTTTCCAGACTTTGCCCTGACGGCGACCTTGCGCCAAAAGCGGTCCTTCCGGGTTCGCCTTTTGGGCGGTGAGGTTTTATCGTATTCCCATGTTCCGCAACCGGCCCGCGCGCCATTCAAAACCCAACCAAGCGAGTCCATAGAGATGACGGTCGTGACATCCGGTTCCTGTCAATGCGGTGCAGTTCGGTTTGAAATCCGGGGAAACTTCGAAAGCTTTTTCCTTTGCCACTGCCGCCGCTGTCGAAAGGATACAGGGTCCGTGCATGCGTCGAACCTGTTTTCATCAACGGCGACCGTAGTGTGGCACTCGGGTCAAGACAAAATCAGGCACTATCAAATCCCTGCAACGCGGCATGCGAAGAGTTTCTGTTCTGAATGCGGATCGGCTTTGCCGAGTGTGCAGATGGAGGGCACTTTGCTCGTAGTGCCTGCGGGAAGCCTGGATGACGAGATTGTTATTTCCCCGAATGCACACATCTGCTTCTCCAGTCGAGCAGCCTGGGAAGATCTATTGGTAGATACTCCGAAGTTCGACGACCTCCCAAGATAGTCATCCCCTCCAAGCGCCGCCCGGATTGCGCCAGATCCGGACATAGCGACAGGCGACGTGCTCATTCACTTCATGAAAGCGAATAGGACGAAAGCACCCGGAGCTAGCCACAGCAGTCCGATTCCCATTGTACATCGCTGCGCCATGTATTTTCGCTCCGTGTAGAACGACCACGCAGCAAAAATCACGGCAGGCAACACAAACGGCATCGTTATGCCTCCTATCTCGAGCAGCCACGCTGGAATCTGGAACCAATTCTGCGGAAAAAACTGATGCGCAGAGATAGATGGGCCAATTGCCATCCCGAACATGATGTACGCCGGAATAGCAGTAACAACGATCATCAAGGCACCGATCAGGGTGAACATCCAAAGCCCAAGCTTGTACGCTTGCGCTCGATCATCTTCGTTCCTCTGCCCCATATTTGCTCCCCGTTCCAGAATGGAAGACTAACGCCCGCGCATAACGGCCTCAACTGGTTCCGGTTTTGCAATGACCAAATGGTGGGTTTTGGCGCAAGATAGCCTTCAGGGCAGAGTCTGGAATCGGTGTAACTTTGGACGTAGGCCAGTCGCCCAGAATGCGCCAATAGCGGAAGTTCACGCCGCGCCGCATCGGGGGTAAACTTCTTTCATAATGACTGAAATTGACGCGATGGACTGCAAAGGGCGTGGCGTGTGACTGACAATTCCGACCTCAAAGAACTTGCACGCAAGTTAGTGTCCACGTTTCACCTGAGCATGCCGGAGCGGGCAGCCTTTGGCGCCGACCCGGTGCCGGGAAGTTTGCTTCGCTCGGCTATTCTTTCAGTTCTAATAGAGCGAGGCACGTTTCCGCCCAAATGGGGCCGAGATGCCCCTTATGACGGAGGCTTGATCGAGGCTAACCCCGACGGATCATGCTCAATTACATGGAAAGCCGAATCCGGCGTAATGAGATCTGAGGTAATAGGGGTTCAAAACTTCGCTTCACCGACTGAAGCCGTCGTCGCATATGCAGAGCGCTTCTTCGGATCGAGCATCGACGGAATGCCAGTGGACTGGCGCGCCTAGCCGTTGCAGTCGAATGTCGTGTGTTGGCGCATCACGGCCCTAACCAGAATGGCTGGGCTGCGCCGCAAATCGGACGTTGAACCCAGATGTCGCGTTGGCTGCCGGAAGAGGAAGCCGTGCAGCTCTGTCTTGATTTCGAGACCGAGTTGAAGCGCCTCATCGCCGCCTGATCGTTTTCTGTCCGCGCCATTACATCTCGCCGCCACCGCTTGTGGGGCGAGGGCTGGGTTCCCATCTCTAGGAGTTGGCGCTTCGCGCGCCGGGCTGTTTGACAGGGTGTGGTGGTGTGATGGTCCGCGCAGCTCTGGGCGGCCTGGTGCAGGCTGGTAGCAAGGCGATTGTTGCTGCTCGCCAGAGGGTTACGCGGAAAAATCGGGATTTAAATTCGCGTTTTGCGTTTTGGGGTTTTCAAGGGGAGCCCCCCACCCGGAAAACGCTCTGCGTTTTCCGACCTCCCCGCCCGCCGTCGCCTTCGGCTTTGGCGTGGCAAGCGAGGGGGAGGTGAAAGGAACGGGCAGGATACTCCCCCCTCCCTCTGCGCGGCATAACAATTATCGGTCTGGGGCGGTGCGTGTGTGGACATAATCTGTCCGGTTACAGCCAGTCCGTTCGGCTTCCCCCGGCGTCCCGGCGCTAGTCTTTCGAGGCTTGCCCGTCCGGCGCCAGATGGGCGTCGCATTCGTCGAACGCGGCGCGCAAATCCAAACCCGTTTGCGCGGCGGCGCTGTGATAGGCCGCTTTGGCCGCGCGCCACTGCGCGGGGGCGCCGGTCAGAAGGGCGCGCAGGCGCAGTGTATTGGCCAAAGCAAGGCTATTGGGCACGGTGTTGCGGTAAAGAGTTTCGGCCTCGCTGAGCGCCGCCTCGGCCTCGGCGGCAAGGCCAAGCGTTAGGGCAAGATCGCCGATGTGGCGCAGGCAGTGGGCCCGGCAGGCCGCATCGCCGCTGAGGGCCGCGTCGCGATAGGCCTCAAGCGCCGCAGCGATATTTCCGGCGCGGTGCAGCGCTTGGGCCTTGTGCAGCAGGGTGTTGGGCATGGCGCGCCTCTTTGCCCAAGCTTAAGCCGGGGCGTGGGGCGCGGGAAGGGGGGGGCTTGGCCGTAAAAGAAACGCCCGCTCTCCGGATCTCGAAGAGCGGGCGGTTCGCCCGAAGGTTTATCAGCTTACGGATGACTTGATCCGTCTAATGACCAACCCCGGGTCTTGGGTCCGTTGGGGTCAAATACTGTTTCGTCTTTTACTTCGCAGTATTCACCTTTACTTGGCTAAACCGGGGAAAGACCCGTACTCCCCAAGATTTAGTGCAGTTTTCCCAAGTCCTAGTTCAGTTTCGACAGCATCTGGCTCAAGAAATCGACCTCTTGCTTGAAGAGGGCGTCCTCATTGCAGAGCGCTTCCACCCGGCGGCAGGCATGCAGCACGGTGGTGTGGTCGCGGCCTCCGAAGCGGCGGCCGATCTCGGGCAGTGAGCGGGTCGTCAGCTTGCGCGCCAGATACATCGCCACCTGACGGGGGCGGGCGACGCGGCGGGCGCGCTGGGGCGAATGGAAGTCGCGCACGTCGAGCTTATAGAACTCGGCGGTCTTCTTCTGGATGTCCTCGATGGAGGTCTTGGGCGAAAGGCTGCCGCTGGCGCGCATGCCGACGGCTTCCTCGGCCATCTCCGCCGTCACCGGTTTCTTGGTGAGGTCGGCATAGGTGGCAAGCTTGGTGAAGATGGCGATGGTATCGCGCGGGGAGGCATCTTCCAGATCGGCGATGCGGTCCAGCACCTCTTCGGGAATGCGCACTTCGGGGCGCAGGCGGGCGAAGTCGGCGGCGCGCGCCTTCAGGATGGCGAGGCGGGTGTCACGATCCGGCTTGCCGAGCTGGACGACAAGGCCGCCCGAGATGCGGCTCTTCACGTCGGCGCCCAGGCCTTCGAGGGCAGAGGGGGCGCGGTCGGCGGCGATCACCACGCGGCGGCGCAGATCGGCCAGCGCGTTGACGGTGTAGAGGAACTCCGAGGCCGTCGCGGTGGAGCGGCAGATATGCTGCAGATCGTCGATGATCAGCACATCAGCGGTGCGCAGCTCGTCTTTGAAGGCGAGCGTGTCCTTGCGGTAGAGCGCGCCCAGGAAGTGGCGCATGAAGTCTTCGGCGCGCAGGAACAGCACCTTCTTGCCGCGCTTGCGGAACTCGAGCGCCGCGGCGTTGAGAAGATGGGTTTTGCCATAGCCGAAGCCGCCATGGATGAAGAGCAGGGGCATGTCGCCCGCGCCTTCGCTGAAGGCCTTGGCGGCGCCCAGGCCGAATTCATTGGCTTGGCCGGCGATGAAGCTGTCGAAGGTCTGCTGCGGATGCAGCATGCGGCTCCACAGCCCCTGCATGGCGCCCGCCGCAGCGTCGGGAGAGACATGCGGCATATAGGCGACGTTGGAGGGCGGCGGCGAAAGCGGGGCAGCCGGAACGATCTCCACCGGCGCCTTGGAGACGGCAGCGGCGACCTGGGGCTGGGCCTGGGTCACAACGACGTTGAGGGCGGCGGGTTCGGCCTGCTCGGCGCGGAAGGCGCGCTCGATACGGGCGACGTAATGATTGATGACCCAGTTGCGCACGAAGGGCTTGGCCGCGCCGATCTTCAGCTCGTCCTTGTCCCAGCTTTCCAGGGTCAGAGGCGCAATCCACGCCTCGAAAATCGGATCGCCCAGTTCCTTGCGAAGGCGCTCACGCACGCATGCCCAGCGCGCAGGCCAATCCCTCGATGTCGGCTTATTTGTCACTTGTCCCATATCCCACACCCGCATCTTAGGCTCACCGCAGCAGGCGGCGCGCCCCCATCCGTCATTTACTCGTACAAACCTGCGAAGAACCCGGTCTTGGGCTCTAAACCCCTCCAACGCGCCGCAGCGCATCTCCCCTAAGCATGTTGTCCTCCCTTTATGTTTGGGCCCAGGGAAGGCCTTCTGCCTTCCAGCCATTAATCTTGCCGCGCTGGCGGTGCTGATCGAGGTCCCCCTCAAAGCCGCCAGCCACGTTGAAACAGTTTTCATAGCCTGCCGCCGTCAGGGCGATTGCCGCAGCCCGAGACCGGGCGCCGGACCGGCAGAGGAAAAGTATCTTTGCGTCCTTGTCTTCGCCGACCGCGGCCACCACCTCTGGAAGGAAACCTGGGTTCGGCTGCCCGCTCGGAAAGCTCTGCCATTCCACGCGCGCGACCGTCCGCCCCAAAGAGGAAAGGTCCGGCAGGCCGACAAAGGCCCATTCCGCTGCGGTGCGCACATCCACCAGCACGGCCCCCTGGGAGATCAGCTCCCAAGCCTCCGTGACACTCACGTCACCGGCATAGTCAGAGGTGGAGGAGGGGAAAACCATCACAGAACTTCCAAAGCAGAGACGACTTTACGCGCGAGAAAGTTCTCGCGGGTTCAAATAATAGGAGACGCTTTTACTTAAGTTTACTGAGAAAGGACCCGAACTGGACTTCGGGCCTCACACAACGCCTTTCTCTTTTCTTTTTTTGTCTTAGGCATTGTTGTGTTCTCTCGCCTTGAGCAGGGAGAACCTTAAGCAAAATCCCCGACGCGACTCAAGGGAACGGAGGTTGAACATGCGAAGATTCTATGACGGAAGAAATTCCACGACCCATTCCTAACTATATGTTCTTTATACGGAATTAAGCGGGTGAGGTGGTTAATTTTGTCGAATCAGGGGGTTAACGAAACCAAACTGTCACGCTCTGACACACGTTACGGAACAATCGGAGAAACTGCGGCAGATTGTGTCACCATTGCGGCGAAGACAAATAAAAACGGGCCCAAAACAAGCATGGGCCCGTCTTCATAAAAATTTCATCTCGCGCGGCGGAAGGCCGGGGCCGAGATTACTTTGACAGTTTGGCGACGCGCTTGGAAAGGCGCGAAACCTTCCGTGCACCGGTATTTTTGTGCACCACGCCCTTGGAGACGCCGCGCATGATTTCTGGCTCGGCAGCCTTGAGGGCGGCGAGGGCGGCAGCGGAGTCACCGGACAGGATCGCTTCCTCAACCTTGCGCACAAAGCTGCGGATGCGGGTCTTGCGCGAGTGGTTGATGGCCTGGCGCTTCTCCGTGGTACGGGTGCGCTTCTTGGCAGAGGCGATATTCGGCATTGGTCACTTCCGTGAATTCAAGAGGCGGGGCGTATAGCCCGTGCTGGGCCCCGGGTCAATTCAGAAGACGGGGCTATTTGTCCTTCTCGGGCAGTTTCCGTGTCCTGTGGCGGGATTCCTGGCCTTTTGGGGCTATTCGTCCCGAAATCTACCCCGGCCTTGCTTCCTGGCGGCCTGCTTTTTCTTATCCTTCAGGCGGTCTTCCACCGCGCCCCGGGGCGGGCGAGTCTTAAAGCGCTTCTTGGGCTCTACGGTCGCAGCCTTGATGATTTCCACCAGCCGGGCCCGAACATCCTCCCGGTTGCGGTTCTGGTCGCGGAATTTGCGCCCCACCAGGATCAGCTCGCCACCATTGGTCAGGCGGCTTTTTAACTGTGTCATCAGCCGGTAGCGGACGGGTTCGGGCAGGCTGAGGGACAGCGCTACATTAAAGCGCAGCTGCACCGCGCTCGAGACCTTGTTGACGTTCTGCCCGCCGGGACCCGAGGCGAGCACAAAGCTCTCTTCAACCTCGCGTTCGTCGAGGGCAATTTCATCGGTGATACGAATTCCAGCCATGATGGGGACAGTCTATTTCAAAATTTCCGCGTTAAGGCGAGCTCTCTCGCAAGATGAAATTTGCAGCGCCACCCTTGAAGCTGGCGAAGTAGCCACCATCTCTAAAAGATCACCGTAGCTGTCGAATGGGCCGGTCCTCTTCGCCTCACCCTTGATAGGGCCGGCCCCTTCTTTTCTTTCGCCGGTGATATTCAAAGCGCGCCTGCAAAAGCGAGACGGGAGGAGTCTACCCTCCGCGCAAAAACGCTTTTAGGCAGGCTTTTTCTTTAAATTGTCATCCCGGACGCGCCCGCGATGATTTTTAAGTTTGGGATGAGGGCGCGATCCGGGAACCACTTGGAAATCTGGACGATGTTGGAGTGGATCCCGGCTCTGCGCGCTGTCCCATCTCCTGTGCATCAACTTTTCCGCCAATGCGCAGCGCTTGGCCGGGATGACATGCGGGTATGACCGCTTAGCTTTTCACTTTTGGCATTTCGGGCAATAGAAGGTGGAGCGCCCCGCCTGCACGATGCGCTTGATGGTTCCTCCGCAATCAGCACAAGCCTCGCCTTCGCGGCCATAGACTTTGAAGGCGTGCTGAAAATAGCCGAGATTGCCATCGGCCTTCTTGTAATCGCGCAAGGTAGAACCGCCCGCCGCGATGGCTTCCGTCAAAACATCTTTGATAGCCCGTGTCAGAAGGGGAATGGACGCCGCTGTCACCTTGCCCGCGAGCCGCTTGGGCGAGATATGCGCCCTGAAGAGCGCCTCGCAGACATAGATATTGCCCAGTCCCGCGATCAGCCGCTGGTCGAGCAGGGCGGATTTGATTGGCGTCTTTTTGCCTTTCAGCGCGGCGGCCAGATACTCTTCGTGAAAACTGTTGGAGAGCGGCTCCACCCCCATCCCATGGAAGAGATCGCTTTCCTCCAGATGCTCTGTGGAAATCAGATCCATCAGCCCGAAACGGCGATGATCGGTGAAGACGATGCGGGCAGGGGCATCGGTCTCGAAGATCACGTGATCGTGCTTACCGGTCCCCGCCTCGGGCGGCGCGGCCTCATAGACGAACTCCCCCAGTTTTCGCGTCCGCCCCTCCGCATAGACCGCCATACGCCCGCTCATGCCGAGATGGATGACCAGGGTTTCCCCGTTATCCAGCTCGGCCAGAATGTATTTCGCCCGCCGCTTGAGGGCTATGACCCGCCGCCCTGTCAGCCTTTTGGCGAAATCCTTCGGGAAGGGGCGACGCAGATCGCCCCGGCGGGTCTCCACCTTAACCAGTTTGCGCCCCTCAAAAGCGGGGGCCAGTCCTGTACGAACAGTTTCGACTTCGGGAAGCTCAGGCATTATGGTCTGGTCATGTCGACTGAATCTCTGACCGATCATACCGCCTCTTTTGGCTTCCGCGATGTTCCCGAGGCCGAAAAGGAAAAGCTGGTGCGCGGGGTGTTTTCCTCCGTGGCCAAGAATTATGACCTGATGAACGACCTGATGAGCGGTGGCGTCCACCGGCTCTGGAAGGACGTTTTCGTCGGCTGGCTGAACCCCCAGCCGGGCTGGAAATGCCTGGATGTGGCGGGCGGGACGGGCGACATCGCCTTCCGCATCGCGGGGGCTGTCCGTAAGCGCGGCGGCGAGCCGGATGTAACGGTCTGCGACATCAACCCTGACATGCTGGCCGAGGGCCAGGTGCGGGCCGAGAAAAAGGGCGAGACGGCGCTGACCTGGGTCGAAGGCAATGCCGAGCATCTGCCCTTCGCCGATAACAGCTTCGACAGCTACACCATCGCTTTCGGTATCCGGAATGTGACCCATATCGAGAACGCGCTTGCCGAGGCGCGGCGGGTCTTAAAGCCGGGCGGGCGGTTCCTCTGCCTCGAGTTCAGCCAGGTCGTGGTCCCCGGCCTCGATGTGCTCTACGACAAATTCTCCTTCCACCTCCTGCCTACGATCGGGGAATGGGTGGCCAAGGATCGTGAGTCCTATCAATACCTCGTGGAGAGTATCCGCCGTTTCCCGAACCAGGCCAGATTTGCCCGCATGATCGAAGAGGCGGGGCTGTCCCAGGTGAAGGTACGCAATCTCTCCGGCGGCATTTCGGCCATGCATTCGGCCTGGAAGATTTGACGTTTTATGCCTTCAAGCCTCTCCAATCTGTTCCGGGTGTGGAAGATCGCGCGCACGCTGGCGCGCCACGATGCGCTGTTCCCGGCTGAGTATATGGCGCTGATGCCCGCGCGCGTGCGCTTCCTGCGCCGGGTGCTGGGTTCAGGCCGGGTGAAGGACGGCACCACGCCGGGCTATCGCTTGGCGCGTGCCTTGGAGAGTTTGGGCCCGGCCCATATCAAGCTGGGGCAGGTACTGGCGACACGCCCGGATCTGGTCGGGGCTGATGTCGCCACCGAACTCGAAGGTTTGCAGGACCGGCTTCCTGCCTTTCCCTCTGCGGATGCCCGCGCTGTGGTTGAGCGCGAATTCAACAAGCCGCTGGATAAGCTTTTCATCCGCTTTGGCGAGCCGGTGGCGGCAGCCTCCATCTCCCAGGTGCATGAGGCCGAAACCAGCGAGGACCCGCCCAAGCGCGTGGCGGTGAAGGTGCTGCGTCCCGGCATCGAAGAGGAATTCGCCCGCGATCTTTCCACGCTTGCTTTCGCCGCCCGTCTGGCAGAGCGCTTTTCCGCCGAGGCTCGCCGTCTGCGGCTCACGGCTTTGATCGAAACCCTCGCGGATTCCACCGCCCTCGAGCTTGATCTTCGTATGGAAGCCGCCGCGGCCTCCGAACTTGCCGAGCGGATGGAAGGCGACAGCCAATTCCGCGTGCCGCAAGTCGATTGGGCGCGCTCCTCCAGCCGTGTTCTCACCACCGAATGGATCGATGGCGTGCCTTTGCGCGATATCGAGGCGCTAAAGGCGGTCGGGCACGATCCCAAGAAGATCGCGCTGATCGTGATGCGCACCTTCCTCACCCAGGCGCTGCGCGAAGGCTTTTTCCACGCCGATATGCATCCGGGAAATCTCTTCGTCGACCGGCAGGGCAGGCTGGTGGCAGTCGATTACGGCATCATGGGCCGCCTGGATGTGGCGACCCGCCGCTTCATGGCCGAGACCATTGGCGGCTTTCTCGCCCGCGATTACCTGCGTGTCGCCCGCGCGCATTTTGAGCAGCAATTCGTGCCCTCGCATTTCCCGATAGAGACCTTTGCCCAGGCGTTGCGCGCGGTGGGGGAGCCGATCTTCGGGCGGCCTGCGCGCGATGTCTCCATGGCCAAGCTGCTGCAGCAGCTCTTCGACACTACCCGCCGCTTCGAGATGCAGGCCCAGCCCCAGCTCTTACTTCTGCAGAAGACCATGGTGGTGGTGGAAGGCGTCGCCCGCGCGCTCGATCCCGATTTCGACATCTGGGAAGCCAGCCGGCCGGTCGTGGAAGCCTTTATGCTGGACAGCCTATCGCCCAAGGCCAAGCTCAAAGACATCGGTGAAACCGTTTCGGCGCTGGCGAAATCGGCGCAGCGTCTGCCGGATTTCATCCGCAATGTCGAACTCATCGCGGCCAAGCTGACGGGGGAGGGCTTGCGCGTTGCCCCTCAGCGTGAGCGCAACGAGAGCGGCGAGCGCGCCACACTGATCCTGCTCGGCATCGCAGCCGCAGCTGCCGCCGCCGCGCTGTTGGTGCGGGTGCTGTAGTTAGTTGATCTTGACGTTCCCGCCGTCGCAGACATGTGCGCCGCCGGCGTCGCGGTAAAAGGCCTTCACGCGCAGCGTATGGTCGGAGAGTTCCGGGAAGTCCGGTACGCGCACATGCACGAGGCCTGGCTCGACATTCTGGTCGGTCGCGAGAACCCCGGTGATGCCAGTGGGGTCATCATTGTTGTTGGGGAACAGCACCACGGAAACGCCGTCACCGGCTTTTTCGACATTGGAGCAGGAGAGGCCTAGCAACTGCCCGCGCGCGGCATGCGGCGTCGAGCCGCCACCGCTATCCGGCGCCACCACCGGATCACCGGCAGGCAACCGAACCTCGTTCATATCTGCTCGCGCCGCTACGGCGGTGGAGATAACTCCGACCGCCAGCAAAGCCGCCCAGCGCATTGCCGCCCTCCGCAACAATCTGGCGTGTTAAGCTGGCTCTGCCGCAGTTAGACGCGATAGGGCCACAAACCGCCAACTTAGCAAGATTGCCGCCGTCATTAAGGCAAAAGCAAGGCCGATCCAGACCCCGATCCCCTGCCAATGGGCCCAGACGCCTAACCCCAGGCAAAGCGGGAAACCGATCAGCCAATAGGAGGCTCCGGCGATCCACATCGGCATGCGGGCGTCCTTCAACCCGCGCAAGGCGAACGACGCCACCACTTGCACCCCGTCGAAAACCTGGAACGCCGCCGCGATTCGCAAATAGGTGATGGCTAGCGCCAGCACATCCGCATTGGCCCTGTCGTCGGCGGCGAAATAGAGACCGGCGATCTGGCGCGGGAAGAGGGCGAGGAACAGGGCGGTGAAGATCATGAACCCGCCCCCGATGGTGAGGGCGGTAAGCCCAGCACGCCGCACGCCATGCCTGTCCTCGGCACCGGCAAAGAGGCCAACTCGTACCGTCGCGGCCATGGCGATCCCCAGCGGCACCATGAAGGTGAGCGAGGGCACATTGAGCGCCACCTGATGGGCCGCCAGCGCAGCCGTGCTGAAAGTCCCCATGATCAGCATGGAGCTGTTGAACAGCGCAGCCTCGAACAGCATGGTCATGCCGATGGGCATGCCAAGGCGGAAGACCTCGATGAATTTCGGCCAGTCCCAGCGCCAGAAACGGCGGAAGATGCGGTATTCGCGCAGCTTGGGCGTCAGGAAGACCACCACCAGCATGGCGAAGAAGCTGAAGGCATAGGAACTCGCGCTCGCAATGCCCGAACCGACCAGCCCAAGCTTCGGAAAGCCGAAATGGCCAAAGATCAGGGCATAGTCGGCAGCCGCGTTAAAGAGAATGGCAGCCAGCATCACCCAAAGCGCGGAGTTTGGCTTTTCGAGCGCGGTCGCATAACTGCGCAGCACCTGAAAGCCGAGCGAGAAGATCATGCCAAAGCCCAAGGGCTGCACGAAATGGCTCGCCGCTTCGGCTAGTTCAGGCTTCTGCTGCAAGAGGATAAGCACGTCCTTGGCGAAGAACAGGAATGCTGTCAGTGGCACCGAAAGCAGAATAATCGCCCAAAATCCCATGCGGGTGGCCGCGCGCACGCCGGCCTTATCGCGCGGTTTGGCGCCCAGGATATGGGCGATCATCGGCGAGATCGCCGCCGTGGGGCCAAGCCCGAACAGCCAAGCGAAATAGAACACGGTATTGCCCAGCGCCGCACCGGCCAGGGCTTCCTTGGACAAGCGCCCCAGCATGATCACGTCGGTGGTCAAAATGGCCATTTGCGCGAGCTGGGTGGCGATCAGCGGCAGGGCGAGTTTCATCAGCTCCCGCACCTCGGTCACCCAAGGGGAAGTCTTGAACTCCATCGTCTCTGTTTGCGTCATGTCAGTCATGGCAGAACCAAAATTCGAGAAATAAAAAACCCTCCAGAGCCGGGCTCGGGAGGGTCGCGAAAGAACCGTATCAAGCCGGTCTAGGCGCAGCACTCCTCCAAAAGCCCAAACGACGGCGTGCCGCCCGGAAGGGCGTACGTGCCAGCCATTTCGCAACGCGGATGGATCATCGTGGGCTCATGTAGATGGGCGGCAGGGACCATCCCTGCCGCGCCGAAGGAGGTACGCTGGGGGACAAACGAAGTCAACACGGGGCGGCGGAGGGCGGTTACGCGACGGGCGCTGAGGTGCGCCACAGTCACAGCATTCTACGCTTTAGGGTATATCCCACCCCTGTTACCCTTTTTAAAACGCGACTCGTGAGGATGACGCCATGGTTCCGTGGAACATCGCCCATCGCGGCGGGGCGCAGCTCCGTCCCGAGAACACGCTCTCGGCCTTTGCTGATGCTGTCTGGCGCGGCTGTCAGGGCGCCGAGCTGGATGTGCAGCTCACCGCCGACGGCCAGGTCATCGTGCATCACGATTGGCGTTTGAAACCGGCCCTCACGCGCGATTTCGAAGGCCGCTGGATCGCCGATCCCGGCCCGCGTATCAAAGATCTCACCCTGGAGGAGCTCCGCCGCTATGAAGTGGGGCGCGCCGATCCCGACAGTATCTATGCAAAATCTCATCCTGACGTCCATTGGCAGGATGGCGAATGCGTACCTCTCTTGTCCGAAGTGATTGCGGTGGCCCGCACTGCGCGCGATCCCTTTAAGTTAATCGTCGAACTAAAGACGTCTTTTGCCAATCGTGAGGAGAGCGCTGACCCAGAAGAACTCGCCGCGCGCACCGTCGAAGTGTTGGGGGAGCACAACTATCTCGATCACACGATTTTCGTCGGCTTCGATTGGGCGGCGCTGATTGCGGCAAAAAAATATGCCTCCAAAACCGAATGCTGGTTCACCAGTATGCCGCTGAGCTGGTTCGGCCACGATGCCCCACCGCCGGAAGCCGATCCGCCAAGCGAGCAGGCCTTACAAATGCTCCGGTATTGGGCGCGCGAAGGTGTTTCGCCCTGGGCTGCTGGTTTCGATGCGGTGCATCACGGCGGCTCTATTATTCGGGCGGTCAAAGAAGCGGGCGGGGATGGCTGGGACCCGATGTGGGTCGATCTTACAGAAGAGACTGTAGGGGAGGCGCGCGGCTTGGGCTTACGGCTCGCAACCTGGACCGTTAATGAACCAAACTTGATGCGTAAAATGGCATCTCTGGGATTGGATGCGATCTATACAGATCGTCCAGATATGCTCGCTGCTGTGGATAGCTACTGACAACTCGTCCTTCGCGAGAGCCGATTTTACGTGTTTACAAAAATGCCACAAAAAGGTCTTGGCTTTCGCCGAACTGCCATCGGCTTTGCCTCTATTGATTAAGAATTGGGTCAGCGACGCTCTTTAGGTTCGTGTGAGCAACACGCGGATGCAATCGTAATGGACCGGATTTCTGCTTGGGTCGAAAGTGGATTGACGACCAATGATTTCCAGGTCGTCGATCAGCTTACACATCCTAGCGGTGAAATCGCGTTGCGCTTCTGGCGCGAGCGTCCTGCTGACGGTTTGCGGATGGGGCGCGATGTGCCTTCACGGGCGATCGCCCCACTTTTGAGCCGGGTGATTGTCTATGAACCGATCGATGGCGGCGAGGATTTCAGGGTGCATTTGGCCGGAAGCGGCACGGTGCGCCGCTTTGGGCGCGATATCACCGGCGAACGTTTCTCGCGCTTATTTGCGCCTGAGGACGTTCAAATACGCCGCCAGATTCTGCACGACGTGACTGTCAATGGTGAGCCGCGCATGATGCATGTGCGCCATAGCGCGGGCAGTGTGGAAGTGTTGCGTCTCGAACTGCTTCAGATCCCGGTGATCGCGCCCAACGGCGTGGACCGCTGGGCGCTCACCTTCTCGTTCTACTTTTAGGCGCTTAAGCGAGGCCTTCGAACAGCGCGGTGGAAAGATAGCGTTCGGCGAAGGAGGGGATGATCACCACGATGGTCTTGCCCGCCATGTCATCACGGGCGCCGACTTCGAGGGCCGCCGCGAGCGCCGCGCCGGAGGAGATGCCGACTGGGATGCCTTCCAGCTTGGCGGATTTGCGCGCCGTTTCGAAGGCGGTCTCATTCGAGATCGTGACAACCTCATCCAGCACGGATTTGTCCAGGATCGCCGGCACAAAGCCCGCGCCGATCCCCTGAATCTTATGCGGGCCAGGCTGGCCACCCGACAGCACCGGTGAATCTTCCGGCTCGACCGCGATGATCTTCACGCCTGGCTTCTTGGCCTTCAAAACTTGGCCGACGCCGGTGATGGTGCCGCCGGTGCCGACGCCCGAGATCACCGCATCAACCTTGCCTTCGGTGTCGTTCCAGATTTCCTCCGCCGTGGTGCGGCGATGGATATCGGGATTGGCGGGGTTCTCAAATTGCTGCGGCATGATCGCGTCGGGATTTCCGGCGACGATTTCCTGCGCTTTGGCGATGGCGCCCTTCATGCCTTTGGCGCCTTCGGTCAGCACCACTTCCGCGCCGAGGATCATCAGCATCTTGCGGCGCTCGATCGACATCGTTTCCGGCATCACCAGGATCAGGCGATAGCCCTTGGCGGCGGCGACGAAGCTGAGCGCGATGCCGGTGTTGCCGCTGGTCGGTTCCACCAGCACGGTCTTACCGGCCACGATCTTGCCCTGGCGTTCCAAGGCTTCGATCATGGAGACGCCGATGCGATCCTTGACCGAGGCGAGGGGGTTGAAGAATTCGAGCTTGAGCAGAATGTCCGCCTTCACGCCCGCTTCCTTGGTCAGGCGCGAGAGCCGCACCAGCGGGGTGTCGCCGATGGTTTCGGTGATCGAATTGTAAATACGTCCACGTCCAGGCTTCTTGTCGCTCATCTTAAGGGCTCCGTTAGATGGTGAAATCGGCGGTATCGCGTTCTTCGGTGCTGACGCCCGCGGCGCGTGCCTTCTGGCATAAATCTTCAACGGTTATGGCCTCCAGCCGTGCCATGACCTCGTCTTGCAGTGTTTGGACAAAAGGCGTCACGATGCGCTGGCCGAGCTCTGAACGCGGCAACACCTCCTCATTGGTCTCGTCTTCGGCGAGTTCCGCCGCACGCACAATGTCGCCGACAGAAATACGGCGGCGCTCCTTGGCAAGGCGATAGCCGCCGCGCGGGCCGCGCACGCCTTTGAGGATGCCTGCGCGGACAAGCTGCTGCATCACCTGTTCCAGGTAACGCTGCGGCACGCCTTGGCGGGCAGTGATTTCCTTGGCCTGTACCGGCTCAGGGCGGGCATTGAAGGCGATGTCGATCACCGCCTCGAGCGCCAGAAGGGTTTTGCGGGAAAGTTTTAGCATCTCTTACGCCGTCGTTAGTCCAGTGGAGCCGAAGCCGCCCGCGCCACGTACCGTGGCCGGCAACTCGTTCACTTCTTCAAGGGTTGCGGTCTCATAGCGCGCGATCACCATCTGGGCGATTTTCATGCCGCGGGTAATCGTGAAGGGCTCTTCGCCAAGATTGATGATCGGGCATTTAATCTCGCCGCGATAATCCCAATCTATGGTGCCGGGCGCATTGAGCACCGTGATGCCGAACTTTACCGCGAGACCTGAGCGCGGGCGCACCTGCGCTTCAAAACCTTGCGGCAGGGCGATGGCCACACCAGTCGGCACCAGGGCACGCGCGCCGGGTTTCAACACCAGATCGGCGTCGATAGCGGCGACTAGATCAAGCCCCGCAGCGCCTTCGGTCGCGTAATGGGGCAGGGGAAGGCCTTCGCTATGGCTAAGACGTTGGATCGGAAGTTTCATACGGCCTTCTCCAGGGCTTTGACGATGTGATCGGCGAGGCGTGTGGCCACCGCGTCTTTGGAAAGTTCCGGCCAACTCTCGACACCGGCTTCGGAAATGAGGTGCACGCGATTGGTATCGGCCCCGAAGACGCCTTTGCTGACGTCATTGGCCAAAATCCAATCGGCGGCTTTGCGGGTGCGCTTGTCGCTGCCATAGGCGACGACGTTTTCGGTCTCCGCCGCAAAGCCGATCAACAAGCGCGGGCGTCGCGCGTGTTTGCCTAGCGTGGCCAGAATGTCGGGATTTTCAGCAAGCGTGAGGCTGGGTGCGCCGCTGCCGGTTTTCTTGAGCTTGGAGGTGGCGCGGCTTTCGGGGCGCCAATCGCCGACCGCTGCCGTCATCACCGCCACATCGACAGGAAGCTGCGCTTCGCAAGCCGCCAGCATGTCCGCCGCGGTCTCGACCCTCACCAGCTTGACGCCGGGTGGCGGGGCAAGGTCGACGGGGCCGGACACCAGCGTCGTCTTGGCGCCCGCCGTCGCAAGCGCTTTGGCGATGGCATAGCCTTGCTTGCCCGACGAGCGGTTGGCGATGAAGCGGACGGGATCGATCGGCTCATGCGTCGGCCCCGCCGTTACCAGCGCCTTCACGCCGGTAAGCGGACCAGTGCCTGAGAGAATGCGTTCAATCGCGGCGAGGATTTCGTGCGGCTCCGCCATCCGGCCGGGCCCGAACTCGTTGCAGGCCATTGCCCCTTCATTGGGGCCTACGAAATGCACGCCATCTGCTTGAAGTTGGGCGAGATTGCGCTGTGTGGCCGGGTGCTGCCACATGCGCACATTCATGGCTGGGGCCATCAGAACCGGCTTATCAGTCGCCAAAAGCGCCGTAGAGGCAAGATCGCTGGCGAGCCCGTTGGCGGCTCTGGCCATCAGATTGGCGGTGGCAGGGGCCACCACGATCAGATCCGCAGCCCGGGAAAGCTGGATATGCCCCATTTCAGTCTCATCCATGAGGCTGAATTGGTCGGTGTAGACCTTGTTGCCGCTCAACGCCGCGACGCTCAAGGGGGTAACGAATTCCGTCCCTGCCTTGGTAATAATGGCGGTCGTGGAGATTTCCCGCTCCTTGGCACGGCGGATCAGGTCCAGGCTTTTATAGGCGGCAATTCCGCCGCCTATGATCAGCAGGATGCTCTTGGACATTGGGTCTTCCTGAAATCCCGTTTCTGGGCCGTAATAATGATATTATAACGACAGTCTGATGTATTTTCCAGTGCCGGCACGCTTTAACCGGGTGCTTACCCGTAAAGCGCGATACTTGCTTGTGCCTTTTCACAGGTCACCAAAATGACCGTTTCCGCCCAATTTCTTTGCCGCATGGCAGGCGATCTCGCCGAAGAGCATGGCGAATTGGCTGTGGATATTGCCCGTCGCGCCTTCCGGGATCGCAACGTGGAAGGAGACGACCGCCGGGCGGAGTTCTGGTACCTCATCTCCGTCCTGGTGGATGATGTGCAGCGCTACGGTCTCGATCCGGAGGGAGGTCCTGTCTTGCACTAAAGGCTGGTACTGCCGTCATTTGTAACCAATCCTTGCAAGCGCTCCGGCCTTGCGAGCACAGTGGTGGAGCAGCATTGCTGAAGGCGCGCCATGGCTCTCGATCCGCTGGTGAAGGAATTTCTCGACCAGCAGCCGCCTTTGTCGCCACCTTGGGAGCAGAGCGAGGCCGAGGCCCGCGCGGGCTTTCGCGAAATGGTGAAGGCCAACGGGCCGAAAGACGTGCCTATCGGCAAGGTCGAGACGCTGACCATCGCCGGGCCCGGCGGCCCGCTTGCCTTGCGTCTCTATACGCCGGTGGCTGCCGGCAGCGAGGCCCTTCCGGCGCTCGTATTTTTCCACGGCGGTGCCTTTCGCGTCGGCGATTTCGAGAGTCACGAAACCTTATGCCGCGAGTTTGCGGGCGAGGCAGGCTGCCGGGTGATCGCCGTCGATTACCGCCTCGCGCCGGAGCATCCTTTTCCCGCCGCCTATGATGATGCCTATGCCGCGCTGGGTTACATCGAAGCCAATGCGGCCGCGCTCGGCATTGATCCCAATCGTATCGCGGTAGGCGGAGATTCCGCCGGCGGGGCTTTAGCCGCCGCCATATGTCAGCGGGCCAAGGCTGAGGCGGGCGCTACTATTGTCTACCAACTCTTGCTCTTTCCTGTGACACAGCTCGGCGGCGGTTTCCCCTCGATGCAGAAATACGCAGAAGGCTTTCAGCTCGAACGCGTGCCGCTGGAATATTGCTACAAGCTGTACGCATCTGAGAGCCAATGGCGCGATCCTAAGCTGTCGCCGCTTCTTGCCAGCGATCTCTCAGGCCTTCCGCCCGCCTATGTCATGCTTGCCGAGTATGACGTCTTGCATGACGAGGGTCTGGCCTATGGCGAAAAGCTGCGCGCTGCAGGCGTCACGGTCACCATCGCTGAGCATCCCGGCATGATCCATGATTTCATCTTGTTTGGTGCGCGTTTTCCGCAAGCCCGCGCGAGCTTGGTGGAGGCTGCTAAAGCGCTAAAGGGTGTTTTCGATACGATCTAGGCAGTTCTCAGAAACGCATTGCCTGCACGCCGCCAGATCTTCAGCCAGCGTATCGCCGAAATGTGCGGCGCAGGGGGGCAGGTCAGCAGCGCTTCAATATCTGCGGGTGTGAAATCGGCCATCACGCAGTCGCGCCTGACCATCCAGCCCTTGTCGGAATCCGGTCCGCGAAAGCTGGTGTAGATGCGCGAAAGCCCTAAGTGGCGCAGCACCGCCAAAACTCGCCGGTTACAATGGCCGAAAGGAATGGCAAGGCTTGTGACCCGCGCGCCGATGATATCCGACAGCCGCTCGATCGAGGCGCTGACATCGCGCGTGATTTCGGCATCGGAATGTTTGGTCCAGTTGAGATGCGCCGCGCCATGCGTGCCGATCTCCATGCCACCTTGATGCATCGTGCGGATGTGATCTTCGCTGAGATAGGCATCTCGCCCAATGCGATCACTGAGCACAAAGAAAGAGGCCTTTAGCCCCGCCGCGCGAAGGGCGGGAAAGGCCAGGGTGAAATCGCTTTCATTCCCATCATCGAAGGTCAGCCGCGCCGAGTGTTTTTTCACCAGCGGCAAAAGCATGGTGAAGGTTTCCGCGCTGATCCAATAAGGAGCTTCATCCGCCTCGATATGGGCGGGCAGGGGGCCGACACCGTGCAGCATCAAACAGGTGTTCATGGCGCGCGGCTCAGTTGTCCCAAATTGGCGATACAAACTGTATCGGCCTCTCTCATAAAGCCAGGTTAAGACGCGGTCTGATCAGGTCTTGGGCCGCATCACCCCCATGGGATCGAGGCTTTGCTTAAGGGCGCGGCGCAGCGTGCCGCCAAGCCCCGTTTCGCTCTGCGGGGCTTGATCGGCGCCTTGAAGCGCTCCACCTGCCATGGTGATGGCTTGGCGGGCCACGGCGGTGATCTTTTCCTCTTGCTCCAGATCGGCTCCGATGGCGCGCGGAAAAATTGCGGTGAAGACGATGCCCACGCTATCGCTGCGCGCTTGGACGAGCTGCCCCAGCACCAGTCCTTTTGCGCCTTCGCGCGGTGAGGTGGCAGAGAGCACTTGTTCCAACGCCATCCGGCAGGTCTCATAAACCGAAGCGAGCTTGGCCCAGGAGGTGCGCAGTTCGAAACGCAGCAATCCCGCGCCGCGATCAAGCAGGGAATCTCTCAGGTAATAGCTTTGGAATCGTTGCTGGCGGAAGCTCTCGCCAGCTGCCTGGCCAAGTGCCAGCACGCCGAAACGGCTGGCGAGATGGCGAAAGCGGTTTTGCGCGAAAGCGACATGGGCGTTGTCGCCATCGAAACTGGCGAGCATCAGGCAAGGGGCCTCAGTGAAGCCGCGCCATTTGGCGTATCGCGCTGCGAGCTTGGCAATAGGCGATTGGGTTTTGCCAAGGCCTTCCAAACGCCTCTGAAAGCTTGTGTGTTCGGCGTCGAAAAGCTGCAGTTCGGCGCGAATATCCTCTTGCGCGGCGGCTCTGAGCGCTGCCATGGCCGTCCCTATATTCGCGAAGAGATAAGCGCGATGCTCATGTCGTGCGGCGACCGGCTGCACCCGCAACACCGCTTCGGTGACAATACCCAGATGCCCGCGCGAGCCTTTCACCAGGGCCAGCAATTCCGGCGTGGAGGCCTCTATCAAGCCTTTCGGAGTGGCGAGTTTGGCAGAGATCAGCCAATCGGCATCGCCTTGGGCGATGAAGCCGCCGAGGGTGGAGAATTCAAACTCCGCCGGACAATGATTGAGTGTTAGCCCTTTGGCTTTCAGCGCCGTTTCCAGTGCGGGGCCATAGATGCCGGCCTCTACTTCTGCCGTGAGAGAAACCGGATCGATGCTGCCGATATGATCCATCTCGGTGAGGTCGAGCGCGATCACGCTGGCGCAATCGCCGCGCAAGGCGGGCGGGGCGCAGGTGCCGCCGCCGAACGGCACGACGCCGATATTGCGTTCGGCGGCCAGCGCCAGAATGGCGAGCACCTCATCGCTGCCGCGCGGATAAATAACCGCGTCCGGCAAAGGTGAAATCTCACCGTTCCGCAGCAAGAGAAGATCGCGATAGGATCGTCCTCGCGCGTGAAATGCGCGTTCCTCCAAGCTGTCGCGGATTTGGCTTGTGCCGACAATCCCACCCAGCTCAACGCGGTCTTCTAGCGAAAGCCGCGCAGGGGGCAAAGCGAGTTCGTCTAAGGGGCGCGGCGGTGTTGCCAGCAGCGCGGGCATCTCTAAGGCTTGCGCCAGGAACGCCCAAACGTCGTCGCGGGCGGCCAGCTCGTCCTTGCGCGCGGCCCAGCCCCAACCGTTCCAACGCAGTTTCGTGCGGTCCAAACTCACGGCGACTCCTAGGTTACCCTAGCATCGCACATTCAGGGCACGGGGGAGAATCTCGAATGTCGCGGGTAGGCGGCCTACGGCGGCGCCGTCGATCTCAACCAGAACAGGACGGCCATGGGTTTCTTCCACCGGGGCGGCGATGAGTTTGCGCCCTTGCAGGACGCGCATGACGCCGTTTTGGTCCTGGCCCATAATCACGATATCGAACTGACCGTCATCGGGCTTGGCGTCGGGCACGAGCTCGAGCGGTTCGCCGAAAATGCGGCCATTGGCGACGGCGACCGAGGAGATGGTGACGATTTCGTCCAGGGTGCGATCCATGATCAGGCGTACTGCGCGGCCGCGATAGGTCATCATCCCCAAGGCATGGTGCAGGCCGAAGCCGAACCGCCGCCCGAACAGGCGCGCCGAAAGCGAGCGGTTCATCGCATCCACGATTACCCCCGAAAGTCCAAAGGAGGCGATGCTGGCGAAGTAGCGGGTCCGGGGGATGCCATCGCGCGAGAGATAGCGTACCCGCCCGATATCGATGGGGCGAATAGGTGCCGCTTTCAGTCGGGTCAGGCTTTCATCCTCGCCGCCCACCACGGCCAGCACCGCATCGGGCGAGACAGCGCCTTCGGCATCGAAAAAGCCGTTTACAGCCTCGTTAGCGGTGCCACCCACCGCCACGATTTCCGAATGGCCTTCGCGCAAGGCGGCGGAGACGAGGGTGGCCGCTTCCCCCCGCCTACGCAGGAAGGCGACGGACATATAGGGATAGAGGCTGGCGAGCTTGGGTTCGAGCTGGCGCCACTTGCGGCTGGCACCGGTATCTCGCGGATCGACGATCACGAAGGCGCTCATGTCGACCAACTTGCTCGCATGTGGGCATGAAAGGCTCCCTTTTAGGGGGCGCCCTGTCAATCAGGACTAGAGGAAGAACGGCAAAAAGGGAACTTGGTTCGCCAACCGCCCAAACAATAGTGCCCAAAACAAAATGGCCGCCCTCGAAGGCGGCCATCGGTGGCGCGATCGCGCCGTAAGGCTAGGGCGAGATTATTTAATCTTGCCTTCCTTGAATTCGACGTGCTTGCGCAGGACCGGGTCGTACTTACGAACCGTGAACTTCTCGGTCATGGTGCGGGTGTTCTTCTTCGTCACGTAGAAAAAGCCCGTGCCGCCCTCGCTGTTGAGCCGGATTTTTGCCGTGGTCGGCTTCGCCATAGGGATCTCCAAAAGAAAAAACGCCCGAAGGGCGCGTAACCTACTCAGGAAGGCCTGGAAGTCAAGCGGCCTGGAATTTGGCCGCAGAGAGAGCTGAAAAACCGCAGAAAACCAGGAAAAATTCTCTTAGGCGCAGCCCTCGATATAGGATACGGCCGAGAATAGGCCCGTCCGGTAACTCGTTACCCTCTTGGTATCCGTTTCGAAGATGATTCCGTGTTTGTGGTCGCTGTCCTCGACGATCAGATAATGCCCTTGGTCATAGAGATAGGGATGCGGCTCGATCAGGAGCCTTTTGCCATAGGCTTTGCGCACCGCAGCCTCGCTGGATCCGACCCCGACGCCCTCCGGGGTTAAAATTGGCGCATGGCCGCTCGCCTTTTTCGGGAGGCCGATATCGATACGGGTAACGCGCTTGTCCTGCACCATCAGGTAATAGCCCTGGAGGCGGCTTTTGGTCGTCCACGCGGGAGCGCAGGCTTCGCCAGCGATCGAGAAATCCAGTTTCAGTTTCTGCCCTAGGGCCTTCTCGGCGGCCTGGGTGGTCATCCCGACCTTCACCCCGCCAATGCCCAATGGCGTCGCTACCAGCGCTGGCTCAGCCGCAGCTGCGCTCGTCCACCATCCTAAAATCGCGGCGGCCAGATACATCGCGCGCATGCTGCCTCCTGGTACCGTGGACTCTAGTCTGCTTTCCGGTCGTCTAGAAGCAGGTGTTGCTAGCTGCAGCCATCGGGGGTGGCAATGAAGGGATTCAGGCCTGCGCGCATGCTCTTGACCTTCTTGCCATCGGTTTCGAATACGATCCCTTTGGAATGGTCCGCGGTCTCCCAAATGACTGTATGCCAGGAAGGATCGGCGGGGTTCGGCTTCACCTTGGCGCCAGGATAGGCTTTCAGCACATCTTCTTCGGACGATCCGAGCCCGATGCCTGCGGCGGTCTTGATAGCCAAGGGGTGCGTATCTGCGCTGTAGTATTCCACCGAAACGCGTGCGAGCTGTTTTTGAAACATCAGCAGGCCAAGACCGGCGGCTTCAAGCTTCTTGGTTGTGAAGGCAACGCAGCCGCCATTAGCATAGGCGTTGAAAAGCACCTTCTCATGCAGCGCGCGCTCGAGCGCATCCTGCTTCATGCCGATCTTCACATCGCTGATGCCATCCTCCGACAGAAGGGTGGGCAAGTCCTCTTCGGCATAAGCTGCCGATGCCGCCAGCACCATTGCAAAAGCCGGAACCAGAAAACGCATCGCCCGCTCCCTAACCATCCAGGGTAAATTTCGGCGCGCAGTGTAGAGCAGCTCCCGCGCGCTGTCCTCTCGGCCAGTGCGCAATCACTACATCTTGAGACAGTTTAGCGACGGCGTTTGCTGCGCGGACGGATCGGCGCACCACGGCGTTTCACACGCGGAGCCTCATTCGCTTCGGCGAGATCGAAACGCAATCCGCCGGTGAGGGGAGCCGCTTCCGCCAGGCGCACGGTCAGAATATCGCCAAGGCTATAGGCCGTGCCGCTGCGATCTCCGATCAGGGCATGGCGCCGCTCGTCATGCTGGAAGAACTCGGTGCCTAATGCACGCACGGGCAGAAGCCCTTCCGCACCGGTGTCCGCCAGCCGCACAAAGAGGCCGAAGCGCGTCACCCCGGTCACCCGCGCCGAGAAGGTCGCGCCGACGCGATCTTCCATGAAGGCGGCGACATAGCGATCGGTGGAATCGCGTTCCGCTGCCATGGCGCGGCGCTCAGTCATGGAGATGTGTTCGGCGATCTCATGCAGCCGCATCGCTTCCTTGTCGCTCAGCGCGCCATCGCCGAGCTTCAAGCCGCGGATCAGCGCGCGATGCACGATCAAATCGGCATAACGGCGGATGGGCGAGGTGAAATGGGCGTATTTGGCAAGGTTGAGGCCAAAGTGACCGAGATTGACGTTGTCATAGATGGCCTGCGATTGCGTCCGCAGCACCACGTCATTCATCACCAGCTCATGCGGGCCTTCCTTGGCATTGCCAAGGATACGGTTGAACACGCCCGGTTTCATCACTTGGCCTTTGGCGAAGGTCATGCCGATGGTGCGCAGATAATCGGAGAAGCCGAACAGCTTCTCTTTCGAAGGCGGCTCATGCACACGATAGATCAGCGGCGTGCGCACTTTTTCCAGTGTCTCGGCGGCAGCGACATTGGCGAGCACCATGAACTCTTCGATGAGTTTCATGGATTCCAGCCGCTCCTTGAAGGCGATGGAGGCGATCTTGCCGTCTTCGCCGATCTTGATGCGGCGCTCTGGCAAATCCAATTCAAGCGGATCGCGGTGTTCGCGTTCTTTCAGCAGCACCAGATAGGCGCCCCAGACATCGGCGAGGGCTTTCTTCACCGTCGCGCTCATATCGGCATCGGGATGGCCGTCAAAGGCGCGCTGGGCCTGCGCATAGGTCAGGCGCGCGGCGGAGCGCATGGTGCCGCGCAAAAATTCGTGATGGCGTTTGCGGCCATTGGCATCGAAGACCATCCGCACCGCCATGCAAGGCCGGTCGACGCCTTCTTTCAGCGAGCAGAGATCAGCGGAGAGTTTCTCGGGCAGCATCGGCACCACGCGGTCGGGGAAGTAGACCGAATTGCCGCGCTTATAAGCTTCGCGGTCGAGATCGCTGCCGGGCGTCACGTAATGAGCGACATCGGCAATGGCGACGAGGGTGACATAGCCGCCCTTGTTGGAGGGATCCTCATCCGGGGCGGCCCACACCGCGTCGTCGTGATCGCGCGCATCTTCCGGGTCGATGGTCAGAAGCGGAATGGCGCGCAAATCGGTGCGGCCACGCGGATCGACGGGCAGGGCGGCTTCGGCTTCCGCGATCACCTCTTTGGGGAAATCGGTCGGGATACCGTGGGCGTGAATGGCGATCAGGCTGACCGCCTTGGGCGCATCCATGCTGCCGATGGTTTCCACCACGCGGGCGCGCGGGAAGCCGGAGGTACGGCCCGACAAAGGCTCGGCGATGACAAGGTCATTGTCCTCGGCGCCGTTGAGATCGCGCTTATCGACGTTGAATTCGCTTTTGCTTTTGCGGTCGATGGGCTGGATGCGGATGTGGCTACCGGAAATCTTGAGGACGCCCAGCACCTTATGCACGCTGGCGCCGAGGCGCTTGATCACCTTGGCTTCGAAGCCATCATCGACGCTCTTCAGCCGCGCCAGTACGCGCTCGCCAAGCCCGATGGCGTCTTCGGTCAGGATCAGGATGCGGGGCGGGGTCTCTTCGCCCTCCCATTTCATCGGTCGCGCCAGAAGCTCGCCGTCAGGGTCCTGGCCGGTGATTTCCAGCACCGCGACTTCGGGGATCATACCTGGGCGGTTATAGCCGCGCCGGCGCGAGCCGGTGAGCACGCCTTCGCCTTCCAGCTCTTTCAGGATGCGCTTCAGGATGATGCGGTCCGAGCCCTTGATGCCAAGCAATTTGGCGATGTCGCGCTTGGTGGCGCCGGGCTCGGATGCCAATACGTCAAGCACGCGCTGCCGATCAATGGGCGGCGCGTTCTTGGCCGGTCCTCTTGCCATCTCTACTCCGCAGCCGCCTTAGCGGTCTTCTTCTTCGGCGCGGCTTTCTTCACGGTCTTCTTGGCGGCAGGTTTCGCAGCCTTCTTGACCTCAGCCTTTTTCGGCGCTGCTTTTTTGGCAGGCGCTTTGGTTTTCGCTTCGGGCTTGGCCGCTTTCTTCGTCGCAGCCTTGGCGGCTTTCTCGGCCTTCTTCTTCTGCTTGGCCGTCGGGCCTTTGGCAGCGCGCTCGGCGAGCAGCTTCAGCGCTTCTTCCAGCGTTACCGTTTCCGGCTCGAGCCCGCCGGTGAGCGTCGCATTGGTGGTGCCATCGCTGACATAGGCGCCATAGCGGCCTTTCATCACCTTGATCGCCACGCCTTCCGGCGAATTGCCGAGTTCCTTCAGCGCCTGCGCGCCGCGCGGGGCTTTGCGGTTCGCCGCCTTCTCCGCCAGGATGGTGACGGCGTGATTGAGCCCGATGGTGAAGACGTCTTCGGGGGATTCCAGCGAGGCATAGGCGCCGTTATGCGCCACATAAGGCCCATAGCGGCCGAAATTCGCGGTGATCATCTCACCGGATTCCGGATGCTTGCCCACCTCGCGCGGCAGGGAGAGGAGCTTGATCGCCAGATCAAGACCGACATCCGCAGCATCCGTGCCCTTGGGCAAGCCCTGGCGCTTGGGCTTGTCGCCTTCGCCAAGCTGCACATAAGGCCCGAAGCGGCCCGAGCGCAGGGAAATCTCTTCGCCGGTCTCCGGGAAGATGCCCAGCACCTTGGGTTCGCTCGAGCCTTCGCCGTTCTTCTGGCCAAGCTGACGGGTGAAGCGGCATTCCGGATAGTTGGAACAGCCAACAAAAGCGCCGAAGCGGCCGAGCTTGAGGCTGAGCTGACCGGTGCCGCAGGTGGGGCAGATGCGCGGATCGCCGCCGCCTGGCTCTTGCGGGAAGATATGCGGTCCGATGATCTCGTTCAGGGTGTCGATCACCTGCGAGATTTTCAGATCCTTGGTCTCACCGATCGCGGCGGAGAAATCGCGCCAGAAATCGGCCAAGAGCTTCTTATAATCGAGTTCGCCCGCCGACACCTCATCGAGCTTTTCCTCGAGGTTGGCGGTGAAATCATATTCCACATAGCGGGTGAAGAAGCTCTTCAGGAACGCCGTGACGATGCGGCCCTTGTCTTCGGGATAGAAGCGGCCGCGATCCATCTTCACATAAGCGCGGTCACGCAGCACCGACAGGATCGAGGCATAGGTGGAAGGCCGCCCGATGCCGAGTTCTTCCAGCTTGCGCACCAGGCTGGCTTCGGAATAGCGCGGCGGCGGTTCGGTGAAATGCTGCTCCGGCAGCACTTTTTCGATAGTGGCCGGATTGCCGACGGCGACGCGGGGCAGGCGATTGCCATCCTCATCTGTCTCGTCGTCATGGCCTTCCTGATAGAGGGTAAGGAAGCCATCAAACAGCACCACGCTGCCGGTGGCGCGCAAGGTCACCTGACCGTCTTCGGACGTCACGTCGACCGTCGTGCGCTCCATCTCGGCGCTTTCCATCTGGCTGGCGATGGCGCGTTTCCACACGAGTTCATAGAGCTTCGCGGCATCGGCATCGACATAGCGGGCAACGGCTTCCGGGGTGCGATGGAAGCTCGTCGGGCGGATGGCTTCGTGCGCTTCCTGGGCGTTCTTCGCCTTGGAGGTATAGACGCGCGGCGATTTCGGCACATAGCGCGCGCCATAGCGTTCGCCGGCCATCTCGCGTGCTTCCTGCACCGCGCTGCCGTCCATGGTCACGCCGTCGGTACGCATATAAGTAATGAGGCCGACCGTTTCGCCGCCAACATCGACGCCTTCATAAAGGTGCTGGGCGATCTGCATGGTGCGTTTGGCCGAGAAGCCGAGCTTGCGGGCCGCTTCCTGCTGCAGCGTGGACGTAATGAAGGGCGGGGCAGGGTGGCGCTTGACCGGCTTGGATTCGACCGAGCCGATCTTGAACTTGCGCGATTTGATCGCCTCCACCGCCGCCTTGGCTTCGGCCTCATTGGCGATGCCGAGCTTCTCCAGCTTCTTGCCGCCAAGATGGGTAAGGCGGGCACCGAAAGGTGTCGGGCTCGCATCTTCGCCATAGGCAAGAACATTGGCATCTACCGTCCAATATTCCTGGGTCTTGAAGGCTTCGATTTCGAGTTCGCGGTCGACCACCAGCCGCAACGCGACCGATTGCACGCGGCCAGCCGATTTGGCGCCCGGCAGTTTGCGCCACAGCACCGGCGACAGGGTGAAGCCGACAAGATAGTCCAGCGCGCGGCGCGCCAGATAGGCGTCCACCAATTCCACATTGATGTCGCGGGGATTCTTGATGGCTTCCAGAATGGCATTCTTGGTGATGGCGTTGAACACCACGCGCTCGATATGGGCGTGTCCCAGCGCCTTCTTTTGCTTCAACACCTCTAGCACGTGCCAGGAAATCGCTTCACCTTCGCGATCCGGGTCAGTGGCCAGGATGAGCTTGTCGGCGGTCTTCACCGCGTCGGCGATATCCTTGATCCGCTTCTGGGCGCGCTCGTCGACATGCCAATCCATGGCAAAGTCTTCGTCCGGCCGCACCGACCCGTCTTTGGGAGGCAGATCGCGGATATGGCCGAAGCTGGCCAGGACCTTATAGCTCGAGCCAAGGTACTTATTGATGGTCTTGGCCTTGGCCGGGGATTCTACGACGAGAACGTTCATCAGTGAGGGGACTCAAAAAGGACCAGGGGGATATAAGGAGGCGGGACACTGGGGGAAGGGGCGGAACGGTGTCAACGCGCGATTTGGGGAGTATTAATTACCAAAAATTGCAGAATCTTCGTAATAGGCCAAATTTGTAACTAGTGGTTGCAATAGAATTTCGCTTCCCATAGCGTAGCGCTCGTAACCTGATCCTTCTGGTTGTCATGCCCACCTCGCAACTCGACGGCTTTTCCCCAGCTGAAACGGCCCGTTACACCGAAGAGATGCTTCAATCCCTGCGCCGGATCGCAGAGCGGCAAAACCAAGCGATTCTAGCCCATCTATTGGTGCTCGCAGAGGTGGAGGCGAAAATCCAATCTGAGATTCAGCCAGAATTGACACCCCATGACACTGCATTGCCGGGGTGACGGGTCAGCTTTCCTGCCAATTCCAGCTCCAGAAGTATGGCCAAAACCGCCTGTGCTGGGGCATCGGTGAGCCGAATCAGCTCGTCGATAGAAACCGGAGCGGGCCCCAACGCCTCCTCAACCGCACCCCGAACCCGGTCGATTTCCGCCTCGCTGAGGCTGGCGCCAGAGGAGGGGGCTTGGCGCCCCGGTTCATCGAAGCCGCTGCCTAAAATGGGGGCGAGGACGGCAAGCACATCGGCGGCACTTTCGGTCAGGGTGGCGCCGTCGCGGATCAGCCGGTTGGCCCCCTTGGCGCGGGGATCGAGCGGGGAACCCGGTACGGCAAAGACCTCGCGGTTTTGCTCCAGCGCCATGCGTGCGGTGATCAACGAGCCCGAGCCTTCCGCAGCTTCCACCACCACCACGCCACGCGCCATACCGGAAACGATGCGGTTGCGGCGCGGGAAATGGCGCGCTTGCGGCGCCTCGCTAAGCGGCATTTCGGATATCACCGCGCCTTCAGCAATGAGCCGCGCATAGAGAAGCTTGTTCTCTGGCGGATATATAATGTCGACACCACCTGCCACGACCGCGACCGTGCCGCTTTCGAGCGCACCTTCATGCGCTGCCGTATCGATCCCGCGCGCCATGCCGGAAACTACCGTCAGGCCTGCATCGCCGAGATCGCGGGCGAGGGTCTGTGCTAGCTTGCGCCCCAAGGCCGAAGCGTTGCGGGCACCAACAATCGCCACCGCCTCTCGTCTGAGAAGATGGGGATGACCCAGCACCGAGATGACTGGCGGCGGGGCGTCCAAGCCCGCAAGACCTTTGGGAAAATCGGGCTCGCAAGACGCGATGAATTTGCCGCCCCATTTTTCGAGCGCCGCGATCTCATCTTCAATCACTGCGGCATCAGGTGGCTTAGGCGGGGCGCCTCCGCCACGACGGGCGAGACGGGGCACTTCGGCGAGGGCTTTTTCCGCACTGCCAAAGCGCGCCAGCAACTGTGCGAAAGTCACTGGCCCCACATTCGGAGTGCGCGACAGCTGCAGCCATCGAACGCGTTCGATCTCGGTCAATGCGCGCGGCATGAAATCCCCCGCTGCCATCGTGGCACCAGAGGTTGAGAAGTTCAAATGGTAAAACTGGAAGCTACCTCAGATCGTCATGGCCGGGTCGGAGCCCGGCCACGACGAAAAATAGGAAGACGCAAGCCTCGCCGTACAATTTAGGGCGATGAAGTGTTCTCGTCTTTCTTCTTCTGCCCAATGCGCGGCTCTTGGCCGTGCCACAGCCGGTAGATATTGGCGTGATGGGTGAGAAAGAGAATGATGGTGAGGATGAAAGCGAAGATCGCTTTGGTGAGATCGCCAAAGGCCATCATATAAGCGGGCGCCAGCGCCGCCGCGGTCAGCGCCGAGAGCGACGAGATGCGCAAGAGGTAGGCCATGCCAATCCAGGTGGCGATGAAGAGCAGCCCCACCGGCCAATAAAGCCCGAGCAGCACGCCGATCACGGTTGCAACGCCTTTGCCGCCTTTGAACTTCAGCCAAACCGGAAAGATATGGCCGAGCACGGCGCAAAGCCCTGCCACCAGCGCCGCCGATGCGCCCAAAAACATGCCCGCCAGAAGGACGGCGACAAGACCTTTGCCGCCATCGAGCAGCAAGGTCAGCGCCGCCGCCCATTTCTTGCCGGTGCGCAGCACATTGGTGGCGCCGATATTGCCCGAGCCGATCTTGCGCACATCGCCAAGACCTGCGGCGAGCGAGATCAAAAGCCCGAATGGAACCGATCCCAGACCATAGCCAATCAGTGCTGCATACGCGGCGCCGGACCAGGAGAGGGCGGTCATGCCATTCATTTGGGGCCGCTCCGTTCAAACACGCATTCACCGCCGACAAAGGTCTTCACCGCGCGGCCCTGGAACTTGCGCCCCTTGAAGGGTGTGTTGCGGGCGCGCGAATGCAGCATCGAAGGATCGACCACGTAAGGCGCGTCCGTATCGATCAGAACGAGATCAGCGGGCGCGCCTTTTTCCAGCTTGCCGCTCGCCAGACCCAACAATTTCGCGGGTGTGCAGGTCAGCGCTTTCAAGACATGCGCCAGCTCTGCCTTGCCATCATGATAAAGGCCGAGCGCGACGGGCAGCAGCGTTTCAAGACCCACCGCCCCGAAGGCGGCCTGCGCATAAGGCTGGCGCTTGGTATCGGCGGCTTGCGGATCATGGCTGGAGACGATCACATCGATCACACCCGAGGCGACGCCATCGACCATGGCTTGACGGTCCGCTTCCGAACGCAGCGGCGGCTTCACCTTCATGAAGGTGAAATAGGTGCCGACATCAAGTTCGTTCAGCGCCAGGTGATGGGCCGATACACCGCAAGTGATGGGAAGCCCGCGCGCTTTGGCATTGGCAATCGCTTCAAGCGATGCAGCAGTGGAAATCTGCGCAAAGTGATAGCGCGCGCCCGTCAGCTCCACGAGGCGGATATCGCGTTCCACGATCATCACCTCGGCTGCGGCTGGGGCCGCGGGAATGCCGAGCCGCATGGCATATTCGCTCTCGCTCGCTGCCGCGCCTTTGGTGAGGTCCGGGTCTTCGGCATGGGCCACCACCAGCGCATCGAAGGCGGAGGTGTAGGAGAGGGCCCGGCGCAGCACGCGCGTATTGGCAATGGTGCGATCGCCATCGGTGAAGGCCACTGCACCGGCTTCTTTCAAAAGCCCGATCTCGGTCATCACCTCGCCAGCCAGATGCTGGGTGAGGGCGGCCATCGGATGCACGCGCACCTTGGCGGTAGCTTCGGCGCGGCGGCGAATGAAATCGACCAGCGAAGGCTCATCGATGACAGGATCGGTATTCGGCATGACGATGATGGTCGTCACGCCGCCCGCCACCGCAGCATCGGAAGCCGTCGCCAGGGTTTCGCGATGTTCGCTACCGGGCTCGCCGGTGAAGACGCGCATATCAATCAGGCCAGGCGCCAGCACCAGCCCTTTGCAATCGACAACCTGCGAGGCATCGGCGCCGCTGATATGCGCGCCCACATCCAAAATCTTGCCGTCTTCGCAGAGAAGACCGCCTTTAACATCCATCCCGCTTTTGGGATCGATCAGCCGCGCATTGAGGAACAGCGTGCGGGTCATATGTTGCGCCCCTCTTGCGGCAGGCCGCGCGCCAAAGCATCGAGCACCGCCATGCGGATGGCGACACCCATCTCCACCTGTTCGTGGATCAGGCTGACTTCGAGGTCGTCGGCCACTTCAGAGGCGATTTCGACACCGCGATTCATCGGCCCCGGATGCATCACAAGCGCACCGGGATTGGCATAGGAGAGCTTCTCGCGGTCCAGCCCCCAATAGCGGAAATACTCGCGAGTGGAGGGCACGAAGGCTCCGCTCATCCGCTCGAGCTGCAGGCGCAGCATCATCACAATGTCCGCGCCCTTAAGGCCTTCGCGCATGTCGGTGAAGGTTTCCACGCCAAAGCGGGCGACATCGGCCGGCATCAAGGTGCGCGGACCGACGAGGCGCACACGCGCGCCCATCTTGGCGAGGAGGTGGATGTTGGAGCGCGCCACGCGGCTATGCAGCACGTCACCGCATATCGCCACCGTCAGGCCCTGGAAGGAACGGCCCCGGCGCCGGATCGTCAGTGCGTCGAGCAATGCTTGCGTCGGGTGTTCATGCGAACCATCGCCCGCATTGACGACACAGCAATCCACTTTGCGTGCCAGAAGCGAAGTCGCGCCGGAATCCTGATGGCGAACGATCAGAATATCGGGACGCATCGCGTTCAGCGTGGTGGCGGTGTCGATCAGAGTCTCGCCCTTGGTCACCGAGGAGGTACGAACGCTCATATTCATGACGTCCGCGCCAAGGCGCTTACCAGCAAGCTCGAAAGACGATTGGGTACGGGTCGAAGGCTCGAAAAAGAGGTTTATGACCGTGCGACCCTTCAGGATCGGCGACTTCTTTTCCCGGGAGCGTCCGAGTGCGACATAATCCTCGGCCAAATCGAGGAGGGCGGTGATTTCACCGACGGAAAGTCCTTCGATGCCAAGAAGATGGCTGGAAAGAAGGATTGGCTGTGTGGCCTGGCTCATCGGGCCCCGCTTATAGCAGGCAGAGGCGGTTGGGCAAGCTTTGCGGCGCCTTGGCCCACAGTTTTAACTGGCTTTGCCAGTCAGGCGATAAATCACCGCGCCGATGTATTCATGCACCGCCAGATCAGTCCGCTCCAGATTCTCCGGCACGGTTTCAGGGGAGAAGGGCACGCGCGCGGGCGTGGTGAAATCCACCGGCCAGGGCAGGACTTTCCAGCCGACTTTTTGCGCGATGCCCGCTGAGCGCGGCATGTGAAAGCCAGAGGTTACCAAAAGCCAGGTATCACCCGGCTTAGGTTTCACAATTTCCTTGGTGAAGACGAAATTTTCCCAGGTATTGCGGGATTTGCCCTCGATGGTCAGGCGCTCCGGTGGGACCCCTAGCGACAGAAGAATGGCGCGCGCAGAAATTGCTTCGGGCATCTCCTGATGGCGGGGATCACCCGAGCCGCCGCTAAACACCACCTTTGCGCTGGGATACTGCCGCGCCAACACCGCCCCTTCGACCAGCCTGACCAGCCCGTGATCCATGCCCAGCGCATGGCGGGAGAGAAGAATGTCGGTCTTGCTGCCGCCACCCAGGATCAGAATGCCATCAACCCGGTTGGGTGCGGCAGGATGCTCATAGCGGTTTTCGACGCCCTGAATCAGCCAAGCGCCGACCGGCAAAAGCCCGATGGCGACAAACAGAATCGCTGCCGCTCCCGCGGCCCAACGCGCCTGTCGCACCTGCCCGGAAAACAGCAGGATCGCGGTGGCAATGGTCAGCCAGATAAGGATGTGGCTCGGCGCCACTACGAACCAGAAGAGCTTGGAGAAGAGAAAAAACACGGCGTCTCCTCAGAGCGCTTTCAGGAAAAGTGGAATCCGGTTTTCCGTCCGAAAGCGCGACAATTAAATCCCCTATGCGTGGCGGGCCTCGCCGGAAATTTCCTCAAGGGACCGCCCCGCCGGTTCGGGCAGGGTGAGAAGCGCGATCATGGCAATCGGCATGGTTCCCATCAACACCAGCACCGCGATGCCATGGGTATGGAACACATTATATAAAGGACCCTCGAGCGCCAGGCTGATCGCCCCTGCCAGGATTGCCGTCAGATAGCGTAGTCCTGAGACTGTTGCGCGATAGCTGGTGGGGAAAAGTTCGGCGGAAAGCCCGGCGATCAAGGCGTCGGCCAGCAAAAATCCAGCGAAGGCGACGATCCAGGTCAGCGGCAGATAGGGAATGTTGAGGCCGCTATAGAAGAAGGCGAAGCCGATCATCGCCATCAGGCAGCCGAGTATCGCCGTAATGCGTCGGCCGATGTGATCGCTAAGCCGTCCCGACAGAATATTGAAGGCCACCGCCAGAAGACCGCCAGGAATAATCAGAAGTGTGGTTTCATAGGGTTTGAAGCCGAAATTGCTCTGCAGATATTTCGGCCAGAGAAATTCAGCGGGCCAGATCGCAAAGCCAAATGCTGCCGCCGCGATCAGCATGGCGGTCAGACGTCCGGGGTATTCCCTGGAGATGAGGCGTGTCTGCTCCAGCGCGGCGGCAAGGCGCGAGCGCATCTTCTCGACCTCTTTTTCGCGCACTTCGAAGCGCTGGGTCTCGGGTAGGCGGCGGCGCATATAGGCCATCATGAACAGCGGCACGGCGCCGATCACATAAAGACTGCGCCAGCCATAGGGCAGCACTGTCACAAAGGCGAAAACCAGCGAGGCGATGCCGCCGCCCATATAATAAAGAGCGCCCAGCGTACCGGAGGACCAGCCGCGCTGCGAGGCAGCCACTTCCTCGGCGATGACGACGTAACACAGCATTTCTTCGGCATAGCCGAACACGCGCGTCAGGATCTGGCAGGCAACGAAGGCGTTGTAATCCTGCACAAAACCGGTCGCCAGAGTGGCGAGGGCCTGACCGACAATGGTGATCAGCAAAAGCCGCCGCCGTCCGACAAGATCAGCGGCCCAGGCCAGCATTACCGCGAAGATCGTCGCGATGCGAATGAAGGAAAGGGTGAGGGCGAGCTTATCTTCGGGAATGCCGAGGCTTGCCTGAATTTGCGGTGCGGCCAGGCCGAAGACATTCATGTCATAGCCCGCGAACAGCATCGCGATGCCGACAAGCAGGAACACCTGCGCTTGGCGGGAGGTCATGCCTCCTGGTGGACGCATCGCCGGTGGTAGCCAGCTCACTTTAATAAGGCGCTCTTCCTGAGGACGCGCGTGCTGGCTCATCATTTCCCCTTGAGATGGCGAAGGCGATCTAACGCGCCCTGGAGAATATAGGCGGCGGCCATTTTGTCCACGACAGCGGCACGGCGCGCGCGCGAGGCATCGGCATCAAGAAGTGTGCGTGTCACGGCGGCAGTTGAAAGACGCTCATCCACCAGAACAATCGGCAGGGGCGAGCGGGCAGCGAAATTACGGGCAAAGGCGCGCGCTGATTGCGCCGAGGCGCCCGCGCTGCCGTCCATATTGAGAGGGTGGCCGATGACAAGCCCACCCACGCCTTGCGCAGCGATAATGGCGTCAAGCTTGGCCGCATCCGCGGAGAACTTGCCCCGTTTCAGGGTTTCCATCGGCGTCGCCACGGTCAGAAGCGTATCGGAAAGGGCAAGGCCGATGGTTTTCTCGCCGAGATCGAGTCCTAAAAGGCGCTGCATCGGGGCGAGGGTGAGGTCTTCGAGTGTGGTGATGGGCATCTGCTTGCGGGGTGTTGGGGCTGGGGCGTAGCTTATCGGTTGAGGGGACGAACGAAAATGGACATTCCGCCGGGTCTTCCCCGAACCCAACGATTGTCGGGTGGCCTGACCATTGATCAGCGCAGCGAAAGCGAAGCGGTGATGGTGTTTTGGCTGATTGCCGGGGAAGAGGCCAGCTTCGCCTCCATTTTAGCGGACCATGTGGTCATCGGCTGCGGGCATCTGTGAAAACAGGGTGGCGGGGTCGCGTTTGAAATGGGCGCCGCACCTGTTTTGGCCGCGCCGGATGGGGCCAAGGCCGCCCCGATTGCGCTGTCTCCAGAAATCCAAGCTATCCTGATCGCTTGCGCTTGCGTCTGAAGGAACGTGGTTTGGCCATGAACGCCCTGGGGCCATTAACCGACGAGGTGTTCCCTGCATGTCTTCGAAATCGGTGCGCGGTCCTTCATCTCGGGCTGGACGGCGGACTATGCCGGTCGTCGCTACCCTTTCAGGCACCGGGTTAGCCCCTAAAAGCACAAAATGTCGCGGGAAAATCAACGGCATCTGTGACCGGATGGTCATTCGGCTTGCCTTTCGGCGCCCCCCCTTGATAGCTAGACCCTTGAAGGTGAAGGACCGCAACTGACATGTCCGTCGATAACGCCACTGTCCGCCGCATTGCCCGTCTGGCCCGCATGAAGCTCGAAGACGAGCGCGTGGAGCCCATGGCCGCCGAACTTAACGGCATTCTCGCCTGGGTGGAGCAATTGAAGGAAGTCGATGTCCAAGGTGTCGAGCCCATGACCAGCGTCGTGGAGCAACGGCTCAAGATGCGCGAGGACGTCGTCACCGAGCCGGATAACTCCGACGCGCTGATGGTCAATGCGCCGGGCGGTGAAGATCACTTCTTCGTTGTGCCGAAGGTCGTCGAATAGTGCCCGCGTTTCGCGATCCCATTTTTTACAGAATAAACCTCAAGAGGACGCCAATGAGCGATCTCACCGAACTGACCCTGGCAGAGGCCCGCGATGCGGTTGCCGCCAAGAAAATCTCCGCCCGGGAATTGACCGAAGCGTTTGTCAAAGCCGTGGAAGAGGCGCGCCCCCTCAACGCCTTCATCACCGAGACGCCGGATATCGCCCTGAAGATGGCCGATGAGTCCGATAAGCGTATTGCGTCGGGGACTGCCCGGCCGCTGGAAGGCATGCCGCTCGGCATCAAGGACCTTTATTGCACCAAGGGTACCAAGACGACCGCGGGCAGCCGCATCCTGGAAAATTACGTGCCGCAATATGAAAGCACCGTCTCGCAGAATTTGTGGGACAACGGTGCCGTGATGCTGGGTAAGCTGAACCTCGACGAATTCGCCATGGGTTCGTCGAATGAGACCAGTGCTTTCGGCAATTGCATCAGTCCCTGGCGGGCAGAGGGCTCCGATGCCCAGCTCGTGCCGGGCGGCTCCTCGGGCGGTTCGTCCTGCGCGGTTTCGGCGCGGCTGTGCTTAGGTGCTACCGCCACTGATACCGGCGGCTCGATCCGCACCCCAGCCGCGGTCACTGGTACGGTTGGCATCAAGCCGACTTATGGCCGTTGCTCGCGCTATGGCATCGTCGCCTTTGCATCCTCGCTCGATCAGGCGGGGCCGATTGCTCACACCGTGCGTGATGCCGCTATCCTGATGAAGGCGATGGCGAGCGTGGACCCCAAGGATTCGACCAGCGTCGATGTCCCCGTTCCCGATTATGAAGCCTCGCTCGAAGGCGGGGTGAAGGGGCTGCGGGTCGGCATTCCGAAGGAATATCGTCTCGAAGGCACCGATCCGGCCATCACCGCGATCTGGGATAAAGGTGTGGAGTGGCTGAAGGCGCAGGGGGCGGAGATCGTCGAGGTCTCGCTGCCGCACACTAAATATGCGCTCCCCACATATTATATCATCGCGCCTGCCGAGGCTTCCTCGAACCTAGCGCGCTATGACGGGGTGCGTTTCGGTCATCGCGCGGATGCGCCCAAGGATCTGATCGATCTTTACGAAAGAAGCCGCGCGGAAGGTTTTGGCGCGGAGGTGCGCCGCCGTATCCTGATCGGCACCTATGTGCTCTCGGCGGGGTATTACGACGCCTATTACCTGCGGGCGCAAAAGATCAGAAGCCTGATCGCCCGCGATTTCACCGAAGCCTATAAGAAATGTGATGTGATCCTGACCCCCGCGACGCCCGCACCGGCCTTCGGTATTGGCGAGAAGGTGGCTGATCCGGTCACGATGTATCTTTACGACGTCTTCACCGTCACGGTGAACCTTGCGGGGCTCCCGGCACTGGTTGTGCCCGCGGGGCTCAGCGAAAAGGGATTGCCGCTCGGTCTGCAGCTTATCGGCAAGGCTTTTGACGAAGCCACGCTCTTCCGCGCCGGCCGCGCGCTGGAAGTCGCCGCCGAATTCAACGCCAAGCCGGCCAAATGGTGGAGGGCCTGATGAACAACAAGCTGATCCAGGGTTCCACCGGCGCGTGGGAAGTCGTGATTGGTCTGGAAGTGCACTGCCAGGTGCTTTCCAAGGCGAAGCTGTTCTCGGGTGCGGCCACCGCGTTCGGAGCTGACCCCAACAGCCAGGTCTCCTTCGTCGATGCGGGCATGCCCGGCATGTTGCCGGTCATCAACAAGTTCTGCGTCGAGCAGGCGGTCCGCACCGGGCTTGGCCTCAAGGCGCAGATCAATCTCACCAGCATCTTCGACCGGAAGAATTATTTTTACGCTGATTTGCCGAACGGCTATCAGATCTCGCAGTACAAGCACCCCATCGTGGGCGAGGGCGAGGTTCTGGTCGATCTACCCGGCGGCGAAGTCGCGCGCGTGGGCATCGAACGTCTGCATTTGGAACAGGATGCGGGCAAATCCATTCACGATCAGCACCCCGACCACTCTTTTGTGGACCTCAACCGGGCTGGCATCGCGTTGATGGAGATCGTCACCCGCCCCGATATGCGTTCGGCGGAGGAGGCGTCTGCCTTCTTGAAGAAGCTGCGGGCGATTGTACGCTACCTCGGCACCTGCGACGGCAATATGGAGGAGGGCTCCATGCGCGCCGACGTCAATGTGTCGGTCAGAAAGCCGGGGACGCCGTTCAATACCCGCTGTGAAATCAAGAACATGAACTCGATGCGCTTCATCGTGCAGGCGATCGATTATGAAAGCCGCCGCCAGATCGATGTGCTGGAATCTGGCGGGGTGATCGAACAGCAGACCTTGCTCTTCGACACCAAGACGGGTGAGACGCGCGCAACGCGCTCCAAGGAAGACGCGCAGGATTATAGGTACTTCCCCGAGCCCGATCTTCTGCCGCTGGTGCTCGATCAGAGCTGGGTCAATGACATTGCCGCTTCCTTGCCGGAACTTCCCGACGCCAAGAAGGACCGCTACATGGCGCTGGGGCTTTCGACCTATGACGCGCTGGTGCTGGTCGCGGAAAAAGAGACGGCGGAATATTTTGAAGCCATGCTGAAGGCCGGCGTTGATGCAAAAGCGGCCGCTAACTGGTTGAACAATGAGTATTTTGGCCGATTGAACAAGGCCGGTCTCTCGATCACCGAAGGTCCTGTCTCCGCTTCTGCGAACGCAGAGATCATCAAGATGGTCGCCGAGAATGTCATCTCGGGAAAGATCGCCAAGGATGTTCTCGACATTGTCTGGTCCGAAGGCGGTGATCCGCGCGCGATCGTCGAGGCGAAGGGGCTCAAGCAGGTGACCGATACCTCCGCCATCGAGAAAGCGGTCGATGAAGTCATCGCGGCGAACCCTGAGAAGGTCGAACAGGTGAAGTTGAAACCTGCGCTCGCGGGTTGGTTCGTTGGTCAGGTGATGAAAGCGACCGGTGGCAAAGCCAATCCGGGCACCGTAAATGCACTGCTCAAGACCCGACTCGGACTGCCCGATTAAGGGTGATTCGTACAAGGCGAAGCCTCGGAGGGCGTCAAGAGGCTTTCCGAGGCTTTTTCGTCCGTTTACGGAAGAAGTGCATTTAATATCGGTAAATTCGGGCTTTTATGCATTTTTGCCTTGACGGCGTTTTGGGGCTCCGAGGGGTAGTATTGCATTCTTTACTTCAACCCACTCATATTGCTGGCGTTTTGGGGGGCGATATAGGTCGTCTCACCGGACAAAAACGTTAGAGGAGTCACTTCTCATGCCAAAAGTTGCCAAGAAGAAAGTTGCCAAGAAAGCCGTGAAGAAGGCCGTGAAGAAGGTCGCGAAGAAGAAAGTCGCCAAGAAGAAGGCGAAGTAAGTCTTCTGACCCGTCTTCACCGCTTCGGCGGTAGATCACGGTTGCTCCTTTCGGGAGAAACCGATGAGACAAGGCAAAGGCCGTGACGACCCCCGACACTCAGGTGTCTAAAGGTTGTCACGGCCCGCCCGTTTCTGGGCTATCCTTTTCCCCGGCTTTGGCGGCTCTGATCGCGGTGAGGGGAAGAGTAGATGCGAAAGACATTCGCAGTTCTTTGTTTTTCCATTATTTTTTTCGTCTCATCGGGCGCGGCCACGCCGCTTGACGAATATATCGCGGCCCGTGATCGCTACATCGTCGCCTTCGCGCCCCCAAAATACGTCGATAACAAGCGTCACGAAAAGGCGCTCACCGATGTCAAAGCGCGGCTGAAGACGCTGATCGGTCCCTTGTCTGCGCCCGGCTATTCCAAAGAGCCGGAGCTCAATCGCGATACGCTGGTCGGCAGCGATGTCGGCTTCGATCAATTGGATGGGCTGCGCTACGCCGGGAATGGGGGGCAGGTGGTGGTTTCGACCATGCCATTGCTCCGCGCTTGGCTGGCGAAACGGAAAGATAGACCCGCCGACCTCGATAAGCTGATCAGCACCGAGGATTTTTTCACCTTCACGGTCTCCAACGATGCCTCCGCGACGTTCTATGGCTCGGTCCCCGTCGCCGCGAAGGGCCGCAAGGTGGCGGTGAGGCTTGGCGACTACGCGCAGGAAACGCTTCTCGATCAGGGCCCGACCAAACTTCTCGCGGCGGTGATCGATGGCGAGCGGGTCTATATCGCCGAGGAGGGCGTCTCCTCGCATCTCGCGCCCATACCCGTCTGTCAGGCGCCGATGAAGAAAACCCTGGCCGAAGCCAACGCGGCCTACACCTCGTTCACCGCCTTCAACCAAAAAATCCGTGCGGCCTTCGATAAATATCTTCGCCTCTCGGCGGCGGCGGATAAGGGCTACCGCGTGTGCTTCGCGCGCGAAATTCGAAAGCAAAAGGCTTGGCCCGCCATCAAAAAACAGGCGCAGCACCTCGTCGACAGCTTGCGCTGAGACGCGCGCATAGCGGAAAATCCTAACACGTATAAACCATTAAGGCGGATTCACGTTAACCAAGCCTTAGTCGGTATCGCGGAACCATCGCCTCCAGCGTGTGGGCTTATCCACATATCTGAAGAGGACAGTTCTGGGGGACTGACGTGCTATGGCCTGTGTCGATGTCGACTCTTTGATGCAATACGAAACCGAAGCTCAGAAAGGGCGTCCCGATGCGCTCTACAATCTGGGTCTGGCTTACTCGACCGGCAACGGCGTAGGCGTGGATTTCGTCGCGGCGCATAAATGGTTCAATCTCGCCGCCCTGCGTGGGGTGGAAGAGGCCAAGAGCTGGCGTGCCCAAGTGGCGAGCGAAATGCTGCCGGCGCAAATCGCCGAAGCCCAGCGTTTGGCCCGCGAATGGCTCTCGCTGTTCCGTAATTAAGTCGAGCTTGTCAGTTCGAACTCGTCCGCTTTTTCTTTTTCTCGGCGGGGGCGGGCTGTTCGGTGACCGGGGGACGTAACACCTTCGCCTGCGGGGGCATGCTGGGGGTGTAGAGATCGGCCAGGATACGCAAAGGTGTGTCCTTGCCCGCGATCCGGTTTCGATAGACCTGTAAGTTTTCCACGATCCGCATCACGTAATTGCGGGTCTCGCCATAGGTGATGGATTCGATCCAGTCGACGGGATCGGTCGCGGCGCTTCTGGGATCACCGAACACCTGTACCCAGCGCTTGGCATTGCTCTCCCCGGCATTATAGGCGGCGGCCGAGAGGATCACCGAGTTGTTCCAATTGGCGAGATAGGCCGAGAACTCGGTCATGCCGAGCTGCATATTATAGGTCACATCGGTGGTCAGCGCGCCGGGGCGATAGGGCAGTCCCGCACGCTTGGCGTTCACCTTGGCTGACGCAAGCGTCAACTGCATGATGCCGCGGGCATTGGCGGCGCTGACGCTCTGCGGATCGAATTCGGTTTCCTGGCGGATGATGGCGTGCACCAGGGCGGGCTCCGGCGCGATGCCGTTGCCGCGATACTCGGGCACCGGAATGACTGGATAGGCGTAGGCCGCATAGGTGGGGCCTTCATAGCCCACTGCCTTGGCAACGCGCAGCGCCACATCGCGATAGCCCATATCGGTCAGCATCTGCATCAGCTTCTTGGCGTGGCTTGGGTGCAGTTCCTGATACCGCGCGGCGAAGGCACGAAGGTAATTCTGCGCCCCAAGATCGCCCAGCACACGCATCGCTTTGACGAGATCATCGCGCTCGAAGGCTGCCGTCGCGGGCGCTGCCTCGGCTTTCGGGCTCGGCAGGTGCAGCTTGGGGTCTTCTTCGATCCGCGTGAGCGCAAGCTGGCCGTAGAAGGTCTCAGGATTGGCGGCGGCGAGCTGATAGGCTGTGTAAGCCTTATCCGGCTTGTTCAGCTCCTCATAGGTGCGGCCCTGCCAGTAATAGGCCCGCGCCTTGGAGATGGGCCGCGAAACGCCATCGGCCAGCCGAAGAAAATGGGGCAGGGCGCTGGTCGCATCCTTCATGAAGCGCAGTGCGATCCAGCCCGAGAGGAATTCCGCGTCGGAAAATTCGCTGCCGGAGGAGAGCCCCGTCTCGCTGACGAGATGCAGCGCCACCTCGTTCTTGGCCTCCTTCATCATCTCGCGCGCGATGATATGGGTCTCGGCCCATAGCGGGCCGGGGCGCGTCTTGAACAGCTCGCGCAGTTGTGGACGCTGCAAAAGCTCGGCGGCGCGATCGAAATCCTGTGTCTTGCGGGCGGCACGCGCCTCATCGAACCAAAGCTGCGGATCGCTGGCGAGGTCGCTCGGAAGTTCCGCCACCGTGCGCTGTCCGCGCTTGGGATCGGCACGCAGGGCGATACGCGCATTGGCGATCTTCTGGCTGGCATCGTCCACCCGCGCCATTTCCCGCCGGGCCGCGCTGATGGAATCCGACCAGACGAGATTATCGAGCCGCTTCTTATCAATGTCGGGGGTCAGATACGCGCCGTCCTTCTGAACGATGGCGAGTTCCACATCGGGATCGAACACGCCCGCCACCCAGCCGTCGCGGATCAGGCGCTGGCCCGCCGTGGTTTTGCCGGTCGCCACCAAGGCTTCGCCCAGGCGGATCATGCCGATGGCGCTGATGGGATTACGATTGCCGAACCAGGCGATGATCTTTTCCGGCGGCGTCGCCGGATCGAGCTGCTCTTCAGCCCGTACAAAAAGAATATTGCGCCTAGGCCAATCGCTATTGGCACTCAGGAAGGCATCGATATCGGCGAAAGGCGCTTTGGCGTTCTTATCCTGCAGATAGCGCCATTGGATGATCTGCTTCGCCGTCGCGTTGTGACCCTGGCGGGCGAGGCCCAGCGCTGTCGGCCAATCGCCCCGGTCAGCGGCATCGAAAGCGCGCGTAAAAAGGTCGTGATCGGCGGGGGAGAGGACTTTTACCGCCGCGTCGCGCCGTTCCGACTCCGCTGCGGCGGCAGGTTGTACAGAATCGCTCTCTGCCACCGGCTGCATGGTGATGACATCACCTTTGCGGATAACGCCTTGCGGCAGCGGTTGCGCCTCGGCCACGGCCACAGCCCCCACAGAAACAAGGGCCAATAGGGGCAGGGCACGGGAAAGCATGGGTCTTGTCCGGGGGATGCGGCTCAACCTTAACGGCCGCGCAGGACACACTACAAACCTAATGTGTTCCCTGTTGCATAATTAAGGGTTGGGCGAATGGCCTGCGCGGCGGTAAGCACCTTGCTTGACAGTTCTTTGGCGCTATTTTGACGCCCGCATAACGAGGTGGCCCATGCCGTTTTCGCCTAAGGATTTGAGAGGCTCCATTCCCGCCCTGATCACGCCCATGAAGGACGGCAAGGTGGATGAGGAGGCGTTCCGCCGCCTGGTGCGCTGGCAGATTGCCGAGGGCTCCAACGGTCTTGTGCCCTGTGGCACCACCGGCGAGTCGCCGACCCTCAGCCATGACGAGCATATGCGGGTGATCGATATCTGCATCGAGGAAGCGGCGGGCAAGGTCCCGGTGATCGCGGGCGCGGGCTCCAATTCCACCGCCGAAGCCATTTCGCTCACCCGTCACGCAAAAGAGCAGGGTGCCGATGCGGTGTTGTCGGTGACCGGCTATTACAACAAGCCGTCGCAGGAAGGCATCTACCGCCACTTCGCCGCCGTCGCGGGTGCGGTCGATATTCCGATCATTCTTTATAACATCCCGGCGCGCGCCATCGTGGACATCTCGGTCGAGACCATGGCGCGGTTGTCGAAGCTGCCGAACATCGTCGGCACCAAAGATGCCACCGCCAATCTCGCCCGCGTGCTGCGCGAACGCATCTCCTGCGGTCCCGATTGGGTGCAGCTCTCCGGCGAAGACGGCACGGCGCTCGCTTATATGATCCAGGGCGCCCAGGGCGTGATCTCTGTGACGGCCAATGTCGCCCCGAAGCTCTGCTCGGAGTTCCACGAAGCCTGCCGTCAGGGTAATTGGACCAAGGCGCTGGAAATCCAGACCAAGCTGATGCCGCTGCATGAGGCGATGTTCTGCGAGCCGAGCCCCGCGCCGGTGAAATACGCTGCTTCCTTGCTCGGTCTCTGCAGCGACGAGGTCCGCCTACCCATGATGGCCGCCACCGACACCGCCCGCGCTAAAGTCCGCGCCGCGATGGAAGAGGTGGGTTTGATCGGGTAGGGCAGCACTACTGTCATCCCGGACGCGCCCAGCGAGGTCGTTTCGTACGCACTTGGGCGCGATCCGGGACCCACGTCTCCGCTTAAGAGATGACCGGGTGGGTCCCGGGTCTCTCAGCGCCGCTTACGCGTCACTGCTCGCCCGGGATGACATGTTTCATATGCTCCCTATATAATAGCGGTTTGATCAGGAGCCCCTCGTGGCCAAGAAGAAGAAAGACGACGACCGCAAGATCGTCGCGGAAAATCGCAAGGCCCATTTTTCCTACGCCATCTCGTCTGCGTTCGAGGCGGGGATTCAGCTGATGGGCTCGGAAGTGAAGTCGTTGCGCACCGGCCGCGCCACGATTGCGGAATCCTATGCCCAGGCCAAAGATGGCGAGATCTGGCTGATCAACGCCAATTTTCCCGAATACAGCCACGCCAACCGTTTCGGCCATGAGCCCAAGCGCGTCCGTAAATTGCTGGTGCATAAGGCGGAAGCCAAGAAGCTCTCCATCGCCGTGCAGCGCGAAGGCCTGACCCTCATTCCGCTGAAGCTCTATTTCAATTTGAAGGGCATCGCGAAAATCGAACTCGGCATCGCAAAGGGCAAGAAGCTGCACGATAAGCGCGAAACCGAAAAGCAGCGCGATTGGGCCCGCGATAAGGCGCGTCTGATGCGGGACAAGGGATAAGGTTTATTTTTACCCTCCCCTTGAGGGAGGGTCGAAATTTTTGTGAGCGGAGCGAGCGAAATTTCGGGGAGGGGTATGTCGTAGCCTCCGAGAACCTGTCCCAAATGCGCCAAACGGCAGACGCGGCCACTTTTATTGCCAGTCAGATCGAATAGGTCTCGACTAACCCCTCCCCGAAAAACGCGAGCGTTTTTCGACCCTCCCTCAGGGGGAGGGTTGATGGAGTGGAGCTTCTCTACGCCCTCGCCATTTGTGCTTCGCCGCTTTAGAATGCTTCCATGTCTGACGGCGAACCATCTGATTTCCTTAAAGGAATCAAAGACAAGCTCATTCGCTCCAAGGAGCAATGGGCCTCCGATAAGCGGTTGATCACGGGGCGGCCTGATCTTGGGCATGTCAACCGTCTGCCGCCCGGCCAGCGTGAGGTGAAGAACTGGCCGGTGCTGGATTTGGGCGCTCAGCCCGATGTCGCCCCGGATCGCTGGCGTCTGCGCATCGGCGGGGCGGTGGAAAATCCCGCCGTCTTCACGCTGCCCGAATTCATGGCGCTGCCGCAGGAGGATTTCGTCTCCGACATCCACTGCGTCACGCAATGGAGCCGCTATGACAATCACTGGCGTGGTGTTTCAGCTAAAACCCTGCTCGATATCGTCAAGCCGAAAGCCGACGCGCGGCATGTGCTCTTCACCGCCTATGACGGCTACACCACCAATGTGAAGCTCGATGTCTTCGCCGAAGGCAACGTGCTCCTCGCCCACAGTTGGGAGGGGGCGCCGATATCCCGCGAGCATGGCGGTCCGGTGCGGGTGATCATTCCGGATTGGTATCTCTGGAAAAGCGCCAAATGGGTGACCCGGATCGAGTTTTCCGCCATTGATCAGCCCGGCTTCTGGGAAGTGCGCGGTTATCACAATGAAGGCGATCCCTGGAAGGAAGAGCGCTACAGCGGCTGAACCCGCGGCGCTTCGCCTCTTGAAAACATATTAGAAAACTCTAATATACACTCCGTTCCAACGGAGTATTATGCATGTTCAAGGATTGGCCCCACATCGCAGCTGAGATGACCGGTCTCACCAAGGAATTGCGCGGCGGTATTCCCGATGTGATGAAGGCCTTCGGCGCCATGGCCGGGGCAGCGATCACGCCCAAGGCGCTGGATTCCAAGACCAAGGAACTGATTGCGCTCGGCATTGCGGTCGCCACGCGCTGCGATCCCTGCATCGCCTTTCATGCCGAATCCGCGCGTAAATATGGCGCCAGCCGTGAAGAGGTGATGGAGACGGTCGCAACCGCGATCTATATGGGGGCTGGTCCTTCGGTGATGTACGCCGCGCAAGCCGTGGAAGCCTATGACCAGTGGACGGAAAAAGCCGCACCGCAAAAGGCTGAATAGCAGTCAGCCCTATCCATCTCGTCATGGCCGGGCTTGACCCGGCCATCCATTTTTAAGCGCCCTTATCCCAGCGCCGCCTTCTTCGCGAGTTTGATCACGCTTTCGAACATCGCTTCTGTCAACACGCCCGTATTCGTGTTGTAGCGCGAGCAGTGATAGCTCGACACCAGCGTGACATCGTCGACCTTATAAGCCGCGCCGTGCTTGAAGGGATATTGCGATTTCTTCAGCCCCAGCGTGTCGCAAACGCTGTCATGTGAGACTTTGCCGAGCGTCAAAATCGCCCTCAGATTCTGCATCGCTTCGATCTGCGCGATCAAAAAACGCCTGCAGGTCTTGGTTTCGTACGGCAGCGGCTTGTTCTCAGGCGGCACGCAGCGCACCGCATTGGTGATGGTGCAGCCGGTCAGCTTCATGCCGTCATCGGGACGCTGCTCATAGCGGCCTGTGGCGAGGCCATGCTTCAGCAGCATTTTATACAAAAGGTCGCCCGCGTAATCGCCAGTGAATGGGCGACCAGTGCGATTGGCGCCTTTAAGGCCAGGCGCAAGGCCAACGATCAGCAGCCGCGCATCGGATTTGCCGAAGCTCGGCACCGGGCCATTATAGAAATCAGGATAGTTTTCTGCGTTCTCATCGCGAAAGGCGGCGAGGCGAGGGCAGAGGCGGCAGTCACGCGGCGGTTCCAAGGTCATAACAAATGTTATAGGCCAAGGCGCTGAGCCTTCCAGCGAAATTTCTCCTTCTGGAGGTGAAGAAATTTTTCCGCCGCGCGCAAAAGAAAATCAAATTTGGCGCGAATTACGGCGCCACTTGCTCATTCATGGAATGGGCGCTGCGCATGCCGCCTTCACGCATGATCAAGGCCTTGAGTTCATCGAGTTCGATGAAATTATCGGCTTGACGTCGTAATTCGTCGGAGACCATCGGAGGCTGGGTGCGGATTGTGGAAACCACGCTGACGCGGCGTCCCTTGCGCTGGGCAGCTTCCACCAGGCGGCGGAAATCGCCATCGCCCGAGAAGATCACGATGTGATCCACCTGATCGCTCATCTCCATCACATCGATGGCAAGTTCGATATCCATGTTGCCCTTCACGCGGCGGCGGCCTTGCGCGTCCGTGAATTCCTTGAGCGGTTTGGTCACGACCGAGAAGCCGTTGTAGTCGAGCCAATCCACTAGCGGACGCAGAGGCGAGAATTCCTGATCCTCAGCGACGGCGGTGTAATAGAAGGCGCGCACCAATATTCCCTTGCGGGCGAAGAGTTCCAGAAGCCGCTTGTAATCGATATCGAATTGCAGCCCTTTCGCGGCGCCATACAAATTGGCACCGTCAATGAAGAGCGCTAGTTTCTCTTGCGGATAGAACAGCATAATAACCTCCGTAAAAATAAACGACCGAGCGGGCAAATCCCCCGTGGCCCGGCTTCAAGTTCTAAACCAACCGCGGTGCGGCGCAAGGCAGGATAGGTATGATATTGATTGCACTCGGCGCGAACCTCGACTCTTCGGTGGGTGAGCCGCATGTCACGCTGAAAGCTGCGCTGAAGGAACTCGCTGCCCAAAGTGTTCGCGTGCTGAAGGTTTCAGCATTATACCGCACACCCGCTTGGCCGGATCCCGCTGATCCACCTTACGTCAATGCCGTGGCAGAGATCGCAACAGAGCGTGATCCAGCATCGTTGCTCACGCTGCTGCATGCTGTGGAAGAGAGGTTTGGAAGGGTGCGTGCGCATGTGAATGGCCCACGCACACTTGATCTCGATCTACTTGCTTATGATGAGCGCATCGAGACGGACTGGCCTGTGCTGCCGCATCCGCGTCTGAGCGAGCGCGCTTTTGTGCTGGTGCCGCTCAGCGATATCGCGCCGGATTGGCGTCATCCCGTTTCACGGGTGCCTCTGTCGCAATTACTGTCGGCACTGCCTTCGAAAGAGCGTGACGCGGTTCAGCGCCTCTCCTGATGGGGAAGGGCGCTGACACCTCGTGTTCCTCGGCTTAGCCTTCAGCTAATGCTCCTTCGGCTTGGCTGGATTGGTCGCGCGCAATCCCGGTGTGCCGCCCTGTTCCAACGCGCGCTGCCAGGAGAGGAATTCCTCTAGCGACAGAGCATAGCGGCTGCAGGCATCGGCAAGGGTGATGACACCGCATTGCACCGCCTCCACCACAGTGGCTTTGCGGCTGGATACCCAGCGCACGGTATCGCGAGGCGGAAGATCGGCCATGGTGATGTGACCGATAGTGAACTCTTTGGCTTTTCCCCCCCGGTACCGGCCTTGTTGGGACATACGCATGTCTCCTTCTGTACGCAAACGCGCGTGACTCGAACGCGTTCAAGGCTGCGCTCCACCCCTTAATGAGAAGTAAACGCGTACCTCGGAGCCGGGGACAAATTATAGACAATTCAATACTTTAGGGAATGTTCAGGAATCGGGTTCGGTGACATATGATTCACCTTTGGAGGACGTGATGCGGTGTTTGGCGCTGTTGTTTTTGGCATCTATTGTGGCCGGCTGCGCTGGCGTGTCTGAGTCTCAATGTCCGCTTGGTGAACGCGCCATGGTAAAGGCTGATATTTTTTTTGGACGCGGTATGCGCGATGGCGGCGAGGTCTCAGAGAGGGAATGGCAGAACTTTGCCGATGCCGAGATCACGCCGCGTTTTCCGGATGGCTTCACCTTGCTCGAGGCAAACGGGCAGTGGCGTGGAGCTGAGGGCATCGTGCGTGAGAAATCCAAGCACCTGATTGTAGTGCTTCCGACGGCGGCATCGGAAAAGCTCGAGGCCGTACGTGCCGCCTACAAGCGGCGCTTTCATCAGGAAGCGGTATTACAATTTGAGACACGCGGCTGCGCTTCCTTCTGATGCGAATTGCTCTAAGCTTCTCTGCGTTCAAGTGGGGTGGCTATGGCGAGCGGGTACGTTTCTTATGTCGGGCCAGGGGTTTTCCTGGGGCTTTTAGCCTTGCGCATGGTGCGCAACATGCGCGGGCGGCCGCTCAAGCCTAACAAGCTGTGGATTCGCCCCGTTTTCCTTGTGGTCATTCTGGCGCTGGCGATGCTGCATCCGCCCGCGCTCACCAGCCTCAACCTGGCAATCTTCGCCGCCTGTGCGGTGGTTGGGGCAGGGCTTGGTTATGTCCTCGCCAGCCATCAGACGCTCTCGATCGATACAGCGACCGGCACCATCACCTCTAAAACCTCCGTGGTCGGGATGGCGCTGTTTCTGGGCCTTTTGGCCTTGCGCTACGCGGCACGGCAGACCTTCGGCGGCGACCCCATGGGGCCGCACTCCGACTCAGTCCTGCTTTATACCGACGCCGGGCTCATTTTCGTGGTGGCGATGGTGGCTGCCCAGGCTTGGGAGACGTGGCGCCGGGCAATGGCACTTTTACAGGGTCAGGGCGGGAATTCTGTCCCCGCTCAGGCCGGGAATCAGGCAGAATAAGGGCGAAAATCATGGGCTTGCCCCGGCTGGCCGTTTCCTATAGGTTCCCCGGCCTCCCGAAAACGTTAGGGTATAGCGAATGGCTCGCGTCACTGTTGAAGACTGCGTAGACAAGATTCCGAACCGCTTTGATCTGGTTCTGTCGGCTGCTTTCCGCGCCCGTCAGCTCTCCGGCGGAGCGGACACCATGGTTGATCGCGATCGGGACAAAAACCCCGTCGTGGCTTTGCGCGAAATCGCTGCCGAGGTGCTCAAGCCGGAAGATCTGCGCGAAGATCACATCAAATCGCTGCAGAAGCATGCCGAAGTCGATGAGCCGGAGGAAGCCCGTCCCGATACCGACGATGCGCGCGAAGATCCCGCGTTCCGTCAGGTGACGGAAGAAGAGCTCCTGCGCGCCCTGACCAGCGAAGCGCAGCGCCGCGCCGAGCCCCAGCCGGAGCCGGTCGAGGACTACGACGAGTAAGTCTCGCCGATACAGAGATACGCGAAGGCCGGGGGGCGACTCCGGCCTTTTGCATTTTTGGCCATATCGCGGTTCGGATAATCCGCGATTTGCGCGGGCGCCTGCTGTTTCACGGCATCGCGGAGGCTTTTTTTAAGCCTCTGAGGCAACATCAATTCCGCAAAGCAATATCTTGTGCCTATATAATATGGGTATGACCGCTTCGCCCCAATCGGAAGACAAGAATAACGTCGTCTCGCTCAATCCGCCGCGTCCGCGCGGGCGGCGCAAATTGATGCGGCAGACCGATCTTGTCGATAAGGTCAAAGCCTACGATCCCGAGGCCAGTGAGGCGCTGCTGAATAAGGCGTATGTTTACGCCATGAAGGCGCACGGCAAGCAATTCCGTGCCTCCGGCGATCCCTATTTCGCCCACCCTCTGGAAGTGGCCGCGATTCTCACCGAGCTGAAGCTGGACGAAGCGTCTATCGCCACGGCGCTGCTGCACGACACTATCGAGGATACCGTCGCCACCTACGAGGACATCCAGGAGAATTTCGGCAAGGAGATCGCCGATCTTGTGGACGGTGTCACCAAGCTGACCGGCCTCGAGGTCTTTTCCGAGCGCACCAAACAGGCCGAGAATTTCAGGAAGCTGATGCTGGCCATGTCGGCCGATATCCGCGTGCTCCTGGTCAAGCTCGCCGACCGCCTGCACAACATGCGCACCCTGCATTTCATCCAGAAGCCGGAAAAGCGCCGCCGCATCGCGCAGGAGACCTTCGACGTCTACGCCCCTCTGGCGGGCCGCATCGGCATGCAGCATATGCGCGAGGAGCTGGAGGATCTGTCCTTCCAGGAGCTTTATCCCGAAGCGCGCAAATCCATCGTCACGCGGCTGGAGCGGCTTGATACCTCGCGCGGCAAGCTGGTCGACCGCGTGTCCGACCACATCAAGCGCAAGCTCGCTGAGCACAACATCGATTGCTGGGTCTATGGCCGCTCCAAGCGTCCATTTTCGATCTGGCGCAAGCTGCAAGAGAAGAAGATCAATTTCGAGCAGCTCTCGGACATCTTCGCCTTCCGCGTGATCGTGCGCAACGAGGCCGATTGCTATCGCTCGCTTGGCGTTCTGCACATGGCCTGGCAAGCGGTCCCGGCCCGCTTTAAGGATTTCATCTCCACACCTAAGCCCAACGGCTACAAATCCCTGCACACGACCCTTATCGGGCCGGAGCGTCAGCGCGTGGAAATCCAAATCCGCACCAAGGAAATGCACGAGGTCGCCGAGCGCGGCATCGCCGCCCATTGGCGCTATCGCGATGTCCATTCCGATCCGGGCGAGTTCGGCGAAAACCGCGGCTATGAATGGCTGCGCGAAATGGTCGATCTTCTCGAAAATGGTTCGACAGCGGAAGAATTTCTCGAGCAGTCCAAGCTCAATCTGTTCCAGGATCAGGTTTTCTGTTTCACCCCCAAAGGCGATCTCATTCCTTTGCCGCGCGGGGCGACGCCGATCGACTTTGCCTATCAGGTCCATACCGATCTGGGTCACCGCACCCTCGGGGCCAAGGTGAATGGGGCTCCGGCGCCGCTCTATGTCCCCTTACGCAATGGCGATCAGGTCGAGATCATCGCGGGCAAGGACGAAACCCCGTCACCGCTCTGGGAGCAATTCGTCATCACCGGCCGGGCGCGCAACGAAATCCGCAAATTCCTGCGCCAGCAGCAGCGCGGCGAGCACATTAAGTTCGGCCGCAAGATTCTGGAGAAGGTTTTCGCCGACGAGAATCTGCCGCTGACCGATAAGGCGGTGGAGGGCGTCGCCAAGAAGCTCGGCGTCTCCAAAGTCGATGATGTCATGGCGCAGATCGGCCATGGCGGGTTGCGCGCGCGTGACGTCTTGGAAGCGGTTTACCCCGAACTGAAGCAGGACCCCGAACGGCGCAAGCGCGCGCTTTTGGAGCAGCCGGTGGAAGGTAAGCGTATCTCTATTCGCGGTCTCACCGAAGGCGTCGCCTATAAACTCGGCCAATGCTGCCATCCGCTGCCCGGCGATCGTATCGTCGGTTTGATGGCGCCGGGCGAGGGCGCGGTGATCCACACCATAGACTGTGCCGAGCTTGAGCGCGCCCAGAACGACAAATCCATCGAATGGCTGGACGTTGCCTGGGGCACGCACGCCGCCGAGATGGGGCCTTCCGTCGCCCGTTTGAAAGTGCGGGTGCGCAACGCCAATGGTTCGCTGGGGGCGGCGATGACCGCCATCGGCAATGCCGGCGGCAATATCTTCAACATGAAGACCATCGCCCGAAACGAGCTCTTTTTCGATTTCCAGGTGGATGTGGTGGTGCGCGACGTCGTGCATCTGCAGAACATCCAGGGCGCCTTGCGCGTCACCGATGTGGTTGAATCTGTCGATCGCGTGCGCGAACCCGAAGAGCCGCAACAACCAAGCGCGAGCCTGTAATTTCATCTTCCCCTTGAATTTTGCCTCCCCCTTGCGGGGGATGTCGAAATTTGCGGGAGCAAATTTCGGGTGGGGGTACTCATGACTCCTGCTCGCCGGTATAGTCCCCCACCCGAAGCGCGTTGCGCTTCGACCTCCCCGCAAGGGGGAGGTTAAAGGGAGTTTCAAATGAACAAACTTCGTCTTGGTGTGAACATCGATCATGTGGCGACCGTGCGTCAGGCGCGCGGCGGCTCGCATCCGAGCCCTCTTCGGGCGGCGATGATGGCGGCAGCGGCGGGCGCGGATGGTATTACGGCGCACCTTCGCGAAGATCGCCGCCATATCTCCGATCACGACATCGAGGCTTTGCGTCTTGAGCTGCGTATTCCGCTCAACCTCGAAATGGCCGCGACCGAGGAGATGAAAAGGATCGCGCTCGAGCATCTGCCGCATGCCTGCTGCATCGTGCCGGAGAACCGTCAGGAGCGCACCACCGAGGGCGGCATCGATGCCGTCGGCCAGTTCGACCGCTTGAAGCCTATCGTGACCGAGCTGGTCGAGGCGGGCATCCGCGTCTCCATGTTCATCGAGCCCGATAAGGCCCAGCTTGAAGCTTCGCGCAAGCTTGGCGCGCCGGTGGTGGAGCTGCATACCGGCGCCTATAGCGAAGCCAAGGGTGCTGAGCAGCAGCGCCTTCTGAAGAAATGCGAGGAAGCCGCCGCTTTTGGCGCTTCGCTCGGCCTCGAAATTCACGCGGGTCACGGGCTTTCCTACGAAAACGTTCAGCCCATCGCCGCCATCCCGCAAATCAAGGAACTCAACATCGGCCATTACCTGATCGGCGAAGCGATCTTCGTCGGCCTCGAAGGCTCCATCCGCCGCATGCGCCAATTGATGGACGAGGCACGGGGGAAATAGAGGGGGAAAAATAGAGCCCCCTGTCATCCCGGACGCGCCACGATGATCTCAGCATCTGGCAGAATGGCGCGATCCGGGACCCACTTTTCCGCCAGCGCGGATTTCGAAGTGGGTCCCGGCTCTGCGCGCTGCCCCGTCATCACGGCACATTTCAGCCACCTGAGAGCAGCGCTTGGCCGGGATGACAACTTTGGTATGATAGGGGGCATGCGCGACCACTGTTATTACGTCTACATGCTCGCGAGTGCCCCTCAAGGCACGCTATATGTCGGCGTGACCAACGACCTTGAGCGTAGGATTCACGAGCATCGCGAAGGGGCGGTGCCGGGCTTCACGAAAAAACATGCCGTTCATCGCTTGGTGTGGTTTGAAGAATACGGCGATATTGTCGAAGCCATCGGGAAAAACGTTTGAAACGGTGGCGGCGGGATTGGAAGCGAAGCTTGATCGAGCGCGATAATCCGCATTGGGCCGATCTCTATCCTGCGCTTTTCGGCGAGGCTGCCCGTCTGATGCCGCAAATCCTGCCTACTGACACGCAAGGAAACCCACCTCCATGATCCTCGGTATTGGCAACGACCTCATCGACATCCGCCGGGTGGAAGAGTCCATCGCCAAATATGGCGAGCGGTTTCTCAATCGCATCTTCACCGATGTCGAACGCGCCAAATCCGACCGCCGCGCCAATCGGCCCCCGAGCTATGCCAAGCGTTTTGCCGCCAAGGAGGCGACGGCCAAGGCGCTCGGCACCGGCATCAACCGGGGCGTCTATTGGCGCGATATGGGGGTTGTGAATCTTCCTGGCGGCAAGCCGACCATGCAGCTTACCGGCGGCGCCTTGAAACGGTTGGAAGAAATCACCCCACCGGGCATGGTGGCGCAAATCGATCTTACCATCACTGACGATTTCCCGCTCGCCCAGGCCATCGTGATCATCTCGGCCAACCCGGCCTAACTGAACCAAGCTTGACCTTGGCGCTGGCATCCGGTTCCCTCTTTCCATGGGCGGGCAACAGACATCTTCGGGCGAGGGCAGGGCAGAGGCGGCGCCCGTGGAATCCTGGTGGGATATCCTGAAGGTACTCGCGTTGGCGCTGCTCATCGCGCTCACGGAAAGAACACTGCTCTATCAGCCCTACAACATCCCTTCCGGCTCAATGGAGGAGACGCTGCTCGTCGGCGACTTCCTGCTGGTCGAGAAATTCGCCTATGGCTACAGCCGCTATGCGCTCCCCTGGGGTCGGCTCCTGCCGTCCTTCAAGCCGCTTTTTGCACGTGCGCCGGAACGCGGTGACGTCGTGGTCTTCGCGCTGCCTTCAGATCCGTCACGGGATTTTATCAAACGCGTCATCGGCCTGCCCGGAGATCGGGTGCAGATGCGTCATGGTGTGCTCTACCTCAATGACAAGCCCGTGCCGAAGCTCCGCGTGGCCGATTACATCGAGGACGAGAACGGCTATATTCACCATGTCGCGCGCTACCGCGAGACGCTGCCGGGCGGCAAATCCTATCTCGTGCTAGATCGAGAGAGCGATGGCCCCAGCGACACGACTGCGGTGTACACCGTGCCTGCCGGGCAGTATTTCATGCTTGGTGACAACCGGGACGATTCGGACGACAGCCGCGGCATTGTCGGCTATGTTCCGGCTGAAAACCTTATCGGCAAAGCCGAACTCAAATTCTTCTCCATTGATGAGCGAAAAACCGGTGTCTTCACCTTCTGGCATTGGCCGCGGGCCGTCCGCTTCGCCCGCCTCTTCCGCGCGATCGACTGAGGCGCTGGCTGGGCTCGAAGAGCGGCTGGGGCATACTTTCAAGGACAAGCATCTTCTGAGGCGGGCGCTGACCCATGCCTCCGCCTCTGGCTCGGGCTCCAATGAGCGCCTGGAATTTTTGGGCGACCGCGTCCTGGGGTTGATCGCCGCCGAGAAGCTGCATGAGATTTACCCCAAGGATAACGAAGGCGATCTAGCGCTGAAGTTCAACCATCTCGTGCGGGCGGAAGCCTGCGCCGCAGCCGCTGAAGCTTCGGGGATTGCCGACCATCTCATTCTGGCGCGCTCCGAGCAGGGCAGCGGCGGGCGGCGCAAGATCGCCATCACCTCCGGCGCCACCGAGGCGGTGATCGCCGCCCTCTATCTTGATGGCGGGGTGGATGCCGCCAAGCGCTTCATCGAGCGCTATTGGGTCGAGACCTTCGCCAGCCTTACCGAGGAGATGCGGGACGCCAAGACCCGGCTTCAGGAATGGGCCCAGAGCAGGGGCGCCAAATCGGGCGCGCCGGTCTATAAGGTGGTTGGCCGGGAAGGGCCTGACCATGCCCCGGTCTTCTCGGTGGAAGTCGCGGTGATCGGCAAGGAGCCTCAAACCGGCACTGGCACCTCCAAACGCGAGGCCGAGCAGGACGCCGCCCGTAAAATGCTTATCAGTGTAGGTAAAGCGGTATGAGGAATATGCCGTCCTACCTTTCACCGTCATGGCCGGGCTTGAACCGGCCGTCCATGGTACCATTTGGCACCATGGGCGTGATTTAGATGGATGGCCGGGTCGGAGCCCGGCCATGACGAATGTTTGATGGCCGCATCAGGCCATGTTGATTGGAGTTTCTTATGACCCGTTGCGGCTTCACGGCCATTATCGGCGCCCCGAATGCCGGCAAATCCACCCTGGTGAACGCCCTGGTGGGTTCCAAAGTCGCCATCGTCAGCCCCAAGGTGCAGACCACCCGCAGCAATGTCCGCGGCGTCGCCATGCGCGGCGATACCCAGCTCGTCTTCGTGGACACGCCTGGCATCTTCAAGCCGCGCCGCCGCCTCGACCGCGCCATGGTCGCGGCTGCCTGGAGCGGGGCAGGCGATGCCGATGCCGTGGTGCATCTCGTCGACGCCCATGACCTGCATGAAAAGCCGAATGGCCATGCCGCCTCCGACACCGAAAGCATCATCAAGGGGCTGCAGGAGAGCGGGCGCAAGGCCGCCCTGGCACTCAACAAGATCGACGCCATGAAGCGCGAGGATCTGCTGCCGCTGGTCCAGAAGCTGAACGAGACCGGCGTCTACGAGCAGGTGTTTATGATCTCCGCCCTCAAGGGCGATGGCCTCGAAGACCTCGCCACGTGGTGCGGGTCGAAGATGCCGGAAGGCCCCTTCCTCTATTCGCCGGATCAGGCCGCCGACATTCCCTCGCGCCTCTTGGCTGCCGAGATCACGCGCGAAAAAATCTATCTGCGCCTGCATGAAGAGCTTCCCTATGCCACCGCGGTGGAGACCGAGAAGTGGGAAGAACGCCAAGACGGCTCGGTGAAAATCGATCAGATCATCTATGTCCAGCGCGACGGCCAGAAGGGCATCGTGCTTGGCAAAAATGGCAAGACCGTCAAAGACATCGGGGCCGCTTCTCGCAAAGAGCTTGAACAGATTTTTGAGCGCCGGGTGCACCTTTTCCTGTTTGTGAAAGTGCGTGAAGACTGGGCCGATAAGCGCGAGCACTACCGCGAAATCGGGCTTGAGTTTCCGGAGGAGTGAACCATCTCGCGACCGAACGCGTCTCACCCCTCACTGTCATCCCGGGCGCGCCACGCCCCATTGTCATCCCGGCCAAGCGTTCCGAAGCACTACGTGCGGAGGGGCGCGCAGAGCCGGGACCCACTTCAACAACATCCATATTTCTGAGTGGGTCCCGGATCGCGCCAAAGTGCTAAACTTCGAAATCGTTGAGGCGCGTCCGGGATGACAATGAGTGCAGCTTTGGTAACCCCTCATGGAATGGACTGACGAGGCCATCGTCTTATCCGTCCGCCAGCATGGCGAGAGCGCCAGCGTGCTCGAGGTGCTCACCCGCGATCATGGCCGCACCGCAGGGCTGGTGCGTGGCTCGCGCAAACTGAAGCCCGTCATGCAGCCCGGCAACTCCGTGCAGTTGGTCTGGCGAGCCCGGCTCTCCGAACATCTGGGCTCTTTCGCCGTCGAACCCGCGCGTGCCCGCGCAGGTGCATTGATGGAAAATCGCGAGGCACTGATTGGGCTTAACGCCTTTTCTTCGCTCGCCAGCGCAACCCTTCCTGAACGCGCGCCGTATTACGATCCGGTATTTGTCGCTGCCAACATTCTCCTTGATGCCATGATGGAAGACGGCATCGCACATTGGGGCGCGCTCTATGTCCGCTGGGAGGCGGGCCTCCTGGAAACCCTCGGCTTCGGCCTCGATCTGAAATCCTGCGCCGCCACGGGTGAGACCGAGAACCTGATCTATGTTTCTCCCAAATCCGGTCGGGCGGTCTCGGAGGCGGCAGGGGCACCTTATAAGGGCAGGCTCTTTGTTCTGCCGCCGTTCCTGAGCGATCCCGCGGCTCAGATTTCACTTGAGGATATCTCTGTGGGTCTCGCGCTTACCGGGCATTTCCTTCTCGAACGCGCGCTCCGCCCCAACGGCAAGCAAATGCCCCAAGCCCGCCTGCGCCTGGAAGCACTCGCGGCAGAGACCGGACGCGAATCGAAGTAGAAAGCCCACCCTCCCATATGGGGGGTATCGCTGAAGGCCTCGGGCATCTTCGCGTCGCTCGCGGCTGGGGATGACAATCGGTGCCAATTCCCATAAGCGATAGCCCTCCCTCAGGGGGAGGGTTCGGTTGATTTTGAGAGTTTGTAATGCCCAAGACCGTTGAGCCTGTCGTTGACGATATCCGCCCGGAACCGCTGCACTCGGCTTTGAGCGAGCGCTACCTCGCTTATGCCTTGTCCACGATCACCCAGCGCGCCTTGCCGGATGCCCGCGACGGCCTGAAGCCCGTCCATCGCCGTCTGCTCTATGCCATGCGGCTCTTGGGGCTGAACCCGAGCCAGGGCTTCAAGAAGTGCGCCCGCGTGGTCGGTGACGTCATCGGTAAATACCACCCCCATGGTGACACGGCGGTCTATGACGCCATGGTGCGTCTGGCGCAGGACTTCGCCGTCCGCTACCCGCTGGTCGATGGCCAGGGCAATTTCGGCAATGTCGACGGCGATAGCGCGGCCGCCATGCGTTACACCGAAGCCCGCCTGACCGAAGCCGCCATCATGCTGATGGAAGGGCTCGACGAGGACGCGGTGGACTTCCGCCCCACCTATGACGGCTCCGAGGATGAGCCGGTGGTGATGCCCGCCGCTTTCCCGAACCTCCTCGCCAACGGCTCCAACGGTATCGCCGTGGGTATGGCGACCTCGATCCCGCCCCACAATCTGGGTGAGCTCTGCGCCGCAACCATCGAGCTGATCAAGAATCCCGGTTGCCGCGACGCAACCCTGCTCAAGCACATCAAGGGCCCGGACTTTCCGACCGGCGGCATTGTGGTGGATGGCCCGGACGCCATTGCCGAGGCCTATCGCACCGGCCGGGGCTCCTTCCGCGTGCGTGCCCGCTGGTCCAGGGAAGAGGGCGCTCGTAACTCCTATCAGATCGTGGTCGACCAGATTCCCTATCAGGTCCAGAAGGCCAAGCTGATCGAGCGCATTGCCGAGCTGATCGAGCAGAAGAAGGTGCCGCTCTTGGATGACGTGCGGGATGAGTCCGCCGAAGACATCCGCATCGTCCTCATCCCCAAGACCCGCACGGTAGACGAGAACGTCCTGATGGAGCAGCTCTTCCGTCAGTCCGACCTTGAGACCCGCGTGCCGCTCAACATGAACGTGCTGGACGGCGGCTTGGTCCCGCGGGTGATGAGCCTGCGCGATGCCTTGCAGTCCTTCATCAATCACCGCCGCACGGTTCTGGAGCGCCGCACCAAATATCGCCTGGAAAAGATCGCTGCCCGTTTGGAGGTCTTGGAAGGCTATCTCGCGGTCTTCTTGAACCTCGACAAGGTGATCAAGATCATCCGCACCGAGGACGAGCCCAAGCCCGTCCTGATGAAGACTTTCACGCTGACGGAAAACCAGGCCGAAGCCATCCTCAACATGCGTTTGCGCGCCTTGCGCAAGCTCGAGGAAATGCAGATCCGCGGCGAGCACAAAGACCTCTCCAAGGAGCAGAAGGAGCTGAAGCGCCTCCTGGCCTCCGAGGAGCTCATCTCCAACAAGCTGGTCGATGAGATGAAGGCGGTGGACGAAAAGCTCGGCCTCAAGACCGAAATCGGCAAGCGCCGCTCCAAGATCGCTGACCGCAAGCTGGTGGAGAAGGTGGAAGCCATCGCCGAAGAGGTGACGGCCATCGAAACCGCCGTGGAGCGCGAGCCCATCACCATCGTCTGCTCGCAAAAGGGCTGGCTGAGGAGCTTCAAGAACCACATCGAGCCCTCCGATCAGGTGAAGTACCGCGAAGGTGACCGCGAGCGCTTCTGGATTCATGCCGAGACCACCGACAAGCTGATGCTGTTCTCGACGGACGGGCGCTTCTTCACGCTCGATTGCTCCAAGCTTCCGAGCGGGCGCGGCAATGGCGAGGCCATCCGCAGCTTCATCGATCTGGCGCCGGAAGCCGACATCGTCACCGTCTTCACCCATGTGCCGGGCCGCAAGCTCTTCCTTGCCGCCACCACCGGCCATGGCTTCATCGTGCCGGAAGACGATGCCGTTGCCTCCACGAAGGTCGGCAAGCGGGTCATGAATGTGAAGATGCCGGGCGAGGCCAATGTCTGCCGCTTTGTCGAAGGCGACACCGTCGCTGTCGTGGGCGAGAACAAGCGCGGCCTCGACCTGCAAAAGAAGCTGCTGATCTTCCCGCTCGCCGAAGTGCCGGAAATGGCCAAGGGGCAAGGCGTCTATCTGCAGCGCTACAAGGACGGCGAACTTCTCGACGCCATCACCTTCACCTGGAAAGAAGGCCTGAAAGCCGAAAACGGCAAGAACTTCGGCCCTTCCGATCTGAAGGATTACAAAGCCGAACGCGCCCAAACCGGCCGCGTCCTCCCCAAGGGCTGGGCAAGGTCCGGCAAGTTCGGTTGAGAATAAGCATGGCTTGCCGCCCGGAGCGTCAGTCCTGGGCGGCATCCTTTTCTGGGAACATGTCGGAGAAGCGGCGGAAGCCTTGGCTCGCTTGCGCCCGTTCGATCCCGCCATTCGCTTTGATTTTGCTGATCAGCTCGGCATGGGCTTGCCCCATCGCAGCCATGAGCGGTTCCACATTTTTCCGCTCGCCCCAATTGGCATAGACTTTCCGGCCATTGGGATAGCGCAGATGAACGGTTTCGAGCTGGTCGTTCACCACGGCCTCGATTTCGATTTCGAAGAAGGAAGCCGTACCCGATCCCGTCGTCTGACCTGCAAATGCGCCGAACACCCCTACCGCAGCGACGGCGAGCGCCTGATTGACTTCGGCCTTTTGATTATCGAGACGAATGCAATAGCGTTTCAGTACAAGGGGACTGTGCAACATCCCGGGCTCGAGCCCCTGGTTGAGATCGCGTTGCAGCAAAGCCAGGCGGGAGGGCTCGGTCGCCGCATCGCCGACTTGCTGAATTCCATAGTTATCGTTCCACATCCAAACTGAGCCACTGTTGCTGGCCGAATCTTCCGATGGCCGTGCATCGACGATCGTGACGGATGAACCGTGGTCTTGCAGATAGTCGGCTTCGGCCGCCGTTGCCGCTAAGCCCCACAACGTGGCCGCAACAATTCGGGCGATGGCTTTTTTCATGGTCACGGCAACACCCCGCAATGCCCTCAGCGACCCACAATACGCCCGTAAGGGTTGCGGCGGGGTGAAATCTATTCGTGCAGGGATGTTTTGGTTTCCAGAGGATTAACAACAGCGCTTGCGTACGCCTCTTCCCGGAAAACGAGCAGCTACAACTTTGTGCCATAGAAGGGCGAGTAGAATTCGATTAGCCTCCCGATGCATCATCATCGGGGGTAATCATGCGGGGCCAAATTCTGACCTACAGTCCGGAAACGGGTGAAGGCATCATCTCGGGCCAGGACGGCAAGCGCTACACCTTCAGGGGCACCGAATATCGCGGCAATGTGCTGGCGATCCGCCTCGGCATGGAAGTCGATTTCGAGGTGCGGGAAGATGGCAGCGCTGCCGGCGTGATCCCCCTGCCTGGTGCAAGCGGGGCGCCCATCGGTTCTCAACCGGTGTATGCCAAATCGAAAATCGCCGCCGGGCTGCTCGCCATATTTCTCGGCAATTTAGGCATCCACAAATTCTATCTCGGCTACACCACCCAAGGTGTGATCCTTCTGCTGATCACCTTGTTCCTCTGGTGGCTGATTTTCCCGCTTCTGATCGTTGGCGTGATCGTCCTGATCGAGGGCATCATCTATCTCACCAAAACCGATGCCCAGTTCGATGAGGAATATGTCCAGCACAAGAAGCTGTGGTTTTGATCTCTGAAGTCATGGCCCCTGGGTGCAAGCCCCGCTACGAGATAGCAGCTATGCTGTTCCGTCCTTGTTCCGGCGGCGGGCCAGGGTAAAATCATCCGGTCTTAAGGGGGCTATCATGTTGCGTCGTTCTCTCGCCATCGCTTGTGCGCTCGTTGCGCTCTTGGTCTCGCCCGCTTTTGCCGCTAAGGATGCGCTGCTTGATCATCTCGCCGGAAGCTGGGTGCTGACGGGCACCATCGGCAAAGAAGCCACCACCCACGACGTCAAAGCCGAATGGGTGCTGAATGATCAGTATTTGCGTCTTAGCGAGATCAGCCGCGAGAAAGACGCCGCCGGTAAGCCGCAATACGCTGCCGAAGTGCTGCTCGCCTATGATCCGGCCAAGAAGCACTATGTCTGCTTCTGGTTCGACAACACGGTTGTTGCGGCGACAACCGATGGCGGGTCTGCCACGCGCGATGGCGACAAGCTGCCTTTCGTCTTCAAAAGCGCCAGCGGTGATTTCTTCAACACCATGACTTACGACGCCAAGGCTGGCAGCTGGACCTGGGCGATGGATGGTGAGGACAAAGGCGTGCGCCAGCCTTTCGCGCGCCTGACCCTGAAGCGGCCGTAAGATGCTGCGCGGTGTGATCTTCGCGGCCACGCTGTTGTTGTCTGTGCCCGCGCTGGCCGGGGACGCGCCTTACACCGTTGCGCCGCATCTCTTCGATGTGTCGCGTCCCGACGATCTCGGCTTGAAACCCGCAGCTGGCACGCAAACCATCACCATCTACAGCCCCACAGCGGGCGGCGAGACCTATGTCAACGGCGTGGTCCTGTTCGGCTTTAAGAACAAGCTTTACGCCCAATGGCAGACCTCGCAGAAAGACGAAGATTCCACGGACACCCATGTCGTCTATGCGGTGAGTGAGGACGGGCTGCATTGGTCAGCGCCGCGCATCCTCGCCGATGTCGGCAAAACCATCCGCACTTCTGGTGGCTGGGGAAGCGATGGCAAAATACTCACCGCCTATATCAATATCTGGAACAGCGATTTTCACACCGGCGGCAGGGCCTTCGCCATTACCTCAGAAGATGGTGAGCATTGGTCCAAACCGAAACCGGTGACCGGCGCCGATGGAAAACCTATTGATGGCGTGATCGAACAAGACCCGCACTCGCTACCCAATGGCCGCATCCTCGCGGCCTTTCATCTTCAGCCCGGCGTCAAGCTCGCGCCGTACTACACCGATGATCGCAGCGGCCTGACGGGGTGGGTGAGGGGGAAGATGGCAAACCTTCCCCATGAAGGCCTCGCCAAGGAAAATTTGGAAAGCCGCGAACTCGAACCTTCGTTTTTTCTTCGCCCCGATGGCTGCGCCGTGTTGGTGATGCGTGATCAGGCCGACAGTTTCCGCCAGCTCGCGTCCCAGAGCTGCGACGGTGGGCGGAGCTGGACTACACCCGTCCTCACTGCCATGCCCGATAGCCGCGCCAAGCAGAGCGCGGGCAATCTTTCCGATGGTACTGCTTTTCTCGTCAACGCGCCCTCAGGCACCAAGCTTAGAAGTCCGCTGGCCCTCAGCCTCAGCAAGGACGGAACCCATTTCGACCGTGCCATTCTTTTGCGTGCCGGTCCCCCGCCGGAGATCCACTTTCCTGGTCTCTATAAGCGGCCGGGCTATCATTATCCGAAATCCCTGGTTTGGCGGGATGCGCTCTATGTCGGATATGCCAGCGGAAAAGAGGTAGTCGAGATGAGTCGAATCCCGCTCTCCGCGCTGCGCTGACACCGGGAGCCGTTAACGCTCCCATAAAATCGCAAGCAAAACTGGTTCTTGGGTGTGCCCGCGTGGGTAGTTATTTTCCCCGATGTGGCATTTTTTGTGCCTGATTGCGCTTACCGCCACCGGTTTCCATGCAAATCTATGGTTGCATCAATATGTCAAAAGTCGTCTAATGTGTGTCCATTTTGTGGCGAGGAGGCCGCAGCTATGGACAGCAAACAACTCGAGGAATGCATCAGCGCCCGCAGCCATCTGCTTTGGGAACGCGAAGGTCGCCCGGCAGGGCAGGAAAGTGAGTATCTGGAACGCGCCCGCGCGGAAATCGAAGAAGCGCTGCGTCTGGCCCTGCAAGGGGATGAGACCAACTTCGTGCCGCCGCGTTTCGCGATTTCTATGCGCCCGGTAAGGCACCCGGAGTGATGCCGCACTTAATGCTGGAGATAGCGCTTTAGCGAAGTGGCTCGGCATGCGCCACGATGCGCCAGATGCCGGGCACGCTTTGCCGTAGGCGCCGCTCCAGTTCATCCACGATGCCGTGGATATCCTCCACGGTACGCTCGGGCGCCGTGCGGCAGTGAAAAATAACGATCAGGCCGCGTCCAATACGGCGTACCCGCACGTTATGAACCTCCGAAAGACAGCCATTCTCCGCTGCCAAGCGCTGCAACACTGCCGTGATCTCGCTGACCTGTGCAGGCTCGACCGAGGTGCCGGATAAGGCGTGATCTTCCATGGGCTCGATATGGCTTTCGACTTCGGTTCCTGCCCCGAACTCGTGGCGCATCTCGGTTTCGAGCGCGGTTGCGATTTGATGCGCCTCTGAAAGCTTCAGCCGCCCATTCACTTCCAGATCGAAGCTGACTGATAGTTTTCCTTCCACGTGGTGCGCGCTGACATGATGCACATGCGCACCGTGGTTGGCCGCGATGATCACAGCGCGCTGATAGATCGTCTCATTATTCAGCGCAAGCGGCAGGGTGGTGAGCGTGGTTTCCGCATTTGACAAAACGGCGCGGACGGCGGCTTCGATCTCCTCGCGCAATTCGGAAACTTTCGTCTGGGTGAGCCCGCGCCCGATCGCCACCTCGACATCAACGAAATGCACGCTGCCTGCAGGGCGGATTCGCACGCGCTTCACCTCCACTACACCTGCGATGGTGCGGACCTTCTGGCGGATCGCCTCTGCTGCACCTTCAGGTGCGGCATCGACCAATGCATCGAAGGTGCGCTTGCCGAGCTTCCAGCCCGCGCGGCAGACAAAAATGGAAACACCGATGGCGGCGATAGGATCGCCTAAAGGCCAGCCAAGCGCGACAAAGCCAAGCCCGACCAACACCACACAGGAGCTGAGAACGTCCGACGAAAAATGCAGCGCATCGGCTTCCAGCGCCATGCTGCCGGTCTTTTTGGCGGTGCGCATCAAGGCGCGGGCACGGGAGATATCGATCACGATAGAGGCGATCACCACGCCGAAAGAGGCCCAGGTCGCTTCCACCGTGAAATTGCGCGTCAAGAGGCGATGGGCGGCTTCGTAGATGATCCAGGCGCTGGTGAGAAAGAGCAGGGCGGTTTCCGCAAGCGCGGCCACGGCTTCCATCTTGCCATGGCCATAGTGATGTTCGTCATCTGCGGGCTTGTCGCTCACCCGCACCGCCAGGAAGGTGAGAACCGTAGCGCCAAAATCGAGCAGACTATGCAGCGCCTCTGAGAGCAGGCCCAAGCTGCCGGTCATGATGCCCACCACGAATTTGCCGATGGTCATCAGCAAGCTCGCCGCCATGGAGGAGAGGGCGACGGAGGTCTTTTCCTTCATCGCCGCGTCGGGGCTGTGGCTGGCGGACATGGTGAAGGCATCCCTTGGGTGATGACGCAATGTTCTGACGAGCTTAGGCGGCGATGTCGAGGCGGCAGCCAACCCCTTTGAGCCTTCCGCGGTTCGCACTCGTCAGCGTAGAACGGGTGAGTGCGCGACAATCGCAGGACGAAAGACCCTACAACTGCGGCGTCACGCCGCTGTGGCGCGCTGTGTCCGCGCCTTCGAATGGCCCCTTTGTGATGGTGTAAACTCCTGCTCCGGCACGTTTTTTTGTGTTGGGCCAGTCGCGCCCGGAACACCTGAGAGATTTGGTCGGTTAATCAGTCTGAATTAGAATAATTCAGAAACCGGCCATCCGGGGAGTTTGGGTCATGCAGCACAGCGCTGAAGAATACGAAACGCGCGCGGCGGAGTGCGAACGCTTGGCCTATGCCACGGATGATCTGGTTTTACGCGAAGAGATCCTCAGCCTGGGGCGGGTCTATCGCGGCTATGCCGATCATTTGCGCGGCCGTATCGATCGCAGCATCTGGCCTATTGCCGCGAACGCCTGATCTATTTCTCGACGCTATGAGAGAGGGCTATCCGCGCTCGTCGTAATCGTGAAAATGATTGTTGCGGCGATAGAAGTCGTCGCGCGGAATTTCATGCGCGTCGTTGCGGATAGGATTGAGCAGCTTGTGAAGTTCTCCCCGGTCCAGCCAGACGCCCCGGCATTGCGGGCAGATATCGATCTCGATGCCCGAGCGCTGAACCTGGTTCATCTCGACATTGCAGGCAGGGCAAATCAGAAGCGGCATACCGGTCCTTTCACACTCATCAGCATGTAGGGACGGGGGCTTTCTCTACAAGGGCGTGACAGAAATATAACGTCAGGCTTTTTCCAAATTCGTGAGGATGCGCTGCAGCGTGGCTTCGAAGCGGGTGATTTCAGCCTCGCTCAGCCCGTCATAGAAGCGGGCGGTCATGGCTTTGGAAACCTCTTCGAAGCGCAGCCGGGTTTGGTCGAATTGTTCAGTAAGTTCCACCGTGATGGAGCGCCGGTCTTCATCGGAACGCAGGCGGCGGACGTCTCCGGTTGCTTCCAGCCGGTCGAGCGCATTGGTCAGGGTGGATTTGCTGAGCGAAACCCGATGGGCAAGGTCGTGGATCGGCATCGGCCCGTTTTGCCACAGCACAAACAGAATGCGCCCATGCGCGGGGTGAAACTCCATGCCGCGCGCTTTCAGAAGCCGGGCGAAAATCCGTCCCGCCGCCTGATGTACTTTAGCAATCAGAAAGCCGCCTTGGCGCGTCGTCATGGCCCCTCGAAGGTAAATGGCTTGCTGCCCCACCAGCCGCGGATTTCGGAAGGCTTGAGGCGCACCACCACATAATCAGGATTGCTATAGCCGTCAGGCCAATAGATGCGCCAGTCATTGCTCCACAGCGCCTGTTTGAGCGCGGCGCTCTCCAGGACCTCTGCGCGCCCGCTGAGCAACACACCGCGGTACAAGAGGGGGCGGCTGTAATAGACTGAGACCCGCGGATCGGCGGTGATCTCGGCGATTTTGTCCGAGGCCTTTGAGGTTGTGAGATAGACGGTGAAATCGTCCGTGCGCGCCATCAGGCTTGGTATCGGATAGGCCCAACGCCGCCGGAGATTGACCAGCGCGCGCACGCGCGGGCCATTCTCCGACATCGTGGCCAGATAGACGGCATGCGCCGCATTCATCACCTTCAGGATCTGGCTCTTGCTGGGCATGTCAGTCCAGGGTCTACATCATCGGGGCGGTGAGAGACCAATGCGTGTTGACGATACGCCAATCCGCACCGGTTTTGCGGTAGACTTCGGTCGCGTTCCACACCTTTTGTTTCTTGGTTCCGGCGGCGGAGACATAGTGGAACGACAGCACAGCCACATCGCCAAGAACTTGCACATGCGCGTTGGACATCACGCCAGGGGTCGGTTCGCCGCCGCTGGGGAATTTGGCGTAATAGGCGGTGAGCGCGGGCAGTCCGATCAACGGGGCCTCAAGCGCCGGGTCCATATAGACAACATCCGGCGCTGAAATCTCGAGAAAGCCTTGCGCGTCGCCGCCATCCGAGCGGTCCAGCGCGGCGCGCTCCATGGCGATGATTTTGGTCCCGACATCCTCCGCGCAACCAGGACCGGCTAGCCCGACCATGACTGCCGCGAGCATCATAGATTTCCACATGGGGTTCCCTTCCAGTTTGTTCGGTATAGGATGGTTCGACGTCGAACTATATGCAATGCGGCGCGGACGCACAGGCTTTGTCCGCCTAATCTCGCGCCCCATGCCAGTGGCTGCCTCGCCTCGGCCCCTGTTTGCGTCTAGAAGCTTTGTATGTGGCTGCTCTTCGCATTCCTGGGCCCGGTCTCTTGGGCCATCTCCACCCATATCGATAAGTATCTTGTCGACCGCTACTTCCGCGATGCCGACACGGCGGTGCTGATGCTGTTTACCGCGCTGATGGGTGTCGTGACGCTGCCGTTCATCTGGGCCTTTGTGCCAGGTGTATTCGCAGCGTCCTGGAGCTCCATCCTCGTCATGATGGCCTCCGGCGTGATGTATATCGCCGCCATGCTGTTTTATTTGCGGGCCATACAAGGCGAGGAAGCTTCCGTCGTGGCGCCGCTGTTTCAGCTCGTCACCATTTTCAGTTTTCTGCTTGCTTGGGCGATGCTCGGCGAAACCCTCACATTGAAGGCCGGGGCAGGGGCCATTCTGATCATCGGCGGGATTTTGTTTGTCTCGCTGGATGAAAATCTCAAATTCACCGGCCTCAAGCCGCGCGTCGTCTTCGGCATGGTGATCTGCACCGCGATTTTGGCGCTCGCCAATGTGCTCTTCAAATTCTACGCCGTGAAAGACGATTTCTGGGTCACGACCTTCTGGACCTTTGTCGGCGAGGCGCTGTTCGGCATCGGCCTGTTGTGTCTTGCACGCTATCGCAATCAGGCCATTGCCCTGGTCCGAGACCACAAACGCGCCCTGTTAGGCGTCAGCGGGGCCAACGAACTCGTCAATCTCGGCGGCGGTCTTTCAGTGCGCTACGCCTCGTTGCTGGCGCCGGTGGCCTTGGTCTCGGCCATCGCTTCCACCACAACCCTGTTTGTTTTTGCGGTAGGATCGGCGCTCACCGTTTTTGCGCCGCGTTATGCGCGCGAGGATATTTCGCGCGCCAGCCTGATCCGCAAAGGCGCCGCCGCTGTGGTAGTCACCTTTGGTGTGTTCCTGACCGGGGTGCAGTGAAGCTTAGGCTTGAATGTTGACCATCGCGCCTTTTTCGGCCTTTTCCTTTAGGGCCTGCGTGATCTCGTCCTTCATCTGCTTCATGACCTTGTCGCGCTCTTCCGGCGACATGGCGGCGAGCTTCTCCTTGCTCAGCCCATGCGATTTCAGCCAGTTTTCTTCCATCCGCTCGGCCGGGGACATCTTCATGTATTCGCGGAAGCTGGCCTTCGCATCGGGCTGGCTTACGGCGGCGCTAAGATCGTCTGCCTGTTTTGCCGGTTTCCGCGTGAGCGCAGAGCTCGCCGCGAAACTTGCTGGGTTAAAACTGCCAATACTGCCGACCATGCTATTCCCCGTTCTTCTGCGCGCCTTTCGCACCCGGAAAATTTTGCCGTAGGGAGTTTCCTGCCGTCCCAACCCGGCGGGATTTGCCGCTTTTGGCGAAATGGCGGGTGCGCCAGCGCCTTTAGGTTGGGGTAACGCAATCTTCGGGCCAGCTTTCCCGCGCAATTTGTATTCGGGCGGCCTTCCTGCAACAGGCCTGACATCTGTTAACGGCAGTCTGTGTTTGGCGAGACAAACAGCGTTTTTCCGGGTAATTCTTCCTTTATGTGGAAATGGGGAACCACGGTGGGGTTAAGGGCGCTCAGCGTCCTCTATATGCTGGGCGCGTCCGCGTTCGGCTTCGGCCTTGCTTTGCAGGCGCAGCAGCCCTGGGCCGTGGGCGCCAAATCGGTCGCCGAAGAGACCGGCCCATTCCTCACCGAAACCGCCATCACCATCAATGAGCAGGCGCTGAAGCCCGGCTGGGCCTTCACGGTTTGGGCGGCGGGCGAGGCTAAGCTACGTGCCGAACGCCAGATCGCGGCCTGGACAGCTCCGAAAGCCCCAGTGGCCGCCGCGCCCGCGGCCAAGCCGATTCACATCGCCAAGATCGAACCCAAACCCGCGGCGCCGCCGGCTCCCAAAGCCGAGGCCAAGCCACCCGTCGCCGCGGCTCCTTCGCCTTCTCTGCAAATGCCGCAGATGCAGCTGGCGCAAGGGGAGGCGACCACACCGGAGCTGATGCCCGCACCGGATGCCACCCCGCCATCCCCCGCAGAGGTGGGGCGCGTGCTCGCCCATCTCAAGACCGGGCTGACGCGCGAGCTCTACGAGAATTTTTCGCTCTTCCTCTTTGTCAGCAAGGCCAATTATGGGCCCTGGCAACAGCGCATGTTTGTTTTCGCTAAGCAGCCGGGCGGGGACATGAAGCTGCTCCATAGCTTTCCTGTTTCCACCGGGCAGGAAGCGATAGTGGCGGGGCCGACCGGCAAGCTGTTAGGCACGCATACAAATACCGGCTTTTTCCAGCTTGATCCCGAGCGCATGTACAAGCGCTACACCTCCCAGCAATGGGGCCATCCCATGCCTTGGGCGATGTTCTTCAATTGGGAACATGACGGGTTGCAGACCGGCCTCGCCATTCACTCGGCGGTGGGCGACGACATCCAGCTTTTGGGTAAGCGCGCCAGCGCCGGATGTGTCCGCCTGCACCCGCAGAATGCCGAGCTTCTCTTTCGTCTCATCAAGGCGAAGTATCGCGGGCTGACGCCGCGTTTTGCCTATGACCGGCGCACCGCCACTATGTCGACGGAAGGCCTGCTGATGCATGATCAGGCCGGAAACATCCAATATCAGGACGGCTACAAGGTGCTGGTGATGATCGAGAATACCGGCGGCGACGATCTCGTCGCGGCGTTGTTCTAGCAACGTCATGGCCGGGTTTGACCCGGCCATCCACGTTCAGTTCCGCCGCAGCTCATAGAGCGCGATCGCGGCGGCGTTGGAGACGTTCAGGCTCTCCATGGCGCTCTCGATCGGCACATAGGCGGCGGCGTCACAATGCTCGCGCACCAGGCGGCGGATGCCCGAGCCTTCCGAGCCTAAGACCAGCGCGATATCACCTTCATCGGCGACCGCATCTTTCAGCGCGTTTTCGCCATCGCCCGCCAGCGCGATACGCCAGAAGCCAAGCTTCTGCAGCTCTTCCAAGGCGCGGCTGATATTGACCACCGTCACGAAGGGCACGGTGTCGAGCGCGCCCGAGGCGGCTTTGGCCAGCGCGCCCGATTCCGGCGCCGAATGACGGTCCTGCACCACCACGGCGGAGACACCAAAGGCAGCCGCGGTGCGCAGGATGGCGCCTTCATTATGGGGATCGGAAATCTGGTCCAGCACCAGCACCACTCGGCGGCGCTCGGAGGGCTGCAAGGCGTCTTCGATATCGATGCGGGGCAGGGGCTCGCAGAGCAGCGCCACGCCTTGATGCACCGCATTGGGCGGCAGCATGCGGCTGACCGTATCCATATCGCCAATCTCATGGCGCACCCGGCCCAAGAGCTTGGGGCCGATTTCCTCCGCCGCGCGGGCGGTGACCACGGCGCGCTTCACCTTGCGGCGCGAATTGGCGAGGGCGGCTTTGACCGCATGCAGGCCATAGAGCCAAAGCCCGCCTTCGGGCTTACCCTCGAAACGGGGGCGGCTTTCGCCACGGCCACGCGATTCTCCCCGGCCTTCGCCAGAGGACGAGAAATTCGGTTTGAAGCCGGGCTTGCCACCCGGTTTACCGCCCGGCTTGCCGAATGGTTTGCCAGGGGCGCGTGATTTGCCTGAAGTCGGACGGCCAGGGGCGGCCGGGCGGCCAGACGAGTTCGGTCGGGGAGGAAGCTTTGCCATTTCCGCCTTATAGACGCCGCCGCGCGGGGCGCAACCGGCCAATATGTCAGTTTCCCCCCTGGGGCTGGGGCAGACCGGGTGCGCGCACCCTTGACGAGCTCGATTCGGGCGGCGGGGTGGGGGCTACCTCCCGCGAAAATAGAGAAATCCGTCCGCTCTATCGCTGTAGCGCCCGGCGACATCGCCGGAAGGTTTACCGTTAGGTCTCTTCCCGCCTTGTTTTTCGGGGCTGGCGGTGTCAGGTTTGCCCACCCTGATCGCGCAGGGCAATTTTCCGTTCTTTCCGCGCAGGATGGCTATTGACACCCATAAGGGTTTGAAGAATAACCCCCAATCCGCAGCGCGACTCCTGGAGGCATGCTTTACGTTCTACCCAAGCGGGCGGGCGAGTTTTCGCCGCCGCTAATAGTGAGCTTAACTCCTTGATTTGGTTGTAAATGGTGGAGTGTCCCGAGCGGCAAAGGGGGCGGACTGTAAATCCGCTGACTACGTCTTCGTTGGTTCGAGTCCAACCTCCACCACCACCAAATCAAAAAGAGCTAAGTTAAAGGGTAGTTCCAAGGGCCGAGGGGCGCGCGGGTAGGCGAGAAGGAGTCGGACGGGCGGGTGTAGCTCAATGGTAGAGCAACAGCCTTCCAAGCTGATGACGAGGGTTCGATTCCCTTCACCCGCTCCAACTTCCGCCGGGTGGAGGTAGTACCGCAAAGGCTGATGGCCCGCGCGGGACGGTGCGATAGAGACGAATTTCCCGCTGGTCGCGGGCTGGACAGGCAAAAGGGCACAACGATGGCGAAGGCCAAATTTGAGCGGACGAAGCCGCACTGCAACATTGGGACGATCGGCCATGTGGACCATGGCAAGACGTCTTTGACGGCTGCGATCACGAAGGTGCTGGCGGAAGCTGGCCGTGCGAACTTCACCGCCTACGACCAGATCGACAAGGCGCCGGAAGAGAAGGCGCGTGGTATCACCATCAACACGGCGCACGTGGAATACGAGACGGAAGGCCGTCACTATGCCCACGTCGACTGCCCCGGCCACGCTGACTATGTGAAGAACATGATCACCGGTGCGGCGCAGATGGACGGCGCGATCCTGGTGGTGTCCGCTGCTGACGGCCCGATGCCGCAGACCCGTGAGCACATCCTGCTTGCGCGCCAGGTTGGCGTGCCGGCGCTGGTCGTGTTCATGAACAAGTGCGACATGGTGGACGATCCGGAACTGCTCGACCTCGTGGAAATGGAAGTGCGCGAGCTGCTGTCTTCCTACGAATTCCCGGGCGACGATATTCCGATCATCCGCGGTTCGGCGCTTGTGGCGCTCGAGAATGGCGATGCCAAGCTCGGCCATGATGCGGTCCTCGCCCTGATGAAGGCGGTTGACGAATACATCCCGCAGCCGGCCCGTCCGCTGGACCAGCCGTTCCTGATGCCGATCGAAGACGTGTTCTCGATCTCCGGCCGTGGCACCGTGGTGACCGGCCGTGTCGAACGCGGCATGGTGAAGGTTGGCGAGACTGTCGAAATCATCGGCATCCGTCCGACGACCTCGACGACCGTCACGGGCGTTGAAATGTTCCGCAAGCTGCTCGATCAGGGCCAGGCTGGCGACAACATCGGCGCGCTGCTGCGCGGCGTTGATCGTACGGGCGTGGAGCGCGGGCAGGTTCTGGCGAAGCCGGGTTCGATCACCCCGCACACCCAGTTCTCCGCAGGTATCTACGTGCTGAACAAGGACGAAGGCGGCCGTCATACGCCGTTCTTCACGAACTATCGCCCGCAGTTCTATTTCCGCACCACCGACGTGACCGGTGTTGTGAAGCTGCCGGAAGGCACCGAAATGGTGATGCCGGGTGACAACGTGACGATCGAAGTTGAACTGATCGTTCCGATCGCGATGGAAGAAAAGCTGCGCTTCGCTATCCGCGAAGGCGGCCGTACCGTCGGCTCGGGCGTCGTCTCCAAGATCATTAAGTAATATGTGAATACGGGACCGGCTCACCAGGGCCGGTCTTGCATGCAGGAGTGTAGCTCAGCTGGTAGAGCGGCGGTCTCCAAAACCGTAGGCCGAGGGTTCGAATCCTTCCACTCCTGCCACTTTTTTCGATAGGACGAAAATGGCTGAAGCGACGAAGAAGACGACGGAAGAGGGGGGCTCGCTCCCGGCGCCCGCGCGTCGTCGCGGCGGCTTGGTTTCGTTTTACAGCGAAACCGTCCGCGAAATGAAAAAGGTCACCTGGCCGACTTGGAAGGAGACCTATCTGACGACCATCATGGTCTTCATCATGGTGGCTTTGACGGTGGTGTTCTTTTTTGTCGTCGACACGGTGCTCGCCTGGGGCGAACGCCTTCTGATCGGCGCCGCGGGCTAATAGCCGTTTCTTTGACGGCTAAGGTTTGCCGAAGGTTAGATTGATGAGCGAAGCAGGGACCATGTCGGACGCAAAGTGGTATATCGTCCACACCTACTCGAACTTCGAGAAGAAGGTGTCGGAGGAGATCAAGCGTCAGGCCCAGCAGCTGGGTCTGTCCGATCTCATCGAAGAAGTCATGGTTCCGACCGAAGATGTGGTCGAAGTGCGCCGTGGCCAGAAGGTCAATGCCGAACGCAAGTTCCTGCCGGGCTATGTCCTGGTTCGCGCGCGTCTGACGGACGAAGCCTACCATCTGATCAAGAATGTGCCGAAGGTGACCGGCTTCCTTGGCCAGAACAATAAGCCGATGCCGCTGCGCCAGGGCGAAGTGGATCGCATTCTGAACCAGGTCACGGATTCGACCGAGCGTCCGAAGACGACGGTGTCCTTCGAGGTTGGCGAGCAGGTGCGCGTGGCCGATGGCCCCTTCACCTCCTTCAACGGCACGGTGGAAGAGGTCGATCAGGATCGTTCGCGTCTCAAGGTGGCGGTGTCCATCTTTGGCCGTGCCACTCCGGTGGAACTCGAATTCTCGCAGGTCGAGAAGCTTTAAGTGGCGCCAGTCCACAGCCGGAAGCCGTAAGGGCGAAAGGCCAAATTCTGGTGACGTAACGCGCAAGAGGGTTCGCCCTCGCAGCGCTTTTGAAGCGGGAGGGGCAGCCAGCCCCGGCAGAACCGCAAACCGCTAAGGAGGCGGTGATACAGTGGCAAAAAAGATTGTCGGTTATATTAAACTTCAGGTGCCGGCTGGCTCTGCCAACCCGTCGCCGCCGATTGGTCCCGCGCTCGGTCAGCGCGGCCTGAACATCATGGAATTCTGCAAGGCGTTCAACGCCAAAACGCAGGATCAGGAAAAGGGCGTTCCGATTCCGGTGACCATCACCGCGTTCTCGGATAAGTCCTTCACCTTCGAAATGCGCACCCCGCCGGCCTCTTACTATCTCAAGAAGGCTGCGAAGCTGCAGGGTGGTTCGAAGGCTCCGGGCCGTGATTTCGTCGGTACCGTGACCAAAGAACAGGTCCGCCAGATCGCGGAAGCCAAGTTCAAGGATCTCAACGCCAACGACATCGACAACGCCATGCTCCTCATCGAGGGTTCGGCGCGTTCGATGGGCATCCGGGTTGTGGAGTAAAGAACGATGGCGAAGATCTCCAAGCGTTATAAGAAAGTTGTCGAAGGCGTTGACCTGAACAAGGCCTATGCGGTTGATGAAGCTGTGAAGCTGATCAAGTCGCGCGCCACGGCGAAGTTCGATGAGACCATCGAAATCGCGATGAACCTGGGCGTTGATCCCCGCCATGCCGACCAGATGGTCCGCGGCGTCGTCAACCTGCCGTCAGGCACCGGCCGCACGCTGCGCGTTGCCGTGTTCGCCAAGGGCCCGAAGGCTGATGAAGCCAAGGCCGCTGGCGCCGATATCGTCGGTGCGGATGATCTGGCGGAAGCCGTGCAGAAGGGCGAAATCAACTTCGACCGCTGCATCGCGACCCCGGACATGATGGGTGTCGTCGGCCGTCTCGGTAAGGTGCTGGGCCCGCGCGGCCTGATGCCGAACCCGAAGGTCGGCACCGTGACCATGGATGTGAAGACGGCCGTGAAGGATGCCAAGGGCGGCGCCGTGGAATTCCGCGTCGAGAAGGCCGGTATCGTTCAGGCTGGCGTTGGCAAGGCGAGCTTCACCGAAGATGCGATCATTGCGAACATCAAGGCGTTCGTCGACAGCGTCGTGAAGGCGAAGCCCGCGGGCGCCAAGGGCACCTATGTGAAGAAAGTTTCGCTCAGCTCCACCATGGGCCTGGGCGTGCGCATCTCTCTGCCGTCGGTCAACGCCGGCAACGCAGACGCGTAATTGAGTTTTGCGAGGGCAGGGGCTTAAGGCTCCGCCCTCGTTAGTGCTTTCCGGTGGACGTTCACCGGAAAACCTGTCCGAGACCGTTGGGGCTCCAAAGTAAGCCGAAAGGCCCAAACCGAGCTTAAATTTCCCAGCGCAGACGGGGTTCGGGTTTGAACCCTGGGGCAGGCTTGAGCAACAGGGCAGTGCATGGAACGTCACATGTGCTGGTTGTGCTGGGGTTATCCGTCTGTAGACGGGTGAATCCCAAGAAGGAGAGCACAGTGGAGAAAGCCAAGAAGGCGGAAGTCGTCGAAGAGCTGAAAGGCGTCTTCGCGGAGTCCGGCTCCGTGGTTGTCGCCCACTATACCGGTCTGACGGTGAAGAACCTGTCTGACCTCCGCAAGCGCGCTGCCGATGCGGGAGTCACGTTCAAGGTTGCAAAGAACCGTCTGGCCATGCGTGCGCTTCAGGGTACGCCGATCGAAGGCATCAGCCCGCTTTTCAAAGGCCCCACCGGTATTGCGTTCAGCAAGGACCCGGTCGCGGCTGCGAAGGTGCTGACGTCTTATGCCAAGGACAACGCCAAACTGGTGGTTCTGGGCGGATCGGTGGGCGCGTCGGCTCTGGATGCCAAGGGTGTTGAAGCCCTGGCGACCCTGCCGTCGCTCGACGAGCTGAGAGGCAAACTTATCGGCCTCATTCAGGCTCCGGCCACCAAGATTGCGGGTGTCCTTGCGGCCCCCGCCGGTCAGTTGGCTCGAGTCATCAGCGCGTACTCGAAAAAAGACGAAGCCGCGTAAGCGACAACCGACATCAACATTCAAACCCGAAATACACGAAGGAATATCGAAATGGCGAATATCGAACAGTTGGTCAATGACCTGTCCGCTCTGACCGTCCTCGAGGCGGCTGAACTCGCGAAGGCCCTGGAAGAGAAGTGGGGCGTCTCCGCTGCTGCTCCGGTTGCTGCTGCTGCTCCGGCCGCTGCTGCTGCCGCTGCTCCGGCTGCTGAGAAGACCGAGTTCACCGTCGTCCTGGCTGACGCTGGCGACAAGAAGATCAACGTGATTAAGGAAATCCGTGCGATCACCGGCCTGGGCCTGAAGGAAGCCAAAGACCTCGTCGAAGGCGCCCCGAAGGAAGTGAAGGCCGATGTCAGCAAGGACGAAGCGGCGAAGATCAAGAAGCAGCTCGAAGACGCTGGCGCGAAGGTCGAGTTGAAGTAAGGAGGCGCGGCGGGTTGAAAAACCGCAGGCGCGTGCATATTTCATACCAACACTGCTCTTCCGGGACGGGGAACCGCCCCGGAAGAGGCGGTGATTTTCGCTTTAATGGTCAATCCGGCCAGTGGCTTAGCCTAGTGCCGGGTTGTTCAGACGGTTTGTCGGGTTCTACGGACGATAAGGATCGGCGGGATGGCACTTTCATTTACGGGTCGTAAGCGGCTTCGCAAATACTTCGGCAAGATGGTCGAAGTGGCGGAAATGCCCAATCTCATCGAGGTTCAAAAGACCTCCTATGACCAGTTCCTCCAAGTCGACAAACAGGCGGATAATTCCCGCCTGGATGAAGGCTTGCAGGCAGTCTTCTCCTCGGTGTTCCCGATCCAGGATTTCCAGGAAGTTTCGCGCCTGGAATACGTGGACTATTACTTCGAAGAGCCCAAATACGACGTCGAAGAGTGCCAGCAGCGCTCGATGACCTACGCGGCGCCCCTCAAGGTGACGCTCCGCCTCATCGTGTTCGATGTGGACCAGGAAACCGGCGCCAAGTCGGTGAAGGACATCAAGGAACAAGACGTCTATATGGGCGACGTTCCCTTCATGACCGAAAACGGCACCTTTGTCGTCAACGGCACGGAGCGCGTGATCGTCAGCCAGATGCACCGCTCGCCGGGCGTCTTCTTCGACCACGACAAGGGCAAGACCCATTCCTCGGGTAAGCTTCTGTTCGCCGCCCGCGTCATTCCCTATCGCGGTAGCTGGCTGGATTTTGAATTCGACGCCAAGGACATCGTGCACGTCCGTATCGACCGCCGCCGCAAGCTGCCGGTCACGACGCTGCTCTATGCGCTCGGCCTCGATCAGGAGCAGATCCTCGACTACTTCTATAAGAAGATCCCCTACAAGCGTCAGAAGGACGGCAGCTTCGTCACGCCGGTCGATGCTGCGTGGATGCGCAACGTCAAGACCAACAGCGAGTGGAAGAACGCCAAGACCGGTGAGGTCCTGGTGGAAGCTGGCGGCAAAGTCGGCGCCCGCGCCCTGAAGAAGTGGCAGGAAGACGGCATCAAGGGGATTGCCCTTGGCGTCGAGGAACTCCTGGGCCGCTATTCCGCGCTCGATATGGTCAACCCGGAAACCGGTGAAATCTTCGTCGAAGCGGGCGAGGAGTTGACCACGGCTGGCCTCGACACCCTGGCGGAAGCCGGCTTCGACGAGATCGAAGTCATCAATGTCGACGGCATCACCACTGGCGCCTATATCCGCAATACCATGGCGGTGGATAAGAACCACAGCCGTGAGCAGGCCCTGATCGACATCTACCGCGTCATGCGCCCTGGCGAACCGCCGACGCTCGATACGGCGGAAACCCTGTTCGGCCAGCTCTTCTTCGACTCCGAGCGCTATGACCTCTCGGCGGTCGGCCGCGTGAAGATGAACCTGCGCCTGACGCTGGATGCGCCCGATACGATGCGCGTCCTGCGCAAGGAAGACATCCTGGCGATCGTCAAAGCCCTCGCGGAACTGCGCGACGGCCGCGGCGAAATCGACGACATCGACAACCTCGGCAACCGCCGTGTCCGTTCGGTCGGCGAGTTGATGGAAAACCAGTTCCGCATTGGCTTGCTCCGCATGGAACGCGCCATCAAGGAACGCATGAGCGCCGTCGATATCGACACCGTCATGCCCCATGATCTGATCAATGCGAAGCCGGTCGCCGCTGCGGTGCGCGAATTCTTCGGCTCCTCGCAGCTCAGCCAGTTCATGGACCAGACCAACCCGCTGTCGGAAGTCACCCACAAGCGCCGCATGTCGGCCCTTGGACCGGGCGGCTTGACCCGCGAGCGCGCAGGCTTCGAAGTGCGCGACGTGCATCCGACCCATTATGGCCGTATCTGCCCGATCGAAACGCCGGAAGGTCCGAACATCGGTCTGATCAACTCGCTGGCGACTTATGCCCGCGTGAACAAGTACGGCTTCATCGAGAGCCCCTATCGCCGCGTGCACAACAAGCATGTGACGAACGAGGTCGTGTATCTGTCGGCGATGGAAGAGGCGAAGTACATGATCGCCCAGGCCAACGCGCAGATCGACAGCCGTGGCCGCATCACCGATGAATTGGTCTCCTGCCGCAAGCATGGCGACTATGTGATGACCACCCCTGACCAGGTCGATTTCATCGACGTGTCGCCGAAGCAGCTCGTGTCCGTCGCCGCGGCGCTCGTGCCGTTCCTTGAGAACGACGACGCCAACCGCGCGCTCATGGGTGCGAACATGCAGCGCCAGGCCGTGCCGCTTCTGCAGCCGGAAGCCCCGCTCGTGGGTACCGGTCTGGAAGACGTCGTGGCGCGTGACTCTGGTTCGGCCATCGCCGCTCGCCGGCCGGGCGTTGTCGATCAGGTGGATGCCACCCGTATCGTCATCCGTGCGACCGAAGAGCCCGATCCGACCAAGCCGGGCATCGACATCTATCGCTTGAAGAAGTTCCAGCGCTCCAACCAGTCCACCTGCATCACCCAGAAGCCGCTCGTGAAGGTCGGCGACCGGGTGCAGAAGGGTGACATCGTCGCGGATGGTCCGTCCACGGAGCTTGGTGATCTCGCCCTCGGCAAGAACGCGCTCGTCGCCTTCATGCCGTGGAATGGTTACAACTACGAAGACTCCATCCTGATCTCCGAGCGCATCGTGCGCGATGACGTGTTCACCTCGATCCACATCGAGGAATTCGAAATCGCCGCTCGCGATACCAAGTTGGGCCCTGAGGAAATCACGCGCGACATCCCGAATGTCGGCGAAGAAAACCTCAAGAACCTCGACGAAGCCGGTATCGTCTACATCGGTGCCGAGGTGAACGCGGGCGACATTCTGGTGGGCAAGGTGACGCCGAAGGGCGAAACCCCGATGACGCCGGAAGAGAAGCTCCTGCGCGCCATCTTCGGTGAAAAGGCCGCCGACGTGCGTGACACCTCCCTGCGCGTTCCGCCGGGCGTCACGGGCACCATCGTCGAAGTGCGCGTCTTCAACCGCCACGGCGTCGACAAGGACCAGCGCGCGCTGGCGATTGAACGGGCCGAAGAAGAACGTCTCGCCGAAGACCGTGACGACGAACTTGCGATCCTGGAACGCAATATCTTTGCCCGGTTTGCAGAGATCCTGCGCGACAAGAACGCGGCGTCCGGCCCGCGCGGCATGGCCCCTGACTCCAAGATCACGCAGGAAGTGCTCGACACCATCCCGCGTCATCAGTGGTGGCAGATCGGCCTGTCGAACGAAAAGGCGATGGCCGAGATCGAAGGCCTGCGTAAGCAATACGACGACTCCAAGTCGCTCCTCGACAAGCGCTTCGCCGATAAGGTCGAAAAGCTGCGTCGCGGCGATGAGCTTGGGCCGGGCGTGATGAAGATGGTCAAGGTCTTCGTCGCCGTGAAGCGTAAGCTGCAGCCGGGCGATAAGATGGCCGGCCGTCACGGCAACAAGGGCGTGATCTCGCGCATCCTGCCGGTGGAAGACATGCCGTATCTGGAAGATGGTACGTCGGTCGATCTCGTGCTGAACCCGTTGGGCGTGCCGTCGCGCATGAACGTCGGTCAGATTCTCGAGACCCACCTTGGCTGGGCTTGCGCCGGCATGGGCAAGAAGATCGGTGAGACGCTGGATCGCGTGAAGCGCGACGGCAAATTCGAGCCGCTGCGTCGCCAGCTCAAGACGATCTACAACAACGACGAACGTCTCAACGAGTTGGACGATCAAGGTTTGGCCGACATGTCGGAAAACCTGCGCTTCGGCGTTCCGATCGCCACCCCGGTGTTCGACGGCGCCAAGGAGCCCGACATTGTCGATATGCTCCAGCAGGCGGGCTTGCATGAGAGTGGCCAGTCGACCCTCTACGACGGTCGTACCGGTGAATCTTTCAAGCGCAAGGTCACGGTCGGCTACATCTACATGCTGAAGCTGCACCACCTGGTCGACGACAAGATCCATGCCCGTTCGATCGGTCCGTACAGCCTTGTTACCCAGCAGCCGCTGGGCGGTAAGGCCCAGTTCGGCGGCCAGCGCTTCGGTGAAATGGAAGTGTGGGCCTTGGAAGCCTACGGCGCCGCTTACACCTTGCAGGAAATCCTGACGGTGAAATCGGACGACGTGGCTGGCCGTACCAAGGTCTATGAAGCCATCGTCCGTGGCGAAGACACCTTCGAAGCCGGTATCCCCGAAAGCTTCAACGTGCTCGTCAAGGAAATGCGTTCGCTGGGGCTCAATGTCGAGCTGGTGAACGGATAACCGTTTGTGAGGGTCCTCGCGCCTCGGAAAGCCCGGCGCGAGGATACCTGGTGAGAGCCTTCGCCCGGGGCCAATCGATGGGTGAGGGCGGCGACGATAAAGAACGACGCGAACTCGAAAGAGAGTCGAAATGAACCAAGAGCTGATGAACGTCTTTTCGGCCGGCAAGGAGGTCCCCACCTTCGACCGGATCAAGATTTCGCTGGCGAGCCCCGACCAGATCCTTCGCTGGAGCCACGGCGAGATCAAAAAGCCGGAGACGATCAACTACCGTACCTTCAAGCCGGAACGCGACGGCCTGTTCTGCGCCCGTATTTTCGGGCCGGTGAAGGACTACGAATGCTTGTGCGGCAAGTACAAGCGCATGAAGTACAAGGGCATCGTGTGCGAAAAGTGCGGTGTCGAAGTGACGGTGCAGAAGGTGCGCCGCGACCGCATGGGCCATATCGAATTGGCCTCGCCGGTTGCCCACATCTGGTTCCTGAAGTCGCTTCCGTCCCGTATCGGCCTCATGCTCGACATGACGCTGAAGGACCTGGAGCGCATCCTGTATTTCGAAAACTACGTCGTGATCGAGCCGGGCCTGACGCCGCTGAAAGAGCGCCAGCTCCTGACCGAAGACGAGTTCTATAAGTCTCAGGACGAATACGGGAACGACAGCTTCACCGCCATGATCGGCGCCGAAGCTATCCGCACCCTGTTGCAGGCGATCGACCTGCCGAAGCTCGCCGAAGATCTGCGCGCTGAAATCGCCACCTGCAACGGCGGTGAGAAGCCCAAGAAGCTGGTGAAGCGCCTGAAGGTCGTGGAAGCCTTCATCGATTCCGGCAATCGCCCGGAATGGATGATCATGACCGTGATCCCGGTCATCCCGCCGGAACTGCGCCCGTTGGTGCCGCTCGATGGCGGTCGCTTCGCGACGTCGGATTTGAACGACCTCTATCGCCGCGTCATCAACCGTAACAACCGCCTGAAGCGCCTGATCGAGCTCAAGGCCCCGGACATCATCGTGCGCAACGAAAAGCGCATGCTGCAAGAATCCGTGGATGCGTTGTTCGACAACGGCCGCCGCGGCCGCGTCATCACGGGGGCCAACAAGCGCCCGCTGAAGTCGCTCGCCGACATGCTGAAGGGCAAGCAGGGCCGCTTCCGTCAGAACCTGCTCGGCAAGCGCGTCGACTATTCCGGCCGTTCGGTGATCACCGTCGGTCCGGAACTGAAGCTGCATCAGTGCGGCCTGCCGAAGAAGATGGCGCTCGAGCTGTTCAAGCCGTTCATCTATTCGCGCCTGGAAGCCAAGGGCTTCAGCCAGACCGTCAAGCAGTCCAAGAAGCTGGTGGAGAAGGAAAAGCCGGAAGTTTGGGATATCCTCGAAGAGGTCATCCGCGAGCATCCGGTGATGCTGAACCGCGCCCCGACGCTGCACCGCTTGGGCATTCAGGCCTTCGAACCGGTGCTGATCGAAGGCAAGGCGATCCAGCTGCATCCGCTCGTTTGCACCGCCTTCAACGCGGACTTCGACGGTGACCAAATGGCCGTGCACGTCCCGCTGTCGCTCGAAGCGCAGCTGGAAGCGCGCGTCTTGATGATGTCGACCAACAACATCCTGTCGCCTGCCAACGGCAAGCCGATCATCGTGCCGACGCAGGACATCGTTCTGGGCCTGTATTACATCTCCCAGGAACGTGCGAAGGAGCCCGGCGAAGGTCTTGCCTTCAACGACATGGGCGAGATCGAGCACGCGTTGTTCTCGAACGTCATCACGCTGCATACCAAGATCAAGGCGCGCTATCACACCGTCGATGAGAACAACAAGCCGGTAACCCTGCGCGTTGAGACCACCCCGGGCCGCCTGATGATCGCGGAACATCTGCCGCGTCATCCCAAGATCCCGTTCTCGCTGATCAACCGCCTCCTGCGTAAGCAGGAAGTGTCTCAGGTCATCGACGAGGTCTATCGTCACTGCGGTCAGAAGGAGACGGTGCTGTTCGCGGACGGCATCATGGGCCTTGGCTATCGCGAAGCCTGCAAGGCGGGTATCTCCTTCGGCAAGGACGACATGGTCGTGCCGGATACGAAGGAAAAGCTGATCGAAGAGACCCGTCACAAGGTCAAGGAATACGAGCAGCAGTACCTCGACGGTCTGACCACCGATAAGGAAAAGTACAACCTCGTCGTCGATGCCTGGTCCAAGTGTACCGATCAGGTCGCCGCCGAAATGATGAAGGAAATCTCCGAGCCCCGCATCGATCCGGAAACGGGCCGTACGGAGGAGATGAACTCCATTTACATGATGAGCCACTCGGGCGCGCGCGGGTCACCACAGCAGATGAAGCAGCTTGCTGGTATGCGCGGCCTCATGGCGCGTCCAGACGGCTCGATCATCGAAACGCCGATCCTGTCGAACTTCAAGGAAGGCCTCACCGTTCTCGAGTACTTCAACTCGACCCACGGTGCCCGTAAGGGGCTGGCCGACACCGCCTTGAAGACCGCCAACTCGGGTTACCTGACCCGTCGTCTCGTCGACGTGGCCAACGACTGCATCATCACGGCCGAAGATTGCGGCACCAAGCATGGTGTCAACGTCCAGGCTGAAATCGATGGTGGCACGGTCGTCGCCTCGCTGACGGAACGCATCCTCGGCCGCACGGCTGCGGAAGACGTTACCAATCCCGATACCGGCGAAGTCATCATCGAAGCCGGCAACGAGATCACCGAGAACATCGCCGAGCAGATCGAAGCGGCGCATGTCCAGAAGGTGCGCGTGCGTTCGGTTCTGGGTTGCGAGCTCAAGGACGGCGTCTGCGGCAAGTGCTATGGCCGCGATCTGGCCCGCGGTACCCCGGTCAACATCGGCGAAGCGGTTGGCGTTATTGCCGCCCAGTCGATCGGCGAGCCGGGCACCCAGCTCACCATGCGTACCTTCCACATCGGCGGCGCGGCGCAGGTTGCCGGTTCGTCGAAGTCGGAAGCGTCCTATGACGGTACGATCAAGATCCTCAATCGCAACGTCGTCAAAAACTCCGAAGGCGAGTTGGTGGCGATGGGCCGTAACCTGCAGATCCAGATTTTGGATCCGAAGGGTGCGGAGCGGGCCACGTATCGCGTGATCTACGGTGCGCGTCTGAAGGTCGATGACGGTTCGGTCGTGAAGCGCGGTGATCGCCTCGCCGAATGGAACCCGAATGCGGTTCCGGTGATGACCGATACCGACGGTATCGTCCGTTTCGAAGACCTCGTGTCGGGCGTGACCTTCCGCGAAGTGTCGGACGAAAAGACCGGCGTGACCAATCGCGTCGTGATCGATGCCCGCGGCTCGGGTTCCAAGTCTCAGGAGCTGCGTCCCTCGATCGTCGTGGTCGACAAGGATGGCAAAGTCATCAACGTGCCGAATGTGGGTGATGCCCGCTATCCCTTGTCGATGGACGCCATTCTGTCGGTGGAAGATGGCTCGACGGTTCGTGCCGGTGACGTGCTCGCACGTTTGCCGACCGAAGGCGCCAAGACCCGCGACATCACCGGCGGTCTGCCGCGCGTGGCCGAACTCTTCGAAGCCCGCAAGCCGAAAGAGTCGGCGGTGCTGGCGGAAGTCGACGGCTACATCGAGTTCGGCAAGGACTACAAGAACAAGCGCCGCGTCATCATCAAGCCGAAGAACGACAAGCTTGATCCGGTCGAGTTCTTGATCCCCAAGGGCAAGCACATCAGCGTCCGCGAGGGCGACTATGTCGAGAAGGGTGACTACATCGTCGAGGGCAACCCCTCGCCGCATGACATCCTGCGCATCAAGGGCGTGGAAGAACTGACGAACTACCTCGTCAAGGAAATCCAGGACGTCTACCGGCTCCAGGGCGTGAAGATCAACGACAAGCACATCGAAGTCATCTGCCGTCAGATGATGCAGAAGCTTGAGATCATCGACGGCGGCGACACCACGCTGCTCGCCGGCGAACAGTGCGATCTTCTGGAACTGGATGAAGCCAACAAGAAGGCGCTCGACAACAACGGCCGTCCCGCGGTGGGCCGTCCGGTGCTGCTCGGCATCACCAAGGCTTCGCTGCAGACCCGTTCGGTGTTCTCGGCGGCGTCGTTCCAGGAAACTACCCGCGTGCTCACCGAGGCGGCTGTCGCCGGCAAGGTCGATACGCTGGAAGGCCTGAAGGAAAACGTCATCGTCGGCCGTCTCATTCCGGCGGGCACGGGCGGCGCGGTTGCGCGTCTGCGCCAGATCGCTCAGGAACGCGACAAGGTCATCCAGGAGCAGGAGCCGGTCGCCGATCTGCCCCAGCTCGAAGGCCCCAAGCCGCCGACGGAGCCGACCGAACCCCCGCAGGCTGCGGCGGAATAAGGTCTGTACACAGACAAACAAAGGGCCGGTGGAAACACCGGCCCTTTTGCTTTTGGGCTGCAGTAGGTCTTGCGCAAAATCCCGCGCTTGGGTTTCATTGCGGTTCTGGGAATTGGGGGATTGCCATGCTGCAAATGAACTTACCGCCGTTCCGGCGGATCATCTGGGTTATGCCCGCTGCTTTCGCCTTGCATATCGGTGAAGAATTTGTTGGCGGCTTTGCCCGCTGGGTGAGCGAGGTGGTGGGCGGCAGTATGGATGTGCCTGTCTTTCTGCTGAATAATGCCGGCTTTATGGCGGTATTGATGGCGCTGACGGCTTGGGCGGCTGCTCGTCCCAGCGCGCTCAGCGCCTTTCTTCTCATGACCTGGGCCAGCGCCAATCTGTTCTGGGATTTCCTCTTTCACCTCGTCACCACGGCTGCCTTTGACCGCTATTCGCCGGGGCTGTTCACCGCTTCATTGCTCTATTACCCGATCTCCATGGTGATCGGCCTCATCGCCTGGAAAGAAGGTGTCCTGCCGCGCTCAGGATTTATTGTCAGCACAGGCCTTGGCGCGGTGCTGATGGGTTTTGTTATCTGGGCGGGCTTGTTTCATTTCGCGCTCTAAAAAAAAGCCCGCCAATGACGGCGGGCCTTTCGCGGTTCAAGCTGATCCGGCGCTTATTTGCCCATCAGTTCCTTCACCAGCGCTTCCTGGTGGTAGACCGTCTTCAGCGCTTCGGTGATGGCGGCGGTGGATAGCGCGATGGCACGGTTACGCCGTCCATCATACCAATAATCCCCGCCCAGGCTTGCGGCATTGCCGTCGAAGATCACGCCGATCACCTCGCGCCGGGCGTTCAGGACAGGTGAGCCGGAATTGCCGCCGGTGACGTCGTTGCTGGTCGTGAAATTGAAAACGACGCCCGGGCGCAGCTTTTTCTCGGCCATGCTCCAGCGTTCGGAAAGGACGTAAGGCGTCTTGCCGGTCGCCCGCGCATAAAGCCCCTGAAGATAGGTGAAGGACGCGATCTCTGTGCCGAATTCATTCCAGCCCTCCACGGCGCCATAGGAAAGGCGCGGGGTCTGCGTGGCGTCCGGATAATCGCTTGTCCCATAGATCGCAAAACGCGCCTTGGCGATTTTTTCTTCAGCGCGTTCGGTCGGAGCTGTGATCTGGTCTTCATACGTTTTGCGGGCGGCGCGCGAGGCCGCATCGGTGAGAAGCACCAGGCGGATCATCGGATCGTCGCTGGCATCCACGGCTTTTCGTCCGCCCTCCCATAGCGCCTTGCGATAAGCGGGATCCGCAAGCCGCGACTGCATCAGCTTGCCCGCCAGACTCTCCGGCGACTCCTTGCCCAGGAAAAGCGTGGCGGCCTGCGATCCAGGCGTCAGGTTTTCGCGCAGCTTGGAGAGCCAAAAGGTGAGGAGCACGCGATCAAGGTCGGCATAAAAAACGCGCTCGCGGGAAAGAAAGCTCTTTAGCCCTTCCAGCCGGGCATCGCTGAATTCGCGCAAGCGCTCCTTTTCCGGTTTTTCGCGCTCAATGGTGCCGCGCACAATGGCACGCGCATACTCGAACAAATCGGAATCATATCCCGCACGAGCTTCCAGCCAGAGATAGGGCTTTTCGAGCGCGAGGCGTTGCGTCTGAACCTTCTCAAGTTCGGCCCAGGGATCGCCGATGCTGGCGGCGAGGTCTGTATTGGCCTTCACCTTGGCCTTGAAGTCGGCCTCAGCCGCGCGTTTGCGCGCCATCATCACAGGATCAAGCAAGGCGTCGAAACGGCCGCGATAAGCCTTGAATCTGTTCTCGATGCCGAAAAGGTAATTGTTGATCTGACGGGCATGGTCGGGACTTTCGGTTCCGAATTGAGTGAGGGTGCCGCGCAGTTCCGATAAAGTTAGCAAGGTATTGGGCAGGATGATATCGCGCAGGCCTTCAAGCTCGCTCACCGTCATCAGCCGCGATGTCGAGGCGGGATTGCCGGAGACGAAAGCGATCTCGTTCACCGCCGGATTGGCGGCCGACCACCTTAAATGCTGAGGCGTTTTGACGGGCTTATCGTTTTCGTAGAGGCGGACCAGGGCGAAATCGAGGGTGTGGCGCGGAAAGGTGAAATTGTCGGTATCGCCACCGAAGAAGGCGATGCGTTTTTCCGGAGCAAAGGCCAACCGCACATCGCTGTAACGGCGATAGGTATAGAGTTTGAACTGGCCGCCCTGATAAAGCGCTGTCACTTGGCAGCGTAGCGCCTCCTTGCTGTCGCATGCCTCTTTTTCGATTGCCGCGATGGCGCCCTCGCGCGCCTTCAGATATTCGGCGGCGCCCTGTGTGGCGGCATTCACCACCTGGGTGACGTCGGAGATGGAGGTCAGGATTTCCACGGCCATGCCGGGGCAGCGTTTTTCGTCTTCGCGCTTTGCCGGAAGAAAGCCGTCTTGGACGTAATCGGCGACGGCGGTCGAATTGGCCTGTATGCAGGAGCGCACACAATGATGGTTGGTCAGGACCAACCCGTTAGGTGAAACGATCGAAGACGAACAGCCCGCACCGAGCTTGGCGGATGCCGCCATCACTGTATCGCGCCAATTCTGGTCAATGGTCACGCCGTATTTGGCCTTAACGGTTTGGGCGGGAAAATTATCGAACGTCCACATGCCTTCATCGGCCAGCGAAGGCGAACAAGCGAGCAATAAGGCGGCGGGCGCAATGAACCTTTTCATGGGCAGTTACCCGAAAATCGTCAGCCCACGGTACGATTGTGGAGTCTGGTTTCAGCCGGGAGAATTGCCGCACCGCCTTGCGACGCTTTCGCGGTGTTTGGGATTATGGCGGCATGCGGCGTAGTTTTTTGGCCCGCTGTGACGCCACGCCGGGTCTGCCTGTGCCGCATAGCTAGGCTTCGATGCCGGGTGCGCGCAAAAAAAGGGCCGGCGTTGCCACCGGCCCTCGGGATCAGATTGGAATGGCGCTTACTTCGCCATCAATTCCTTCACCAGGCCGTCCTGGTGATAGATCTTCTTCAGCGCTTCCGTGATGGCGGCGGAGGAGGCGACGACGGTGCGGTTGACCCGGCCGTCGTACCAGAAATCACCGCCCAGGCTTTCGATGTTGCCGTCGAACACTGCACCCAGGACTTCGCCTTTGGCCGAGATCAAGGGCGAGCCGGAATTGCCGCCGATGATATCGTTGGTGGTGGCGAAATCGAACACAGTCTTTTCGTTCAGCTTGCCCTTGGCTTCGACCCAGCGCGGCGGCAGCTTGAAGGGTTCTTCGCCGGTAGCGCGCTCATAGAGACCGCCATAATAGGTGAAGGGCTCCACGAACTTGCCTTTCTCGTTCCAGCCTTCCACGGCGCCATAAGAAAGGCGCAGCGAGAAGGTGGCATCGGGATAGGTCTTGGTGCCATAGACCGCGAAGCGCGCCTTGGCGACGGCTTCGGTGGCGCGATCTTCCGGCCCGGCGATCTTGTCTTCGAAGGCCTTGCGGGCGCTGCGCGACGCGGCATCGGTGGCGAGCACGAATTTGATCATCGGATCATCGCTCGCCTTGATGGCGGCGAGGCCGCCTTCCCAAAGCTGCTTCCTGAAGGCGGGATCACCCAGCTTGGATTTGGCAAGCTCGGCAGCCAGGGCTTCCGGCGAACGCTTGCCGAGGAAGAGCTTGGTGCCGGCCGCATCCGCCGTCAGGTTCTCGCGCAGCTTGGAGAGCCAGAACTCGAGGCAGAGCTGTTCCAGATCCGGATAGACCGGCTTGGCGTCGAGCAGGTTCTTCTTCAGCAAGGGCAGGCGGGAGTCGCCATATTCGCGCAGGCGATCGCCATTGGGCTTGCCGCGTTCTTCAGCGGCGCGCACCAGCACGCGGGCATAGCGGAACAGCGATGAGCGGAAGCCCGCGCGCGCTTCCAGCCAATTGTAATCGCCTTGCAGATTGACGCGTTCCTGTTCGATCTTGGCGATGTCGTTCCAGGGATCGCCGATGGCGGCGGCGAGCTTGGGATCGGCTTTCACCTTGGCCTTCAGATCGTCGTCGGCGGCTTTCTTGGTCGCCATCATCTTCGGGTCCAGCAGCGCCTCGAAGCGGCCCTTGAGGGCCTTATAGCTGTTCTCGATGCCAAACAGCGTGGTCTGGGCGGTGCGCGCCTTTTCCGGGCTCTCTTCGCTGAAGCGGATGAGGCGGCCGCGGAATTCCGACAGCATCAGAAGAATATCGGGAAGATCGATATCGCGCTCGCCCTGGAGCTGCTCAAGCGTGTTGAGGCGCGAGGTCGAACCGGGATTGCCCGCCACGAACACCGGCTGGCCGACTTTGGGTTCCGCGTCGGTCCATTTCAGATGCTTCGGCGTGACAACAGGCTTGCCGTTCTCGTAGAGGCGCACCATCGAGAAATCGAGGTCATAGCGCGGGAAGTTGAAGTTGTCCGGATCGCCGCCAAAGAACGCCATCGGCTCTTCGGGCGCGAAGACCAGGCGCACATCGGCGTATTTGCGATAGGTGTAGAGCTTATACTGGCCACCCTGATAAAGCGTGATCACCTGGCAGCGGAATTTGTCTTCCTTGCCGGTGCAACCTTCCTTCTCGATGGCTGCAATTGCCGCATCGCGGGCTTTTAGATAATCGGCACCGGTCTTGCCTTCGCTCGCCGCGTTCACGCGCGCGGTGACATCGCTGATGCCGTCGAGGATTTCAGCCTGCATGCCGGGGCAAAGCTTTTCGTCTTCGCGCTTGGCGGCCATGAAGCCGTCCGTGATGTAATTGGTGCTGGCCGTGGAAAGGTCCTGCGCGCAATCGCGGACGCAATGATGATTGGTGAGCACCAGGCCCGAGCCCGTCACGACCGAGGCCGAGCAGCCGCCCGACAGGCGCACTGCGGCGGCACGCACATCGTCGAGCCATTTCTGGGTGATGGAGACGCCGTACTTCGCCTTCACGGCATCGGCGGGAAAATTATCGAAGGTCCACATGCCTTCGTCAGCAAAGGAGGGCGCCGCCAGAGCCATAGCACAGGCGGAAAGAGCCAAAATACGTTTCACGGGGAAGCCTCAAGAAATCAAACTGGCGCATGGTAGTTTTTCTCGGCTGTCTGTCCAGCGAGGGCTTGATCAATTCCCACTGAGGTAAGTTGGGGGATTGTTAGAGTGAGCGGGACACGCGCAAAGCCACGCGCCAGCGCTCGGCATCAACACGATAACCATTCTCGACGTGGTCGCCGGTTGAGAGAGGAAGCTGGGTCTGAACGCCTAAGCTGATGGTCGCTGTTTCACCTGCATATTGCACCGTCGGGCCGGCATAGAAGGTGGAGGCGAGGGTGCCGAGATCGGCATTGCCCAGCATGGCGTTGAACGCGAACTCGTTGCCGACTTCGACGCCAAGGGTCCAATTCTTATTCAGCGCATGGGCGAGGCCGTAATTGAAAACGATGGCGCTGGAATCCTGCCAATGGCCGAAGCCGTCCTTATCCCAGCTATTCTCGAAATTGATGTTCAAGACGTTTTCGAAATGCGCAACATATGTCGTGAAGAGCAGGCGAAAGGCGATGGCGCGAGAGGAAGGGTTGAACGCCGGATCGACCGCAATGGCAACGCCGAGCGGGCCTTTATCGGGCGCGATCACGCTCCACACCGCTTCGCCTTGCAGGCCGACTAGGCTGGTTTGCACTGAGGCTTCGCCTTGCGGATGGGTGCGGTCCCAATCGTAGAGCAGGGATACGGCGACTTGCAGCCGATCAGTGACGCCGTAATCGAACTCGGTCTGGCTTTGGAAAGAATTGAAGCTCTCTTTGCAATGGCCATGACCGAAGACCAGCCATTGCTGGATGGACTTCTCGCCCTTTGCCATCACAGAGGCTGGGTCGGTGCCGAGGAACGGCGCATCATCGGCCACCGCCGGTGCGCCCAGCAGCAACGCGGCGAAAATGCCCGCTGAGATTTCAATACGCCTCATCACCCCTCTCCCCTGGTGTATGCAAGTGCGAGTGACCCGCAGTCGCTACCACAAGTTAGGCCGGTGCTGCCGGTTGGCAACGCATGAACTGTCGCAGGGGAATACTATGCGCCCGGTAAATGCCGGGATCAGGAAAAATGCGTATCGAAATCAATCAGATGCGCAGATTGCCGCGTGTTCAGCAAGGATGTCATCCCGGGCGATCGGACAATGCAACGCATTGGCTGTGAGACCCGGGACCTACTTTTACGCTTGCGCAGATTTCTGAGTGGCTCCCGGATCGCGCCCACATGCCAGATGGAGAAAATCTCGCGGGCGCGTCCGGGATGACAATGGGAGAGGGCGATAGAGCCCGCCCCCTTACGACGTCGCGGGCTTGGATTGCAGCTGGATGTAATTGGGAAGGCCGATCTGCTCGATCAGCCGGAACTGAGTCTGGAGGAAATCGACATGCTCCTCCTCGCTTTCCAGGATGTCCTCGAACAGCTCGCGCGAGACGTAATCGCTGACCTTTTCGGAATGGGCGATGGCTTCGCGGAGCAGGGGGATGGCGTCGAGCTCGAGCGAAAGGTCGCAGCCGAGAATCTCCTGCACGTTTTCGCCGATGCGAAGCTTGCCGAGGTCTTGCAGGTTGGGAAGGCCGCCTAAGAAGAGCACGCGCTTGATGAGCTTGTCGGCGTGCTTCATCTCATCGATTGATTCCTCGTACTCTTTCTTGGCGAGGATCGTCACGCCCCAATCATCCAGCATGCGATAATGCAGGAAATACTGATTAATGGCGGTTAATTCGTTCTTGATGGCAAGGTTCAGGAAGCGGATCACCTCCGCATCGCCCTGAATGGAGGCCTTAGGCGAGGGGCCTATTCCGCCGCCGCCAGTACCGGTTGGCCCAGAGTTTCCACCATTTGCTGGATCGTTTCCTGACATCGCCCGCAATTCCTTTTAACGCCGCAATGGGCATAGACTTCATCCGCCGAACGGGCACCGGCTTCGATGGCCGATTCCACTTTGGCATTATTCAAGTTATTGCAGACACAGATTATCATCTAGTGGTCCTGATTCACCCAGATTCCCTCAGAGCCGCCAAAGCGACCGTCGCCTAGAAGATATGTGTCTGCGACTGAGTGTCAATAACGGCAACTACGGATGGTAAATGCGTCTCGTTTTGACATATTGTTGCGCACAGCCTGTGGAAAACCGCTGGAGATATCGCGCGGGGCTCTGAATTTCCTGGGATTTTCAGTGCTTGACGCTTTCGGAATCGGCGCATATAAGGCGCCACCTTTCAGGGCAGGCCGTCCCAAGCGGAAACGCTGCTGGAAAGTCAGTTCATAGCGTTGAAACGCGTGACTCGGAGCCTGGCTCCCAGTCCTCCGCGCTGTGACCGGGAACGGAGCTTGCTCCGGGCTCGGTGTTTTGTTTCTGCCGTATGTTCGCATACGGACGGTCTTGGAAGAGCGCGGGGCGAAAGTCTCGCAAAGAGTAGCCAGCGGGGTAGGTCCCGCAAAGGAAACGGAAGTAGGAATGCCGACGATCAATCAGCTGATCCGCAAGCCTCGCGGCACCAAGCCGAAGCGCAACAAGGTGCCGGCTCTGCAGCATTGCCCGCAGAAGCGCGCTGTTTGCACGCGCGTTTACACCACCACCCCGAAGAAGCCGAACTCGGCTTTGCGTAAGGTGGCGAAGGTTCGTTTGACGAACGGCTACGAAGCACTGACCTACATCCCGGGCGAAGGCCATAACCTGCAGGAGCACTCGGTGGTGCTGATCCGCGGCGGCCGCGTGAAGGACTTGCCGGGCGTGCGCTATCACATCATCCGCGGCGTGCTCGACACGCAGGGCGTCAAGGACCGCAAGCAGCGCCGTTCGCTTTATGGCGCGAAGCGTCCGAAGTAAGAATTAAGGAGAACACCGATGGCCCGTCGCCGCCGCGCAGACCGCCGCGAAATCAACCCGGACGCCAAGTTTGGCGATCTGGTTGTCGCCAAGTTCATGAACAGCCTGATGTACGACGGCAAGAAGTCCGCCGCTGAAGGCATTATGTATGGCGCCTTTGACGTCATCGCTCAGAAGACCAAGCAGGATCCGCTGCAGGTTTTCCACGAAGCGCTGCGCAATGTTTCGCCGGCTCTGGAAGTTCGTTCGCGCCGCGTTGGTGGTGCGACCTATCAGGTTCCGGTCGAAGTTCGTCAGGATCGCTCGCGCGCCCTGGCCATCCGCTGGATCATTACTGCCGCGCGCGGCCGTAACGAGACCACGATGACCGGTCGTCTCTCGGGCGAATTGCTCGATGCGTTCCAGAACCGTGGTTCTGCCGTCAAGAAGCGTGAAGACACGCACAAGATGGCCGATGCCAACCGCGCCTTCTCGCATTATCGCTGGTAATTGGCCCCTAAACTGACCCCTCAAAAGGACTAGTCCCGTGGCGCGTACGACCCCGCTCGAAAATTATCGCAACATCGGCATTGCCGCGCATATCGATGCCGGCAAGACGACGACGACCGAGCGCATTCTCTACTACACCGGCAAGAGCCATAAGATCGGTGAAGTGCACGATGGTGCCGCCACCATGGACTTCATGGAACAGGAACAGGAGCGCGGCATCACCATCACGTCCGCCGCGACGACCTGCTTCTGGAAAGACCACCGCATCAACATCATCGACACCCCCGGCCACGTGGACTTCACCATTGAGGTGGAACGTTCCATGCGCGTGCTCGACGGTGCCGTTGCCGTGTTCGACGCCGTGGCCGGCGTGGAGCCCCAGTCCGAAACCGTGTGGCGTCAGGCGGACAAGTATCACGTTCCGCGCATCTGCTTCGTCAACAAGATGGACCGCATGGGTGCCAACTTCCAGCGTTGCGTCGACATGATGATCGACCGCCTGGGCACCCGTCCGATGATCATCACCTGGCCGATCGGCGCGGAAGCCGATTTCAAGGGCATCATCGACATCGTTTCGATGAAGGCGCTGGTCTGGCACGAAGAACAGCTTGGTGCGAAGTACGACGTCATCGACATCCCGGCCGAATATGCCGACAAGGCTGCTCAGCTGCATTCCGAGCTGGTCGAAATGGCCGTTGAGCTCGACGATGCCGCCATGGAAGCCTATCTCGAAGGCACCGAGCCCTCGATCGACGCGCTGAAGTCGATGATCCGCAAGGGTACCTTTGCCTTCAAGTTCGTCCCCGTGATGTGCGGTTCTGCCTTCAAGAACAAGGGCGTGCAGCCGCTTCTTGATGCCGTGGTTGATTTCCTGCCGTCGCCGCTCGACATTCCGGCGGTGAAGGGCGTTGTCCCGCACAAGGAAACCGAAGTTGAGCGCGCTGCCGACGATAAGGCGCCGTTCTCTGGCCTCGCGTTCAAGATCATGGACGACCCCTTCGTCGGTTCGATCACCTTCGTGCGCGTCTATTCGGGCTCCGTGACCTCCGGTTCGTCGGTCCTGAACTCCGTAAAGGACAAGAACGAGCGCGTTGGCCGTATGCTTTTGATGCATGCGAACTCCCGTGAAGACGTCAAGGAAGCCAATGCGGGCGACATCGTTGCTTTCGCGGGCCTCAAGCTGACGACCACTGGTGAAACCCTCTGCGATCCCAACAACCCGGTGATCCTGGAGCGCATGGAATTCCCCGATCCGGTTATCGAAATCGCGATCGAGCCGAAGACCAAGGCCGACCAGGAAAAGATGGGTATGGCGCTGCAGCGTCTTGCTCAGGAAGATCCGTCCTTCCGCGTGTCGTCCGACACCGAGAGCGGCCAGACCATCCTGAAGGGCATGGGCGAACTGCATCTCGAAATTAAGGTCGACATCCTGAAGCGTACCTACAAGGTCGATGCCAATGTCGGCGCGCCGCAGGTGGCCTATCGCGAGACGCTGACCAAGCCGATCACGATCGACTACACCCACAAGAAGCAGACCGGTGGTTCGGGCCAGTTCGCCCGCGTCAAGATCGAGTTCGAGCCGCTTGAAGCTGGTTCGGGTTTCGTCTTCGAGAACGACGTCGTCGGCGGTACCGTGCCGAAGGAATACATCCCGTCGGTCGAAAAGGGCATCAAGGCTCAGAAGGAATCCGGTCTCATCGCTGGCTTCCCGGTCATCGACTTCAAGGCCAAGCTGATTGACGGCGCCTACCACGAAGTTGACTCCAACGCCTTGACCTTCGATATCGCAGCCCGCGCTGCGTTCCGTGAACTGGCCGAGAAGAAGGCTGCGAAGCTGCTCGAGCCGATCATGAAGGTCGAAGTTGTGACGCCGGAAGACTTCCTTGGTGGCGTCATCGGCGATCTGAACTCCCGTCGTGGTCAGGTGCAGGGCACCGACAGCCGCGGCAATGCTCAGGTTGTCACCGCGATGGTGCCGCTCGCCAACATGTTCGGCTACATCAATACCCTGCGTTCGATGTCTCAGGGCCGCGCCCAGTATTCGATGCAGTTCGATCACTACGACACTGTGCCGGCGGCAATCGCCGACACGATCAAGTCCAAGTAATCGCCTACCGTAATCGTAATCGCCAATAGGAGATAGCAATGGCGAAGGCCAAATTTGAGCGGACGAAGCCGCACTGCAACATTGGGACGATCGGCCATGTGGACCATGGCAAGACGTCTTTGACGGCTGCGATCACGAAGGTGCTGGCGGAAGCTGGCCGTGCGAACTTCACCGCCTACGACCAGATCGACAAGGCGCCGGAAGAGAAGGCGCGTGGTATCACCATCAACACGGCGCACGTGGAATACGAGACGGAAGGCCGTCACTATGCCCACGTCGACTGCCCCGGCCACGCTGACTATGTGAAGAACATGATCACCGGTGCGGCGCAGATGGACGGCGCGATCCTGGTGGTGTCCGCAGCTGACGGCCCGATGCCGCAGACCCGTGAGCACATCCTGCTTGCCCGCCAGGTTGGCGTGCCGGCGCTGGTGGTGTTCATGAACAAGTGCGACATGGTCGACGATCCGGAACTGCTCGACCTCGTGGAAATGGAAGTGCGCGAGCTGCTTTCGTCCTACGAATTCCCGGGCGACGATATTCCGATCATCCGCGGTTCGGCCCTTGTGGCGCTCGAGAATGGCGATGCCAAGCTCGGCCATGATGCGGTCCTCGCCCTGATGAAGGCGGTTGACGACTACATCCCGCAGCCGGCCCGTCCGCTGGACCAGCCGTTCCTGATGCCGATCGAAGACGTGTTCTCGATCTCTGGCCGTGGCACCGTGGTGACCGGCCGTGTCGAACGCGGCATGGTGAAGGTTGGCGAGACCGTCGAAATCATCGGCATCCGTCCGACGACCTCGACGACCGTGACCGGCGTTGAAATGTTCCGCAAGCTGCTCGATCAGGGCCAGGCTGGCGACAACATCGGCGCGCTGCTGCGCGGCGTTGATCGTACGGGCGTGGAACGCGGTCAGGTTCTGGCGAAGCCGGGTTCGATCACCCCGCACACCCAGTTCTCCGCTGGTATCTACGTGCTGAACAAGGACGAAGGCGGCCGTCATACGCCGTTCTTCACGAACTATCGCCCGCAGTTCTATTTCCGCACCACCGACGTGACCGGTGTTGTGAAGCTGCCGGAAGGCACCGAAATGGTGATGCCGGGTGACAACGTGACGATCGAAGTTGAACTGATCGTTCCGATCGCGATGGAAGAAAAGCTGCGCTTCGCTATCCGCGAAGGCGGCCGTACCGTCGGCTCGGGCGTCGTCTCCAAGATCATTAAGTGACGAGCCGAAAGGCTGGTCGTCCCCGGCTTCGGACTGCCGGTGCTGCGAGAGCAGCTCAGGCAGCCGGGCAGGGGAGGTAAGTCGAGGAAGGTTGTTAAGGAAGTTAGCTATGCAGGGTCAAAACATTCGGATCAGGCTCAAGGCCTTCGATCACCGCATCCTCGACAATTCGACGCGGGAAATCGTCAACACGGCGAAGCGCACAGGCGCCCAGGTTCGCGGACCGATTCCGCTGCCCACGGGCATTGAACGCTTCACCGTGAACCGTTCCCCGCACATCGACAAAAAGAGCCGCGAACAGTTCGAAATCCGGACTCACAAGCGCCTCCTCGACATCATCGACCCTACACCACAAACGGTTGACGCTTTGATGAAGCTCGACCTTGCGGCCGGCGTCGACGTCGAAATCAAGCTTTAAGGAGTAAGCGCGATGCGCACAGGCGTCATCACGCAGAAGGTTGGCATGACCCGCCTCTTTTTAGAGGACGGCCGTCATGTGCCCGTCACGGTGCTGAAGCTCGATGGCTGTCAGGTCGTGTCCACCCGCAGCGATGAAAAAGACGGCTACACGGCCGTTCAGCTCGGTTCGGGCTTTGCCAAACCCAAGCGTCTTTCCAAGGCCGATCGCGGCCAGTTTGCCAAGGCGGAAGTCGAGCCCAAGCGTAAGCTTGCCGAATTCCGTGTCGATGCAGAAAATCTGCTCGAAGTGGGCGATGTCATCAAAGCCGACCATTTTGTGGCCGGTCAGAAGGTGGACGTCACGGGCGTCACCATCGGTCGCGGTTTCACCGGCGCTATGAAGCGTTGGAACTTCCGCGGTCTTGAAGCATCCCACGGCGTGTCGATCTCGCATCGCTCGCTGGGTGGTACCGGTGGCCGTCAGGACCCGGGCAAGACCTTCAAGAACAAGAAGATGCACGGCCATTATGGCGTTGATCGCGTCACCACCCAGAACCTGGAAGTGGCGAAGGTCGATGTCGAGCGCGGTCTGATCATGGTGCGCGGCTCTGTGCCGGGCTCCAAGGGCGGCTGGGTGTTCATTCGTGACGCCGTGAAGCGCGATCTCCCCAAGGAGGCTCCGAAGCCTGCTTCTGTTCAGAAGAAGGCGGAGGGCTGATAGATGAAAACGCAAGTCCTTACTCTCGATAACAAGGCGAACGGCGAGGTTGAACTCTCCGACGCCATCTACGGCCTCGAGCCGCGCCAGGACCTGATCCAGCGCGTCGTGGTGTGGCAGCTCGCAAAGCGCCGCTCCGGTACGCACCAGATCCTGACCCGTGGTGAAGTGGACCGCACCAAGAAGAAGTTCGGCAACCAGAAGGGCGGCGGCGGTGCTCGTCACGGCCAGCGTTCGGCCCCTCTGTTCGTCGGTGGCGCCAAGGCCATGGGCCCTGTCTCCCACAGCCATGAGTTCGCTCTTCCCAAGAAGATCCGCGCTCTCGGCCTGAAGCATGCGCTCTCCGCCAAGGCGAAGGCCGGTGCGATCGTGGTGCTCGACGAAGCCAAGTCCGCTGAGGTCAAGACCAACGCGCTGGCCAAGAAGCTCTCCGCCCTGGGCGCCAAGAAGGCCCTGGTCGTGGACGGCGAATTCGACGCCAACTTCGCGCTTTCGGCCCGCAACATTGCTGACGTCTCGCTGCTGCCGATGGCCGGTCTGAATGTCTATGACATCGTCCGCGCCGAGAAGCTGGTTCTGACGTCCGCCGCCGTTAAGGCGATTGAGGAGCGACTGGCATGACCACGACCCATCACGACGTCATCCTGTCGCCGGTGATCACGGAAAAGGCGACCAAGCTGACCGACCACAATCAGGTCGTGTTCCGCGTGCCGCTGGATGCTACCAAGCCCGCGATCTCCAAGGCCGTTGAAGAAGTGTTCAAGGTTAAAGTGAAGGCCGTGAACACGGTGCGCGTCAAAGGCAAGACGAAGGCCTTCCGCGGCACCCGCTTCAAGCGGAGCGATTTCAAGAAAGCGATCGTGACCCTCGAAGAGGGCCATCAGATCGATATTACGACGGGGCTGTAAGTCATGGCGCTCAAGCAATATCGACCCACGACGCCCGGTCAGCGCCAATTGGTGCTCATCGATCGCACGGGTCTTCACAAGGGTGGCCCCGTCAAGGCGCTCACCGAAGGTCAGACCAAGAACGGTGGCCGCAACAACACGGGCCGCGTCACGGTCCGTTGGCAGGGTGGCGGTCACAAGCAGCGCTACCGCATCGTCGACTTCAAGCGTACGAAGTTCGATGTGCCGGCGATCGTGGAACGTCTGGAATATGACCCGAACCGCACCTCCTTCATCGCTCTGGTGAAGTACAAGGACGGTGAGCTGGCCTATATCCTGGCGCCGCAGCGCCTCGCCGTTGGCGACACGGTTGTGTCGGGTGACAAGGTGGACGTGAAGCCGGGCAATGCGATGAAACTCGCGGCCCTGCCGGTCGGCACCATCATCCACAACATCGAGATGAAGCCGGGCAAGGGCGGTCAGATCGCTCGTTCGGCTGGCACCTACGCCCAGTATCTGGGCCGCGACGCCGGTTATGCCATTCTGCGCCTGAATTCGGGCGAAGTGCGCAAAGTGCGCCTGGAATGCATGGCCACTGTCGGTGCGGTGTCCAATCCGGACCACATGAACGAAGTGATCGGCAAGGCCGGCCGCAACGTCTGGAAGGGCAAGCGCCCGTCCGTCCGTGGTACCGCGATGAACCCGATCGATCACCCCCACGGTGGTGGTGAAGGCCGTACCAAGGGTGGCCGTAATCCGGTTACGCCTTGGGGTAAGCCGACCAAGGGCGCCAAGACGCGCAAGAACAAGCGTACCACGAAGTACATCGTGCGTTCGCGCCACGGTAAGACGACGCAAGGGTAATTGAGATGACACGTTCCGTTTGGAAAGGCCCGTTTGTCGACGGATATCTGCTGAAAAAGGCAGAAGGCACCCGTTCGTCCGGTCGGAAGGACGTGATCAAGACCTGGTCGCGTCGTTCCACCATCCTGCCGCAGTTCGTCGGTCTCACCTTCGGCGTCTACAACGGCAAGAAGCACATTCCCGTTCTCGTCACCGAGGACATGGTGGGCCACAAGCTCGGCGAGTTTTCGCCGACCCGCACCTTCCACGGTCATGGTGGCGGCGCTGACAAGAAAGCGAAGAGGGACTAATGGGCAAGGAAGCACGCGCCCGCGTTCTCGCGGATAATCAGGCGAAGGCGATCGGACGTATGATCCGCGTCTCCCCGCGCAAGCTCAACCTCGTGGCGCAGACGATCCGCGGCAAGAGGGCTGAAGCGGCTCTTAACGAGCTCACCTTCTCCGAGAAGCGCATCGCGACGGTGGTGAAGAAGGTTCTGCAGTCGGCGATCGCCAATGCGGAAAACAACCACGACCTCGACGTCGACAACCTGGTGGTCAAGTCCGCCACCGTCGGCAAGAACCTCGTGATGAAGCGCTTCCATGCGCGCGCCCGCGGTCGCGGCGCAGGCATCGAGAAGCCCTTCAGCCAGATCACCATCGTGGTCGAGGAGCTGAAGGAAGAGGAAGTCAAGAAGGCGAAAGCCGCGAAGGCTGAGGCCAAGAAAGCAGCTGCTGCCAAGCGGCTCGCGAAGAAGGCTGTTGCCGCGAAGGAGAATGCGTAATGGGTCAGAAAGTTAATCCGACCGGCCTTCGCCTCGGCATCAACCGGACCTGGGACTCCCGCTGGTATGCCGGCAAGAAGGAATACGGCAAGTACCTTCAGGAAGACATCAAGATCCGCGACTACCTGACCGAGAAGCTTAAGGCTGCCGGCGTCTCCCGCGTGATCATCGAGCGTCCGCACAAGAAGTGCCGCATCACCATCCACTCGGCGCGTCCGGGCGTGGTGATCGGCAAGAAGGGTGCCGACATCGAGAAGCTGAAGGCCGACGTTCAGAAGTACACGACTGACGAAGTGCACCTGAACATCGTCGAAATCCGCAAGCCGGAAATCGATGCCAAGCTCGTGGCTGAGAATATTGCTCAGCAGCTCGAGCGCCGCGTCGCCTTCCGCCGCGTGATGAAGCGCGCCGTTCAGTCGGCCATGCGCCTCGGCGCCCAGGGCATCCGCATCAATTGCGGCGGTCGTCTGGGTGGCGCGGAAATCGCCCGCCTCGAGTGGTACCGTGAAGGTCGCGTGCCGCTGCACACGCTGCGCGCCGACATCGACTACGGTATCGCCACCGCGAAGACCACCTATGGCACCTGCGGCGTCAAGGTCTGGATCTTCAAGGGCGAGATCATGGAGCACGATCCCTTTGCCGTTGAAAAGCGCAATGCGGAGAACACCGATCAGGGCCGTGGCAACCAGCAGGAACGTAAGGAACGCGGTGACCGCACTCCTTCGAATGCTGGCGAATAAGACGGAAAGAAAAGCGCCATGCTTCAACCGAAACGTACAAAGTTCCGCAAACAGCACAAGGGCCGCATCCACGGCGTCGCCAAGGGCGGCACGTATCTGGCCTTTGGGCAGTTCGGCCTGAAAGCGCTCGAACCGGAACGCATCAATGCCCGCGAAATCGAAGCGGCTCGCCGCGCGATCACCCGCGAAATGAAGCGCGCCGGCCGCGTCTGGATCCGCGTCTTCCCGGATGTGCCGGTGTCGAAAAAGCCTGCCGAAGTCCGCATGGGCTCCGGTAAGGGTGCGCCGGAATTCTGGGTGGCCAAGGTCAAGCCGGGCCGCATTCTGTTCGAGATCGACGGTGTCGATTTGGAGACCGCCAAAGAGGCCATGCGCCTCGGCGCCGCCAAGCTGTCGATCGCGACCAAATTCATCGCTCGCGTGGAGTAGGACATGGCTGCGAAGAAAACCGACAAAGTGGCCTCCGCCAAGACTGCGTCCAAGGCCGACGACTTCCGCACCAAGAGCGCGGATGAACTCAGCGAGCAGATCGCCAAGCTGAAGAAGGAGCAGTTCAACCTGCGCTTCCAGAAGGCGAATGGCCAGCTTGAGAAGACCAATCGCATCCGCGAAGTCCGCCGCGACATCGCCCGGATCGAAACGATCCTGGCGGAACAGCGCCGCAAGGCCGTTTGAGGAGAATGAAACATGCCTAAGCGCGTGCTGCAGGGTGTGGTCGTCAGCGACAAGAACGAGAAGACCGTGGTGGTCAACGTGGAACGCCGTTTCACGCACCCGGTGATGGGCAAGACTGTCCGCCGTTCGAAGAAGTACCACGCTCATGTCGAGACCGGCGAATACAAGGTCGGCGACATCGTTCGTATTCAGGAATGCCGTCCGATCTCCAAGCTGAAGAGCTGGGAAGTGGTCGAACGTGTCGTCACCGGCAAGTAAGCCAGGCGAGCATCGGGAGTAGAATAATATGATTCAGATGTCGACCGAGCTTGACGTTGCCGACAACTCTGGTGCCCGTCGCGTGATGTGCATCAAGGTTCTCGGCGGGTCCAAGCGCCGTTACGCGGACGTTGGCGACACCATCGTCGTCTCCGTCAAGGAAGCCATTCCGCGCGGGCGCGTGAAAAAGGGCGAAGTCCTCAAGGCCGTTGTTGTGCGTACCGCCCATGGCGTGCGCCGTCCCGACGGCAGCTTGATCCGCTTCGACGGCAATGCCGCCGTGCTGGTCAACAACCAGGGCGAACCGATCGGAACACGTATTTTTGGACCGGTTACGCGCGAACTCCGTGCGAAAAACCACATGAAGATCATTTCGCTGGCGCCGGAGGTGCTCTGAGATGAGTGCGAAGATTAAGAAAGGCGACCGGGTGATCGTCACCACGGGCCGCGATAAGGGCAAGAAGGGCGAAGTCCTGAAGGTTATTCCGAAGGACAACCGCGCCGTCGTGTCCGGTGTGAACACCGCGAAGCGCCATACCAAGGCAAGCCAGCGCAATCCGCAGGGCGGCATCGTCAACAAGGACCAGCCGATCGAGCTGTCCAACCTGGCGCTGATCGATCCCAAGTCGGGCGAAGCCACGCGCGTGGGCTGGAAAGTTCTCGGCGACGGACGCCGGGTGCGCGTTGCGAAGAAGTCCGGTGAGGTAATCGATGTCTGACGCAGGTAAGAAGGCCCCAAAGGGCGGCAACCCCATCGAGAAGGCCAAAGCGGAAGCCAAGGCCGACAAGAAGGCCAAGAAGGGTGCCGATAAGGCCGCTGGGACGCAGATTGCCGTTGGCGAGATCGCCACGGACCCGAACTACATCCCGCGTTTCAAGAAGCGCTACAACGAAGTCGTTCGTCCGGCGCTGATGAAGGAATTCGGCTACACCAACCCGCTGCAGGTTCCGAAGATCTCCAAGATCGTTCTGAACATCGGCGCCGGTGAAGGCTCGCAGGACACCAAGAAGATCCAGGCCGCCCAGAATGACCTGACGGCGATTGCCGGCCAAAAGGCCGTGATCACCCGGGCCAAGAAGGCGATCTCGACCTTCAAGATCACCGCTGGCCGTCCGGTCGGCGTGAAGGTCACGCTGCGCCAGGACCGCATGTACGAATTCTTGGACCGTCTGGTGACCATGGCTCTGCCGCGTCAGCGCGACTTCCGTGGCCTGAATGGCAAGAGCTTTGATGGACGTGGCAACTACGCCCTTGGCCTCAAGGAACACATCATCTTCGTCGAAATCGACTACGATAAGACCGAGACCGTGTGGGGCATGGACATCATCATCAATACGACTGCGAAGACCGACGAAGAAGCCAAAGCGCTTCTCAAGGGCTTCCAGTTCCCCTTCGTGAACTGACGGCGAGGCGTTATGGCGAAGACTTCACAGATCAATCGCAATAAGAAACGCGAAAAGCTGGTGGCGCAGTACGCTGTCCGCCGGGCCGAGCTCAAGGCGAAGGCGAAAGACCCGAACGTGCCGGTCGAGGAGCAGTTCGCTGCTCGTCTGAAGCTGGCGAAACTGCCGCGGAACTCTTCGAAGGTTCGCGTCAAGCATCGCTGCGACCTGTCGGGCCGTTCGAAGGGCTATTACCGCAAGCTGAAGCTGTCGCGTATCGCGCTGCGTCAGTTGGCGAATTTCGGCCAGATCCCTGGCATGACCAAGGCGAGCTGGTAAGGAGACACGGAACCATGGCGATTTCCGATCCCATTGGCGATTTGATCACGCGCATCCGCAACGGGCAGCTGCGCGGCAAGACGAAGATTACGTCGCCGAATTCGCGCCTGCGCACCGCGCTGCTCGATGTTCTGCAGACCGAAGGCTACATCCGCGGCTATGCCGAGGTGGAGTTCAAGGACGGCATCAAGGAACTCGAGATCGAGCTCAAGTATCATGAAGGCCGTCCGGTGATCCGCGAATTGAAGCGCGTTTCCACCCCGGGCCGCCGCGTCTACGCCTCGGTGAAGGAGCTGAAGCCCCACCGCCAAGGCCTTGGCGTCAGCATCGTTTCGACGCCGCAGGGCGTGATGACCGACTCTACCGCCCGCGAAAAGAACGTCGGCGGCGAAGTCCTCTGCCAGGTGTTCTAGGAGAAGCTCTATGTCTCGTATCGGCAAGAAGCCGGTTGCGCTGCCGAAGGGGGTTACCGCCTCCATCGATGGCCAGACGGTCAAAGTCAAAGGTCCCAAGGGCGAGCTCTCTGTCACGCTGGTGGAAGAGGTTGCGGCCAAGTTGGACGATCACGGCGTCACCATCACGCCGCGCGAAGGTTTCGACCGCGCGCCGCAGATGTGGGGTCTGTCGCGTACCCTCGTGAACAATCTCGTGGTGGGTGTCACCACGGGCTTTTCCGAGAAGTTGGAAATCCTCGGCGTCGGTTATCGCGCCGCGGTTCAGGGCAAGACCCTGCAGTTGCAGCTCGGTTTCAGCCACGATGTGAACTATCCGATCCCGGAAGGCATCACCATCGTCGCTGAGAAGCCGACCTCGCTGACCATCTCGGGCATGAACAAGCAGCTCGTGGGCCAGGTCGCGGCCGAGATCCGTTCTTGGCGTTCCCCGGAGCCCTATAAGGGCAAAGGCGTGCGCTATGCGAACGAGTATGTTCGTCGCAAGGAAGGCAAGAAGAAATGACGATTTCTCTTTTCGATCGCCGCAAGCGGCGCAACCGTTATCGTCTGGTGCAGAATGCGGGCGGCCGTCCGCGTCTGTCCGTCTTCCGCTCGGGCCGCCACATCTACGCCCAGGTCATCGACGACCTGGCCGGCGCCACCCTGGCTCAGGCTTCGACCCACGAGAAGGAGCATCCCGTCTCCAAGTCGTGGAACATCGATGCCGCCAAGGAAGTGGGCAAGCTCGTTGCAGAGCGCGCCATTGCCGCCGGTGTGAAGAAGGTCGTGTTCGACCGCGGCGGGTACATTTATCATGGGCGCGTCAAGGCGCTCGCGGATGCCGCCCGTGAGGGCGGTCTGGAATTCTGAGGAAGGAACAGCACGTGGCGCGTGAAGGAAGAGAACGCGGCGATCGCGAAGAGCGTGACAGCGAATTCGTCGATAAGCTGGTCCACATCAACCGTGTTGCCAAGGTGGTGAAGGGCGGCCGTCGTTTCGGCTTTGCTGCTCTCGTCGTCGTCGGTGACCAGCGCGGCCGGGTCGGTTTCGGCCACGGCAAGGCGCGTGAAGTGCCGGAAGCCATCCGCAAGGCGACGGACGAGGCCAAGAAGTCCTTGGTTCGCGTTCCGCTGAAGGACGGCCGCACGCTTCATCATGAAGTGGTCGGTCATCATGGCGCAGGCAAGGTTGTGGTGCGTCCCGCCCCGCAGGGTACCGGCATCATCGCCGGCGGTCCGATGCGTGCGGTGTTCGAAGCGCTTGGCGTTGGCGACGTTGTCGCCAAGTCGCTCGGCACCTCGAACCCCTACAACATGGTTCGCGCCGCTTTCGACGCCCTCAAGCAGCAGCAGTCGCCGCGCCTCGTCGCGCAGCGCCGCGGTCGCTCGGTGGCCGAGATCATCTCGCGCCGTGAAAAGGGCGCGACGGCTGAACCCACCGGCGCATAAGGAAGTACGACCATGGCCGACGAAAAGAAGACCATCACCGTGAAGCAGGTGCGCTCAGCCGCCCGGCGTCCGGCGATCCAGACGGCGACCCTCAAGGGTCTGGGCCTGGGCAAGATGCATCGCACCCGCACGCTGGAGGACACTCCGTCCGTGCGCGGCATGATCCGCTCGGTCCAGCACCTGGTCGAGATTGTCGAAGAGAGCAAGTAACATGAAACTCAACGAAATCGCCAACAACCCGGGCGCGACGAAGAAGAAGACCAAGGTTGGCCGCGGTTCCTCTTCGGGCCTCGGCAAGACGTGCGGTCGCGGCGTGAAGGGTGCGAAGGCCCGTACCGGTAATGCCGTGTACGGCTTCGAAGGCGGCCAGATGCCGCTGCACATGCGCATGCCGAAGCGCGGCTTCAACAACATCTTCGGCACCGATTTCGCCGAGATCAACCTGGGCCGTCTCCAGAAGGCGGTGGACGAGAAGAAGATCGACGTTTCGGCGAAGATCGACCTTCCGGCGCTGAAGGCGGCGGGCCTTGTGTCCAAGTCGCGTGATGGCGTCCGTCTGCTGGCCAAGGGCGAGCTCAGCGCGAAGCTGAACCTCGAAGTGGCTGGTGCCTCCAAATCGGCTGTGGAAGCGGTCGAGAAGGCGGGCGGCTCGGTGGTTGTGACCTACAAGAAGAAGGTCACCGCCAACAAGAAGGGCGAGCCCGGTAAGCGCCAACAGCGCCGTATCGATTCCGCCAAAAAACGAGCCGAGCGTAACGGGTAAAGCTCCCCTATATAGGGAGTGACCCCGATTCGGAGTGAGTGATGCCTTCAGCAGCCGAACAACTTGCCGCGAACTTCAACTTTGGCAACTTTGCCAAAGCCAAAGAGCTGCGGCAGCGTATCATGTTCACCTTGGGCGCGCTGATCGTCACTCGCATCGGCACTTATATCCCCATGCCGGGCATCGACCCGGCTGGGCTTGCTCGCTTCATCGGCGAGCAGGGCGGCGGTCTGCTCGACATCTTCAACACCCTTGCGGGTGGTGCGGTGTCGCGCATGGCCATCTTCGCCCTCGGCATTATGCCCTACATCTCTGCCTCGATTATCATGCAGCTCTTCACCACGGTTTTCCCGGAGCTGGAAAACCTGAAGAAGGAAGGCGCCGCAGGGCAGAAGATCATCAACCAGTATACCCGCTACGGCACGGTCGGCCTCGCTGCGGTTCAGGCTTTCGCGATTGCGATCGGTCTGGAGCACGGGCAGGGCATCGTCCTTGAGCCTGGCTGGTTCTTCCGGATTTCCGCGGTCATTACCCTGACCGGCGGCACCATGCTCCTGATGTGGCTGGGTGAGCAGATCACCAGCCGCGGCGTCGGCAACGGCATTTCGCTGATCATTTTTGCCGGTATCGTGGCCCGTTTCCCCTCCATCATCGGTCAAGAGCTGGAAAAGGCCCGCACCGGCGCCATCAGCCCGCTGGTCCTGATTTTCTTCGCGGTTTTCGCCGTGGTTCTGGTCGCTGTGATTGTCTTCATGGAGCGCGCCCAGCGCCGTCTCCTGGTGCAATATCCCAAGCGCCAGCAGGGTAACCGCATGTTCGGCGGCGAATCCTCGCATCTGCCGCTGAAGCTCAACGTCTCGGGCGTTATCCCGCCGATCTTTGCCTCGTCGATCCTGCTCATGCCGATGACGGTGGCGCAGTTCAACGCGGCGAGCCTGCCCGATTGGGCGACCTCGGTGATCCAGGTGATCTCCCGTGGCCAGCCGCTCTACTTGTTCCTCTATGGGGCGATGATCATCTTCTTCGCCTTCTTCTACACCTCCATCGTCTTCAATCCCGAGGAAACCGCCGAGAATCTCAAGAAGTATGGCGGCTTCATCCCGGGCATCCGCCCCGGCAAGAAGACGGCGGAATATATCGACTTCGTGCTTACGCGCTGCACCGTGATCGGCTCCTTGTATCTGGCTGTTGTGTGCCTGATCCCGGAATTCATGTGGCAGAGCAATGTCTCCTTCGCCTTGGGCGGGACCTCACTGCTTATCGTTGTCAGCGTGACTATGGATACGGTCGCGCAGATCCAGAGCCATCTGATCGCGCAGCAATATGAGGGTCTGATCAAGAAAGCGAAGTTGAGGGGGGCACGCCGTTGAATCTCGTACTGTTTGGACCGCCCGGTTCGGGCAAAGGCACGCAAGCCAAAATCCTCCAAGAGGGGCAGGGCTGGCCGCAACTTTCCACTGGCGACATGCTGCGCGCGGCCATCGCCGCCGGCACGGAGCTCGGCAAGAAGTGCAAGGCGATCATCGATGCGGGGCAGCTCGTTTCTGATGAAATTGTGATCGGCATCATCTCCGAACGTTACGACCAGCCGGACTGCGCCAAGGGCGCCATCTTTGATGGTTTTCCGCGCACCATTCCGCAGGCCGAAGCCCTTGATTCGATGCTGAAGGCCCGCGACAAGCAGATCGATCTCGTGATCGAGCTCAAGGTCGATGATTCTGTGCTGATTTCACGCGTCGAAGCCCGTATCGCCCAGTCGGGCGGGGCGGCGCGTGCGGACGATACCCCCGAGACGCTGAAAGCCCGTCTTGAGGTCTATTACAAGAATACCGCTCCGTTACTGGAGTACTATAAAAAGCAGGGCAAACTCGTCACGGTTGACGGCATGGCGCCGATTGCCGAGGTGACCAAAGCCATTGCTGCGGTAATCGAAAAGGCCGGGTCGAAGTAGGTTCGGGCGGCGTTGGGAGTAGGGCGTCCCCCGGGGGCGTCAAGTGGAGTAATCCTTAAGAGTTGACTGCGGGGCGGCCATCCCTATAATCCGCCGCCCTGTGGCTGATTTCTAAGGAAATCAAGTCTTCTCAAGGTGTTAGGCGGAATCGCCGAATCTTGAGGGGTGTGTCGCAACTGAAATAACAATGAAATCTGGGCAATAGCCCAGGCGGAGAAGGTCCCGTGGCACGTATTGCCGGTGTGAACATTCCTACCCAGAAGCAGGTCTGGATCGGCCTGCGCTATATTCACGGTATTGGCCCGGCAAAGGCCAAGGAAATCTGTGATAAGACGGGCATTGCCCCGACGCGCCGTGTCCACGACCTGACGGATGCTGAAGTCATCCAGATCCGTGAAGTGATCGACCGCGATTACCTGGTTGAAGGCGATCTGCGTCGTGAAATTTCGATGAACATCAAGCGCTTGATGGATTTGGGCTGCTACCGCGGTCTGCGCCATCGTAAGAACCTGCCGGTTCGCGGCCAGCGCACGCATACCAACGCGCGCACCCGCAAGGGTCCCGCCCGCGCCATCGCCGGCAAGAAGAAGGTGACGAAGTAAAATGGCCGCTTCCGATAAGAAGGCGCCGCGCGCCCGTAAGAAAGAAAAGAAGAACGTTGTCGTGGGCGTCGCGCATGTTGCGGCCACTTTCAACAACACCATCATCACCATCACCGATCCGGCTGGCAATGCCATCTCCTGGTCGTCGGCTGGCATGATGGGCTTCAAGGGTTCGCGCAAGTCCACGCCGTATGCCGCTCAGGTGGCTGCTGAAGACGCTGGCAAGAAGGCCGTTGAACACGGCATGCGCTCGCTCGAAGTGGAAGTGTCTGGTCCGGGTTCGGGCCGTGAATCTGCGCTGCGCGCGCTGCAGACCGTTGGTCTCGTTGTGACGTCCATCCGTGACGTGACGCCGATCCCGCACAACGGCTGCCGTCCGCCGAAGCGCCGCCGCGTCTAATCGCGGTGTAAAGATTGTACGGCCGGGGCAGGAGCGTCGGCCGTACTTTCTGTTGAGAGTTTGGGCCGCGCGAGTGGTTCCGCAAAGTTCGGAAGTGAGTACCCGTCGAACGCAATGGGCGTTATCCGAGACGTCCGGGAAACGATGAGGCAATATGTTTCAGAAGAATTGGCAAGAACTGATCAAGCCGCAAAAGCTGCGCATTGAACCTGGTCATGAGCCGGGCCGCGTAGCTACGATTATCGCCGAACCGCTGGAACGCGGTTTCGGTCTGACGCTCGGCAATGCGCTGCGTCGCGTGCTGCTGTCCTCGCTGCAGGGCGCTGCCGTGACCTCGATCCAGATCGAGGGCGTGCTGCATGAATTCTCGTCCATTGCGGGCGTGCGCGAAGACGTGACGGACATCGTCCTGAACATCAAGCAGGTCGCGCTGCGCATGCATGCCGAAGGCCCCAAGCGCCTGTCGCTCAAGGTCACCGGCCCGGGCGAAGTGAAGGCTGGCGACATCCAGGCTGTGGCCGATGTCGAAGTCCTGAACCCCGAGCTCGTCATCTGCACGCTGGACGACAAGGTCGAGTTCCGCATGGAACTGACGGTCAACACCGGCAAGGGCTATGTCCCGGCCGATCGCAACCGTCCTGAAGATGCCCCCATCGGCCTCATCGCCGTGGACAGCCTCTTCTCGCCGGTCAAGAAAGTCTCCTACAAGGTCGAGAACACCCGCGAAGGGCAGATCCTCGACTATGACAAGCTGACGCTGGTCGTGGAAACCAATGGCGCCATCACGCCGGATAACGCCGTGGCCTATGCCGCGCGCATCCTGCAGGATCAGCTCCAGGTCTTCATCAACTTCGAAGAGCCGCGCGAGCGCGTCACCGAAGAAGCCAAGCCCGATCTTGCTTTCAACCCGGTCCTCCTCAAGAAGGTGGACGAGCTGGAACTGTCGGTGCGTTCGGCCAACTGCCTCAAGAACGACAACATCGTCTACATCGGCGACCTTATCCAGAAGACCGAGGCGGAAATGCTCCGTACCCCGAACTTCGGGCGCAAGTCGCTGAACGAGATCAAGGCGGTGCTGGCGGAAATGGGACTGCATCTCGGCATGGAAGTGCCGGGCTGGCCGCCGGAAAACATCGAAGACCTCGCCAAGCGGTACGAGGATCAATACTAAGGTTTGCACTCCCGCCTATGGCGGCGGGAGGGCAGTATTAAGAAGGTAGAGGACAATGCGCCATCGCAATTCCGGACGGAAGCTTGGCAAGACAGCATCACACCGCACGGCTATGTTCGCGAACATGGCGGCGGCGCTGATCAAGCACGAGCAGATCAAGACCACGCTGCCCAAGGCGAAGGAACTTCGCCCCATCGTCGAGAAGCTGGTGACTCTGTCGCGTCGTAACGACCTGCACGCCCGCCGCCAGGCGGTGTCCACGGTTCGTGACACCGATCAGGTCAAGAAGCTGTTCGACGTGCTGGCCCCGCGTTATGCCGGCCGTCCGGGCGGTTACATCCGCGTGTTGAAGGCGGGTTTCCGCAATGGCGACAACGCTCCGATGGCGATCATCGAGTTCGTGGATCGCGATCCGGAAGCCAAGGGCAAGGATTCTGGCCCGGTGACCGTTGCCGAAGAAGGCGCGGAAGACTGATTGTCCGTCTACGGCGGAACGTTAAAGGCGGCTCGGCAACGGGCCGCCTTTTGCCGTTTGGGGGCTCTTTAACCCTCCCCTTGAGGGAGGGTCGAATTTGCGAAAGCAAATTCGGGGAGGGGTATGTCGAGCTGTGGACGGTGAGGTTCGGTTGAAGCCTTCGCGGCTAACCCTTCCCCGAAATACTCCTCGCTTTCGCTCGGATTATTTCGACCCTCCCTCAAGGGGAGTGTTGGAGCTTCTGTCGAGATCCCGCTAAGGTTTTCATCAGCGTAATTAGCCAAGGAACATCCCTTGAGCGATAATCGTGAGCATCAGAGCGGGGCGGCACCGGGGGCGGTGACCGCATGGATAGTGGAGGCAGTGATGACCTATCGCAGCGGGTTAATCGGCATTGCGGCGTTTTTCGCCGTGGGGGCGGTGCTTTACAGCGTCGCCGCGCCAGCCGCGCAATCCGAGAAGCCGCAATCCACCCTCGCAGCGCCGCGCGATACCCCGCGTGACATGCGCCAGGTCCAGCTCACCTTCGCCCCGGTGGTGAAGCGCGTCGCGCCCGCCGTGGTCAATGTTTACTCCCGCACGGTCGTGCAGCAGCAGGTCAATCCCTTCTTCAACGATCCCTTCTTTCAGCGCTTCTTCAATATGAACCCGCAAGCCCAGCGCCGGGTGCAGCAATCCTTGGGCTCGGGCGTGATCGTGCGCGCCGACGGCCTCATCCTCACCAACAATCACGTCGTGCAGGGCGGTCAGGACATCGTGGTGTCCCTCAACGACAAGCGCGAGTTCAAGGCCAAGGTGCTGGTCGCCGATCCGCGTACGGACCTTGCCGTCTTGAAGATCGATGCCAAGGGCGAGAGGCTGCCGATCGTCGAGTTCGGCAATTCCGATGCCCTCTCGGTCGGCGATCTCGTGCTCGCTATCGGTGATCCCTTCGGCGTCGGCCAGACCGTCACCATGGGCATCGTCTCCGCGCTCGCCCGCGCCAATTCGGATGCCTCCAACTACCAGTTCTTCATTCAGACCGACGCCGCCATCAATCCGGGCAATTCCGGCGGTGCGCTGGTCACGACCGATGGCAAGCTCGCGGGCATCAACACCGCCATCGTCTCGCCCTCGGGCGGCAATGTCGGCATCGGCTTTGCTATCCCCGCCAATCTCGCCCGCCGCGTGGTGGAAGGGGCAGCGACCGGCGCCGTGCGCTTTCCTTGGATCGGCGCTGATGGCCAGCCGGTGACCTCCGAGATCGCCAATGCGATGAAGCTCGGCCGTCCCCAAGGCGTGCTGGTGAAAACCGTCTATCCGGGCAGCCCGGCGGCCCAGGCGGGGCTGAAAACAGGCATGGTCGTGCTCTCGGTGGATGGTGCCGATATCGACGACATGCAGTCGCTCAATTACCGCATCGCCACCCATAAGCCGGGCGATACGGTGCGCGTGAAAATCCTGGATGAGGGTCGCCAACGCGATGTCACCGTGAAGCTTGCGCTGCCGCCCGAAAGCCCGCGCCGCGATACCGCCACGCTCGGCGGACGCACGCCGATGGCCGGTGCGCGGGTGGAAAATCTCTCGCCCGCGGTGGCGCTCGATCTGCAGATGGATCTCTTCACCAAAGGCGTCGTCATCCGTGCGGTGAACCAGCCGAGCTATGCCGCCCAATATGGCTTCCAGCCCGGCGACATCGTGCGCGCGGTCAATGGCAAGCCCGTCACCGATGTCGGCGCCCTGAAGCGCCTCCTCGACGGCGCCCGCGGCCATTGGGACCTCGTCATCGACCGCGGCGGCCGCCGCATGTCGCTGACGGTGGATGGGTAACGATCTTCAACCCTCCCCTTGAGGGTGGAGCAGCGCCAGCGTGCGACATCGAAAAATGCGGATGCATTTTTCGGGGAGGGGTATGTCGCGGTGTCTTCGGCGGTGTACGCTGTTCGAGCTGCGGCAGACCCCTCCCCGAAATTTTGCTCACTTTCGTTCGCGAAAATTTCGACCCTCCCTCAAGGGGAGGGTGGGTTGCTGCTTCCATTCCCCCTATACTCCCCCCATGTCCGATCTTTTTGGTTCTGCTGGTTTAGAAGACTCCGCGCCGCGTCCGCTGGCTGATCGCTTGCGCCCGAAGACGCTGGGCGAAGTCGTGGGGCAGGATCATCTCATCGGGCCGGAAGGGCCCATCGGGCGCATGGTGGCTTTGGGGCGGCCGCATTCGATCATCTTCTGGGGCCCGCCCGGCACCGGCAAGACCACGATTTCGCGGCTCCTCTCCACCGCCTTTAATCTGCATTTCGAGCAGCTCTCGGCGATCTTCTCGGGCGTCGCCGATCTGAAAAAGACCTTCGATGCCGCCCGTCAGCGCCGCCGCGTGGGGCAGGGCACGCTCCTCTTTGTCGACGAGATCCACCGCTTCAATCGCAGCCAGCAGGACAGCTTCCTGCCCGTGGTGGAAGACGGCACCATCGTGCTGGTCGGCGCCACCACCGAGAACCCGTCTTTCGAGCTCAACGGCGCGCTGCTTTCCCGCGCGCAAGTGCTGGTGCTGCGCCGTCTCGATGATGCCGCGCTGGAAATCCTGCTGCAGCGCGTGGAAGAGCACAGCGGCGAGAAGCTGCCGCTCACAGAGGATGCCCGCGCCACCATCAAAGCCATGGCGGATGGCGATGGCCGCTATCTTTTAAACCTCGCCGAAGAAATCTCAGCGCTGAAGCTGGTCAAGCCGCTCGATCCCGCCGCGCTGGTGGAAGCGGTGCAGCGCCGCGCCCCGGTCTACGACAAGTCCCGCGAGGAGCATTACAACATCATCTCCGCGCTGCATAAGTCGGTGCGCGGCTCCGATCCCGATGCGGCGCTTTATTGGCTGGCGCGGATGCTGGCGGGCGGCGAGCAGCCGCTTTTCATCGCCCGCCGTCTGGTGCGCATGGCCGTGGAAGATATCGGCCTTGCCGACCCGCAAGCCGTGGTCCAGGCCATCGCCGCCAAAGACACGTTCGATTTTCTAGGCAGTCCCGAAGGCGAACTCGCACTGGCGCAATGCGTGGTCTATCTCGCCACCGCGCCCAAATCGGTTGCCATCTATAAGGCGTTCGGCGCCGCCAAGCGCGCGGCCGCCCAGCACGGCTCCCTGATGCCGCCCGCCCACATCCTCAACGCGCCGACCAAGATGATGAAAAATCTCGGTTACGGCTCGGGCTATCAATATGATCCGGATACGGAGGATGGCTTTTCCGGCCAGAACTACTTCCCGGACGAGATGGGCCGCGAGCAGTATTACAGCCCGAAGGAAATCGGCTTCGAACGCGAGATCGTCAAACGCCTGGACTACTGGTCCAAGCTCAGGGTGAAAAAGCAGGGCGGGTAATTCACGCCGGACGTGGCTGCGATAAAGCTCTACCCAAGTTCGTCATGGCCGGGCTCCGACCCGGCCATCCATCTCATCGCCGCACAATAACATGTCGGGTTGCGCCTTCACCTGGATGGCCGGGTCGGAGCCCGGCCATGACGGAAATTGGAATGGGGAATGACCTTTGGCCCCGCGCACCTAACCCTTTTACTAATCATCTAGTTTTTGCCCATGCTGCGCCATCTTGCCCCCATTTTCGCATTCCCCTCTGGGCAATGGTGAATTGCTCCCTATATTTCTTGGCACAGCGTCGGTGAGACGTGCCTGGCCAGAGGACCTAGCAAGAGGGCCAGGGAAGAGGGGAAGTCATGCGCAAAGTGGAATGGATTGGTGCGATTGTTTTGGTGGGCGTGCTGGGTGGCGCGGCGGCCTTGGCGACGACCATCGATTTTGGCCTGCACACCAACACCGTCGCCTCCGATACGGGGCTTCCCGCCTATCCCGGCGCCAAGCCGCACAAGGACAAGGATGATGAATCCGGTGTGCGCCTGTGGGGTTCGGTCGGCGCTTTCGGCATGAAGATGGCCGTCAGCGAACTCGACAGCGATGACCAGCCCGCGCGTGTCGCCGGCTTTTATCGCGATGCCTTGCGCAAATTCGGCCCGGTGCTGGATTGCTCGCCCGGCCAGCCGAGGCCGCCCAAGGCCGCCAAGAATTCAGACGCGCTTGATTGCGGCGACGACCACGCCGAGGCTGGCGGATTCGTCTTTAAGGTTGGCGTGAAGAAGAACTTCCACGTCGTGGCCGTCGAGCCGCAAGGCCGAGGCAGCAAGATCGGTCTGGTGGCAGTGCAGATGCGCGGTACGGATTAAGCGCGGAACCAGCTTGGCCGTCTCAATAAGACGGCCAGGTCGTGATCAAGACCCAGGTCTTTTCGTCTTCCTTGAGTTCAGCCTTCACGGCGCCATTCGCCAAGCGCTGCTTCTGCTCACGCTCGACATAGCCCTTGGTCACCCGGGCCTTCTCGAAGACTTCGACCTCGGAATCGCCAGCCATGTTCGCTCCGCTCAAATGCTGCGGTTCGCGCAGCGTTTTTCGTTATGAGGGACGAAGCTATCACTTAACGGTTGTCGGCTTATTACCAAGGTGATCGAATAAAAGGCCGGTCAACAAACCTTAAAGAGAGATGATCTCGCGCAAAAACATAGCCGAAGCAGGGCTTTGCAGTGTTTGTCGCAGCTTTAGCGCGGTTTGCCGGGATCTATTTTGGTCAAAATAGTCCCTCAGTATTTCTACTTGTAATTAGGTCTTTTGCCTTCATGCCGCGCCACCTGCGCGCCTGATCCGCCGCTTACAAAACTCGGCATCTTTTCGCCCATCCATCTCGTCATATGCTGCACGAAGGCGCGGATGCGGGAAGGCACATGCTCGCCGCCGACATAGACGGCATTGATCGGCTCAATATCGCGGGCATTGAAGGCGGCAAGCACTTCCACCAGATCGCCGCGCCTCAGTTCTTCGGCGACGTGAAACTTGCCCAGCCGCGCCAGCCCCGCGCCCGCCAGCGCCATTTGTTTGGCAGTCTGACCATTATTCACCAGAAGGCTGCCGCTGATCGGCTGTTCGAAGCTGAGCCCATCCTGTTCGAAGGGCCAGCCGCGTCCCGGGCGCCAGAAATTGAAGCGGATGCAGTCATGCCCCTCAAGCGCCGCGGGCGTCGCCGGTATGCCTTTGCGCTTCAGATACTCAGGTGAGGCCACCACCACCCGCGGGCTCTCCGAAAGCTTCTTGGCGGTCAGGCTGCTATCGGCCAGCGGCCCCACCCGTATCGCGACGTCCGCTTTCTGGGTGAGAAGATTGACCATATCGTCGGTGACGCTGAAATCGACCGTCACCTGCGGATAGGCCGAAAGGAACGAGGGCAAAGCAGGGGCCACGAACATGGTCCCCACTGGCACCGACGACGTGACCGACAGCGTGCCCCGCACGCCCGCCGTCACCGCCTGTTCGGCCTCGTTCAGCGCCCGTAAAGCCCGCTGGGCGGCTTCCAGATAGGCTTGGCCCTCCAAGGTCAGCCGGATCACGCGGGTGGAGCGCAGCAGCAGGCGCACGCCCAGCCTTGCTTCCAGCCGCGCCACCAGCTTGGAGATGGAGGAGGGCGTCTGCCCCAGCGCGCGGGCGGCGGCGGAGAAGCTGCCTTCCTGCACCACCCGGGCGAAGACCTCCATCTCGCCGGAGCGCTCCATCCAGAGCTCGCTCATTTGTTCCTGCCCGGAAAAAGTATTTTCACAGCCTAGGGAATAATCAAGCCGCCCCGCAAGCCCCATCTTGGCCTGGAACACATTTCAGGAGAGGCCGATGGACCTTCAACTCAAGAACAAGACTGCCCTTGTCACCGGCTCGACCGCTGGTATCGGCCTCGAAATCGCCCGCGCGCTCGCCGCCGAAGGCGCGGATGTCGTCATCGCCGGGCGCAACCAAGAAAAGCTCGATGCCGCCACCAAGGATCTTTCCAGCGCTGGCAAGATCACGCCGGTGCTCGCCGATGCCGCCACCGCCGAAGGTGTCGCGCGCCTCATCGAAGCCGTGCCGTCGGTCGATATTCTGGTGAACAATCTCGGCATCTATGAGAGCAAGGATTTCGCCGACATCACGGATGAAGACTGGTTTCGCTTTTTCGAGACCAATGTGATGAGCGGTGTGCGCCTGTCGCGCGCCTATTTCCCCGCCATGATCGCGCGCAATTGGGGCCGCATCATTTTCATCTCCTCGGAATCCGGCCTCTCCACGCCGGGCGAGATGGTGCATTACGGCGTCACCAAAACGGCCCAGCTCGCGCTCACCCGCGGTCTTGCGGCAGCGACCAAAGGCACCGGCGTTACGGTCAATTCCGTGCTCCCCGGCCCGACGCGCTCCGACGGCATTCTCGATTTTCTGAAAAGCGTTTCGACCAATCCCAATGGCACACCTGCCGAGCTCGAAACCGAGTTCTTCCAAAAACTCCGCCCGGCGTCTCTTTTGCAGCGCATGATCGAGCCCCAGGAAGTGGCGAACCTCGTCGCCTATGTCGCGAGCCCCTTATCCTCCGCCACCAACGGCGCCTCCCTCCGCGCCGAAGGCGGCCTCCTCACGACGATTGGGTGAGGATGCGGATGCGTGTTTGAGACAAATCCTCCCCTGCGAAGCCGCGCCCAGGCTCCGCAGGGGAGGCGGTATAGAGATGGACTTAGTACCTATAAAAATCCGCCTCGGTCAGACCGGGGTGTTTTGCAAGCCAATTGGCCAAGCGCGCTTGCTCGTTAGCGTAGGCGAGCGGGTCCTTTCCTTTTTTGTCCTTAAAGCCGTTGGAATTGAAATTGCCATAGGAGCTCGAGCTCAAATCCGCCCCAGAAACACCCGGGATATTCGATCCCGTGTCACCGCCGAACACCAAGTCCAGCTCGGAATGCTTAAGATCTCTCATATGCAGCCTCCAAAAGGTTTGGTCGATGTCAAATACACGCATATGGAGTATTATTAGTCAATACTCTTATAGGTATATCTGGGCTGAAGCTACGGTTGCTGATTGCTACGCGCAACGATGCTCCCGTCCTCAAGCCGGTACGTCCGATGCGCGGCTCGCAGCAACGCGGGACGGTGGGCAACAACAATTCTCGTGATTGGCAAAGTGGAAATAAGGTTGGCTATTTCAAGCTCTGTCTTTTCATCCAAATTCGCAGTCCCCTCGTCGAGAATGAGAACCTTTGGCTCACGATAAAGCGCGCGCGCCAGCAAAATGCGCTGCCTCTGCCCTCCTGAAAGAGCCGAGCCCATATCGCCAATTAATGAGAGGTACTGCATGGGCATACGCAGGATATCATCGTGTACTCTTGCTGCTTGAGCGGCTGCTGTTACACGGCCCATGTGCATGTCTGGATCAAAAAAAGCGATGTTATCCGCGATTGACCCAGAAAGAAGGCGGTCATCTTGTGCAACAACTCCGATTTGCGAGCGCCAACTCCGCCAAATGGATGGTGTAGCCACATACCCATCCAGCAGAATTTGTCCTGCATCGGGTTGGTACAGCCCGAGTAGAAGCTTAAGCAATGTACTCTTGCCACACCCGGACATGCCGGTAATGGCCACAAACTCCCCGGGAGCAACGCTCAAACTACATTTGTGAAGGATTGGCGCATCGGCTGCACCATACCGGAAAGTCAAATTCTTTGCTTCAATCCCTCCCTTTACATCCAGTGCCACCGACGCCTCTTCTGAAACATCAGGCTTCGCATTTATGATGTCGCCTAACCTTTCGAGATGCAGACCAAGAAGGCGAAATTGCATGAGCTGGTTCGTGAGAGACGCCATCCGCTCCGTGTAGGTTTGTCGGAATGATAAGAAGGCGAACAACATCCCAACAGAAAACCCACCCCCCTGGACCACATACGTTGCACCGAGGTAGATCACGATTACTGTCTGCAGTCCGCCAATAATATTCTGAATGGCCGCTGTTGTGATTTGAAGATTTCCCACGGAGAGGCTGCTATTGATCACACCGGCGTACATGTTCCGCCAAACGGCCTCTCTCTCGATTTCCCTCCCCATGATCTTGATCGTCACTGCTGCCCGCAACGTCTCCATAAGATTGGTTTGCTCTTTCGCCGAAGCGAGAATTTGCTCAAGCGAACGGGATCGCATGGTGGGGTAGACGGCCGCAATCACACCCAAATAAAGGACTATGGAAAAAAGTACGACGCCGGTGAGTATGCCGGAGTAGAGGAACATTATGATCACGGCGACGAGCGACATGACGCCGTCTATAATCGCGCCGACAAGCCCTTGAGTGATCGCACTTCGGATCGGTTCAGATGAATGGATTCGAGAGAGGATGTCACCCAGATGGCGTTTTTCGAAGAAATCGCTCGGCAGCCTTATCAAGTGCCGGACAAGGTTTCCGACGACCTGAAACCCTAAAAGGCTCCCGGCGATCAGAATAACGCGGTCGCGCAGAAACTGGATTCCGCATTGTAAGGCGACCAAGCCACCGAAACCCAGGGCGATCACCGCCAGCAAGTCCTGATCGGAATGAGAAATTGCCTGATCAACTACCAACTGCATTTGGAATGGTGCAGCGAAAGTTACGATTTGCAGGGTGATCGAGAGGACAAACATCTCGAACAAGGTGCGCTGGAACCCCGACATGCCCGACCAAAGCTGTTGAATGCGCACCGGAGAACGCGCTTCCCAAGGCTTGAAATCTTGGGTGGGAGACAGCTCCAGGGCGACCCCCGTGAAATATTTGGACAGTTCTGTCGTCTGCATGATCCGGCGTCCGCAGGCAGGATCGTGAATGACGGCGCCAGCATTGCTGAGCTTGGTGAGCACGACAAAATGGTTCAAATTCCAATGGAGAATTGCGGGCAGCTTTAGTTTGCTTAGATCCTCCATCTCTACTTTAAGGGCCCGCGGCGCAAGACACATCTGGCCCGCCATCGTCATGAGGCCACGCAAGGTCAGGCCCTGCATCGAGACTGTCATACGCTGACGCAAGCCATTCAAATCTACATTATGGCCATAATAGCGGGCCACCATGACAAGACATGCGAGGCCACACTCAGCAGCTTCGGCTGCTTCAACAACGGGTGTGCGACGCCCCCCGTAAACATGGATCTGGTCGAGAAGGGCTATCGTCATTTTTGGGCCGCGTAGATTGGATCAAACAACCACTGCAGCAGCGTTCGATGATCAAAAACGATATTGGCGCTAAGGAGCATGCCTGGCTGAAGCGGAACATTCTCGCCATAGGCATGAATGCTCTGGTTCGCCAAAACCACCCGTATGCGAAACACTGGCTGATTCACATTGATGCCAGGGATTTGAAGCTCGGAAGGCGAGAGTATCGTATGGGACAGCGAAACGATCCTACCGAGCTGCACTCCAAATTTTTCATGAGGAAATGCCTGGTACATGAGGTGAACCTGCTGCCCTGGGCGGACAAACCCAATGGCCTTCGACGGCGCATAAAGTTCCGCTTCCAGGCGCGCGCCCTTCGGGGTTATAACGGCGAGAGTTGCTCCTGCCGCCAAGTTCTGTCCTTGTTCGACAGGTATAGCTTGGACCCGGCCACCGACGCTGGCGACAACCAAGTCAGAGCTCTGGGCGCTATTCTGAATAATCTTCTGCGTAACTTGCGCACCCGTAGATTGCGCGCTGGCATCGTTGGCTTTCAGCTCTGATTTGATCGCTTCCTGGCGATTAAGAGCATCCGCGATTTGCTGCTGGACCGCCGCGGCATCAGAATACTTCCCCGCGAGACTTTGTTGTGCCGAAAGAACTGCGGAGCGCCGATCGCCGACTAAGCGTTCAGCCACATTATGATCGGCGGCCATAATCTGAAATCGCTTCAAATCTGTTTCGGCTATTTCTACTTGCTCTTGCTGATACCTGATCTGGGAACGGGCTTGAGCAAGCTGCTCTTTCATCCCCTTTATCTTGAGTGCAAGAAACTGCTGTTCCGCGAGCAGTTTTGCTCGCGCCGCGGCAGCGGCCTCTGTCACCGCACTTGCTTCCGATAAAAGTGCTGAATTTGCTGCCTCGCCAGCATCCATGCCACTCGCTATAGCGGATGACAGACGGATTTGGGCTATTGGCTGGCCGGCGATGACGAGGTCGCCTTCCTTGACCAATAGGCGTTCGACTGTTCCCCCGGATCTGGCCGTAACCCGGATGATACCTCCGCGAGGAACCACCCAGCCGGTAACTTCCTCGTGGCGAGAATAGGTTGCGAGGCTCAGAAAGAGGAGGCAGGAGAAAACGCCGGCGATGGCTAGGTACGCATATGCTCTGAGCGATAGGGGGACGGCCAAAACCACTTCGCCGGTCAAGCGGTTAGTGGAGTGGGAAACAGCTTCCTTGCGAAACAACGACACGATCGAAAAGCAACCAAAAGAATAACTTCATCATCAATCTACCATAGGTGTATTTTTGGGATAGTGGCAATATCGTCACTTTCCCGACGGAGGAGAAATACGGCGCCTTTTCTTGCATCGCAGTGAGAGAATTTCCCGACCACAATCCCAACCTGCTCGACACGCGGCCGGTGGCTTCTGATGTTCCGCCTTGGTTCTGGCGTCCTGGCTCTTCGCATAGGAGAACCCATTGCTGATCTAGGTGCAGCACTGGTTGGGTCGTCCCAGCAGCCTCATTCCTCCCCCTAATTCACCTTCACCCCATAGCGCAGCACCTTCACCTTTTCGATGGTGACCAGGCCCGATCCCATCATCGTGTCCAGCACGGGCAGAAACGCTTCGATCTTTTCTTCGCTATCGACGATCTCCACCACCAGCGGCAAATCTTCGGAGAGGCGGAGGATTTTTGTGGTGTGCAGGCGGCTGGATTGGCCGAAGCCCATCGGGCAGCGGATCACGGTGGCGCCCGCCAGCCCCAGCTCGCGCGCTTTCAGCACAATGGCCTCGTAAAGCGGTTTGCCGTGATGCTGATCGGCCTCGCCGAAGAAAACACGTAAGAGGGTGGCCTCTTTGGGAAGCTGCATGTCACGCTCCCTTGCTGGGGCGCCGGAAACTCACGCCCCTTTGAGTTGGTTTATCATACTCGCAGTCATCGAGCCGAGCCAGACGCCGATCATGCACAGCACCACCGAGCCGCCGATATTGGCCCCCGCCGCGCCCCATTCCCCGCTGCGGATCAGATTCAGCGTCTGCAGCGAGAAGGAGGAGAAGGTGGTGTAGCCGCCGCAAAAGCCGGTCATGATGAATTGCCGCGTGCCGCCGGAAACCATCAGCCGCCCGTCCGGGGCGGTGAGGGTGAAGACAAAGCCGATGATGAAAGAGCCGGTGATGTTGATGATCAGCGTCCCCCAGGGAAAGGTCTCGCCGATCGCGCCCGCCACCAGCCCGGAAACGGCATAGCGCGCCCCGGTTCCCAGCGCCCCGCCCAGCATGACAAGCAGCATCAAGGGCAGCGGCGGCATAGGCAGGCTCCGGGGACTGGTAGAATCGTCAGGGGGCTACTAGAACCCCCTTTGCAATCCCACGGCAAGATTTATGGACCGCCAGCACCGCATCAGCCGCGACGACAACGGCATCAGGCTCGACCGCTGGTTTAAGCGGCATTTCCCGGCCCTAACCCATGGCCGGCTGGAGAAACTCCTGCGCACCGGCCAGATCCGCCTGGATGGCTCCCGGGTGAAAGGCTCTGATCGGCTTTCCGAGGGCCAGATGCTGCGCCTGCCGCCGCTGGTGACCGAAGGCGACCTCACCGAGAAGCCCCGCAGCCCGGAAGCGGTGATGAAGGGCAGCCTGGAGGATTATGTCCTCCACATGGATTCCTCGGTCATCGTCATTAACAAGCCCTCGGGGCTTGCCACTCAGGGTGGGTCCGGCCTCACCAAACACGTCGATGGCATGCTGGATTCGCTGATGTTCGAGAAGAAGCAGCGCCCGCGTCTGGTGCATCGCCTCGACCGCGACACCTCCGGCGTGCTCGTCATCGCCCGCACCGTGCCCGCCGCCGCCGCGCTGGCCAAATCCCTGGCCGACCGCGACGCCTCCAAAATCTACTGGGCGCTGACCAAAGGCGTGCCGGAGAAGAAGAAAGGCACGGTGAAGGCCGCGCTGGTGAAGGAAGGCGGCTTCGGCCCGCATGGCAAAGACGAGAAAATGACTGTGCGCGATGGCGAGGATTCCAAACACGCCATGACCGATTACATGGTGATGGGCGAGGCGGGTGAGGAGTTTGCGTTTGTCGCCGCCAAGCCGGTCACCGGCCGCACCCATCAAATTCGCGTCCATATGGCGTTCTTGGGCACGCCCATTGTCGGTGATTTCAAATATGGCGGGGCAGAGGTCAAAGGCACCGGCGCCATAGCCGACCGCTTGCATCTGCATGCTCGCAGCATCGACATCGCCCATCCCGATGGCGGCCGCCTGCAAGTGACCGCGCCCTTGCCGCCGCATATGCGGGCGAGCTTCGAGACGTTGGGCTTTGATCCCGATCAGGAACCCAAAGCCTTCTCCTTCAAGAAAGCCCCGCGCAAGGAAGACGGCGAGAAGAAAAAGAAATTCTTCCCCCGCCCCGACGGGAAAAAAGGCGATCCCAAAGTGTTCGGCAAGTTCAAGAAGGACGCGCCCAAGAAAGCCCCCGGTAAGAAGAAAACCGTTGGCGCCCAAAAACCCCGGAGCAAGAAGCGTTGAAGCGTTTTTACAAAGCAGTCTCTGTCTCCGCCGCCCCCTATCAAATTCTGCTCGATGGCAAGGCTGTGAAAACGCCGATGCGTTTGGCGTTGACACTGCCGTCGCAAGCGCTGGCCGAAGCGGTTGCAGAGGAATGGCGCGGGCAGGGCGAGGAGATCAAACCGGATACGATGCCGCTCACCAAGCTCGCCAATACCGCGCTCGATCGCGTTTCGGAATTGCGCGAGGAGGTGATCCATCAGATCGCCGCTTACGCCAACGACAATCTCTGCTACCGCGCCGATGCCCCCGCCGATCTCGCCGCGCGCCAGAAAGCCGAATGGGACCCGCTGCTGAAATGGGCGGAAAAACGCTATGGCGTCAGCTTCGAAATCCGCAGCGGCGTGACCCATTTCTCGCAAAGCTTCGAGACGGTCGAGGCGTTATATGCCGCGCTTACCGGTTATGATGATTTCGCGCTCGCCGCTTTGCACAACGCCGCCACCATCCTTGCTTCGCTGGTGTTGACCCTGGCCCTGGCGGAACAGCGGCTCAGCGCCGAAGAGGCTTTCGCGCTTTCCCAATTGGAAGAACGCTATCAAGCCGAGCAATGGGGCGAAGACGAAGAAGCCGCCCAACGCACCGAAGCCCTCCGCACGGAACTGATTGCGGCGGAGACGTTTCTGCGGCTGGCGAAACTTTAGCCTCACCCGCTTTACCCCCAACCGTCATGGCCGGCCTCCGAGCCGGTCATCCAGAAGTGCTTGGGCCAGAAAGACTGGATGGCCGGGTCAAGCCCGGCCATGACGAGATGGGTGTACTTACGCTCCCCGCACTTCGCCCGGGATGACACCCTCGCCAAATCGCTCTACCCTCTGTCCATCGCACGGAGGCTCGCCATGAAGCATGTCATCCAGGAATTGGAAGCGCGCCGTGCGCGGGCGCGGCTTGGCGGTGGCGAGGCGCGCATCGAGGCACAGCACAAAAAGGGCAAGCTGACGGCGCGCGAACGCATCGAGCTTCTGCTGGATCCCGGCAGTTTCGAAGAATTCGACATGTTCGTGGAGCACAGGAACAGCGAATTCGACTCCCATAAAAGCCGCATCCCCGGCGATGGCGTGGTCACCGGCTGGGGCACCATCAATGGGCGCCTGGCCTATGTCTTCGCCAAGGATTTCACCGTCTTCGGCGGTTCGCTGTCCGAAACCCATGCCCAGAAGATCTGCAAGATCCAGGATATGGCGTTGCAGAATGGCGCCCCCATCATCGGACTTTATGATGCAGGCGGCGCACGCATTCAGGAAGGCGTCGCGTCGCTGGCGGGCTTTGGCGAGGTCTTCAAGCGCAATGTGCTGGCCTCCGGCGTCATCCCGCAGATTTCGGTGATCATGGGGCCATGTGCGGGCGGCGATGTCTATTCGCCCGCGCTGACCGATTTCATCTTCATGGTCGAAGGCTCGAGCTACATGTTTATCACCGGGCCAGAGGTAACGCGCACCGTCACCCATGAAGAGGTGACGCCGGAACAGCTTGGCGGCGCGTCCGTCCACACCACCAAATCCTCGGTCGCCGATGGGGCTTATGAAAACGATGTGGTGTGTCTGGAGGAAATCCGCCGCCTTTATGATTTCCTGCCGCTCAACAACCGCGAAAAGTCGCCGCATTATCCGACCACGGATGAAACCGCCCGCATCGAACCCTCGCTCGACACGCTGGTGCCCGATAATCCCAACAAGCCCTATGATATGCGCGAGCTAATCCTGAAGGTGGCGGATGAGGGCGAGTTTTTCGAAATTGGCGAGGCTTTCGCGCGTAATATTCTCACCGGCTTTGGCCGCATCGAAGGCACCACGGTCGGCTTTGTCGCCAATCAGCCGCTGGTCCTCGCAGGCGTGCTCGATAGCGATGCCAGCCGCAAGGCGGCGCGGTTCGTGCGCTTCTGCGATTGCTTCAACATTCCCATCGTCACCTTTGTCGATGTGCCCGGCTTTCTGCCCGGCACCGCGCAAGAGCATGGCGGCATCATCAAGCACGGCGCCAAGCTGTTATATGCCTATACCGAAGCAACGGTGCCCAAGATCACCGTCATCACGCGCAAGGCGTATGGCGGCGCTTATGTGGTGATGAATTCGAAACATTTGCGCGGCGATGTGAATTACGCCTGGCCCTTCGCCGAAATCGCGGTGATGGGCGCCAAAGGCGCGGTGGAGATCATCTTCAGGAAAGACGCGAACGATCCCGAAGCTTTGGCCGCGCGCACCAAGGAATATGAAGAGAAATTCCTCAACCCCTTCGTCGCCGCCAGCCGCGGCTTCGTGGACGAAATCATCCGCCCCCACAACACAAGAAAACGCCTCGCCGGCGCGCTGCGCATGTTGCGCGGCAAACAGGTGACGCAACCCTGGAAAAAACACGGCAACGAGCCGTTGTAAGTGTTATTTAACCTCCCCCTTGCGGGGAGGTCGGAGAGCGAAGCGATCCGGGTGGGGGTCTCTTGACGCCAGTACAATGGCGTCGATCACGCGATTAAGTTCACACATTACTTCCAAATTGGCGAAGCGCAGCACGCGATATCCGCGGGAATTCAAATACGCGGTGCGATGCGCGTCATAGGATAGCGACGCATCGCTCCCATGTTGGTCGCCGTCCAGTTCGACAATCAGTTTCGCCGAGTGACAACAAAAGTCGGCGACATAACGATCAAAGGGAACTTGGCGGCGAAAGTGCAGCCCAATCTGCTTCAGATCGCGCAGCCGCGACCAGAGGATGCGTTCCGCATCCGTGAGATTTTGCCGAAGCCACCGGGCAAACTTCTCCGCCATACCCCCACCCGAAATTTGCAAGCAAATTTCGACCTCCCCGCAAGGGGGAGGTTAAAATAATACACGGCCCCACGCCATATTGGCTGCACGCTTCCGGCTGATCCCCTCTATCCCCCTCATCAACCATTTCCAAAATCGCGCTAAGCTCTTCACGCGCCATGCCAATCTCCGCGCGTGCAAAAAAACTTCCCAAAATCTATCCCCCTTGTTCAAACCGGCCTTACACTTCGCCTGTTGCAGCTCGATAGAGGGGGCGAACCGGTCGTCCGATTTGCGAGCTGTGATCGGCGCCCTGCGAAGCTTGGACTAACGAACCACGCGGAGTAGGGGGTGTGCTCGGTCGCCCCGCCTGCTCACCAATGGAGACGCTCCAGAGAGCAGATGCGCGCGAGACGTCGCTGGTCGGAAGATCTAAAATCTTTCGGGTGATAGCGCGGCCGATGTCACGTCATAGAACGCCGGGTGCGGGACGCCGGAAGGCGGATCTACGCGATGGCTTCAAGTCACCATGCTTGAAGCACCAACACTGTGCTGCACGCCGCCACCGGCGCCCCGCACCACCCCTCTGCCAACAAACCGGCGGAGCTATTTCCGCACGCTCACTTTGCTTTGGTCACGCCGATCCCGCTTAGCGTCATCACCACCCCCGCCGCGGCGAGGAGGATGAAGGCGAGGCTCCAACTGTTCAGGCTTTGATGCAGATGGCCCATCAGGATCGGTGTTGTTGCGGCGATGGTATAGCCGCCGCCTTGCACAAAGGCCGCGATGGTACGGTTCTCGGAAAGATCGCGCGCCCGGCTCATGATCAGCGCGAAAACAGCGGTAAAGCCGCCGCCCATGGCAAAGCCGCCGAACAGCATCCACAGAAACCACCACTGCGGCGCGAAGAGCAATCCCAAGGGCGTGATGGTCCAGCAGGCGCCAACCACCACAAGCACCCAGCTCAAGGACATATGCCGCGCCACAACAGGCACACCGAAAGAGCCGAGCAACGCCAGGATCTGGAACACCGCCGCGATCAACCCGGCTTTGGTGGCGCTCATGCCGGTATCCTGGATGAAGTAATCGGGCAGCCAGGCAGTGAGGCAGTAATAGAGCGCTTGATGGGTGGCGAACACCGCTGTCAGCAGCCATACCAGCGGGCGCTTCCACTGCGTAGGTGCGTGTGTTTGACGGGCTTTCTGCGCTGGGGCCTCAGCGGGGGCGTGCTTGGCGGCAAGGCTCCAGACGAGAAGTGCGGGAACAACCAGCAAGGCAGTTGCGCCCAGCGCCAGGCGCCAGCCAATCAGCGATGCGAGCGGCGCCGTCACCGCCATAGAGGCCATGGTGCCGACATTGATGAAGGAGGCATAGGTGCCGGTAACGATACGGCTCGCCCGCGGAAAGTCGCGCGCGATCACCATCAGGCTGACGATATTGCCCACCGTCAGCGAGGTGCCCAGCACAAAGGTTCCGGCCAGCGCCGCACCCGCGCCATCCAAAGAGCGCAGCACAATCCCCAGAAACGTGCCGCCCAGCATGGCGAAGATGGCGCGTTCGATGGAGAGCTTGGCGATCAGATAAGAGGCGAAAGGTGTGAGGAGGCCGAAACACAGAACCGGAATGCCGGTCAGAAGGCCGATGGTGGCGGAATCGATGTGGAGATCGCGCCGAAGCTCGCCCACAATCGGGGCGATCGCGGTCAAAGGGCTGCGCAGGATCATCGCCACCAGCAGCAGGCCTGCGAAAACCAGTATCTTGTGGCGGCGCGCTTCGCCGGGGGATGTTTTCACGCGGGTAAACAGACCCATACCAACCTCAATCGCCCCCGCGACGTCCCGAAACCTCATGCTGGTCTGCCATTGGATGCTCCGCATCTGCAAGCTTTTTACGGCGTGCCGCATTTGCTTGCGCTGCATTTACCCTTAAGCTCGCGGCGTATTTTCTGGCGCAGCGGAGGTGTAATGCCGATTTCTGAGGTGAAAATCCCGCATATAGAAACCCCGCGTCTGATCTTGCGTGGACCCCGCCCCGAAGATTTCGCGCCCATGCTCGCCATGTGGCAGGACCCGGAGGTGCTGACCTATTTCCACAGCACCGGTTTTTCGCGCGAGGACGTTTGGGGCCGCTATCTGCGTATCTTTGGGATGTGGGCTGTAATGGGTTTCGGCTTCTTTGTGGTGGAGGACAAAGCCTCTGGCGCTTTCGCGGGCGTCGCGGGCGTCTTCGATACCAAGCGCGAACTTGATCCGCCGGTTCCCGAAGGTATGCCGGAAGCGGGCTGGGTGCTCGCCAGAGCCTTTCACGGCAAGGGCTATGGCACCGAATGTATGCAGGCGGTCTTCGCTTGGGCCGATGAAGCCCTCAACGGCCCGGAAATCTTCTGCATCATGAACCCGGAAAATCAGGGTTCCATTCGCGTCGCCGAGAAATGTGGTTTTGCGCCCTGGTACATATGCGAGCATGGCGGCCATCCCACCAAGGTGATGCGCCGCGCACCGCACGGAAAGCCTGTCACAGTTGCGTGAAGAGGGCCCAGGCTTCGACCTCGCAGCGCGCGCCAAGGGCAAGGCCATCGCAGCCCCATGCCGACCGTGCGGGAAGCCGCTCAGGCCTGAAATAGGGCACATAAATTTTGTTGAACTCGTCCCATTCGCTCATATCGGCCAGCATCACCTGCACGCGGAAAACATGATCAAGGGTGAGGCCGTGTTTGCTCAAGACATGGGCAATGTTGAGCATGGTTTGATGCGCTTCGGCCTGCATGCCGCCGGGCACCAGTTCCTTCTTGCCCGGCACGTTGCCAAGTTGCCCGGAGAGATAGAGCACATCGCCCACCCGCACCGATTCCGAGAAAGGCAGCCCGGCCTCGAAGAAATGCCGTGAACGATGATATTCCATAAGGCCCTCCTCAAAGCCGGTTGTGCGAGCGGCAATAACGCCATTGCGCTTTGCGGCTCCAACCCTAACATATTCGCATTGAATTGGAGATTTTCCGCATGAGAATTGTGCGTTCGGCTTCTGCGCTTTTTGCTGCCGCCTTGCTGATGGGCGCAGCCCCTTATCCGGGGCATCCCGCCACCACGCCGGATATCAACGGTGCCGATATTCTGGCCCGCGACAAGGCGATTTCCGATGATGCGTTCGAGGGGCGGGGCCCCGGCACGGCAGCGGGCGAGGCTTCGGCGCAGTGGATCGCAGACGAGCTGAAGCGGATCGGGGTCAAGCCCGCCAATAAGGGCAGCTATTTCCAGACCGTGCCGACCGCGGTGATCGCGCTGGACGGCGCCAAGTCCAGCTTCTCCTTCGCCACCAAACAGGGGGCCGTCACCCCCGCCTATGCCGATGCAGTGGCCTATTGGACGGCGCACTTCGCCTCGAACACGGTGGATGTGAAGGATGCCCCGCTGGTCTTCGTCGGTTATGGCGTCGTGGCGCCGGAATATGGCTGGAACGATTACGCGGGCGTGGATGTGAAGGGCAAGACGGTTGTCATTCTCATCAACGATCCGGGCAATGAAGACGCCAACCCCGATCCGAAATTCTTCAAGGGCAAGGCGATGACCTATTACGGCCGCTGGACCTATAAGTTCGAGGAAGCGGCGCGCCAAGGCGCTGCGGCGGCGATCATCATTCATGAGACCGGCCCAGCCGCTTATGGCTGGAACGTGGTGAAGACCTCCAACACCGGCAACAAATCCTGGCTCGCCACCAAGAACAAGAATGCCGACCGCGCCAAGATCGAAGGCTGGATGTCGCTCGACACCGCCAAGGAACTCTTCACCCGCGCTGGTCTCGATTTCGCCAAGCTGAAGGAAGCCGCCAACAAGAAGGGCTTCAAGGCGGTGCCGATGGAAGGCGAAACCCTCTCCGTGCACGCCGTCTCCAACATCAGCCTCCTGAAGACTCGCAATGTCGTGGGCGTCATCCCCGGCGGCAAGGCGGCCAAGGATGTGGTGATGTTCAGCGCCCATTGGGATCATCTCGGCATCAAGCCGAACCTGCCGGGGCCGGATAAGATTTATAACGGCGCTATCGATAACGGCATGGGCGTCTCGATGGTGTTGGAATTGGCCGAGAAGTTTGTCCACGATCCGAAACCCCAGCGCTCCATCGGCTTTGCCTTCTGGACGCTGGAAGAGCAGGGGTTGTTGGGCTCGGCCTATTTCGCCGAGCATCCCGTATGGCCGCTCAATCACATCGTTGGGGTCATCAACCAGGACGCTGGCTCACCGCAAGGCCGGACGCGCGATATGGATGTCTCCGGCGGAGGCCAGAGCGAGCTGGAAGACGAGCTTGCCAAGGTGATGAAGGCCGAGAACCGCTACATCTTGCCCGATCCGGAGCCGGAGAAGGGCCATGCCTATCGCTCGGATCATTTCCCGCTGGCCAAAGCAGGCGTTCCGGCGATCACCCCGGGTACCGGCTCCGATCTCGTGGTGGGCGGCAAGGAAGCTTCCAAGAAGCTGCGCGATGATTATGTGGCGCACCGCTATCATCAGCCCTCGGATGAGTTTAATCCGAATTGGGATATGACCGGGCTGGTCGAGGATACCGAAGTGCTGCACGCCCTTGGCACCGATTTGGCGAACTCCGCGGCCTGGCCGAATTGGCATGCCGATAGCGAGTTCCGCGCCCCGCGCGACAAGGTGATGGCGGGCAAGAAATAACGAAAGTAAGGGGTATCAATAACCCTCCCCTTGAGGGAGGGTCGAAATTTATTGCGAGCGGTAGCGAGCGGAAATTTCGGGGAGGGGTCAGTCGTGGTGCTTGAATGAGAGCAGAAGCAGAGACAACGAACCGGATCAATTATCCTCATATGCTGAATTGGCTGCGACTTACCCCTCCCCGAAAAGCGCTACCGCGCTTTTCGACCCTCCCTCAAAGGGAGGGTTCAATAGCTTCCATCTGAGGAGCCGATGTTCTAGGCTTTCAGCACCTTGGCAGCGAGGGCGGATACCCGCCCCGCCATCCGCTCGATGTGAATGAGGCGGCGGGTCAGCGAGACCATCGCATTATGCCCGCCGATACTCTCCCCCAGGCTCCGCCGCGACAAGCGCGTGGGGCCTTTGTCTTTGGCTTCGGCAGGATTGAGCGCCTGTTCCACATTCTGCCGCGCCAGATCCAGAACGCGTTCGGCATCGTCGGGATTGAGTTCCTGTTTCCGCGTACGGAACAATACCCGCATCGAGGCAAGGTCGGAGGCCATCAGGTAATTGGCCGCCACAAGATCGTGCAGCGCCGCCAGCTTGGTCTTGTCGATCCTTGGCTCATCGGCAAGGCGGCGCACCGTCATGGTCAGGTTCGCGGCCGCGTCATGGGCGCGCTTGCGGGCAAGGCGGAAATCTTGGTCGTTGCGCCGCCGCGATAAAGCAAGCGCCGCATAGGATTTATCGGCATCGACCACGGCGCGCACCAGATTGGGCACGTTCTTCCATTCCCAGCTTGGTAAGACGAAGCTGAACACCCAGGAAAGCGCAGCGCCGATCATGGTGTCGCCAAGCCGTTCCAGCACCAAGACCGAGCTTGGCTCGACATCGGGGCCTAAGAAGTGCAGCTGCAACAGCGCGGTGATGGAGGCGCAGGTCGCGGTGACCTTGAAGGCGACATCGGCAAAGGCGTGCGCTGCGCCAACCGAGAAAATCACCGGCAGAAACAGGAAGTCGCGCGAAATGTAGTGCACCAGAACGGCTGCAATGATCGAACCTGCAGCGGTTCCGATGATGCGATCGTTGCGGCGCTGGCGTGTGATGGAGTATGATGCGCGCATGATCAGCGAGGTGGTGAGCAGCACCCAGCCACCATGCATCATGTTGGGCAGGAGCAGGGTGAGCATATAGCCTGCGGTCATCGCACCGGTCACGCGGATGGCATAGCGCATCACCGGCGAGGAGAGGCTGAAGAGGCTCTGCAAGACGCGCGGGTCCATGCGGTCGCGGTGGACAAAGGCTTCCAGTTCCACCTTGGGCAGGATGGTGTTGGCATCGGCGCTGGTATCGGTCGCCTGGGCCAGGCGTTCCATACGGGCAATGCCCAGGGCAAGCTTATGGCCCGCGGAGCGGAAGGCGGAGATGGCAAGCGACTCCCGGCCCCAAGCGGTCGCCGCAAGCTGTTCCACCTCGGCCTGCAGCTCCAGGATTTCCGCCGTATGCGGATTGAAGCTGAAATGGGCGCCCGGGGTCGTCAGTGCCAAAGCAAGCTCTTCGGTATCGGCGGCGAAACGGGCCGTCAGCGCCTTCAGCCGCAGCAAAAGATCGTTATGCCCCGATTGGCGCATGGTCTCGATATCGGCATCGCTGGAGACTACGCTGTCGAAACAGTCGAGCAGGGCCAAAAGCGCGGCCATCCAGCGCTGGCGCGAAGCCGTCCGGCGGCCCAGGAAAACGAAGTCCCGCGCCGCCTGCAGCTTCTCGGTAAAAGCTGCATGCGCCTCCACCAGCTTTTCCAGGGCTAGGCGCGCATCGCAAGCGGGATCATAAAGCGTAGCCTTGGCCTCCAGATAAGAACTGAAGGCATGCACGGCTTCGCCCAGGAACATGCGCCGGTTGCGGATATCGAACAGAGCTGAGAGGCCGATCGAGATCAAGGCGTAAGAAACTCCGCCCGCGAAGAAGATACCGATGTAATCCGAGATCGGCATCAAGCTGGCGCGGTTGGCTGCCATACCAAAGAGCAGCGCCAGCACGGCGGCGACCGAAAGTCCGATGGCGCGGCGTCCATAAGCCGAGGCGAGGCTCGAGACAAAGCTCATCGCGGCGACCAGGATTCCCATCCAGATATGATGGTGCTCGAACAGCATCGCGAAGAGGGCGACGAATGTGGCCCCTGAAACCGCCAAAGCATACATGCGCAGCTTGACGGGCGCTGGACCCGGCTTATCTACAACAGAGGCACAGAGGGCGCCCGATGCAGCCAGGATCGCCACCGTCTGGCCGTAAGCGAGGGCGAAGAGCCCACCCACAATGCCCATGCCGAGGGAGACGAAGGCGCCGTTTTCGATATGCAGGCGAAACAAGGCAAGGCCCAGGCGGCGGGGAACCGCCAGAAGGTGCGGGGGAATCAATCGTAGGCCGGACATGGGTTTACCTGAGCCTGTTGAACTCCTAAAAGCAACTGGGGAATTGCCCGCCACGCCTGAGGCCGGAGCAGTCTGTGTTTAAGAAAATCCTGATCGCCAACCGAGGCGAAATCGCCTGCCGCATTATTCGCACCGCCCGCCGGATGGGCATAAGAACGGTGGCGGTCTATTCCGACGCCGATCAGGGGGCGTTGCATACGGAACTCGCCGACGAGGCCGTCCGCATCGGCCCGGCCCCCGCCGCCCAGTCCTATCTCAGTACCGCCGCCATCCTCGACGCGGCCGCGGCGACCGGAGCAGAGGCCATCCACCCCGGCTATGGCTTCCTCTCGGAGCGTCAGGCCTTCGCCGAGGCCGTCACCAAGGTTGCCGGGCTCGCCTTCATCGGCCCCTCGCCGGAGGCCATCGCCCAGCTGGGCGACAAGATCTATTCCAAGAAGCTCGCCAAAGAGGCCAAGGTCTCCACCATCCCCGGCTATGTCGGGGAGGTGATCGATCTGGACCACGCCGCCCGCATCGCCGCCGAGATCGGCTATCCGGTGATGGTGAAATCCTCCGCTGGTGGGGGCGGCAAGGGGCTGCGCATCGTTCGTTCCGAGACGGATTTGAAACAAGCGCTGCTCTCCTCCCATAACGAGGCCCGCTCCAGCTTCGGTGACGACCGGCTCTTCATCGAGAAATACATCGCACCCTTGCGCCATATCGAAGTGCAGGTCTTGGGCGATAAGCATGGCAATGTGATTCACCTGGGTGAGCGCGAATGTTCACTCCAGCGCCGTTACCAAAAGGTGATGGAAGAGACCCCATCCCCCTTCGTCGATCCCGAGATGCGCGCGCGCATGGGGGGGCAAGCCGTCGCGCTCGCCATGGCCGCTGGCTATGACAGCGCGGGCACGGTTGAGTTCGCGGTCGATAGCAATAAGAATTTCTATTTTCTGGAGATGAACGCCCGCCTGCAGGTGGAGCACAGCATCACCGAGATGGTGACGGGCCTGGATCTTGTCGAGCTCATGATCCGGGTCGCTTCAGGCGAAGAACTTCCGCTCACCCAAGCCGATGTGAAGCATGAAGGCGCGGCGCTGGAAGCCCGCGTCTACGCCGAGGACCCCGCACGCGGTTTCTTCCCATCCTCAGGGCGGCTGGTGCGCTATCGCATGCCGGAGGAGGGGGAGATCGGCAACGCCGTGCTGCGCCTCGATAGTGGCGTGCGCGAAGGCGATGAGGTCTCCATCCATTACGATCCCATGATCGCCAAAGTCTCGGTGCATGCGCCGACGCGGCTGGAAGCGATTGATGCAATGGGCTGCGCACTGGATGAATTCGTCATTGAAGGCATCACCCACAATCTCGGTTTCCTCACGGGGCTCACCCATCATCCGCGTTTCCGCGAGGGGCGTCTGTCCACGGGTTTCATTGCGGAGGAATATCCGCAAGGCTTCAAGAGTCGCCCGCTTGATGCCGTTTCTGCCCGTCGCTTTGTGGCCGCTGCGGTGGCGGCCAAGCTGATGCGTACCGAACGTGCCGCGGGGATCTCTGGAACCCTCAACGGGCCGCATTTGGCGGGCAGTGATTTCGGTGTGGCGATAGGAGAGCAAACCTTCTCCGTCAGCCACGCCTTCATGCTGGAAAACATGTTCGCGGCGCTGATCGATGGCGCGCCGTTCAGTGCTGCCATTGACTGGCGTCCCGGCAGGCCGTCCCTGCGCATGACACACGAAGGCATCACCTATGCCATCCGCCTCACGCGTTTGCCCGGTGGCTATCATTTGGATCAAGGCGGGTTTGGCGTGCGGGTCTCGGTGCGTTCGCCGCGTGCGGCGGAACTTGCGAGCTTCATGCCGAAGCGCGCGCAAAATGGCTCCGCGAAAAAACTCTTATGCCCGATGCCCGGATTGGTGGTTGCGATCAAGGTCGAAACCGGCCAAGAGGTGAAAGCTGGTGACACACTTGCGGTTGTCGAAGCGATGAAGATGGAAAACGTGCTGATTGCCGAACATGACGGCAAAATCGCGGCGGTAAAAGTGCGAGCAGGCGACAATCTGGCATTGAACGATACAATTCTTGAATTTGCGTGACGTTTGGGCTCGTTGCCGCGGCCCGTGGCGCTGTGTAATGGTGCCCTAAGAAGGATGCTTTAGATGGCCGAAGAAGGCGATCTGACTACATTGCGGGTGAAGATCGAGGGCTATGTCCAATCGGTCGGTTATCGCAATTTTGCCATGATGGAAGCGCGCCGCCTCGAGCTCGACGGCTGGGTGCGCAATCGCTCCGATGGAACTGTGGAGATCCTGATTTCTGGGCCCAATGCGGCCGTGGAGACGTTTGTGGGCCTTGCCATGCGCGGGCCTTCGAGTGCGCGCGTCACCAATGTCGAGCTTCACCAGGCCGAGCCTCCGGCCGATAAAGGCTTCCGCCGCCGGCCGTCACTCTGATGCTTTCCGCCTTTGCCGTTCTGCTCGGCTTTCAGCTCATTGGCGAGGTTATCGCCCGGGCATTTCACCTTGGCATCCCGGGGCCCGTGATCGGGCTTTGCCTTCTCGCCATCGCCTGCATGATCAACGAGCCACTGCGCGCCTTCACCGAGCGCGCCGCTCGCCCGCTGATCGGAACGCTGTCGCTGCTTTTCCTGCCCGCGGCTGTGGGCGTGGTGCAGTTTCTGCCGGTGCTTCAAAAGCAGGGTTGGGCGATTGGTCTGTCGATCCTGCTTTCGACTGTCTTGGCGCTCGCCGTCACCGCGCTGGTCTTTCGCTTCGTGGTCCACCATCTCAAATTGGAGGACCGCGAATAATGCCTGACGTGAAGATGCCTGACGTGACCCAGCTCTGGGTCTATCTCTCGGCCACGCCGCTGTTATGGCTGTTTGCGACTCTTGCCGCTTTCGCGCTCGCCGATCGTCTCTCTGCGTCTTTCAAGCGCCATCCCGCCGCCAATCCCGTGCTGGTGGCGACGATCATTCTGGCCTTGCTGCTCGAAGTCACTCGCACGCCTTACACGACCTATTTTGCGGGCGCGCAGTTTGTGCACTTCATGCTTGGACCGGCCACCGTGGCGCTGGCGGTTCCGCTGGCAAAGGAATGGCGCCGCGTGAAGCGGCTGGCTATTCCGATTACCGTTGCGCTTTTGGCTGGTTCGTTGACGGCCATTCTCAGTGCAATCGGTATTGCTGCGTTGCTCGGCGCCCCGCACACGGTTCTCGCTTCGCTGGCGCCGAAATCCGTGACCACGCCTATCGCGATGGGCATCTCGTCCATCATCGGCGGCTTGCCGTCGCTGACCGCAACTTTTGTGGTGATCACCGGCATTCTCACCGCGATCATCGCGGGGCCAGTATTCAAGCTCATCCGCATGAAGGATCACGCCGCCAGCGGTTTTGCAACGGGGCTCACCGGTCACGGCATCGGCACCGCGCGCGCCTTCCAGGATGGCCACATCGCGGGCACGTTTTCAGGCCTCGCCTTGGCGCTGAATGGGGTGCTGACCTCCATTCTCGCGCCGCTGGTGATGAAGCTCTGGCCTTGAATTACTCCGCCGCCATTCGCATATGATCAGTAAGGCGGTTTTGACCGTCGTCTTGATCGCGTTTGCGCACCAGCTCCCGTATGGCGGAGATCAGAAAGGTGATCATGCCCGCCATCGCCAGCAATTCGCCGGTGATCAGCGGGGCGAGATAGGTGCCCTTTTGCGTGATGAGATAAGCCCCGAGGGACGGGATCATGATCACCACCGCTAAGGTGGCGAGCGCATAGTTTGTCCAGGCCAGCCATTTCAGCATGGTCTTGGCGGTGAGGGCGTAGAAGGTCCCGTAAAGGGCCATCGTCACCCAGCCCACCAGATTTATATGGGCGTGCACGGGCGTCAGGCGAAAGTCCTGCTGCGCCCCCATGAACGCCCCCAGCCCCATGCCGGCCATGACAAACAAAGCACCCGTGACAAAGAAAGCTGCGGATACGCGTGGCATGTCACCCCTCCAATGCGGAATGGCCAAAGTGGAATGGCCGAAGTGGAATGGTAAGTAATACGGCGTATCGCAACTTTATCTTGCGCGGGCAAGCGTCACGTTTCTTGGGTGGGGCCGAAAACCTCTTCAAAGGCCGCACGCATCGCGACGTCCACGTCAGCCATGGTGCAGACGATGCCGAGATCGGCCAAGCTCGTCACGCCATGGGCGCGTATTCCGCAAGGCACAATGCCCTCGAAATGGGTCAGGTCGGGCTCGACATTGAGCGCCACACCGTGAAACGTCACCCAACGGCGCACGCGCACGCCAAGGGCCGCGATCTTGTCCTCGCGCGATCCGCGCGCCACCCAAATGCCGACGCGGCCTTCGCGCCGTTCGCCTTTGACACTGAAGTGGTCGAGGGTGCGGATCAGCCATTCTTCAAGATCGCGCACGAATTTGCGTACATCGCTGCCGCGGGGTTTCAGGTTCAGCATGACATAGCCGACGCGCTGGCCTGGGCCGTGGTAGGTGAACTGTCCGCCGCGGCCAGTGTGATAGACCGGAAAGCGCGCGTCGATCAGGTCGGCTTCCTTGGCGCTGGTGCCCGCGGTGTAGATCGAGGGGTGCTCGACCAGCCAAACCCGTTCGGGCGCAGAGCCTTCAGCGATGGCGGCCGCGCGCGCCTCCATGAAGTCTACTGCCTCGGGATAGGGTAGGTATCCTTCGCGGATGACCCACTCTGGCTTTGAAATTAACGAGTCCGAAACCATGTCGCCCTAAGGATGCTCTGTACGCTTTCGGATATGGTCCATGCTCGGCAACATCTCTAATGTCAAAGTAGAAATTTCGGTGGTTCTGGGCCGGTCGGTCATTCCGATGCACCAGCTCCTGCGCATGGGCCGCGGTGCGGTGATCGAATTGGATACCAACCAGGATGACCCCGTCCTGATCCTGGCTAATGACAAGCCGATTGCTAGGGGTGAAATCGTCATCCAAGGCGACAAAATCGGTGTTTCCGTGCTGGAATTGCTCCGCGGCTATAACTAATCACACTGTAAACTGTGTTATATAACGTATAACACAGTTACGTATTGCATTTTTATGCGAAGCCTCCTACCTCTTTGTACATCAAGAGGCGGAACCCGTGCTTCCAATTGTTCTCAACCCTGAACTTGCTCGAATCGGCCTTATCGGGACCGGTGACGCCTTTGCACGCCGTGCTGCGCTCTTGGAAGGCGCTGGGGTGAAAGCGGTCGTGCTTGGTTCCGACGCGGCGCTGGAAGGGTTATCCGTTCTTTTTGTCGCTGGTCTCGGTGCGGACCTTTCGGAAGATTTGGCGCGCCGTGCCCGGGCGCTTGGCATTCTCGTGAATGTCGAAGACGTTCCGCATCTCTGCGATTTTCATGTCCCCGCGATTGTGCGCCGGGGCGATCTTGTTTTCAGCGTCTCGACCAAAGGCCGTTCGCCCGCCTTAGCGCGGCGTCTGCGCGAATGGCTGGAAAGCCAGTTCGGCCCCGAATGGGAAACCCGCTTGGAAGAATTAGCCGTGTTGCGCGAAACGCTGCGCGCGGATGGCGTTCACGGCGAGGCGCTCGCAGGCAGCGTTCGCGGCGTTATTGAAGAGAAAGGTTGGCTGAAGTGAGTGCGGTCACGGTGATCAGTGGGGCTCCGCGTGCGCGTCAGGAGACTTTGCCGGCGGCTATCGCGACGCGTCTTGCGAAGCTGCAAACGGCTGCGGAAGGTCTTGAGCCGCAGGAGATTGTCGCGCTCGCGCTCAAGGAATTTCCCGGTAAAGCCACGGTGGTGTCGTCTTTCGGCGCGGAATCGGCCGTGCTTTTGCACATGATGGCCGCGGTCGATCCCAACACGCCGGTGCTGTTCCTCAATACCGGCAAGCTCTTTGGCGAAACCTTGCGCTATCGCGACCGTCTGCAGGACCTTTTAGGTCTCGGCGATTTGCGCGCCCTGGGTCCAGACCCGCGTGATCGGGCGCAGAAGGATCCGGAAGGCACGCTCTGGTCCAAGGATGTCGATGCCTGCTGCGATTTTCGCAAAGTCATCCCGCTGCGCCGCGCCCTTGAAGGATTTGAGGCCCAGCTGACGGGCCGCAAGCGCTTTCAAACCCGCGAACGCGCAGCCATGCAGGCCGTGGAATTTTTCGAGGGCAGGTTCCGCTTCAATCCGCTCGCCAACTGGTCCCAGACTGAACTCGAAGCCTATATATCCAAGCACAACCTACCGCGACATCCCTTAGTGGAAGATGGCTACCCGTCCATCGGCTGCATGCCCTGCACGCGGCGCGTCAAATCCGGCGAAGACTATCGTGCTGGTCGCTGGGCCGGGCTCGATAAGGATGAATGTGGCATCCACGGCGTGGACGGCGAAGGCATCTAGCGGAAATATCCATCTTGATGGGGCCGGGGGCGTTGATTTCCGCTGCTCCGTCGTCATGGGCGATGCTTTTCACATTAGTCAGTGCTAATATTGGGGTGAAGGATATTGCATTGGCCGCGTCGGATTCACGAAACCTGAAAGTCATGGCGAAAAAGGCGGACGAAGCAGCCGCCTTGATGCGATCCCTGTCTCACGGCGCACGTCTAAAGGTTCTCTGCGAGCTTTCAGCAGGCGAAAAGAGCGTCGGCGAGCTCGTGGAACTGTCCGGGCTCAGCCAGTCGGCGTTGTCTCAGCATTTGGCTCGTCTCAGGGAAGAGAATCTGGTGGCCACTCGCCGGGAGGCGCAGACCATTTACTATTCTGTGGCCGACCCCAAAGTGCTGAAGCTGGTCCGTCTGCTCTACGAGCTTTATTGCGGAAAATGAGGCCTAGGCCCGGTCCGGGGAATCGGTGTTTCGGTTCCGGCTAGCAAGTCTCCTCCGCTAAAGAGCAAAAAGTGGCCTCGGCCCGCCGAAAACCCCTCCCGCGCGAAACTGCCGCGCATTATCGGCAGAAGAAGTGGGCAGATTCCGCATTCAGACGGCATTTCAACGGTTTATTTCTCTTCACAAGCGCTTGGCGGTTTGCTACACACCGCGCCCCTGAGCTGCGGTCGTGGCGGAATGGTAGACGCACTAGCTTGAGGTGCTAGCGGGGCAACCCGTGGAAGTTCGAATCTTCTCGACCGCACCATTCTCTTTTTAAGAGATTGGATTTGCTGAGTTTTACCAACTCAGCCCCGCACCTTTTGACCAGGTGCGGGGATAGTGTGTTCAGGGGACGTTCTAAAAAATGCGATCATCGGCAGCGCGCGCTAAGCGCCTGAGGTTGGCTTTGCGGGTGTAGAGCTCTGCCACGCCGAGCGAGCTAACCGAAGAGCGCCATTAACTCATCATTGCACCGGCGCTCTGCCCAGCTTGATGCAATTCAGCCCTTTGCACTTGCCCGCTTTAGCCGTTCGGCCATAGCGTCGAGGAAAAGGCGCACCCGCGTCGGCATATGCCGGCTGGTGGGGAAGAGCGCACAGATCGGAGCCGGTTCGCTTTGCCATTTGGGCAGCACGCGCACCAGCCGCCCATCGCGCAAATCTCTTTCGACATCGATGATGGATTTGAGGATCAGCCCATGACCGCTCAAGGCCCAATCATACGCGACGTCCCCGCTATTGCTCAAAAGCCTCGTGCTTACCGGGACCTCGACGATTTCTCCCTTAGGCCCAATAAGCCGCCACATGGTGGAGCCGGTGCCGAACAAAAGGCAGTCATGACCGGCGAGGCCTTGCGGGCGAGTGGGCTTGCCACGGCGTGCTAGGTAGCTTGGGGCGGCGACCAGAACACGATGATTATCGGCAAGCTTGCGCATGATAAGGCCGGGCACTTTTGGCTCGCCAATGCGCACCACGATATCTAGGGATTCATTGATCAGATTGGAGATCTGATCGCTAAAAACGAGATCTACTGATAGCAAGGGATTAGCCTCCACCATCTCAGCGCAAACTGGGCTGACATGACTGCGGCCGAAGGAAACCGTTGTCCCGACCCGGAGGAGACCGCGCGCCTCGATGCGCCCATGGCTGAGGGAGGCTTCGGCCTCATCGATTTCTGCAAGGATGCGCAACGCCCGCTCATATAGCTCACGCCCCTCCGCAGTCAGGGCACTGCGGCGCGTGCTGCGAGCGAGCAGCCTTGTATCTAACCGGTGTTCCAGATTTGCCAAGCGCTTGCTGACCACGCTTAAGGCGAGCCCCATCTCCCGCCCCGCAGCGGACAAGCTGCCCGTCGCAACAATGCGAACAAAGGTGCGCAGTTCGGGAATGTCGTCGAGCATATCAATTATTTCCAAAAAGTGTAGAGACTCTCGAATGCTACGCCAATTATCGCCAAATACGAAAGCTCCTATTTTCTCCGCATCGGCCTCAATTTCCATCGTCGCAGCCGATCGAGGACATCACTATGGCTTTCTCTCAAGCATCCCGACGTCATTTTCTTGCTGGAACCAGTCTTGCGGCCGCAGCAGCCTTGACCAGCGCTACCGCCAGAGCGGCAGCTACCAAAGGCCCGTTCTGGCCCCACGGTGAAAGGCTGGTGATCTCCATTTCCATGCAATTTGAGGCTGGCGGTCAGCCGCCTAAAGGAACCGACAGCCCATTCCCGAAAGTGGAGTTCCCCGAAAGCATGCCCTCGGACCCGGCGACCAACACCTGGTTCGCCTATGGCTATCGCGAAGGCATTCCGCGCATGCTTGATCTGTGGGACCGCCACGGCGTGAAAGTCACCTCCCATATGATCGGCGAAGCGGTGCGTCACAATCCCGATCTGGCGCGCGAGATTGTCAAACGCGGCCATGAAGCCGCCGCACACGGCCCGCGCTGGAGCTCGCAATATCAAATGAGACGCGAGGAAGAACGCCGCTTCCTGATCGAGGCGCGTGAAATGGTGGCCGAGGTCACGGGCCAGACACCGGTCGGATATAATGCCAATTGGCTGCGGCGGGGCCCCAATACGCTCTCGCTGCTGCAAGAGCTTGGTTTTCTTTATCACATCGATGATCTCAGCCGGGACGAGCCATTCCTGGAAAAGGTCAACGGCAAGGATTTCGCGGTGGTGCCATATACCTTGCGCAACAACGACATTCTTCTGATCGAAGGGCGGAATTACTCGCCTGAGAAATTCCTCGAACAGATCAAGATGGATTTTGACGTTCTCTATCGCGAAGGCGCAACGCGGCGGCGGCTGATGTCAATCAGCGCGCATGACCGCATCAGTGGAACGCCGCAAATGGTGGAGGCGTGGGATCGCTTTCTTACCTACGCCAAGAAACACCGAGGGGTCGCCTTTATGCGCAAAGACGAGATCGCACGCTTTGCCGCGACAAGTGCCATTACCTTGCGTGATCCCGAAACCATTTAGGAGTATCCGCCATGGCCTTCAAACCGAGTCTTGCTCTTTCGGCCGTCATGCTGCTTTCGCCCACCTTCGCGCAAAGCCAAGAGCCGCCACCCGCCGTGCAGGCATTCTATCAATTCTGGGCAAGTGGAGACGAAAGCTTGCTGCCTAGAGCGATTGCGCCCAGCTTCACCGATCATACGCTGCCTGCTGGCAGGCCGCAGGGGCCGGAGGGCCCTGCTTTTGCCTCACACAAATTCCGCGCGGCGGTTCCGGATTTATCTTTGACCATCGAGAAGATGATCATCGCGGGCGAGTATGTCACGGTGCATATGCAGTTTCACGGCCACTTCACCGGCAGCTTTGGTAGCCATAAAGGCAAAGGGCAGGCGATTGATTTCATCGCTACCGATTTAGTGAAGGTCACCGATGGCCGCATCACCGATAACTGGCATATCGAGGATAACCTGACACTGCTCAGTCAGATGGGTATCGCGAAAATAGAACCTTGATCTTAGCAACGGCCCAGTGCGAGGATTTTTGGAGAGCGCTAGTGACCGCCATGGTGTCTGGTATCAAGTGGCCGAAAGGGGGCGATCAGAGCCGTATCGCGCTCGGCACCGCGGTGGTCGGCGGCATGTTGACGGCCACCATCCTCGCGATCTTCTACGTGCCGATGTTCTTCGTCGTGGTCTCGCGACAGTTCGCTGACAAGGGCCGGAAAGCTGAAACGGGAGGGAAGGTCGCGTGAGATTAGCGCGATTTTCCCGGTGGGCGGGTCTCTTCAAGGCAAGAAACGATCGGTTCGCTGGAGTTCGTCCGAATTCGTCGATATTCCGGGTGTTTCCTGGGCCGCAGCTTAATTCACGGGTGTTCGCTAACTTCTGTTTGGTGTTGAAATTCCAGGAGGAGTGGCGAACCTTGGCTTTCGCGGTATGATACGAGTGGCTAATGCTTGACCACGGTAGTATGTGCCAGCGAATTTAGGATCGACCAAAACGGGGAGCCTAGCATTTTTGCTTTTGACAACAGTTATGCGCGGTTGCCGGATCGGTTTTTCGCGCGCGTCTCCCCCACGCCGGTGGTCGCGCCTAAGCTCATCCAGCTGAACGAGGTCTTGACTGCCGATTTGGGGCTGAATGCTGAACTTCTCTCGAGCCCGCAAGGCGTGGCGTGGCTTTCAGGCAATGAGCTGCCCAGCGGTAGCGTGCCGATCGCGATGGCATATGCCGGTCATCAGTTCGGGCAGTTCGTTCCGCAACTGGGCGACGGCCGGGCGATTATGCTGGGTGAGATCGTTGGCTGCGATGGCCTTCGTTACGACATTCAGCTCAAGGGGGCTGGAAGAACGCCCTTTTCGCGCAATGGCGATGGGCGTGCTGCGCTTGGGCCGGTGCTGCGCGAATATATTGTCAGCGAAGCCATGGCGTCGCTGGGCATTCCGACGACACGCAGCCTGGCTGCGGTTACGACGGGAGATGTTGTTGTCCGCGACACGGCGCTGCCGGGCGCGATTTTGACCCGCGTTGCCGCAAGCCATATTCGCATCGGTACCTTCCAATATTTTGCGGCGTGGGGTGATCGGGACGGCATTCGTCTGCTCGCAGACTATGTCATCGCGCGGCATTATCCGGCTTGTGCGAAGGCGCCCAATCCCTATCGGGCGTTTTTTGAGGCCGTCATCGAACGCCAAGCCGAGCTTGTGGCGCGCTGGCTGCTGGTCGGCTTCATCCACGGCGTGATGAACACGGACAATATGGCGATTTCGGGCGAGACCATAGACTACGGCCCCTGTGCGTTCCTGGACGCCTATGATCCGGCAAAGACGTTCAGCTCTATCGACGTTCGTGGTCGTTACGCTTATGGCAATCAGCCGAGGATCGCGCATTGGAACTTGTCACGATTGGCCGAGACTTTGCTGCCTTTCTTTGCCGAGAGCGAAGAAGACGCTGTTGCTGCAGCCCAAGAGGCCCTCGACGGTTTTGCGCCGAAATTCAACTCGGTCTACACCGCCGGTCTCTGCCGTAAAATCGGCCTGCAACAGACGCGTGCAGGAGATGTCGATCTGGCAAAGGATCTGCTGGCGCGCATGTCAGAGAACCATGCTGATTTCACGCTGACCTTCCGCCGATTATGCGATGCGGTGGACGGTTCGGGGACCGCCGTGCGCGCCTTGTTTGGCAATCCAGAGTCTTTTGACGAATGGGCCGTACGATGGCGGCAGCGGTTGGCAGAGGAAGCGATCGACCAGGCAACCCGGTCCGGTATGATGCGCGCTGCCAATCCCGCGTTTATCCCGCGCAATCATCGCATTGAGGAGGCTATTACGGCCGCTGTTGGCCGGGGCGATTTTGCGCCGTTTCGGACACTGCTGATGGTGCTCTCTAATCCCTATAGCGATCAGCCTGGGTTCGAAAACTATGCCGATCCGCCGCGGCCTGATCAAATTGTCGAGCAGACTTTTTGCGGAACCTGATTTTTGCAGGTCAGCGAAGGCTTGGCTCTTCGCTGCGAGGAGGTCTTGTTCTCGCGGGATAAGCAAGGGCCAACGATGGCGGCGTGATTGCCATCGGGAGCCAGGAGCGGGATTCAGTTATGAAAAACCAAGCCCGAGGAGAGCTATCCGAGCCAGGGTAAGTATACCTAAGCCTTTGACATTCAAGAATACTGACACAATTTTGACCGCACCATCTTTTATTTTTGAAGGATGAGTGATGATTTCAGAGGCCAGGGCTAAGCCCCGGCGCATTGCCATCGCAGCGCAGTTGCGCCATAGCGAAGGGCAGTCCGCGAGTTTTCCCGAATGTCCGATCCCTTCCCCCCGGCCCAAACCCGCATCTATTTGAATGCGCCTCCCTTTTTTCGGGCCATCGGCTGTGGCGGCTGCGGCTTGGGTTGCGGAGCTGTGTTGATTGGGGCTTTCGTGCTCGGCGGTCTTTTCGGGGTATTGTTGTTCGGCTGGCGCACCCTTCTGGGGTATTGAGCGCTTTCCCCATGGGTAACCCGTCTTGGGAGAATTGATTACCGTCGCAAGCTGTTGTCTCCTTCGGTCATGGTTGGTTAATCCATGGGGCAACGCAATGAACGAGCTATCTCAGTTTCTCGACGGCTTGATGCTGTTTTTTCGCACCGGCTTTAATCAAGTAAATGCATATCTTGGCCTGATCATCGCACTGATCGCGTCCTTTCAGCTTTCCAATTGGAGAAAGCTATGGGAGGCGGCGCTGGCGGCACTGATTTTTCACATTCTCGCTTTGGCGCTGGCGCCCGTGGTTGATCACGGGGCCCCGTTGCGGATGCCTGCGATCCTCGATCCGGGGGTGTTGCGCAATTGGTTGGCGATTTACGTGGGTTATATCATTCTGATCGCGGTTTTCTTTTTCCTCCGCACGCGCCTGTTGAAGCCCGTTGTAGCGCACCATTAGGCGAACTGACAAAACGATGCCAGCATTGCGCGATAGTCTTTTTCGCGTCATGGAGTATGCTATTCGGGGTAGTTGGGGGGTATAAGATGGCCTTGATTTCAGGCTTTCCGGCTTATTTTGTCGGCTTTGTTGCTGCGCTTCTGTCGATGCCGCTCGTATTTTGCGGGGCCGTGGTGGCAGTGTTTTTCGGATTGGTCACCGTCTCTCGGGCCGGGCTGGTTTTGGTGCCGGCTGTGGCCGCGATTGTTTTCACCACGCTCAGCGTTTTCGTGCCCAACCTGATCGGGCATGCGCCACTCAGCATTCCGGCTTTCGACGTCATGCTGCTGCGCGGTTTGGTGGCGGCTTATGTCGTTTTTCTGATCGCGGATAGTGTCGTGTTCGCCGTCAAAAAGGCGATCCTGCGCTTGATTGACTAGGCGGCCACGCGCTTGTTGAGACGGAAATAGTCGTGCAGCAGTACCGCAAGGCCTCGCGCCTTGTGGGTGGGCAGCGATGTCGTAATGGCCTCTTGCGTAACCTCATAGAGGGCAGCCGATTGTGGCGCGCTGGGATCGAGCTTTTCAAAGCCCATCGCCCAGTCGGCGAATAGGCGGTCGGCTGTTTCCTGCTGCACGAGTACGCGCAAGCCAATGTGGCGCAGGTCCCGTTGGACTTTTGCAAACACCGACAGGACAGAATCTTTCGGGCCCTCGAGAATTTGCAGGAAACCCTGGTCCATGCGTACGAGGACGCCGGTTATCTCCAAACGCCCGTTATTGCATCGCGAGAGGTTCAAGATCCTGTCGATATCGCTGTTGCTCATCGGCCAGGCAGCGGTAGAGACGTAGACGAGCTGGAACATGGCGCCTCCAAAGATATGGAAGCCTTGGCGAGGTGCCCTTAAGAGCTTCTAAAATAGTGCCGTGGTTTTCAGCGTAAACGCCTTCCTCGGATGTGGGCTCGCGAGAGAACCCTTCGATTCACAAGGATTTTCTGCCCCATAGGCGATCGGCTTAGGTATTTTCCACAGAAGCGTTCCAGATGTCGCTTGACCTGGCATGGCGGGCTCGCGGAAAACCGCAAGCACCAAGGAGCATCGCGTGACCGTTCACCTCGTAAAACTATGTGTTGGTGTGGAATCGATCCAGGACCTCTTGGATTGGCAGCAGGAATGCCTCGCGGAGCGCAAAAAGAAGAAGCAGCCGCTCGAGCTCGTCCACGTGACCCGCATGATGCCCAAGCGCATCGACGAGCTTCTGGACGGTGGTTCGCTCTATTGGGTGATCAAGGGCTATATCGCGGCGCGGCATCGCCTGATTGATATCCGCCAAGTCACCAAGAACGGCACGCCGCATTGCGCGATCGTCTATGATCCTGAATTGACCACTACCGAGCGCCGCTTCCGCAGTCCCTTTCAGGGCTGGCGGTATCTTGAAGCCAAGGATGTTCCGCCGGACGCCCGGCAGATAAAAGGCGGAGACGATTTGCCGGAAGCCTTGAAGATCGAGTTGGCCGAACTCGGCCTGCTTTGATCACACCGCCATATTGTCGAGCAGTCTTGTTGAGCCGACGGTGGCCGCGACCAGCACGCGGGCAGGGCGCTCCAGGCTTGAGAGCGGGGCGAGGGTCTCGGCATCGCGCAGGGTGAGATAGTCGACGGAGTTGAACCCGGCTTCCAGCACTGCCGCTTTGCCGCTTTCTTCCGCATCCGCGATCGGCATCCCATCGCGCACCTTGGCGATCAGGTTTTGCAGGATCACATTGAGCTGGCCCGCGATCTTGCGCTCGTTCTCGGAGAGATACGCGTTGCGGGAGGACATCGCCAAACCATCGCGCTCGCGCACGATCGGTGCGCCGAGGATGCGGATGTTGAGTCCGAGATCTTCTACCATGCGCCGGACCACCAGGAGTTGCTGGTAGTCTTTCTCACCAAACATGGCGACATCCGGCATGGCGGCGATCAGAAGTTTTGAAACCACCGTGGTCACGCCGCTGAAAAAATGCGGCCTGACATCGGCCTCAAGACCCAGCGCTGGCCCCTTCACCTCAACCCGGGTTGCAAAGCCGTTAGGATACAATTCGGTGACCTGGGGTGCGAAGATCAGATCGGTTTCTCCGCTCGCTCCCAGCTTTTCGGCATCTGCCATCAAAGTCCGGGGATAACGGTCGAAATCTTCGTGCGGCGCGAATTGTGTTGGGTTTACGAAAATACTCACCACCACCACATCGGCGTGATTGGTGATCTGCCGCGTGAGCGAAAGATGACCCGCATGCAGTGCCCCCATTGTAGGCACCAGCCCGATTTTTGCGCCGTCTTGGCGCAATGCTTTGATACGATGGCGTAATTCGGCGACGGTCGTCACGATTTGGGGGGCATTGCTCATGCCGTGACATTAGCGCGAGGCGCCGACTCTGCGCTACAATCGAATTGTCACTACAGCGAAGTTTCCTATGCGCGATACATCCCGAGCAGCCATTGCCGCAGCCTACCACGCCGATGAGGATTTGATTTCGGCGGAGCGTATCGCCCAGGCTAGGTTCTCGCCGGCAGAGCTCACCTCCATTCAGCTCCTGGCGCGCGGCTTGGTGGATCGCATCCGCAAGGAGGGGGGCCGCAAGGGGGGCGTCGACGCTTTCACCCAGGAATATGCGCTCTCGACCGAAGAGGGTATTGCGCTGATGTGCCTGGCCGAAGCGCTCCTGCGCGTGCCCGATGCGGAGACGGCCGACATGCTGATCCGGGACAAAATCGCGCCGGGAGATTGGGAGAGCCACATCGGGAAGTCCGACTCCTTGTTTGTTAACGCGTCCACTTGGGGGCTGATGCTGACCGGCCGTATCGTGCGTATGGGCCAGGAAGCGGGCTGGAAGACAAGCGACTGGAACCTGCAGGATAAGTTCAAGAAGATCGTCGCGCGCTCCGGCGAGCCAGTCATTCGTCAAGCCATTGGGACTGCGATGCGAATGCTCGGTGGCCAGTTCGTGCTGGGCCGCTCCATCAAGGAGGCGCTGCGTAATGGGCAGAAGTGGCGCAATGATGGATACCGCTATTCCTTCGATATGCTCGGAGAGGCCGCCTACACTAAAGCCGACGCTGCGCGCTATCTGGCGAAGTATGAGGAAGCCATTGACGAGGTGGCTCGCGGCTATAAGGACGATACCGCTTCCATTTTCCACCGCCCCTCGGTGTCGGTGAAACTATCTGCGCTGCATCCGCGCTACGAATGGGTCAAGCGAGAACGCGTCTTCGCCGAGCTGATGCCCCGCCTTGTCGGTCTAGCGAAACGTGCCCGTCTCGCCAATGTTGGCTTGACCATTGATGCGGAGGAGGCGGATCGCCACGAGCTGTTCCTCGATCTCTTCGAAGCCTTGGTCAAAAATGTCGAGATGAAGGGCTGGAATGGGCTTGGCCTCGCTGTTCAGGCCTATCAAAAGCGGGCCTTACCAACCATCCATTGGCTGACGGAGCTCGCACGCACGCACGGCACACGGCTTTCGGTGCGGCTCGTGAAAGGCGCTTATTGGGATACGGAGATCAAACGCGCGCAGGAGGCCGGACTTCGCGAATATCCCGTCTTCACGCGCAAAACGGCGACCGATACCTCCTACATCGCCTGCGCGCGGGCGCTCTTTGCGGTGCCGGATGCCATCTATCCGATGTTCGCCACCCATAATGCGCACACCATTTCTGCGATTGAGATTTTGTCAGGCGGGAGTCGGGATTTCGAATTTCAGCGGTTGCATGGAATGGGCGACGATTTACACGCCTTCTATCATCAGGAGCGCAAAGGCGTGGCGACCCGCATCTACGCACCTGTCGGTAGCCATGAGGATTTGCTCGCCTATCTCGTCCGCCGCCTTCTGGAGAATGGCGCGAACACTTCTTTCGTGAACCGCTTGGCGGATGACGAGGCCTCGGTTGATGCTCTGATCGCAGATCCCGTCACCCAGCTTGCCCAGGAAACCCCGCTCAGAAATGTGCGCATTCCTCTGCCGGCGGATATTCTGGGCGCCCGTAGGAACTCGTCGGGCTTCCTTTGGAGTGATCCGGTGAGCGCCGATCCGGTTCGCGCCACCATGGAGCGTGCGTTGCAGTCTCCGGCGGAGGCCATGCCGTTGATTGGCGGCGCGCCGCGCGAAGGGGCGGTGGAGGTCGCGTTTGATCCGTCTGACCGCAGCCGCGCCATTGGTCGTGTCAGTGTGGCAGGCGAGGCGGAGACTGAAGAGGCGCTTGAGATTGCGGTGAAGGCCCAAGCCAAATGGGACCGTCTTGGCGGAGAGGGCCGCGCGGAGATTCTTGAGAAAGCTGCAGACCTGTTCGAGAAGAACCGGTCGGAATTGATGGCCTTGATCGTGCGCGAGGCGGGTAAAACCTTGCCGACCGCCGTGGGCGAAGTGCGCGAGGCGGTGGACTTCCTGCGCTATTACGCGGCGGAGGCGCGGGCTCATTTCTCCGGCCCGGTTCGCCTTCCTGGGCCCACAGGTGAATCCAATGAGCTGACGCTGCATGGCAAAGGCGTGTTCGCCTGCATCAGCCCGTGGAATTTCCCTTTGGCTATTTTCACGGGTCAGATCGCGGGCGCGCTGGCCGCTGGTAATGCCGTGCTCGCCAAGCCTGCGGAAACGACTCCGTTGGTGGCGATGGCGGGAACCAAGCTTCTTCTCGAAGCTGGGGTGCCGGGCGACGTGCTGCATCTACTTCCCGGCAGTGGCCCTGTGATTGGGAAGGTAATGTTCGCCGATCCCCGTTTAGCTGGTGCGATATTTACCGGTTCAACAAGAACCGCGACCGCCATCAACCGGGCTCTTGCCATGCGCGACGGGCCTATCGCCACCGTGATCGCCGAGACGGGCGGCCAGAACGCCATGATCGTGGACTCGACGGCTTTGCCTGAGCAGGTCGCGCGCGATGCGGTGATGTCGGCCTTCGACAGCGCCGGGCAGCGCTGCTCGGCGTTGCGTGTCCTTTTTGTGCAAGAGGATGTCGCCGACAAAATGCTCGATATGATCATCGGCTTTTCAGAGGAACTCGCCATTGGCGATCCCTTCGATCCGGCGACGGACATCGGTCCGGTGATCAATGAGACGGCGCGCCAAAACCTCTCAAATCACGCCGAGAAGATGACGCGTCGGGCCAAACTCTTGAAGGCTCTGCCATTGGGACCGCAGCACGAGAATGGCTTCTTCTTTGCGCCTCACATCTTCGAAATCGGTGCGATTTCAGATCTCGAGGGCGAAGTTTTCGGTCCTGTGATGCATGTGGTGCGCTATGGGGCCGGGCAGTTGGACAAAGTCTGTGAGGCTGTGAACAGCACTGGCTTTGGCCTTACCTTAGGTGTTCATAGCCGGATTGAAGCTACGGCTGCTTTCGTTCGTGAACGGGTTCGCGCGGGCAACATCTACGTCAACCGCAATCAAATTGGTGCCGTGGTCGGTGTACAGCCGTTTGGCGGCGAGGGACTTTCAGGGACAGGCCCCAAAGCGGGTGGGCCGCAATATCTTCATCGCTTGGCGTTGGAGCGGACCTATACCGTCAACACCACGGCCTCTGGCGGCAACGTGGCACTGCTGAGTTCAAGCTGAGAAGAGCGCTAGGCCGCCATTACCGCGTGGCGATGGCGGCAAAGCAAGTCTGGCCGCGCTCGGTGAGGCGGGCACAAATCTGCCGGGCTTCCCGCTCGGCAAAGGGGCCAAAGCGGGCGCGATAGAGGGTGTGGCCGTCCACAGCTTGGAAGGGCACCACGATGCGCTGCGCTTGTCCAAGCACGTCCATGGCCTTTTCGGCGTAAGCCGCGAGCTGCGATCTGGCGAGTGCTAGATCGGCATAGGCACCGATTTGGATGGTCCAATCGTTGTGGCTGATGGAGGCGGTACGTGCGCCGCCAACATCCCCGGCATCGCCTTCTCCAATGATCACGGGGCGCGCCACCGGCTTCAGAACCGCGGTTGCTGGGGCCGTCTTACCAAGCTGAGCTGCGGCGACTGCCACGGGCGGAGGGGCGGACGGTCGGGCGGTAGGAATGGGATGTTGCGTTTGGGTGGCCACAACGACATCCGGCTTTTTCTGATCCAGCGCGGGCTTAGGCTGTGGCAAGACGGTTGCAACGAGCGGGCGTTGCGCTGGCTTGGGTTGGTTCAGCGCGAGCTGAGGCGCGGGTGTCTTGTTATAGGCCACCGTCGGCGCCTGACGCGCACCGCCGTTCTCCACATCTTCTGCATCCGCGCGGCGTTCAGCGGTATCTTCGTCGTCGCCCCCTGGGGATGCGGGCAGGGCGATAATAGTCCCCGAATTCGCGCCACCCGGATTAGGTGTGGAATTGGCCGCCACTTGCCAGGGCGTCTGCGTACGCGCAACCAGAGTGGGATTTTGCCCGATCTGGTTAAACGCCACATCCAAAAGCCGCATCATCTCGCGATCGCGCTTGGATGCGGTTCTTCCGCCCATCACCACGCCGATGACATGGACGTTATCGCGCGCCACGGAGGTAACGAGATTGAACCCGGAAGCGCCCGTGTACCCCGTTTTGATGCCGTCGGCCCCTCGGTAATGTCCTAGAAGATTATTATGCGTGACGTATTCCCCGCCCCGATAACTAAAGCCCGGGGTCGAGAAATAGTGATAATATTGCGGGAAGTCGTAGCAGAGGTGGCGCGCGAGGATCGCAAGATCATTCGCGGTGGTAATCTGCAGGTTATCGGGAAGGCCCGAGGCGTTGTGATAGAAGGTATTGCGCATGCCGAGCGCCCGCGCTTTTGCGGTCATCATCTCGGCAAAGTGGCCTTCTGTGCCGCCCAGGGCTTCTGCAATTGCGACGGCCACGTCATTGGCCGACCATACGACGGTCGCCTTGATCGCCAAATCCACATTGATTGAGTCGCCCGGGCGGACCCGGAGCTTGGTGGGGTTTTGGGCTGCGGCGTGGGCCGAAATCGGAATCGAGCTGTTAAGCGAGATCTGACCCTTCTTCAGGGCATCGAAAAGCAGATAGAGCGTCATCATCTTGGTCAGTGACGCCGGGTGACGCAGTTCGCTTTCATTGCGCGCATAAAGGACTTTGCCGTTGGTCCCATCGATGATCAGGGCGGCGTCCTTGGAAGGGTCTGTGGGGTTGGTCGGATAGGCGACGCGGGCAGCGCTCTGCGGACGGGCTTTATGGCGCCGTGCCTCGGCGGGCGCCGTCATCGCCACCACAGTTACAGCCAGAAGTGCCAAGACTGCCCAAGCTCTGAAGCTCCGGCCGGATTGGCGACGGTTTCGAATAAACATACGCAGCCCCAAAACTTCGGGTCTAAACGCCCGCGTTGCAACAATAGGAACAAATAGTTGCAACTTTCGCAAGTCAGGTCGGGCGTTTGGTGTTTGCTTCCCGGGCCTTAACGGACGTCTACGAGCAACCGTTAATGCGGGCGGCAAGGGCTTTGGACCTCGCGGCCGACCGATTCTGCGTCGCAGCATACGCATTTAGGCAGCCTCTGCCATAGGCGGTGTTGTCCTTATGGGGTTTTCCGGGGTGATTTCGACGTTTTTCCCGCCAGAAGGGGCAAGAACTGCCTTTGCTAGCGGCAACATCACTGCGGCTCCAATGCGCAGGCGACATTTTTTTGTCTAGCGGTAAACTCTATGGGGTTACACCTGTTGCGAAACGACGGATTAGCCCCTTTATAATTGCAACGAAGAATGAGCCGGGCACATGAAGGACGGACGGGACGACGATCAGCAGAACGGCGATAACGGCTCTGGGCCTGGAACCGGGGCTGTCACAAAAACGCGCCCCAAGACGAAGAAGCCGTCCTTGTACAAAGTCTTGCTGTTGAACGACGATTACACTCCGATGGAGTTCGTCGTGCACATTCTGGAACGGATTTTTAATAAGAACCGCGACGAAGCCGTGCAGATCATGCTGCATGTCCATCGTCATGGGGTTGGTGTTTGCGGTGTCTTTACCTTCGAGGTAGCTGAAACAAAAGTTGCCCAGGTTATTGAATTCGCAAGACGTCACGAGCATCCTTTGCAATGTACCATGGAGAAAGAGTAGCGAATGCCGTCACTCTCGCGCAGTCTCGAACAAGCTTTGCACCGCGCCATCAAACTTGCCAGTGACCGGCATCACGAATACGCAACTCTAGAGCATCTACTCCTAGCCCTAACGGACGACACGGATGCCGCGCAGGTCATGAAGGCCTGCAATGTCGATATCGATGCGCTCCGTCTCCAGCTCGTCAAATATATAGACGATGAACTCCTCACCCTGGTGATCGAAGACGGCGAAGACGCCAAGCCGACGACCGGATTCCAGCGGGTGGTGCAGCGGGCCGTGTTGCATGTCCAGAATTCGGGTCGCGAAGAAGTAACGGGTGCCAATGTGCTGGTTGCTCTGTTTACGGAGCGCGAGAGCCATGCTGTCTACTTCCTACAAGAGCAGAATATGACGAGGCTCGATGCGGTGAGCTATATCAGCCACGGCATCGCCAAGCGTCCTGGCATGAGCCAGCAAAAAAATGTGCGCGGTGCTGAAGAGGAGGAAGATTCCGATCGTCCGTCGCAGAAGAATGGCGGTGGTGCGCTGGAGAATTACTGCGTCAATCTCAATGAAAAAGCCAAGCAGGGCCGCATCGATCCTCTGATCGGCCGCGACTCGGAAGTCGACCGCACCATCCAGATCTTGTGCCGCCGGTCTAAGAACAATCCGCTTTATGTGGGTGATCCCGGCGTGGGCAAAACCGCAATCGCGGAAGGTCTCGCGCGGCGCATCGTCAAAGGCGAAGTCCCTGAGGTTTTGAAGCCGTGTACCATCTTTTCGCTGGACATGGGGGCTTTGATCGCCGGCACACGCTATCGTGGCGACTTCGAAGAACGCCTGAAATCCGTAGTGAAGGAGCTTGAAAACCTCCCTCACGCAATTTTGTTCATCGATGAAATCCACACCGTGATTGGCGCTGGTGCGACCTCCGGCGGCGCAATGGATGCCTCCAATCTCCTGAAGCCCGCGTTGCAGGCTGGGTCTCTGCGCTGCATTGGCTCGACGACCTATAAGGAATACCGCCAGTATTTCGAGAAGGATCGCGCGCTGGTGCGCCGCTTCCAGAAGATCGATGTGGCCGAGCCCTCCGTGCCCGACACTATCAAGATACTGAAGGGGCTGAAGCCGTATTTCGAGGAATTCCACAAGGTCCGCTATACCTCCGATGCGATCAAGGCCGCGGTAGAACTCGCGGCCAAGTATATCAATGACCGCAAGCTGCCCGACAAGGCCATCGACGTGATTGACGAGGTCGGCGCCTCGCAGATGCTGCTGCCCGAATCCAAACGCAAGAAAACGATTGGTGTGAAGGAAGTGGAAGATGTGATCGCCAAGATGGCGCGCATTCCTCCCAAATCGGTATCCAAGACGGATGCGGAGCAGCTCCGCAGCCTCGAAGCTGATCTTCGGCGCGTGGTTTTTGGTCAGGATGGTGCCATCGCAGCGCTGTCCTCGGCGATCAAGCTGGCCCGCGCAGGTCTGCGCAGCCCGGAAAAGCCCATCGGCTGCTATCTCTTCTCTGGCCCGACGGGTGTCGGCAAGACCGAAGTCGCCAAGCAGCTTTCGTCCGTTCTGGGCATGGAGCTGTTGCGTTTCGATATGTCGGAATACATGGAGCGTCACACCGTCAGCCGCCTCATTGGCGCGCCGCCGGGCTATGTCGGTTTCGATCAGGGCGGGCTTTTGACGGATGGTGTTGACCAGCATCCTCATTGCGTCCTGTTGCTGGACGAAATCGAAAAGGCGCACCAGGATCTCTACAATATCCTGTTGCAGGTGATGGACCACGGTAAGCTCACCGATCACAACGGCAAGAAGATCGATTTCCGCAATGTGGTGCTGATCATGACCACCAATGCGGGGGCGTCTGATGCTGCGAAAGAATCGATTGGCTTTGGCCGCGGTAAGCGGGCGGGCGAGGACGAAGAAGCCATCAAGCGGCTCTTCACGCCGGAATTCCGCAACCGCCTGGACGCCGTGATCCCGTTTGCGCCGCTGGGCCGCGAAACCATCGACCGCGTGGTCGAGAAGTTCGTGCTCGAACTCGAAGCGCAGTTGATCGATCGCGATGTGACCTTCGATCTGACGCCGGAAGCCACACGCTGGTTGGGCGAGAAGGGCTATGACGACTCCTTCGGGGCCAGGCCTCTCGCGCGCGTCATCCAGGAGAACATCAAGAAACCGCTGGCGGATGAAATTCTCTTCGGCAAGCTGCAAAATGGCGGCACGGTGCGTGTGCTTCTGGACCGCGAGGCGGACAAGCTGGTGTTTGAGTTCATCACTGACGCGGATAAGCCAAAGCAGCTCCCGCCGCCCGAGAAGCACGCAAGTGTATAGCTAAAAGTTCAAAGACGGGTCGTTAAGCCAAGGGCGGGGATACTCTCCGCCCTTATCTTTTGGCCCCAATGGTGATCCAATCGCTCCCACTGGACGTATGCTGTTTGCAAACGGATTCGCCATGCCCACCACCATCGTCGTTTTCTACCGGGATCTTCGCATTGCTGATCATCGCCCCTTGGCGAATGCGGCTGCGCGTGGGCGCGTTGTGCCTCTCTATGTCGCCGAGGACCCTGCACGTGCCTGGGCGCATGGGGCTGCATCGCGTTGGTGGCTGAGAGAGGCTCTGCTTGACCTTCAGCAACGCTTGGCCGCACTCGGTGCGCCATTGCTGCTGCGCCGGGGCAATCGCATCGACACCATCCTGATGCTCGCACGCGAGACCGGTGCTAAGACCGTCGTCTGGCACCGCCGCTATGAACCTGATTTGGCCAAGGAAGACGCCGAACTCGTCGAGGCATTAAAGGAAGCTGGGATCGCAGCCGAGATCAGCGATGGCTATCTGCTCTTTGAGCCAGACACGATCCGCACCGGCGCTGGCACGCCGTTTCGCGTCTTCACACCGTTTTCGCGCGCCTGCTTGAGCGCGCCCACACCCACCCCGCCAATCGCCGCGCCTAAGAAGCTCGAAAGCGTTTCAGGCCCCGCAAGTGACCCTCTAGAAGCATTGAAGCTGGTGCCATCCCGCGCGGTCTGGCCTGAGAAACTAGCCTCTGCTTGGTCTGTTGGAGAAGTGTCCGCGCGCAAGACACTGGACCACTTTCTGAAGCAGGGCCTCGATGATTATGCCGAAGCCCGCGATCGTCCCGATCTTGCGGGAACCTCTAGGCTGTCGCCTTATTTGCATTATGGCGAGATAAGTCCCCGGCAGGTTTGGCATGCCGTTCTTGCGCATAAGGCTGCAGGGGCCGGCGCGCAGAACTCGCTGCACCGCTTCCAGCTGGAAGTTCTTTGGCGCGAATTCTCCTGGCATCTCTTGCACCAGTTTCCGCTTCTTCCGGAAAAACCGCTCAACCCCAGTTTCACGAATTTTCCTTGGCTTGAGGACGACGAGGCAGCACTGCTCGCCTGGCAGAAGGGCCAAACTGGTTATCCCATCGTCGATGCCGGTATGCGTCAGCTTTGGCAGACGGGCTGGATGCATAATCGTGTGCGCATGATCGTCGCGTCATTCCTGATCAAGCATCTGCTCATCTCATGGCAGAAAGGCGAGGCATGGTTCTGGGATACGCTGGTGGATGCCGATCTCGGGGCCAACGCCGCAAGTTGGCAGTGGGTGGCCGGATGCGGGGCCGATGCGGCGCCATATTTTCGGATTTTCAATCCTATCCTGCAGGGCCAGAAATTTGATCCGGATGGCGCCTATGTCCGCCGCTATGTGCCGGAATTATCCCGGCTGGATGATAAGTTCCTTCATCAGCCCTGGACGGCACCGGCTTCGGACCTGGCCAAAGCCGGCATCGTGCTTGGAAAAAACTACCCAAAACCTATTGTGGAACACGGTTTTGCGCGTAAGCGCGCACTCCGCGCTTTGGCGCTCTCGAAAGGAGAGAAAGGCGAACCGGATTTATTTCGCTAGCTGCTGAGGGCCGCGCGAATTCTCGCGGCGATGGGCTCAAGGACGTCCGCGCTCACCATATCGCGTTCATGAAATCCCAATTCCAGCCCGTGCTGGCGCGGGATCACATGCATGTGAATGTGAAAAACGCTTTGCCCAGCTGCTTTGCCGTTGAGCTGCATCAGCATTACGCCTGAAGCGCCCGTCGCTGTCTTTACCGCTTTGGCGACTTTCTGGGCCGTACGCATCACATGCGCGGCGCTATCTGGTGATAGCTCGAAAATATTCTCGGCGTCTTCTTTGGGAACGACCAAGGTATGGCCCTCGGCTTGCGGCATCACATCCATAAAGGCGAGGGTGTGATCGTCTTCATAGACCTTCACGCAGGGAATATCGCCGCGCAGAATCTTGGCGAAAATATTAGTACGATCGTAGGGCATGGCTTTTCCGCAAAAAAGAGATCAATCCTGGTAAAACTGCCGCCTGTCAGCTCTTAAGGCAAGTGCTGCTTCAGTCCGTCTTCTTGAAGGGCGCCGCGGCGGATAGTTCCGTAATGTTGTCTGCGACGGCTTCCCGTTCCGCCTCAAGATAGTTCGCCACGGCGCGGCGCAGGCCCTCATGCGCGATGAAATGTGCGGAGTAGGTCGCCACAGGGGCATAGCCACGCAGCAGCTTATGTTCGCCTTGGGCGCCTGCCTCCACTTTTGAAAGCTTCTGTGCGATAGCAAAATCGATGGCCTGATAATAACAGGTCTCGAAATGCAGGAAGGGTACGTATTCACTCGCCCCCCAATGGCGACCGAAAAGGACCCCTTCGCCGAAGAGATTCAGGGCGCCCGCGATCACCTCTGGGCCGCGGCGAGCAAATATCAGCAAAATTTGCTCAGCCATGCTCTGGCCGATGCGGCTGAAGAAATCTCGGGTGAGATAGGGTTTCCCCCATTTTCGGTTGCCCGTATCCATATAGAATCCGAAAAACTTGTCCCAATGGGCTTCGGTGATATCACTGCCGGTCAGCCAGTCGAAGGTGATGCCCGCGTCCCGCACCGCCGCGCGTTCTTTTCGCAGGTTTTTGCGCTTTGAGGAGGAAAGCTCGGCCAGGAAGTGATCGAACGTGCCGTAGCCTTTGTTCTCCCAATGGAATTGGCGGTCCGTTCGCAGAAGATAGCCATGCGTTTCAGCTGCTCGCCATTCGTCTTCTTTCGGGAAGGTAATATGCAGGGAAGAGCAGCCAGATTCAGCGACCGCGGCGGCTCCACCATTGAGGAGTGCCGCACGCGTGGCATGGGTGTCCGCCGTCTGCGCCACAAGTAGTCGGTGTCCAGTCACTGGCGTGAAGGGAACGGCGGATTGCAGCTTCGGGTAATAGCGCCCGCCTGCACGCTCCAAGGCATCCGCCCAGGCGTGGTCGAACACATATTCGCCCTGGGAATGAGCTTTCAAATAGAGAGGTAATATTCCGTCTATATTTCCATTGTGCTCGAGCGTCAGGTGCAGTGGCTGCCAGCCCTGACGCGGCACTGCCGAACGCGATTCTTCCAACGCCTCAAAAAATTCATAGCGCGTGAAAGGATGCGGATCGGCAATGCCCAATGGGTTCGCGCAAGCGTTCCATGCCTGCCGGCCAATCAGCTTGGCCGGGCCGGTCAGGCGAAGGAGCGGCGCGTCGCCTGTCACGCGACTTCAAATACGGCTTCCACTTCCACCGCGACATTGCGGGGCAGGGAACCGGCGCCCACTGCTGCACGGGTGTGCTTGCCAGCATCACCGAAGACTTCGACCATGAGGTCTGAGGCGCCATTGGCAACTTCAGGGTGCTGCCCGAAACCAGGAATGGCGTTCACGAAGACCCCCAACTTCACGCAGCGCTTGACCCGATCAAGATCACCATCACAGGCGGCTTTGATTTGGGCGATCAGGTTGATGGCGCACAGCCGGGCGGCGGCTCTGCCGTCTTCGACCGACAGGTCCTGGCCCACGATGCCCACATACTTCAGGCCTTCGGTCGTCACCGGGATCTGACCCGACAGGAAAACCGTGCTGCCGCTTTTTACGGCTGCCACATAGCTTGCCACAGGCGCGGGCGGCACCGGCAATTCGATACCAAGATCTTTCAAGCGGGCTTCGATACGACCAGTCATTGTACATCCTCTGTTGGGGGGAGGTTATCGCCTTTGGGGCGCTGTTTTCAAAGGGTTTTCACGCCATTGCCCTATACAGGGCCATGATCTCGTTTCTCAAGTCACTAGGGGCGCCGCGCAAAACCTGACGTCAGGCGCATGGGACACCCAACCTCGCTCGCTAAGTCTCACCCTCAATACTTTCCGTCCTCTGTCTCAAAGCTTAAATCGGTTCCGAACCCTTGCAGGTCGTATCTTCGCTTCCCACATCAAGCACACGTTGTTTGAACCATGGAGAGGTGTAGCCCATCAGCGGGAGGCGGATCTTCGCGAGGTCCGTGACACGCGAGCACGCGACAGATACAGGACCAGGATACGTGCTCGCGCACGTTTTCGCTTCTGCTCAAAAGCCGTCGTCTTTGTTTGTCCTAAGGACCAAGGATCGTGCCCTTAGTCGAGGCGAGGGCGCATGAGACGCCAAACGAGCCAAGCGGACCGGTCTGTGGTAAGGCGAAGGTGTCTGTTGAGCGCTGGGTGATAGCGGCGCTCGCTGGTCGCCGTAGCTCTTAGGGGGCACCCACCGAAGCGGGCTTGTGATCCAGGCCCGCTTTGCGCTCATCAAAAAGAACCTGCGTTCAGTTACAAGCGCTTGGGCTGGCACTTTAGGGCGGAAAATTAAGCTTTTGCGCAAACAAGTCGCACCTTAAAGGAGCGTCAAAACTGTCAGCGGCGCTTACAGCCGGTGTTGAAAGTGGTAGGATGTGAGTGTGTCCAAGGAGGAACTATCCATGGCACTTCTCGCATTGCATACGACGACCAAACGGTCTCTGCCTGCGCTCCCGCACTTCCATTGGCATGTCAAAGTCGAGTCGGCGGTGGCTTTTGCCGTCGGGGCTGGGCTCTCCGCGCTTTTGGTATCCGGCCACTTCTTCGGTGCTGCCACGCTGACAATCATTGTGGCGGCGGTAATCGCTCACGCGCTCTCCTGCACGCGGTAGGCGGGCGCGCTCGGCTATCTGAGACAGCCGAGAATATAGCTCTGTGCCTCCTGCCAGGTTTCGGCATGGATGTGGGCGTGGAAGTCCTGACCTAAGAGGTCGCGCAGAAACGGGCTCTCCACGATGTGGATGAGTTTGACGTCCGGTGCGGCGGCGGCGACCGAGGCGAGGTTGTGGGGGATATCGTCGATGAAAAACGTCGGCGCCTTGGCTTTGGCTGCTAACGCTCTCACCGCGTAACCTTTATCCGCCAGGTATCCCGCGCCGCTATCATTGGCGATGAGCGGGTAATCCAGACCCAGCGTCTTGAAATTGCGCACGCGCGCCACCGCTTGGCGCTGGTTCACATTGGAAAGGACGACGATGTTGGCCACCTGCGCGAGTGCGTGCAAAGCCTCCACAGCGCCCTCAACGGCTTCGAGACAGTCCAGATCGGCGCGATATTCTTCGATCAGCGCCATGGTTTCGATATTCAGAATCTGGGATTTGTCGTCCTTCCGCTTGATGGCGCCTTCGATCCGGTAGGTGGTCAGGTCGAGGTAAAGCCCGCGCTCATCGAGAAAACGTTCCAGCCCGCCGGTGAAACACAGGAGCACGCCGTCCGCATCGGTGACGACCAGGGGGCGGCCGGGTACCACGGTCGCAAGCGCCGAGGTCAGGTCAAATCTTGGCGTATCAGTCTTCACGGCTTTTCCAATGTATGATTCGCAAGGTGTAAGTCTCGCGGAGAGAGGTCCAGGTCCCGGCAGAGCGTGGTGACGTGTTCGTCACTGGCCAGGATGAACTCCATGACGGCCCGGAGGAGGTCGCGCTCTCCGGCTTTGGCCTTGAGCTCATCCAGTCCTAACCCTGAGTTGTGCAGGAACACCTCGAGTATTTCGGGGTCGGAGGCCAAGTAAGCCAAGCCCTGCAAGGCGATGGTTTCGGCCTGCTCGACGTTCCGGTTGTCACGAAGCATATCCCGCTCTCCTCTCAGTAAAATCTGTGCGTCGCGAAGAAAATGGAGACATTTGAGGGAACAACCGAGGCGGGAGGGTCAACGTCAAGGGAGCGTTAATATTTGACAACTAATACTACGCAAAGCGAAAGCGTTCGAGTCGGGCAGTTACGCGCAACGAGGTGGTGCGCGGCGGCCCCTGGGGCGGACCGGAGTGGCGATCATGGAAGCAAATCCAAAGACAGTCCTCATCGTAGAGGACAACGAGCTGAACATGAAGCTATTCCACGATCTGCTGGACGCGCACGGCTACAATATCTTGCAGACCAAGGATGGCATGGAAGCGCTCGACATCGCCCGCGAGCACCGTCCGGATCTCATCCTGATGGACATCCAGCTTCCTGAAGTCTCCGGCCTTGAAGTCACCAAATGGCTCAAGGAAGATGATACTCTCAAAACCATTCCGGTCGTCGCCGTGACGGCTTTCGCGATGAAGGGTGACGAAGAAGTTATCCGGCAGGGTGGCTGTGAAGCCTATATATCTAAGCCGATTTCCGTAACGAGTTTCTTGGACACCGTCCGCCGTTTCATTGGATAAGGAGCGGCCATGACGGCGCGTGTTCTTGTCGTCGATGATATTCTGTCCAACGTCAAACTTCTCGAAGCCAAGCTGACGAGCGAATATTTCGAAGTCGTCACCGCGTTTTCGGGAATGGAATGCCTGGACAAGATCGAAGGGGCGGATCCCGATATCGTCCTTTTGGACGTTATGATGCCAGGGATGGACGGATTCGAAGTCTGTCGCCGGATTAAAGCCAATCCTAAAACCGCCCACATTCCCGTGGTCATGGTCACTGCGCTGGATCAGCCGTCCGATCGCGTGGCAGGCCTCGATGCAGGAGCGGACGATTTTCTCACGAAGCCAGTCGATGACGCGGCCCTGTTTGCGCGCGTGCGCTCGCTGGTACGGCTCAAGATGATGACGGATGAGCTCCGGATGCGCGAAGCTACGGGGCAGGGGATGGGGCTGGTCGATCCAGCTACGACCTTCAGTGAATCCATTTCGGCTGGCCGGATTTTGATGATTGAGGACCGTCCCGACTCCGCGGCATGGTTCTCCTCCGCCTTGCGCAAGGAAAATGACGTCGCCTGTGTTGATACTTTTGAGGAGGCGCTTGTTCGGGTCCGGGGTGGGGATTTTGACCTCGTCATCGTCAGCCTTGGTATGCGCGGCTTTGATGGTTTGCGCCTCTGTTCACAATTGCGCTCTCTGCCCGAGGGACGGCATGTCCCGATCCTCGTTGTTGTATCCGATGGAGATCGGCGCAAGCTGAACCAGGCTCTCGAAATGGGCGTGAATGATTATCTCACGCGCCCAGTGGATACGAATGAGCTGGTGGCGCGTGTGCGCACGCAATTGCGCAAGAAGCGCTATGCTGATCGCCTGCGCCATAACGTTCAACTCAGCTTGGAAGCTGCCATCACGGACCAGCTAACCGGATTGCATAACCGGCGTTACATGGCACGCCACCTCGATAATCTCATCGAGCAGTCGCATCGCACGGCCAAGCCGTTGGCCTTTTTGATCATGGATATCGACTACTTCAAGAAGGTCAACGATAGCTACGGTCACGATATTGGTGACGAAGTCCTGCAGGAGTTCGCGCGGCGTATATCGGCCAATGTGCGTGGTTGCGATCTGGCTTGCCGGTATGGTGGCGAAGAGTTCGTCGTCGTTATGCCAGATACCGACGTACCGTTTGCCTATGCGATCGCAGAGCGCCTTCGCAAGACGGTGGAATCTACACCCGTCATGGTGAGCCGTGATCCGCATAAGCTTGGGATTACGATTTCCATCGGGATCGCGCAGTCAGCCGGCAAGAATGATACCGCCGAGGCATTGCTCCATCGCGCAGATCAGGCTCTTTACTCCGCAAAGCGGACGGGCCGTAATCGTGTCGTGGCCGACGCCGCCTAAATATCTATCTCTGTGATGACGGGCACGTGATCCGATGGCTTGTCCCAGCCGCGAACACGCTTGTCGATAGTGCAGCTCTTGAGGCGGTCAGCGGCCTGAGGTGACAAAAGCTGAAAGTCGATCCGGATGCCGTGATCTTTCTGCCAGGACCCGGCTTGGTAATCCCAAAACGTATAGCGGTGTGGCCGCGCATCACACGCCCTGAATGCATCTTGATAGCCCATATGCTCGAGCTTGCGAAAAGCCTGCTTGGATTGAGGCTGGAACAGTGCGTCTGATGCCCACACCGCCGGATCGTGACAATCCTCATCGGTGGGAATGACGTTGAAATCGCCCATCAGAATGGCGGGTTCTTCGTAAGTGAGGATTTCACCCGCACGCGCATGCAGGCGTTCCATCCAAGCCAGTTTGTAGGAAAACTTCTCGGAGCCGAGCGGGTTGCCGTTTGGCAGGTATATGGATGCGACGCGCATTGTGCCGCTCTCGCAGGGGACAACGGCTTCAATGTATCGGGACTGCTCGTCCCCATCTCCACCCGCTAGGCCTCGGGAGACATCCTCCAGCGGTCGTCGGGAGAGCAACGCTACGCCGTTATAGGTCTTTTGCCCGTGGACGGCGCAGTTGTAGCCTAAATCCTCAAATACCCCGCGCGGGAAGGTATCGTCTGTGCATTTGATTTCCTGCAATGCCACCACGTCCGGCATGCAGTCCGCCAGCCACTTGGTGACGGTTTCAATCCGGGCCTTAACCGAATTCACGTTCCAGGTGGCAAATTTCATCGACGAGTCTCCATATTCGGCGGCACAGTAAGACACGCCGCCAGGAATTCGAAGCGCTGATTAGGCTCTCATCTGAGGTGCTAGTTATTATAGCGTGCACGCTTTTCAGGATCATACCCTTCGAAGAGCAGTCGGCCGACACATATAAGATCGACCTTCACCCCGCTGGGAGACATGCAGGGCATAAGGACAGGAGATTCTCGCCTTAAGAGTTCTGTCGCCCAGTGCCGGGGATCAGCTACATCGGAAGTCATCCCGAAATGCTCTGGGTCATGGTGGATGAATGAGCCGATGCGTTGACACGCAGATTTGATTTCATCTGTTTCCATTTCAAGATGGTCAATATCACACGCCGAGAGAGCTAAAGTGAGCGTGTTTGCCAGCTGTCCACGGAAGGCTCGTTGATCGAAGGTGTAAGGGTTCACAAATGGAGGGGCTTGATATCTTCCCTTTTGGGGGCGCCTATCGCGCTTCTTTAGGACCGGCGGAGGAAGGACAGGAAGGAACACGATTTGCGTTCCATCCTTTTTGGCGGTGCTTTCTATCTGCTGTCGCGGCAGTGAGTGCATGAGGAGAACCACCGCCGCGACCTGCAGAGCCAACGCGATACCTAACGCGTAGAATCTTTCATACGGCGGGACGGCGTTGCGCATGGCGGCCCTCAGGTCCCGCCACATTTATCACTGATGAGTTGTTGTCGTGACTTACCGCTATTTCATGAAGACTAGATGGAGAAGCTTGATCCACAGCCACAGGAGGCGGTTGCATTTGGGTTATTGACCTTAAAGGCGGCACCAATCAGATCGTCAACGTAGTCGATTTCTGATCCTTCCACGTAATTGATGGAAGTTGAATCAACCAAAACCTTGATGCCACCTTCCTCAATGACAAGATCATCGCTGAGCTGTTTGTCGTCCAACGAGAAATTGTATTGAAATCCCGAACATCCCCCGCCTGATATAGACAGGCGCAGCATCATGGGTTTGCCTTCCGCCGCGATGATCTTGGCAAATTGCTTTGCCGCGCGAGGGGTCACAGTCACGGGGCGAGAAATAGCAGATTCAGTCGACATTGGCTTTCAAGGTTCAACAGCAACATGCGATAATATAGCGATTCAAATGTAAGAATGCGAATGGCGAATACAACCCAGCCTGGCCCAGTCGGACATCTTTTGGGCGAGCTTTATAGCCCTCAACCTACAAAGGCTCCCTATGCTACCCGACAGGAAGATAGTCGGGGCAGGCTATTCCCGGAAAAGGAAAGCCCGACACGTACCGCCTATCAACGTGACCGGGATAGGATCTTGCATTCCAGCGCCTTCCGGCGACTGAAGCACAAGACGCAGGTCTTCGTGGAGCATGAGGGCGACTATTATCGCACCCGCATGACTCACTCGCTCGAAGTCGCGCAGATTGCACGTTCTGTGGCACGCGTCTTCGCTCTAGACGAAGATCTTGCAGAGGCTGTTGCGCTTGCCCACGACCTTGGCCACACGCCATTTGGCCACGCAGGGGAGGACGCGCTTTCAGAAGAGACCTCCGCGATCGGCGGGTTTGATCATAACGCTCATGCATTACGGATCGTGTCCAAGCTAGAGCACCGTTATGCGGCCTTTGACGGGCTAAATTTGGCCTGGGAGACCCTGGAGGGGCTGGTCAAGCATAACGGGCCGCTTTCTGGTCCGGGGCGCACCAAGAAGATACCCGAACCTATTGCGAATTTCGATGCGCGCTGGAAGCTCGATCTCGACACGTGGCCCGGGCTTGAGGCTCAAGTTGCCGCGCTTGCAGATGATATCGCCTATCTCACCCACGATATCGACGATGGGCTTAGGGCTGGGCTGTTTAACGTTGAGCAACTCTATGATGCTCCGTTAGCTGGCCCTCGTGCTTTGGCAATTCAAGATCGGTACGGAGATCTGGAACCAAGCCGCTTTATCGGCGAACTCGTCAGTGCCCTGATTGGAACGCTGGTTTATGACCTGATTGATGAGACCAAGCGGGGCCTTGATGACCTTCGTCCGGCGAGCGCTGCTGATATCCGTGCGGCTGGGCGGCCAATCGCGAAGTTTTCGCCGAAAATGGCTGCCGAAGCTGAGGGGTTAAAATGTTTCCTTTTTGTTCACATGTATCGGCACGAGCAGGTGCTCGCAACGCGCGCAAAGGCAGTCGCGGTGCTACGGGAATTATTTGCAGCATTTTTAGGTAATCCAGGACTTCTGCCCCCGGATTGGTCTGGGGTGTGCACCGGTCCGGGTGAGCCCGTCACTGCGGGTGTAATTCGTGACTACATTGCTGGCATGACGGATGCTTATGCATTGCAGGAGTATAGCCGAATTTTCCACAGAGACGTAAGCTTGTAGGGGGAAGCACTGGGGGCATCCTGCCGTGATTCGACTGCGCCAGGGTGCTAGCTTAGCCGCCTCTAGATTCGGACGAGGGCTCGGCTATGGCCAATTACGAACGCGATCGGAATGAGCGCGTATTCGACGGCGGCGACGACGAAGATGATGGCGAAGGCTCGCATCTTCCGGTTGTGATCATTATCGCTATTTTGGTCCTCGCGGCTTTTGGGGGTGTTGTTTGGCTAGCCTATAACCAGGGGGTGGCACGCGGGCGCGGAGAGCCTCGCATTGCTGCCGTCGCTGATACGACGCACCTTCACGGGGATAGCAGCGGCATAAAAGTTTACCAACAGCCCGCCGCGGGCGAGGAAGACGAAAACGTCGCTAAAGCTGCTGCCCAGCCCTCGCCGCCACCACCCGCTTTGAATGCCGCGCCTGCACAGCAGCAAGCATCGGCACCAGCTCCCGCGCCGGATGTCTCCGCCACCAAAATGGCCGCTGCTCCCGCACCGGTAGTTCAGCCTCAGACGAGCAAGCCCGCACAGTTGCCCAGCCGGGAGACGGTGGCGAGTGCGCCCACATCTGCGCCTGTAAAGGTCGCACAGTCCCCTGCACAGCAGAGTAAGGCGGCGGCTTCGCTTACCCAAGCGCAACCTGCTGTCACGCCTCCCGCAGTTGCCACCCATCCGCCTGCGCAATTAGGACTTTCACACCCGTCGACCGCCACAACTGCCGTTGCATCGTCGCCTGCATCTGCGGTGAAAACAGCTCCCGCTGTCCAGTCTTCGAAAGCATCTTCTGGAAGCTATCTGTTGCAGATCGGCGCCTACAAATCCGAGGGCGAGGCCATGTCTGCTTGGAAAACATATCAATCCAAACATGCAACGCTGCTTTCGGGATTCGGACCGGATGTCCAAAAGGCGGATCTCGGGGAGAAAGGTACTTGGTACCGCCTGCGCATCGCATCTTTTGCGGACAAGGATGCCGCGGCTGCGCTCTGCGACAGGTTGAAGGCCCAGAACGCCAACTGTTTCCTGGCGCATTGAAGGACGTCGAATGCGCAACCGCGTGATTTTCGGCTGTTCAGGGCTGTCGCTTCTGCCAAGCGAAAGGGATTTTTTTCGCGAGGCGCAGCCTTGGGGGTTCATATTATTTGGCCGCAATATCGGCGATCGCGAACAGGTCAGACGGCTTGTTGCCGATTTACGGGAGGCGGTTGGCGGCGACCCAGCTCCTGTCTTGATCGACCAGGAGGGGGGGCGGGTAGCGCGGCTGAAGGCTCCCGGCTGGAGTTCTCGCCCACCGCAGGGCGTATTCGGAGCACTTCACGGGCGCGTGCCTGATGCGGCCAGGGAAGCTGCCTACCTCAATTCAAGGTTGATTGCCTTTGACCTTACGGAATTAGGCGTTAATGTCGACTGCTTGCCTCTTCTAGATGTACCCGCGGCGGGGGCTCACGATATCATCGGTGATCGCGCCTTCAGCAACCAACCGAGTGTCGTCATAGAGTTAGGGCGGGCCGTGATGGAAGGTCTCCTGGATGGAGGGGTGCTTCCCGTTATGAAACATATCCCCGGCCACGGCCGGGCAGGGGCAGACACCCACCTGGAGTTGCCTCATGTCGCCGCCAGCGCCGATGAGTTAAGCACAGGTGATTTTGTTCCTTTTCGCAGTCTGAACACCTGCCCGATGGCCATGACCGCGCATGTAGTTTATGACGCCATTGATCCAAGCCGACCGGCGACGATCAGCCCGCGCGTAATCCTGAAAGTTATCCGTGAAGAGATTGGATTCGAAGGGCTCCTGATGACAGATGATCTGTCTATGCAGGCGTTATCTGGCTCAATTGCCGCCCGTACCAAAGCGGCACTATTTGCTGGTTGTGATGTCGTGCTTCATTGCAATGGCGTTTCGGCCGAAATGGAAGCTGTAATGGCCGAGATGAAGCCGCTGGACGGGATGGCCCTGAAGCGTGCGGAGGCGGCGTTGGGGCATTTGAAGGGACCCGGCGGCTTTGACTGCCAAGCGGCGGAATCCCGCCTGAAAGAGTTGTTGGCTGCGACATGAGCGAAGAGCTGTCGGAGAGCTTTGAGAATTTCGAAACGGCTGCGGCGCCGGATGAGACGCTCGTGGTGCAGGTCGATGGCTTCGAAGGTCCTCTCGACCTTTTGCTCACGCTTGCTCGTAGCCAAAAGGTGGATATAGCCAAGATCTCGATCCTGAAGCTTGCTGAGCAGTATCTCGAGTTCATCGAGCAGGCCAAACGGATGAATTTGGAATTGGCGGCGGACTATCTCGTCATGGCTGCCTGGCTGGCCTATTTAAAATCCCGCCTAATCCTGCCCAAGCCGGAGACCAAAGAGGGGGAGCCTTCGGCAGATGAAATGGCTGCTCGGTTGCGCTGGCGTCTACTCCGCCTCAACGCTATTCGCGAGGCTGCTGCTCGTCTCATGGCGGGTGACCGGTTAGGGCGTGAGATATTTGTGAGAGGCATGCCTGAACCGGTCGCGGTCATTAAGGTCAAGACCTATACGGATAGCATGTATGACCTGTTGTCGGCCTACGCTGCCGACAGGGCAAAAAAGATGCGGGGCAAGAATTATCAGCTCAAGGTTTCGCCGGTGATGCTGATTGATCAGGCCCGTGAGCGCTTGGAGCGTATGTTCGGCAAGATTTCCGATTGGAGCAGCCTTGATAAGCTGTTGCCAGAGGGCTGGACTGGTGGCCCACGCCGTCGTTCTGCAATGGCATCGATGTTTATGGCGTGCCTGGAAGCGGCGCGCGATGGCCGAGTGGAGCTTCGCCAGATCACCCATTTCGAGCCGTTGTATATTCGTGACCTTGCCAAGGAGGCCTCAACATGAATCGCGCACTCCTGAAAGAGGAAGCCCTTGGTGAAGTGATGGAAGCAGCATTGCCTAGCGAGTCCAGTGTGTCTGAAGAAACCGTGACAGAAGAACCCCAGAACGCCGCAGAGAATTCTTGCGAAGCTGAGATCGAACAAAGCGGCGAAGCAATTTGCGAGGACGTTGTCGCGGTTGGTACGGCTGCGGACGATTTGGCGGCGGAATCCACTGATGATGGCGCTGAGGTGGAGCTTGCGCCAGCCCCCGTCGAGGCGACGGCCACAGAGGAAGTGGTCGACACCGAAGTCAACGTGGAGCATCTGCGTATGGCTGAGGCGCTTCTGTTTGCTGCCTCAGAACCGTTATCCGAGGAGGCCTTGAAGGCTTCGCTGCCCGAACGCGCCAACATCAAAGGCATCATTGCTGAGCTGCAGACGATTTATGAAAAGCGCGGCGTGAACCTCGTGCTTGTCGCAGAGAAATGGCAGTTCCGCACGGCGCCCGATCTCGCCTTCCTGCTGCGCAAGGAGAAGCCGGAGCAGAAGAAGCTGTCTCGGGCGGCCATCGAGACGTTGGCGATCATTGCTTACCATCAGCCGGTGACGAGGGCGGAGGTCGAAGACATCCGCGGCGTGATGCTGTCCAAGGGCACACTCGACACGCTGATGGAAGTAGGCTGGATCAAGATCCGCGGGCGCAAGCGTACGCCGGGCCGGCCGGTGACCTATGGCACCACGGAGGCCTTCCTGGTGCACTTCGGGCTGGAGAATATCAGCCATCTGCCGGGTATGGACGAACTCAAGGCGGCGGGCTTCCTGGAAGCCATTCCGCCGTCGGGTCTCGACATCCCGAGCCCGAGCGATCAGTTGGCAGCGGACGAAGATCCTTACGAAGGACCGGAAGAGGGCGAACTCGCCACCGGCGGGGCCGACCCGTTCATTCCAGGTTCATCCGCAGAGTGACACCCTGGCGGGCGGAGCGTCGCGCCCGTCGGAGTGTACTATGATGAAACCCTCGATCCTTAAACTCGCATGCGCGGCTGGCGCCTTCGCGGCGTTGGCCACAAGCGCCCTCGCTGATCCACCGCGCGCGGATCAACCCAAACCGCGCCAGGTCTGCATCCACACCCAGGATGTGGAAGGCATGTCCTATCCCGATAACCGCACCATTCTTTTTCGGATGCGTGGCGGGCCGGTGAAGGTCTGGCGCAATGAGCTTCAGCGCGAATGCCCGGGCCTTAAATTCGAGCAAGGCATCGCCTGGAACATCTGGGGCGGAGAAGTCTGCTCCAACATGCAGGTCTTCTACGTCCTGCGCCGGGGCACCCCCTGCATGCTGGGCAATTTCGTGCCCAACGATCAGCCCCGCATGGATGGCTTTCAGCCACCCGAGAAGAAATAAGGCCTAGCGGGGCTCTCAAAGCCCCGCATGCCGCTTCTTCAGTCTTCAAGCTCCACAACCACCGCTTCGCCATTCTCGAGTGCGATGGAGAGCTTGCCGCTGCGCAGGGCCTGCGCGTCCTTACCGAACACTTCATTGCGCCAGCCGGTGAGGGCCATCACGCCTTCATCATCGCCCGCCGCTAAGCGTTCGATATCTTCCGCATTGGCAATCAGGCGGGGAGCGACACGGGCTTCCTCGGCGCGCAGGCGCAAGAGTGTGCGCAACAAATCCACCGCAGCGGGCGAGGGCTCGCGATGACGGCGGCGGCCTTGGTCCGGCAGCTCCGGCACCGGGCGATCCTTGCCAGCAAGAATAGCCTCCATCAGCGCCTTACCCTGGCGCGAGGCGGCAAAGCCCTTCGGCACGGCGCGGATACGCTCCAGCGCTTCGCCATCTTCCGGCGGATTGGCGGCGATCTCCAAAAGCACTTCGTCTTTCAAGACGCGGTTACGCGGCACATCGCGACTCTGCGCCTCCCGCTCGCGCCATTCGGCAGCAGCGGCAAGAGCCGTCAGAAAACGCTTATTGGCGGTGCGGGGCTTTAGCCGCTTCCAGGCCTGCACGGGATCGAGGGCATAAAGCTCGGTCGATTTCAGTGCATCGATCTCTTCAGCCACCCAGCTTTCGCGGCCCGTGCGCTTCAGCTCCGCAGAGAGCTTTTCATAAACGACGCGCAGATGCGTGACGTCGGCCAGCGCATATTCGAGCTGGCGTTTGGTGAGCGGGCGGCGTGCCCAATCGGTGAAGCGGGCCGACTTGTCGATCTCTACATGCGCGATCTTGCGCGCCAGTGTTTCGTAAGAGGCCGCTTCGCCGAAGCCGCAAACCATGGCGACGATCTGGGTGTCGAACAGGGGATCGGGAATGACCCGGCCCTTGTGCCAGAAAATCTCGATGTCCTGACGGCCCGCATGCAGCACTTTGACAATGGCGGGGTCGGAAATCAGCTTGAAGAAGGGCGTCAGGTCCAAGCCGGGGGCGAGGGGATCGACAATCGCGGCCACGTCGGGGCTAGCAATCTGAAGCAGGCAGAGTTTCGGCCAATAGGTCGAATCCCGCATGAATTCGGTGTCGAGGGCGAGATAGGGGGCCGAGGCGAGTTCTTGAACCAGGACTTCGAGATCGGCGGTGGTTTCGATGATCCGCATCGGCCTCTGATAGCGGATTCGCCCGCGCTTTGCGTGGGTTTTGATGCCCCGCGACGCTTCTGCCTGGGCCGAAATGTGCCCCGGCAAAGGTTGCGCAATAAAATTACACAACCCTGCCGGGGAACGCGGTCCTAAATCCCCATCACCTCGGCCACGTAATCGATATCCTTGTCGCCGCGGCCGGAGAGGTTGACCAGGATGATCTTGTCGGCGGAGAGGCGCGGCGCCAGCTTGGCGGCGTAAGCGACGGCGTGGGAGCTTTCCAGCGCCGGAATGATGCCTTCCACTTCCGAAAGCTGGCGGAAGGCCGCGAGCGTCTCCGCATCGCCGACCGCCACATATTCGGCTCGCTTGGAATCCTTCAGGAAGGCATGGATCGGCCCGACGCCGGGATAATCCAGCCCCGAGGCGATGGAATGCACCGGCCAGGGCTCGCCGCCATCGTCCTGCAAGAGATAGGTCTTCATGCCATGCAGCATGCCGGGCGTGCCGAAGCTGAGGGTGGCGGCATGCTCGCCGCGCTGATCGCTCTTGCCTGCGGGCTCCACCCCGATGATGGAAACCTCCGTATCGGGAAGAAAGGCCGTGAACAGGCCCATCGCATTGGAGCCGCCGCCGACACAGGCCACGAGATAATCGGGCAGGCGCCCGGCTTGTTCTTGAATCTGCGCCCGGGCTTCGCGGCCCACTACCGACTGAAAATCCTGCACCATCATCGGATAGGGATGCGGGCCCACCACCGAGCCGATGGCAAAGAAGGTGTCGCGGTGATTGGTGACGAAATCGGTGAAGGCTGAATCCACCGCGTCCTTCAAACAGGCGCCGCCCTGGGTGACCTCGATCACCTTGCAACCGAGCAGCTTCATGCGGATCACATTGGGGTGCTGCTTGGCGACATCGATCGCGCCCATATGGATTTCGCATTCAAGGCCCAGCAGCGCCGCGGCGGTCGCCAGCGCCACGCCATGCTGTCCCGCCCCGGTCTCGGCAATGACGCGCTTCTTGCCCATGCGCTTGGCGAGCAGAACTTCGCCGATGCAGTGATTGATCTTGTGCGCGCCGGTGTGGTTGAGGTCTTCGCGCTTCAAATAGATCTGCGCCCCGCCGAGCTTGGTGGAGAGGTTGCGCGCATGCCAGAGCGGCGAGGGGCGGCCGACATAATGGGTGAGCAGGCGCTGATATTCGTCCCAGAAGCTTTGGTCCTGGCGGATCGAAAGATAGGCCTCTTCCACCTCCTTGATCACCGCCTCCAATTGCGGCGGCACAAAGCGGCCGCCATAGGCGCCGAAGAAGCCGTGCTGGTCGGGGGTGTTGATCTGATTGGAGCCGGTGCTGGAACTGGGCATTGGGTGTTTTGCTTTCTGGGCAGGCGTGGGGCGGTTTTGAGCCGCTTTTGGTCTTGCTCAGATGGTCGGTTGCGGCAGGCGGCAAAGTCAAGGACGCCAATGGCGCGGGGGCTGGAGCGGTTGGGGGCGCTGTGCGGGCGGCGGCTTTGACGGCTTTGATAGCGGCAATGTCCGCTTCGGCCTTGGCAATCGCGGCGTTTGCTCGTGCAACCCAGGCGGCGATTTTGGCCTGGATCGCGGCGTCGAACGCGGCCAGCTCCGGCGAGAGTTTCCTGGCCGCATTGCGATTGCCCAGCGGGGCACCGGGGCGGCGCTTGGGGGAGGCGGGATCGGCGGCAGATTTAGCGGCGGCGCGTGGCTTGGAGACGGTGGCTTTGGCAGCAGTCCGCGCAAGATAATTGTTATGGGCCTGAGAGGAGGGGGGAGGGGGTACCTTTATGTGCGGCGCCTCTGCGGGGTCCATCAACAACGGCAACCACACGCGACTGCGCCGCCGAGAGATCTTCCGTTCCCGCGCCGCCAAAATCACATCCGGTGTCTGCCGAGAAGAAAGCACTGCGCCTCGTCGGGTTTAGACCACGCGTTAGATGTGGGAAGCGCGGGACCGAAGTGCAAGTGAAGTGAGAGGCAGGTGCAGGTGTAGTATTCTGTTTGGATGTAAAACAGTGCGAATTTGTTTGTATGTGTGCTGCAAGCATTTGTTGTGGTCTGCATCATGTTATAAAGTTGAAAAAATTATCAGGGGGAAGTTATGAAAACTCAGGTGCTTTCCACTCTCACTATTACCTGCACAACTATGTTTCTTGGAGGATGCTCAACTATAATCGAAGGCACTACACAAGAAGTCATGATAAATACGAATCCACCAGCTGCTTCTTGTACATTATCTCGCCAAGGCCAAGTAATTTCTCGTGTTCCGCAGACGCCTGCTGCTGCGACGATTAAGAAAACTAAGTACGACATCACAATTACTTGCGACAAGCCAGGCTATCAAACGTCGACCTATCTGAATCACTCAGCCACCGCGGGCGCAACATGGGGTAATATAGTGGCAGGAGGTGCTATCGGTTGGGCTGTGGACTCCGCGTCTGGGTCAGACAACAAGTACGAAAGTCCAGTAAATATTACGCTTGTGCCTGGGTTCAACCCGCCGCCCGTCGCACCAAACAAATAAACGGATAACCTACTCTCATTTTTGCCGAGCATGCTCTTCCCGCTGACATCTGTCAGTCGCTGGGATTGTCGGGCATAGCTTTTAGTCAATTGCATGTATCCTAGTATTGGGATATAGTTATGGCACGCGATTGGATTATCGGTGAAAAGCCGCTTGCTTGGGTTGGTTCCGCTAAGCGCGATTTTCTTGAGTTTCCCATGCCGGTTATCAGCGAAATGGGTAATGCTCTGGGAGTGGCGCAGTTCGGCGGTTTGCATCCATCGGCTAAGCCATGGAAAGGGCAGGGCTCGGGCGTTTTTGAAGTCGTGGAGGATTTTGACGGAGACACTTACCGCGCCGTCTACACCGTGCGGTTTCGAGAGGTGATCTATGTTCTTCACGCCTTTCAAAAGAAGTCGCCCAAGGGGATCAAAACCGCGCGCGGTGATGTCGAGATGGTGGCGCGCCGATTGAAGATTGCTCAGGAGGATTACGAGGCACGGTATGGCGAGAAAAAGTAAAACCAGCAGCGATGTGGTCGTGTTTGGCAGCGGCAATGTGTTTGCCGATCTTGGGCTTGCCGATGCCGAAGAGCGCCAGACCAAGCTTCGCCTGGTGTTCGCGATCAATCAGATACTCGAGTCTTTGCAACTGACCCAGGCCGCAGCGGCGGAGATGTTGAAGGTCAATCAGCCGAAAATTTCCGCACTCCAGAATTATAAGCTGGAGGGCTTTTCGGTGGAGCGGCTGATGACGTTTCTGACCGCGCTCGACCGCGATGTCGAAATCGCCATCAAGAAAAAGCCGTCCTCACGCGCCAGCGGGAAGATCAGAGTGATTGCGGCGTAAGGTAACTTGCGTGCTTCGTGAAACAAGTGAGGCGTGGTGTCTAGATGGAGTTTAATCATCCAAAGAAGTCATTCATACCTAAGCTTATTCGCAATGCGGTGGCCTTTTCTTTGATGCTGGGGGGCTATGCAAGTTACCGGTATTGGACAGAAGGGGCGGGGATTCTGACAACCTCGGAGTTCCAAAATACGATGTTGTCCCTCGCTCTAGCCTTGGCCCTGGTGGCATTAGCTGGAGCCCGTTATGAGCAGAGAAGGTCAAAGTAAATCCTGCTTCGTTGAATTGGATGCGGAGGCTGCATGTCGCGCGATTTCCCCCTCACCCGCAAAATCTAGCGCTTAGCCTCGGGGCTGTGCAGGCTCTGACAGTCTTGCGCTCGGCTAAGTGCAAGATTTTGCGCCCTCTCCCCCCGAAGTGGGGCGAGGGAAGTATTTGCAAGATTTTGTGCGCCGCACGCTGGCGCTTCGGCCCCACATGGGACGAGGGGCTCCGACGCCGCGGTCAACACCATCTGTCATTACCGGCTGAGCAGAGCGTGCGCTGCTCAATGGACTAAGCCGGGGATGACAAGCAGATGGAGCTGCTAATTCCAGGTTATCTTGACCTTGTTCACGTTCGGCTTGGCCGAGTTATATTTGACCGTGTGATCGTACATGAACACGCGGATATTTAAGTTGTAGGTGTCGTTCGTCTCGTCGGTGAAGGCCAGATCGATACTATTGTTGATCAGATGGAGGTCGGTCTCCACGTTCACGACGTAGCTGTAGATCCAGGCCCCTTGATTGTTATCCAGCCTGATGGATTTGAGATTGGAATTCGAAGCCGGGCCAATGCCCCCTTGAGCGACCTGGATGGGACCGCCACCTACCGACATCAGCCCGCCCGTCAGCGTCGCTGTGTTGCCATTTTTTGAGATATCGAAGACGGTCGTGTAGGCGACGCAGTTGCTTGTCCCCGCGCGGACGGTGCGTGCAGGCTTATCGCCCTTGATCATCCGGAGCATGTTGCTGTCGATCTGGGCATCACTGATCGACCCCGAGCTGATGATCGTATTCAGGCCGCTGTTTATTGTCAGGGACTTCCCGCCCGTGTCGCGAAGATAGGCCAGAAAGGATTCAGGCGTGGGCTGGAAGTGGCCGCTGCAGGTGTCCATGTAGACGATCCGCCCATTGATAACGTCCATTTCGCCAGCCGCGATTACCCGGTTCACGGCGCCGTTTGTCGTTCCAGCAATCTGGGCATGATTAATGAAGTTGGCTTCGGTCTGCTGCGGATATTGCTCGAATGATCCTCTTTGCAGAGGCGCCTTTCCGCAGGAATTGACCGCGATGATGTGGCTAGGGTCACTTTCCAAAACGACATAGAAGGTCGTGTAGTAGGCTAGTTTGCCTCTGAGGCCGAGCCATGTCGGCATGTATTTGCACGAGGCGTCAGCAACGGTCGAGGTGGACTGGGATTTATAGGAGCTGAAGACCTTGTTGCTATCGTCTTTGAGAAGACCGCCATCGATGTGCAGGCTGTAAGTGGGCAGGTCGTCGGTGACCTTGGTCCCAAATGTGCTCATTCCGCCGTGAGACTCGAAGGCGCGGATCGCAATGTTCCCCGCGCTCGCAGGGATGACCGCGCTAAGGCCGAGCACGGCAAAAAGGGAGAGCCGCCTCAGAATGACGCTTAGTCGAGTTGAGTTGCTGGACATTGGCGGCCTCCCCAGACCCTTTCGCGTTACGAGAGCTCATGCTTTACCCAACCCAGGGTAGAGTCAAGCACTCTCACGCGGCGAAGGTCTCGCTCTGGTATTGCGGCACGCGCGGGCGCAGATTGCGGGCGATTCAGCGGAGCCTATGCGATGACCAAGGATGACCTTCACGCCTGGGCTTTGGCGCATGGCTGGCAGGAGGCGGGCGGGTTTTTGAGTTTGATGAAGCCGCGCACGTTTGACACCGCCATCGTCCGGCTAGTGTTGAAGGCAACTGTGGCGGCGCTGGAAATCAAAAAGCCCAATGGCAAATGGGAGAAAGTCTCGGGCGCGGCCTATAGCGCGATCAACGCCGGAGAAGAGGGTGATGTGCCGAGCGGGTTGGGGCTCGACACCATCAATGGTCTGTCATCCTTGATGCAGCAGAACAAGGATCATCTGGTCTTCGCGAAAATGCGCTGACCGGGCCCCTGCAGGCGTGCCGCTCTTCTTACGCGGCGGATTTGGCGCGCTTGGGCGCGGCCTTCTTGGCGGCGGTCTTTTTCGCAGGCTTGGCTTCGGGGGGCGGCGGGTTGGCGGCGCGCTCGGCTTCGAGGGCGAGGCGGGCGGCGCGCAAACGGGCCGTCTTGGCTTCTGTGGCCGCGGCTTCCTTATCGAGGAATTCCTTGACGGTGCGATCCGTCATCTCGGCTTTGGTTTCGCCGCGCGAGAGTGTGGGCTTGAAGACGCCGAAATCGTCAGGCTGTTTCATGGCCGTCCTTTCATAGTGAGGGGCGAAAAATAAAAAAGGCCGAGGCAAGCCCGGCCCTTTTCACGATACGAACAGGCCCAGACCAAAAGGCGAGGGCCGGTTCGCTGATCACTAGCTAGCCTTAGGCAAGCTGGATGTTATCGGCAGCGGACTTACCGGAACGGCGGTCCTGCACGATTTCAAAGGTGACCTTCTGGCCTTCGTTCAGGCCACGCAGACCAGCGCGCTCGACAGCGGAGATGTGCACGAACACATCCGGCTGGCCATTGCCCTGCTCGATAAAGCCGAAACCCTTGGTGGTATTGAAGAACTTCACGGTTCCCGTGATCATGGCGACTTCCTTTCAAATAGCTTTCGTCCGCCCTGCCTAAGGCGGATGCTGTAGTGTTCGATTTTGAGAAGAAAGATCGTCAGAGCGCGTGTCGCGCAGCAGAAACAACGTTCATCAACAAGATCGTGGAAGATATATAGGCGATAACGCGGCCCGCTACAAGGGAGGCTGGCGCCAAGTCCCGGAAATGGCGGAAAAAATCGCGGAAAACATGGGTTTTTGCAGTAAAAAATTTTCGTGAGGTGCCGGAGCGGCAGGAGAAAGAACCCGCCGCCCGCTGGGGCATTTTCGCGGCGGCGGCCCCTCAAAATGTATGTGGCGCGAACAAAGTGGCCCCTCCCGCCTGCAAGGGAGAAAGGGGCTTGGGATTACTTCGCCTCGAGGCCGACGGTGCGGCCAGGCATGCCGGCGGCGGTGAAATAGCGGTGGCCATCCACTTCTTGCAGGTTGAGCAGGGTCTGGAAGCCATTGGCGGCCTTGTCAGAGGCCACCGTGGTCTTGACCACCTTCGGCACCACGCCGCCCTGGAGCGCTTCGCTGGCGACCCGGCCCTTCAGCGCGCCGGGGCCCTTCAGATCGATTCCCAGGATATGGGCGAGCGTCGGGGCGACGTCGACATTGCCGACCGGGGTGGTATCGACATAGGCCTTTTTGAAATCCGGCCCGATGGCGGCCATGAAATTGCGGGTATCGGCGCGGCCGAAGCTGCCATGCATGCCCTGGCCGGTGTGCAGCGTGGTGTCGGCGATCTCGGCCTGGCACATCTGTTCCAGCTTCTCGACGCAGCCTTTGGCGACGAAATTGCGGAAGGCGATGATGATCGCCGGGCGGGGCATCTTGGACGAGCCGATGAAATTGACCTGGCTCAAGGCGAGGGCTCCGGCGAAGGCGGGCTTATCGCTGGAGAGGATCGCGTCATCGACAAAGAGGCCGCCGACATAAGGCTGCTTCACCAGCTCGGCATAGATCTTCTTGGCCGTGGCCGGGCTGTGGTCGGGGATATAGATGAAGGTCGAGCCGCCATTGGCGACCACCACAGCCTCTGGCTTTTCTGGATCATCGCCGATCAAGCCATTGCCCTGGGCGGGGTGCTCGCCCGAGGAGGTGTCCACCTCGGCGCCCTCGCGGTCGGGATCGAACACCTTCTTGCCCAGCCAGCCGCCGACATCCATGGCAACAAAGCCGGGCGCCAACGTGTTGCGGCCAACACTGCCGTCTTCATTCGGGATGGCGTGCGAGATGGTGGAGAAGCCGTGATCGGCGATCACCACGACATCGGTGTTCTTGTCCAAATCATATTGTTTCAGCGTCTCAAGAAGTCCCTTCAAGTCGCTGTCGGCGTTGGAGATTGCAGCTCGTCCGCTGGTTGAATTAATGCCCGGAACCAGTTTGCCGTCACTATCCATGGCGCCGTGCTGGGTGGTGTCGGGATCGCGCGACCAATAGAAGATCGCGAAAGGCTTTCCGGCGTCCTTGAGGCGCGGCAGGATCGATTGGGTCGCGGCGGCGCGCAGATAGGCCTGCTGGGTGAGGTTCGGCGTGGCGCTGAAAGGCGGAGCGGTGAGCCCGCCGGTGACCGTCATCACTTCCGCCGCCAGCGCGCCTTTCAAGACGGTGCTTTTGGAGGGGCTGCCGTCCAGATTCTGCGGGCGGTTGGTGGCGTCGTCGATGAAGAGGCCTTTGGCATCGCCGACATCCTTGCCTTCGCTTTCCAAGGCGCCGAGATATTCGATCGCCGCCGGCCCCTTCTTGCCGATCACGACGGTATTCCAGCCCGCCTCGCGCGCCGTCTCCATCAGCGTCTTCTGGGCGATGTAGTCGTTGGGATAAAGCGCCTTCACATCTTTCAGGATGCAGTCATCCTCGATGAAGGTGACGCTGGCGCCCATGCGGCAGGGGACAGGCTTGGCGACCCACATCGAATTGCCGAAATTGCCCGTGTCGCCCGGATAATGGCCGGTGGCGATGACGGCGGCATTGACCGTGGTCAGCGTCGGATAGGTGGAGTGGCTGTTGGCGAAGTCCACGCCATCCTTGCGTAGCTTGTACATGGTCGGCGCCGTCTCGGGCGTGACCGAGGTGTAGCGCAGACCATCGGCCACAAAGATCACCACATTGCGCTTCGCAGGCGACTGCGCCGCATCCTCAGCGGCGGCGGGCAGGGCCATGGCCCCGAGGGTGAGGCAGAGGGCGGTGGTGGCGAGAAGACGTGACATGGGCATACCCCTGGTGAAAGCGGCTGGGACCGTAATCGCCCTATGCGACAGTTGGAGCAAGGCCCCGGCGTCCGCCAGCGGTCGTCCCCAACTTTTTGCGGTGCCCCGGCGTGTAACGCGTTCTTGAGTAGCCCCAAGATTGCGGGGGCTTAGGATGGGCGAACCACAACATGAAATCCCGCCAATGAGCGGGCCGGGGAGCGCGCTGAAGACGGCGCTGGGGGCAGTTGAAAGCACATTACGAGGTTCTCGACGGCCTGCGCGGTACCGCGGCCATCGCGGTGATCATTTTCCATATCTTCGAGCTGACCACGCCGGATTGGGCCCATAACCCGTTCCCGCATGGCTATCTGGCGGTGGATTTCTTCTATGCCTTGTCGGGCTTCGTGCTCGGCTATGCTTATGATGAAAGATTAAGACGCGGCGGCAATGGCGCGGGCGCACTCAGCTTTTGGGGTTTTGCCAAACGGCGCTTGATCCGCCTGCATCCTATGGTGCCGGTGGCGGTGACGCTGGGCCTGATCTGTTACCTGAACGATCCCAATGTCGGCACCACCCAGCAGATCGGCGTCGGCCTGTCGCTGGGCTCGCTGCTGCTGGCCTATGTCCTGACGCTGTTTTTGCTGCCGTCGCCGACGCTGCCCAACCATTGGGACGAGACCCATTGCCTGAATGCGCCGACCTGGACGCTGTTCTGGGAATACATCGCCAATGTTGTCTATGCGCTGTGGCTTTGCCGGATCGGGCGCGGGCTGCATCGCGTGCTGTTGGCGCTGGGGGCGGTGGCGCTGATCGTGGCGGCGGTGCTGCTCGCCCAGAAACAGGCCTTCGGCTGGGGCTGGGGCTATGAGACCTTGTGGGTGGCGCCGGTGCGGCTGACCTATCCCTTCCTTGCCGGGCTCTTCGTTTATCGCATGGGCTGGAAAATCCGTTTGCCGATGCCCTATCTCACCGCCTCGCTGATCCTCCTCGCCGTCCTGGCCGCGCCCGCTTTGAAGGGCCTCGCCAATACGCTGCTGGAAGCCGGGATGATCATTTTGGTCTTCCCGCTGATCTTGATGGTGGGGGCGAGCATTCGCGCCGAGACCGGAAAGCTGGGGCCGCTCTGCCGTTTCACCGGCGAGCTATCCTATCCCGTCTATATCCTGCATTACCCGTTTATATTTTTGTTCGGCCATTGGGTCTGGAACACCCACCCCGGTAAACTCGCGCAACACGGCGCGGCGGTGGGCGTGTTTGCCTTCGTGCTGCTGCTGGCGACGGCGCTGCTCTATGGCTACGACAAGCCCGTGCGCAAATGGCTGGGGCGGAGGTATGCGGGGTGAGGGGACTTTACTCTCGTCCCATACTACTGCTCCCAATGCGACTAGGCAGCTTTAGATTGAGGCCTGTTGACTTGCCTCTCTCGCATTTCCGCGGGAATTTTTAATCCTTTGGAGGCGATTAGAAGCTCGGTTCCCAGACGCTTTTGGTGAAGCGAGTAGGCAACATCAAAGCTGTATTGGCGCCGGTCTCGATAAAGATGCCGGATTTCAGGTGCGTCGTCGTAAGTTACAATCCAATTTCTTTTAAGACTGATTATGCTCTCCGCGACCTTCGCATGATCGTCTTTTAGGTAATGGTTCGTGTAAAGACTGGCACCTTTATTGTAGTACGGAGGGTCAATAAAAATAAGAGAATCCTCAGGTAGTTTTTTCTCACACCTTTTTAGAAACTTTATCGCATCCAAATTTGTAAGGTGAATCCTACTTTTGTATTTTGATATTCTTTGAATGCGGCGGATGAGTTCTATTCGGTTAAAGCGGCAGTCGATCTTATAAGTCCCCGCTTGAGCTAAGCCGCCTATAACTCCGGCATCTTTGATCACGCCAGATCTGTTCGTGCGATTGAGAAAAAATGCAGAAAACCCAAGTGCGAGGGGATCAGCGATATTTTGTGCTCTGTGAATGCAACGTTGCTTACGCCATTCTTCAATCGTGACTTCGGTTTTTTCTATCGCGTTCACTAGCGCGTCGGTCTCGTTTAAGACGCAATGCCAGAATGCCCAAATTGAGGGATCGATATCATTGATATGGATATCTGCGACGTGACCTCCGTACAGGAGCTCTAAAGCCAATCCGCAACCACCTGCATACGGTTCCGCATAGTGGCCCCTTTCTAACTTATTGAGACGTAAAACCGTTGCCGTGACATCCAGCAGGCATGCCTTCCCGCCAGGATAGCGCAACGGTGAAGCTGCTATTGACATGAGATACTGAGGCCTTCCCCTTGCTTTTGCTGGGGAAACTATCAGAGCGAAACGGTCGCGGACAGAATTTTTTACGGGCTTTTAGCGGCAGCTTCCTCAATGCACTTCAGGATAACCGGCTTCAGAGATACGATGTCGTTGTTGAGCTGATCTCCGTTAAAGAGAGCAGCGATCCGGTGATGCTTTGTAGTATTTCCATACTCTCGGACCCGAACTAGCGCGCTGCGAAGCGACAAGGTGTCTCCTGTAATACCGTAACTGGCCAATTTGTTTTTCGAGAAATAACCGTCAATACTCGTGTCATCGTTTCGGCCTGCACACGCAGTAAGGGTTTCGAAAAATGACCACGTGCCAATTGCGACGATAGGAGTGTGGAGGTCTAGCTCTATGGCGCAAATCGAGTGGTAAAGGCTCAGGAGCTTTTCGTTTCCGAGAGATTTCAGCGCCCTGTAAATCGTTTCTTCATATCGGACGCGCGTGGCTTTCTCTGGTGTTTTAGGCTTCTTTAGTCTGAATTTCTTTGGCTTATCCGAATCTGATTCCAACAAGATTTCGGTTTCAACGCGACTGGATGAGACCCCCGGCAGAGTATTGAGAGGGCGTGCGTAATCGATAATCTCCTTTCTGTTCATTCGCGAATTGACGTCTTCGCCTTCTACAAGATCGCGAATGAAGCGTTTCACCAACACATCGAACTCTTTTTTGGGGCGGGTTCGACCAAGAGAATCTGGATTTTCTTGATCAATCCCGATCACCTCGCGAAATACGCTGTTGCCTACAAAGCGTTGTACTGTAGTGAGCTTTCCGGCGCGCTCCTCGGCGGTGAGAAATTTCTCAGTTTCGGCATAGTCGAGCAGAGCCTGTGCTACCTTGTTTTTGCTTCCTCCGTCGAAGCGCTGCTTTTGTTCCGCATTCCAATCTTTCCGACCGATCCCACCTTGCAACCCGTTGTGGATACGGTCTAGCCACATTCGAAAGCTTTCAAAATCAGGAAAGACGGCCGCCGACACCATCGACGGTACGTTCGATTTTTCCGCCAGTTTTTCGAATGACTTTCGAAGATTGGCTGGCGCAAGCTCGGGATCATTAAGGAGCTTCAAAGCGCAGATACGACGATTTCCCTCGGCAGTCGTGTAGTTTGTAGTTGCCCCACCAATTCTGGCTTTGCCAATTGGAACAAGCGCAAATCGTTCAAGCGGATTGAGTCCTATCTTCGCGATGTCGCGTGCAAGAGGGTAAACCAGTTCCTTGTCGCAAAGGCGCGCGATTGCCGCTGCCTCGGCCTCAACGGAGTTATGCCTGGGATTGCCCAGCCAGAGAAAAATTCGTTCTACAGGGACCGATTCGAGGAGCTTTGGGCCTTCGGGCATATAAGTCTCGTAACTAGCGCTTCATGCAAGGTTGCGAATTTCAACGCAGGGGGTATTTGCCGGCAAACTCGATTCTTACGCGAAGCCTAGGATGGTTCCGTTACGAAAAACAGTCCTTCAACCAGGGGGGCTATAAGTAACGCCGGGCGTTTCGCGATCCGAAGAGGGTAAGGACATTTAAGCTCGACACGCGGGAAGGGGGTGGCGGGGGCGTGTTCGGAAGGCGCGGGGCAGGTTTCGAGGCCCCCTTCGCCCCTTCGGGGCACTTCCCCCCGGAAAACGGGGGGCAGAAAAGAGGGAAATGGGGGCAGAAAAGGACGGGAGGGCTGGGCCGTAAAGATGGTGGGCCGGGGCGAAATGCAGGGGTGGCCGGATTCTGGCGGATCATTGCGGCGTTTGCCGCAATCGGCGCAATATACTTGACCTTGCCCCCCTGAAACCGCCACATACCCCCGGCTTTAAACGAGAATTTCCGGGGAACCGTTTCGTCATGCACGCCTATCGCACCCATACTTGCGGCGAACTGCGCAAGAAAGATGTCGGCACCAAAGTCAGGCTGTCCGGCTGGGTGAATCGCCGCCGCGACCATGGCGGGCTGATCTTCATCGATCTGCGCGACCATTACGGCATCACGCAAGCCGTGGTGGAACCCGATAGCCCGGCTTTCGCGACCGTGGACCGCGCCCGTTCCGAATGGGTGCTGACGCTGACCGGCCATCTTGAGGCCCGCACCGGCGATACCGTGAACCCCGACATGCCGACCGGCGAAGTGGAACTGCGCATCGATGAGGCGAGCGTGCAGGGCATGGCATCCGATCTGCCGCTGCCGGTGTTCGGCGATCTCGAATATCCCGAAGAGACGCGCCTGAAGTACCGCTTCCTGGATCTGCGCCGCGAGCGTCTGCACAAGAACATCATCCTGCGCTCGCAGGTGATCTCCTCCATCCGCCGCCGCATGATCGATCAGGGCTTCATGGAATATCAGACCCCGATCCTGACGGCCTCTTCGCCCGAAGGCGCGCGCGACTTCCTGGTGCCGAGCCGTCTGCATCCGGGCAAGTTCTATGCGCTGCCGCAGGCGCCGCAGCAGTTCAAACAGCTTTTGATGGTGGCGGGCTTCGACCGCTATTTCCAGATCGCGCCGTGCTTCCGCGATGAGGACGCGCGCGCCGACCGTTCGCCGGGCGAGTTCTATCAGCTCGACCTTGAGATGAGCTTCGCCACCCAGGATGACGTGTTTGCGGCGGTGGAGCCTGTGCTGCATGGCGTGTTCGAGGAATTCGCCGCTGGCCGTGACGTCGGCCCGGCGCCCTTCGTGCGCATTCCGTATCAGGAATCGATGCTGAAATACGGCGTCGATAAGCCCGATCTGCGCAACCCGATCATCATTTCCGATGTCTCCGCCGTATTTGATCGCGAAGACGTGGCCTTTAAGGCGTTCAAGGACAAGGTGGTGCGCGCCATTCCTGGGCCGGGCGCTGGCAGCCAGCCGCGGTCGTGGTTCGATAAGCTCGAAAGCTGGGCGCGCGCTGATCTCGGCGCCGCGGGGCTTGGCTATATCGTCTTCGAGGAAAAGGACGGCGCGCTCTCCGGCAAAGGTCCGATCGCGAAATTCCTGCCGCCTGCCGCGTTGGAAGAGCTGGTGAAGGTGACCGGCGTGAAGGCGGGCGATGCCGTCTTCTTCTGCGCGGGCAAGAAGGAGCGCGCTGCTGCTCAAGCTGGGCAGGTGCGTATCCGCCTCGGCAATGACCTCAACCTGATTGACAAGAACAAGTTTGCCTTTTGCTGGATCGTCGATTTCCCGATGTATGAATGGAATGAGGACGAGAAGAAGATCGACTTCTCGCATAATCCTTTCTCCATGCCGCAATTCGACCGCGAGGCCTTCCTGGCGCTCGACCCCAAGGACGCGGACACCATCCTCAATATCAAAGCCTATCAATACGACATCGTCTGCAATGGCATCGAGCTTTCGAGCGGCGCCATCCGCAACCACGATCCCGAAGTGATGCTGAAGGCGTTTGAGATCGCGGGCTATGCGCGCGAGGAAACCGAAGTGAAGTTCGCCGGCATGCTGAATGCGTTCCGTTATGGCGCCCCGCCGCATGGTGGCACCGCGCCGGGCATCGACCGCATCGTCATGCTGCTCGCGGGTGTCGATAACCTGCGCGAAGTCATCCTCTTCCCGATGAACCAGCAGGCGCAGGATCTGATGATGAACGCGCCCGCCGAACCGACGCTGAAGCAGCTCAGAGAGCTGCATATCCGCGTGGTGAAGCCAGAAACGAAGTGATGCGCGGATCAGCGGGCCTGGGACTTGCCATTGCCGCGATTGCGGCGGCGGGCGTTTTCGGGGTCACGCTGTTCGGCGACAAGCCCGCCACCTGGTTCGAACGTGCGGCGCAAGCTGGCGCCGTGCGCTGTTTGACGGGCGCTTCATGTGTGCAGGTGACGGGCGAGGGCAAGGCGGTGAAACCCGCCCGCCCGGCGCTATCGGCGGATAGCCGCTGCGCAAAGAAAAAGAACTGGCACGCGCGATCGTCGCTCTTGGTGCCGATTGTGATGTGTACGGACGAACGTAGCTATCTCTATCACATGGGCCGTTTCGAAGGCGCGGGCGCCGAGCAGTGGATGCTCTGCGCCAAGCCCGATTGCGCGCGCGAAGCGGCGCTGTTTGCGGTGAAGTAGGACGCGCTTCGTCATCGCTTGACGTTGCGGCATGGTTTTCAGGACTGCTTTGCGCAGGCATGATCCCCTGGGAGGATGCCATGGTGAGCAAAGCTTCAGACGGACCCAAAAGCGGCGCGTCCGCGTTGATCGATCAGCGCATTGCCGAGCTTGGCGATTGGCGCGGCGAGATGTTGAAAAAGCTGCGCGCTATCGTGCACGAGGCTGTTCCAGATGTGGTCGAAACCTGGAAATGGCGCGGCGTGCCGGTGTGGGAGCATAACGGCATAATCTGTACCGGCGAGACCTATAAGGCGGTGGTGAAGATGACCTTTGCCAAAGGCGCCTCGCTGCCGGATCCCAAGAAACTGTTCAATTCCAGCCTGGACGGCAACACCCGCCGCGCCATCGATTTTGCCGAAGGCGCGAAGATCGATGCCGCGGCGCTGAAGGCGCTGATCAAAGCGGCGGCGAAGGCGAATGTGAAAAAGTAGGGCGTGCGTGCTTCCGCCTTTGCAGGAGCTACGGCGGACAAGTCGAGGCTCGCACTTAAGGTATAAATATTAATCGTCATGGCCGGCCTCCGAGCCGGCCATCCATTTTGGATACGCCGCAGATGGATGGCCGGGTCAAGCCCGGCCATGACGGATATAGTTAGGGCGCTTTAATCTCCACCTTCTTGCCCTTGTAGCTCACCGTCTGGAACGTCTTGGCCTCGCTGTCGCCAACACCGTTGGTGTCGTTGACAAAGACGATGTGGAATTCGCGGGTTTGTTTCATGCCGGGGAATTTGCCTTGGCGGGCGCCGAGCGTGAGCGTGCCCGTCGCCTCGTTCCAGGTGATGGGCACCAGCGCGCGCTGGCCTTTCTCATAGCCCCAGCCATTGCCGCTATCGTCATAGAGATTGAAGCTGCCATTGGCGCCGCGATAGACGCGCAGCTCGATAGGCTTGTCCTTCTGCGCTTCGGCATGACCGACCACGGGGCCCATCGGCAGGATGGTGCCGGCGCGGACATAGAGCGGCAGCGTGTCGAGCGGTGCGTGGGCGACGATGTTCGATTTTGCCTTGAAGCGCTTGCCGGTCCAGAAATCCACCCATTCGGTATCACCCGGCAGATAGACCATGCGATCGGTTGCGCCTTTGCGGGTGACGGGCGCGACCAGGATGGGGCCGAACATGAACTCATCCGGGATATCGAGCGCGTCTTTATCGCCGCCGAAATCGAACACCAGCGGGCGCATCATCGAGGCGTTGTTGAGGGTGACGTCAAAGGCCAGCGAATAGATGGTGGGCAAGAGGCGATAGCGCAGGCGGTCGAATTTCTCGAGGATCGGCTGCACCTCCGGCGAGAACTGCCACATCTCCTTGGATTTGCCGGTGCCATGGACGCGGAACATTGGGGTGAAGGCACCGAACTCAAACCAGCGGGTGAAGAGCTCGCCATAGGCGGGGTCTTTGGGATCGCCCGCGAAGAAGCCGCCTATGTCGGTGTTCCAATAGGGAAGGCCGGCGGAGATGAAATTGAGCCCGGCGGGAATCTGGCGGCGGAAGGTCTCCCAATCGCCATGGATATCGCCCGACCAGGAGATCGCGCCATTGCGCTGCTGACCAGCCCAAGCCGAACGCGTCAGGATCACCGGGCGGCGATCCGGGAAATCGCGGCGATGGCCTTCATAGACGCCCATGGTGTGAAAGAGCGGATAGGCGTTGTAGACGAGGGCGCCGGGGCCTTGCGCCGTCACGACATCGCGCATCTGGCCCCATTCGCCGCCAAGCTCGGCCTCGGAAGCATCAAGCCACCAGCCATCGAAACCATCCTTGCCGAGGCGGCGGGAAATCTGATCCCAATACATATCGCGGCCTTTGCCATAGGGATCGTACCAGCGCCCGAACCCAACCGGGAAAACGTTCTTGTAGGTCTTGGGATAAAGAAAGCCCGCCTTATCCAGCTCGGCGGTGTTGTCGGTATCCTTGTCGAAGCGCGCCCAGACCGAGATGATGGTGTGGATGTCGAGGGCGTGAATATCGGCGACCATTTTTTGGGGATCGGGGTAGCGCGCGGGATCGAATTGATGCGCACCCCATTGGCCGTCTTTCCAATATTGCCAATCCTGGATGATGCCATCGATGGGAATGCCGCTGTCGCGATAGCGCTTGGCGACGGTGACGATCTCATCCTGGGTCGCGTAATGCTCATAGGATTGCCAGAAGCCGAATGCCCAGCGCGGCAGCATCGGCACCGAACCCGTCAGCGCGCGATAGCCGGAGACGACCTGATCGGCATTGGCGCCGGTGATGAGGTAGTAGTCGATGGCTTCAGCGGCTTCAGAGGTGAATTGCAGATTGCCGCCTTCGGCCGGAGGAAGTACCGACACATCGGTGACCGAGGCGTTGTCCCATAAGACGCCATAGCCGCCGCTGGTGAGCACCATGGGCAATCCCGTGGAGCCATTGGCCTGCTGCAGATGCACGGCGCCTTTCTGCAGATCGAGCCCGCCTGCGGGATGCTGGCCGAGGCCGTAGAAGTGGAGGCCCGCCCCGAAAGGCGGCGCGAAGGCCTGCTCGACCTTATAGAGGCCTGAGTTGGTGGGATTGGCGGTGCTTTTGGCTTCGCTGAGGAAGGGCGTCTTGTCGCCGGGATGGAAGAAGGCGGCATGGCCATCCGCGCGATCGATCACGATGCGCAAGCTGGCGGTCTCGGCGGTGATCTCGCTGGCACCGTCCTTCACGGCGAAGTGGGAGGGCGCCTTGTGGCCGTTGACGATCAGGCTCGGGCGCGGGGCAGGGGCGCCCGCGGGCAAATGGCGGACGCGCAGCGTGGCTTCGCTCCAGGGCTCGATCAGGGTCGTGCCGCAGGCGGTCTGGATATTCAGGCTGTCCTTGCCGGTGCTGACGCTGGTGACCTTGCACGGGGCCGCCAGCGCACCTGCGCTGAGCATCGCCAGAACGGCGGTGGATGTGGCGAGTCTCGTTGTCAGGCGCATGGATGGCCTCCCCAAGTTTTGTCTGAGTTTTTTGACAGATAGCGCGGCGCAGAGGCGCTGCATAGAGGCTCGGGGATTTTGCCTTGAGCCGCTCAGTCACATTTGCGCGCGCCGGGGCGGAGTGCCCCAGCAAGTGGCCTGCATTCGTTTTAGGCACGTAACATTTTGAATCTGCCGGAGAGTTTTCACGCAGCCGTTATGTCCCGGTTATGGCCCCGTCACAGGGGGCAGGCAAACCACGCCCCAGAAGCGCAGGACGATTCACCAAGATCGCAACGCTATTCGGCCCGTTCTTCCCTGCGGAACGGGCTCACAACGAGGATGACATGACCCGCTTTCTCACCGCGCTGGCCTTGTCGGCTTGCACCGTTTTCGCCGCCGCTTCGGCCGCGCCGCAGATTTCCGTTTCCTATGCCGATCTGGACCTTGCCCGTCCGGCTGGCGCCACCACCCTCATCAACCGCATCCGCGTCGCCGCCGAGACGGTTTGCGGCAGCGCCGACATTCGTGATCTCGCCGCGTTCCGCCGCCGCTCGGCTTGTGTGACCGAGGCGATGGACAACGCCATCCGTTCGGTGAATGCGCCGCTGGTGGCCCGCGTCTACGGCAAGCCGCAGCTCATCGTCGGCGAGCCGCGTTTCAACATCGCTGCCCGCTAAAGCCATTCTGATTTTGCGCTAGAACCCCCTTAATTTTAGCGCTTACCCCGGCGCCGTCACGTAGCAGGACGGCGCCGTTTTTTTTATCGCGAATGAACTGGGATGCGGTGCATAGCTGCGGCATAGGTCCTGGTCGCAAATAAAGGTCGCCTATCGTATCGTGAAGGGAACATGGGCGCCGAGGAGCTGATGAAAAATCTAATTGTCTTTATAGCTGCGGTCTTGCTCACCATCTCCAGGGCGGGCGCGGCAGATACGCCCGAGGAAGCTGCGCTCCGCGAGCGCCTGACCACGTTTTATACGAGCAAACCGGGCTTCAGGTTACCGTCTTACGCCCCCAAGCTGGATGCCGCTTTTGATCACTCCGATTGGCGCACCCTGAAAGGTGAACTCGATAAAATCTATTCCTCGATGAAGGGGGTGGATGATCTGGGCTTGATCATGAACTGGGAGTTGCTGCGTTTGGCAAATGGCGGTGGGTATGTCGTAGCGAAACTATATGCCGTCGATAGTTGGAACATGGCTTTATCCTTCGAACGAGCGGGGCGCCCTGGAGCCGATGATATGAAGAAGCGTGCGTTTTCAAACACGCTTTATACGATTGCTCTGATCGCGGTTGATTCTCCCATGTGCAAGGATATGTCGGCTCCAAGCAATCGGATGGCTGAGTATAGATTTGCTGCGCGTGATGCCATTCGTTTTGGCCAATCCCTGCGGGAAGACGACAAGAAGCGCGTCATCGATTTCGCCCTAAGGCAAGAGAAGTTGTTCGCACCCTTGCGTAAGAAGGACGATGCTCTTTGTCGAGGCGGCAATGACGAGGCAATGGCAGCTATGAATGCGGTCAAGGATTTCGAGAAAGCGAAAGAAGTCCCAGCCGATCCTTCACGCCCTGGGCGGAATTACCTCATCGAGGCGCCAGGGGAGTACCATCCGCAGTATAAACCTGACGCAGAATGGAAGAAAACGCGTGACGAGGTGCGCCCCACATTGAGGGGACAACTCGAAACTCTGCTCATTGCGCCAAAGTGAGCCAAGATTGGTGGGGAAGGTTTCGTGTCGCCGCCTGCGAAGGCAGATCTAGTCTCGCGCCCCCTTAATTTTAGCGCTTACCCCGGCGCCGTCACGTAGCAGGACGGCGCCGTTTTTTATGTGCGTGCTTCGAGGCTCGCCGCTCCCGCTCACTGCTGACCCACACACATATTCCGCGGCTCGCACCTCAGCATGACGGGAGTTTTTAGGCTCCATTCTCGTCATGCTGAGGTGGCCTGCGCGCCCGGATAGTGATGATTTGCGAAAGTGGTTGGGCGCAGGCCCTCGAAGCACGCACACCCCAAAACAAAACCCGCCGGGATACGGCGGGTTTTGCATTTCAGGTCTTTCAAAACCGGCTTAGCCGGCCTTGTAGAATTCCTGGATGCTTTCCTTGACCAAGCTGTCGGTGTGACCGGCATCGAGGCGTTCGGCGATCAGCTTTTCCGCAGCGGCCACAGCCTTATCGGCGGCAAGGACACGGATTTCTTCAAGCGCGGCTTTCTCAGCCTGCTCGATCTTGTCCTTGGCGATCTGCGCGCGGCGCTCGATCTGCTGACGCAGCTGGGCGCGGGTTTCCTTTGCGAAGCGCTCGGCTTCATCCTTGGCCTCGGCCACGATGCGGCTGGCTTCGACCTCGGCCTGAGCGGCCTTCTGGGCGTAACCGGCGAGCACGGCCTGAGCTTCTTCACGCAGGCGCTTGGCTTCTTCCAGTTCCTTGGCGATGGCGCTGGAGCGCGCATCGAGCTGCTTGGTCACCAGACCCGGCACGCGCAGATACAGGAAGGCGAAGATCAGGACGAGAAGGCCGAGTGCGACCCAGACTTCGTATTCTTTGAGGAGTTCGATCACGTTCATGGAATCGTTCCGGTGAATGACGAGGAAGAAGACGACAAGGCCGGCGGCAAGCCATGAAACGGCAGTTTTAAAAGCCCACATGCCGGCCCCCCAACCATCGTCAGGCACCTACTGCCTTGACGGCGGCTTCCGCCTGCTCGGAAGTCACGGTAACCCCGATCAGCCGGTTCACAATATCCGCCGCTGCATCTTGCGCAGCTTTTGTGACATGTGTTGCAGCCTCGGCGCGGGCGGCAGCAATTCCTGCCTCGGCCTTGGCGGCGGCTTCGCGGGCTTCCGCATCGGCTTCCGCCTTGGCCTTTTCGACCTCGGCTTCAATCACCTTGCGGTTGGCCTCGGCTTCGGCATGGGCTTTCACCCGTGCATCGGCCAGAGCCGTCTCGTAGGCGGCCAGGGCGGCTTCCGCATCAGCCCGGTGCTTTTCGGCTGCCGCAAGGTCACCTTCGATCTGACCTTTACGGGCGCCAATCACCCCGGCGATCCTCGGACCTGCCAAGCGCCACAACACGATGAAAAGGGCAGCAAAGGTCACCACAAGCCAGAAAATCTGGCTCGGAAAGCTCTCCGTCTTGAATGGCGGAAAGCCGGCACTGTGCTGCGCCTCAGTGCCGGTATGCGTGACAGGTTCCGCGCTCATCAACCGAACAGGATGATGAAGGCGATCACGAGGCCGAACAGACCCGTCGCTTCGCAAAGGGCGAAGCCGAGGAACATGTTCGCGGTCTGGCTGGCGGCCGCACCCGGGTTACGCAGAGCGCCCGCGAGGTAGTTGCCGAACACCAGGCCGATGCCGACGCCAGCGCCCGCGAGGGCGAAGCAGGCCAAACCGGCGCCAATCATTTTCGCAGCAGCGACTTCCATTGTCTGATTCCTTTTTTCAGAAACTTAGGGACGGATCACAAAACTTAGTGGTGGTCGTGGAGATGGAGGGCTTCGTTGAGATAGATGCAGGTCAGAACCGCAAAGACATAGGCCTGCAGGAACGCAACCAGCATCTCAAGCACGTAGATGCAGACGATGAGCGCGAAGGGCGCCACGGCCACGCCATACATGATGCCGCCCGCAGTGGTCATCAGCACCACGAAGCTCGCAAACACGGCGAGCAAAGTGTGCCCGGCGAGCATGTTGGCGAAAAGACGGACGGAAAGGCTGATGGGGCGGGTGAGGAAGGAGATCACCTCGATCGGCACCAGCAAAAGAAGCAGATACCACGGCGCTTCCGGCACAAAGAGGCTGAAGAAGCGAAGCCCGTGCTTCATGAAGCCGACCACCACCATGGTGAGGATCACAAAGCTTGCCAGCGTGAAGGTGATGGCGATCTGGCTAGTCGCGGTGAAGGTCCAGGGCACCAGGCCAAGGAAGTTGTTGAACAGCACGAAGACGAAGATGGTGAAAATGAGCGGGAAGAATTTCAGCCCGTCATGGCCCATCGTCGAATTGATCATGTTGGCAACGAATTCGTAGGAGACCTCGGCGAGCGATTGCCCGCGCGTCGGCACCAGGCGATTCTTCGAAACGGTGAGGGTGAGGAACAGCGCGGCAAGGCCCACGGCCACCAGCATGAACAGGGCCTGGTTGGTGAAATAGATCGGATGACCGCCGATGCTGAACAGCGGCGCTTCGATCAGAGGCTTCACCTCGAACTGCTCCATGGGGTTCATGGCCACGGCGCTATTTCTCCTTCGGCGGCTCAGCGCCGCTTAGCTGCTGAGAGGTGCGGTAGACGTTCCGGATCCCGGCCGCAGCTCCCAAAAAGAACATCACGACCATAAAAGCCGGCCGCGTATGAAAGTGCGCCCAATTCTCGAACGCCCAATCCATGCCCCAGCCAATACCTGCGCCCACCACCACCGCCGACACCAACTCGGTCCCGAGCCGGAAAGCGATGCTGTAGGGGGAGTTTGGTGCCGCCTGTTTCTCCGATTCCGCGACCTTTGCCCCGGCAGCATCGAGCCGCTCTTTGAGGCGTTTGAGGTCTTCGGGTTCGGATGGTGGCAAGGACCCGCTCGCAGCTTGGCTTTAAAGCGGGCGGACCATAGGGGCGGGAATACGGGGCGTCAAGCGCGCCGAAACGCGCACAAGGGCTTGGAAAAGCAAAGCGAATCAGAGGCGCGGCGATATGGAGGGGGGCTAGCGTAATTCAACAACGCGTGCGTTCGCCCCAAGATGGGAAATTACCTCCGGCCATGCCCGTTCAAAGCGGGCCAAGAGTAGGCGGTTGACCAGATTTCCGGTCCGAACCCAGAGAATCTGTGGACCAGAGCGGGTGGAGGCCAGAAGAACGAAATCTTCGTCCTTGGTCACGATGACCGCGTCGAAACGCTCCGCCAGCTCCCAAACAACCCTGTCGGTCGCGTTTTGCAGCGACATTTCGCACATCGACCACGCCTGATGACCACGATCCCTGAGCCATATGGCGAGCTGGGGCGGCAGTTGCGCGTCGACGAGGAAGTTCATGGGCCTACTCGGCGGCGTTCACCACGGGGTTTCCCGCAAGAGTCGCGGCAAAGGCCAAGCTGGCGCGAATGTCGTCAGCTTCGAGATCCGGGAAGTCGGCCAAAATTTCTTCTGCCGCGATTCCATTGGCGAGCATTTCCAGAATGTCGGCCACGCGGATGCGCATCCCGCGAATGCAGGGGCGCCCGTGGCACTGTTCTGGATTGATCGTGATCCGGCTCAACAATTCGGTCATTGCGGCAGCATACTCCAAGCTGCCGCAATCCGCCATGACGGAAGAATTCTGTCCTATTCCGCCGCCACCCGTTCGGCTTCGGCGAGGGAGACGGAGACGAGCTGGGAGACGCCGCGCTCGGCCATGGTGACACCGAAGAGGCGGTGCATCTTGGACATGGTCAGCGCGTGGTGGGTGATGACCAGGAAGCGGGTGTCCGTCATCTTGGTCATTTCTTCCAGCATGTTGCAGAACCGTTCGACGTTGGCATCGTCGAGCGGGGCGTCCACTTCGTCGAGCACGCAGACAGGCGCAGGGTTCACCAAGAACACCGCGAAAATCAGCGACATCGCCGTCAGGGCCTGCTCACCACCCGAAAGAAGCTGCAAGGACTGCAGGCGCTTTCCCGGCGGACGGGCGAAGATTTCGAGGCCCGCTTCAAGCGGGTCTTCGGATTCGGTGAAGGTCAGTTTTGCTTCGCCGCCCTCGAAGAGCTTGGCATACAGCATCTGGAAGTTTTCGTTGACCTTCGTATAGGCCTCTTGCAGGCGCTCACGGCCTTCACGGTTGAGGCTCTGGATGCCGCGGCGCAGACGTTCGATCGCGCCGGTGAGATCATCGCGGTCGGTGGTGAGGCCGGTGAGGCGGGTCTCAAGCTCGTTGGCTTCTTCTTCGGCGCGCAGATTGACGCCACCGAGGCCTTCGCGCTCCTGCTTCAGCTTCTCGACCTTCTTTTCGGCGATTTCGAGCGGCGGGAGTTCGTCACCTTCGGCGATTTCGGCGCGTTCGGCGAGTTCTTCGGGCGCGCAATCAAGCTCATCGCGGATGCGCTGCAGCAGCTCGGTCAGGCGGGCGTTATCGGCTTCCAAGACCGCTTCGGCGCGGGCGCGTTCTTCGCGCGCGGCGGAATGGGCCTGATCAGCGAGCTTGGCTGCCTTGTCAGCTTCCGAGAGCTTGGCTTCGGCTTCAGCGCGGGCGTCGCCAGCTTCCTTGCGGGCGGCTTCGGCAACACCGATGGCATCGAGAAGCGCATGCGTTTTTTCGGCGATCTCGGCAGGGGCGGCTTCGGCAGCGACGAGTTCCTCGGAAAGCTCGGTCCAGCGGCGTTCCAACTCGGCAACCTGAGAGGAGGCGGCGACTTCGCGTTCTTCCCAACGGGTGCGCTCTTCGGCAATCGTGGCGAGACGGCGGGCGCGAGCTTCGCCATCGCGCTTGAGGCCATCGAGCACCGCGCGCGCATTGGCGGCGGCGCCGCGTGCTTCGGCAGCATTCTCACGCGCATTGGCGACAGCCTGGGTCAGCTCGGCGCCATCGCCCATTTCTTCCAGCGCTTGGGTAGCGGCGTTGGCGTTTTCCTGGGCCTGATCGCGCGCTTCAGTGAGGCGCTTGATTTCGGCTTCCAAGGCGGCGAGCTGGTTGGCGCGTTCGGCGGCCTGGCGCGCGGCTTTGGTGGCTTCTTCCTGTGCCGCGATGATGGCGGCAGCGCAGTTACGCTCTTCCTGTTCAGCGGTGCGCAGGGCTTGGCGCGAGACTTCGGCAGCAGCCTTGGCGGTCTCATACACCGCTTCGCCAGCCGTCTTGGCCGCAAGATAGGTTTCTTCAGCAGCGGAAAGTGCGGTGAGGTAGGCCTCTTCAGCGGTTTGCTTGTTGGTGCTGTAGGTCTGGTCCGCGGCTTCCTTGCGGCCGCGATAGGCCGCTTCGGCTTCCGCGTTGCCGGACTGATAGGCTGCATCGGCTTCGGCTTTGGCTGCCTGATAGGCGGCTTCCGCAGCCTGCTTGCCAGTCTGGTAGGCCGCATCCGCTTCAGCCTTACGGGCAGCATAGGCTTCTTGCGCGGCGCTCAAGGCGGCAGCATGGGCGGCTTCGGCGTCTGCCTTGGCGGCGCGATAGCTGGTTTCGGCTTCGCTGCGCTTTTGCGCATAAGCCTGTTCGGCAGCGGTCTTGGCGACGCTATGGGCTTCGACAGCCGCACTCTTGCGGCTCTTATAGGAGTCTTCCGCTGCCGTCGTGGCGAGAAGGTAAGCTTCCTCGGCCGCTTCCTTGGCGGATTTGTAGCTTGCCTCCGCCGCGGCTTTGGCGGTGCGATAGGTTTCTTCGGCTTCGGTCTTGGCCGAGAAATAGGCTTCCGATGCGATGCGGCGGGCTTCTTTCGCCTCAGCGATCAGTCCTTCCAATTCGCTGAGACGATTGCGCTGTTCCAGGCGCACGGCAGCAGCCGACGGCGCATCCGCCGAGGCGCGGTAGCCATCCCAACGCCAGAGATCGCCGCGCGGCGAAACAAGACGCTGACCAGGCATCAATTGGCTTTGCAGCGCTGCGCCTTCTTCGGGCGAGACCACGCCGGTCATCGTCAAGCGGCGGCTCATGGCATGCGGGCCGGAGACGTATTCGACGAGTGCGGTCACGCCGCCGGGCAGGCCAACGCGCGAGGGGAAATCGCCCAGATCACGCCAATGGCGTGGGGCGGCTTCATCGAGCGGATCCTGCAATTCATCGCCCAAAGCGGCGGCGAGGGCGCCTTCATAACCGGGTTGCACATTCACTGCGTCAACCAGTGGCGGCCAGAGGCTTTCACCCGAGGGGCTGAGCACACGGGCCAGCGCCGAGGATTCCGCCTGCAGCTTCTGCACTTCGCGCTCGGCTTCTTCGAGCACGCTGCGCTTATCGCGTTCGATGGCTTCCAATGCGGCACGGCCATCGCGGTCGGCCGCATCAATCGCGGCGCGGCCTTCACGCTCCGCCGTATCAATGGCGGCACGGCCTTCGCGTTCAGCGGTTTCAAGCGCGGCGCGGCCTTCGCGTTCCGCAGCATCGATGGCGGCACGGCCTTCACGGTCAGCCGTTTCCACAGACGCGCGGCCTTCGCGGTCGATCACTTCCAGAAGAGCGCGGCTTTCGCGATCAATCTCTTCGATCTTGCTGCGGCCTTCGCGGTCGGCAGCTTCCATCGCAGCGCGGCCTTCGCGTTCCGCAGCTTCGATCAAGGCGCGGCCTTCGCGTTCGGCAGCTTCCAGCGCGGCACGGCCATCGCGTTCGGTGGTCTCGACGAGGGTACGGCCTTCGCGCTCGGCTTCATCCAGCGCGGCACGGCCTTCACGTTCCACCGCTTCGACCGCAGCGCGGCCTTCACGCTCGACCGCTTCCATGGCTTCGCGAGCCACGCGTTCGGCGGCGTCGCGGGTGGCGCGCGCTTCGGCTTCGGCAGCTTCCATCGCAGCGCGGGCGGCGCGTTCGGCTTCATCGACGCGGGCAAATTCAGTGCGCGCCATTTCGGCGGCGGCGATCGCGATTTCCGCAAGGCTGCGGGCTTCAGCAACCGCGGCTTCGGCGGCGCTTACATCCGGGTCGGCAGCAGCGTTTTCGAGCGCCGTGGCATGACGGTTTTCGGCAGCGAGAAGCTGAACATTGGTGCTCTCGACGAGATCGTTGGCGCTGCGGCGCTGACGTTCGAGGCTTGCCTGTTTGGCGTTACGCTCGGCAAGTTCCGCGGTGAGACGCTCGAGCAGCTTTTCGGCTTCATAAAGGGCGGCGTTAAGCTCGCCATTCTTCTGATCGGCGTCAGCGAGATCGGCAGCGGCGCGTTCCTGCGCGGCTTCGAGATCAGTCGATTCCGTGCTGAGGGCTTCCAGCGCGGTGGTCGCGTCGGTTTTCAGCGCGTGTTCGCGCGAAAGGTCGGCCTCGGTCTGGGCAATGCGCTGGCGCAGCGATTGCGCGAGTTCCTGGGCGCGCTTTTCCTCGGCTTCCAGGATGTTCTTCTGCTGGATCAAGCGTTGCAACGCGGCGGCGCGCTCGGCCTCGGCTTCACGCAAGGGCGGCAGAATTTCAGAGGTATGCGCCTGCAAGGTGGAGGCGACAGCGGCGGTATCGGTCGCCTGGGTGACGATGGCGCTCGCCGCTTCCAGGGCTTCCTGCGCGGCGGAGGTCTTCAGCGCGGCGGCGGTCCAGCGCAGATAATGGGCGAGGGCTTCGGCTCTACGGATATGGCCGGAGAGGTTGCGATAACGCGAGGCCTGACGGGCCTGACGCTTCAAGCTGGAAAGCTGGCCTTCCACCTCTTTGATCACGTCTTCGAGGCGGTTGAGGTTGGTTTCAGCCGCTTTCAGGCGCAATTCGGCTTCATGGCGGCGCGCATGCAGGCCCGAAATGCCCGCGGCTTCTTCCAAAATGGCGCGGCGCGCCAGCGGCTTCTGGCTGACGAGCTGGCCAATCTGGCCTTGGCGCACGAAGGCGGTGGAGGCGGCCCCCGAAGAGGCATCGGCGAAGAAAAGCTGAACGTCCTTCTGGCGCACATCGCGGCCATTGATGCGATAGACCGAGCCGGCCTCGCGCTCGATACGGCGCGAAATCTCGATGGTCTCATAATCCGCATAGGGAGGATTTGCGGTGCGGTCGGAATTGTCCACCGCGAGCGTGACTTCGGCCACGTTACGCGCCGGACGGCCCGAGGAGCCCGCGAAAATGACGTCATCCATTTCGGCGCCGCGCACGGAGGTCGGGCGATTTTCACCCATCACCCAGCGCAGAGCGTCGAACAGGTTGGACTTGCCGCAGCCGTTGGGCCCGACAATGGCGGTGAGACCAGGTTCGATGTAGAGCTCAGTCGGCTCCACAAACGACTTGAATCCGGAAATTCGTAAGCGTGTGAACTTCACTGGGAACCCTTACTCTTTATCCGTTATTTCTTCGCCAGGATGGCATCGAAGCGAGACTTAAGCTGGGGATAGGTCGCTTCGGCGGTCGAGACGATGGTGCCGTTGATGATGAAGGTCGGCGTGCCGGTGATGTTGTAGCGCGTCACGGCTTCATTCGAGACCGCATTGATACGGGCTTGTTCGTTGGGATCGGTCATGCAGCGGTCCGCCTGATCCGGCGACACGCCCATGATGGCCGCAAGCTGCTTCACCGCGCCGCCCACATCCGGAATCTGATAGCCATCCGGGTCCCATTTGGGCTGGTTGCGGAACATTAGATCGATGAATTGGAAGTACTTGTCCTTGGGCAGGCAGAGGCGGGCAATGCCTTCAATAGCGCCGTCCGTCGGCCCAAGCGGGTAGATGCGCAGGATGTAAAACACCTTACCCTTGTCGATGTACTCTTCCTTGATGCGCGGCATCACGGTGGAATTAAAGCGGGCGCAATGCGGGCATTGCGGGGCGGCGTATTCGATCATCATGATCGGCGCCTTGGGATCACCCTGGGTGCGGTCTTCGGCTTTGACTTCTACGGTCACCGCGCCGCCTGACGCCGCGCTTTCATCCTTGGGCTTCAAGGCGAAGTAACCGGCCACGGCGATCACGGCCACAACCACACCCGCGATAATGAGCTGCTTGCTGGAAAGCAGCGCCGGTTTCGCGGCGGGTTCGGCGGCTGTTTGTTCGGCGGGCTTGGGCGCCTTGGGGGCTTTTTTCGGCGTAGCAGGTGCGGTGTTGGTCACCGCGAGGCGGAGCAGACCACGCAGAGCATCGATCTCGGCGCGTTCGGCGCGGGCGGCATCGGCTTGACCCGCGGCAGAGAAGGTCGCCGCCTTGCTTTCGCGTTCGCTGATCTGGCGGGTGAGGGCAGCCTGCACTTCGGCATCGCTGCCGCCGCCAGAAGCGGCCAGAACGGCCCGCAAGGTTTCCAGCCGCGCGGTGCTTTCCGGCGGGGTCGCGTTAAGTGCGTCGTTAACCTGGTCCTTGAGGGCCATAGCCGTCTCCAGAAGGCGCGGGATGATCCATTTTCAGGCACATATTAGCCCGTCCAGGTGACCGAGGTACAAGGTCTAGAGGACGTTGCTGCGAATCTGTCTGTGGACCAACCGCGCTTCCTGTGGACGGTTAGGGATTGGAACTGCCGGAAAGGGAATTAATTCTCATCCGGAGCACATCAATGCGGCGCTGATTCCCAGGCGGGAAGTTCACCACCTGACCGTTCATGATAAAGGTCGGGGTGCCCTCGATCTGGTATTTGAGCTGGGCGTCCTGGGCCATTTGGTTAACGCTCTCCTGGGTGGCCGGGTCGGCCATGCACTGGCGGGCGCGTTCCGGCGACAGGCCCTCACGGGCGGCAAGCTTCACAATGGCGCCTTCGACGTCCGGAATGTCATAGCCATCCGGGTCCCATTGCGGCTGCTCGCGGAACATCATCTCGATATAGGGGAAGTAGCGTTCCTTCGGCAGGCAGCGGGCGATGCCTTCAATGGCGCCGTCCTGGGCGCGGATCGGGAAGACACGGAAGATATAGAAGACGCGGCCAGTATCGATGAACTCACGCTTCAGGATGGGAAATTCCTCATTGGAGAAGCGGGCGCAGACCGGGCAGACCGGCGCGGCATATTCCACGATGGTGATCGGCGCCTTGGGATTACCAAGGGTGTGGTCTTCTTTATAGATGGATATCGCAGCCGTGTTCTGGGCCGCCGAGGTGTCGGTGTCCTCAGAGGGACGGACCAGCGCGTAGACCAGCGCGCCAAGGGCCAAAAGACCGATGCCGCCGAAGACCATCTGATTGCGGCTGATCAGAGCGCCGCCTTTGCCCGACTTGGAAGCGCCCTTGGTACCGGGCAGCGCGACCGGCTGTTCACCGGCGAGCAGGGTTTGGAGCGAGGAGATTTCGGCCCGTTCCCGCGCGGCCTGTTCGGTCTGGCCTTCATGCTCCAGCGCCACGGCGCGGGTGACGCGCGCTTCGATCAGGCGGGTGAGCGCTTCGGCGATATCTGATTCATGTTCGCCCGCGTTGAGGGCGGCTTTCAGCGTATCGATGCGGCGAGTGTTTTCAGCCGGGGTAGCGGCGAGGGCCTCGCTGAGGCGGTCCTTCAATGACATGCGATGTTCCGATGCTGCGAATTTCGGTTATCCGCGCTGATTATGCCTCGCGCGGGCAAGTCTCCACAACGCCTCTCGCACATCTTCGCGTCCCTCAAATTGTCGTGCAGGGTCGTCCTGTGCCATTTCTGCGGCAGGGCGGATGGGTTTGGGTGGCGGCGGGCGATGGGCGAGCGCTCCCTGTACAAAGCGTAATCTCGCTACCAGGGGATGGCCGAAATAGGTGTTGATGCGCGCGCAGAGCGTACGCGTCTCATGCTGAAGAAACAGCGCCGCCGCGGGCTCTGCCAGAAGCGTGAGCACGCCGCCTTGCGGGCCTTGCGAAAAACGCAAAGGTCGGCAGATACGCGCCGTCTCGGGCCCTGCGATCTTCTCCCACTGCAACACCAAAGCGGGATCGGTGAAGCCTTTTTGCGCAAAGGCCGAGCCCGCAATCGCCATGATATCGGGCGCGATCTGCCCCGCTCGGCCACGCCGTTCGGGCGGTGCGTCTGGCGGCGGCGGTTTCTTAGCGGCCATCTTTCTTACCGGCTAAAAGAGTCTCGATACGGCTTTTCAATTGTGGCCAGCCGCGCTCGGTCGGCGGCACTTCGCTGCCATTCACGATCAAGGTCGGCACACCTTTGATGCCATAGGTCTTCTCACCATGCGCGGCGATGCGGTTGACGCGCTCATATTCCTTCTCATCGGCGATGCAGCTATCGACCTGGGCTTCGCTTAAGCCCGCGAGCTTGCCGAGTTCCAAAAGGCCGGCGTGAATATCGGGAATCTGATAGCCATCCGGGTCCCACAGATCCTGGCGCTTGAAGGCGAGATCGAGAAACTCGAAATAGCGCGTCTTGGGCATGCATTGCGCCATCCCTGCCACCGCGCCATCGATCTGGCTGATCGGAAAGATGCGCAACACGTAATGCACCTTGCCGGTATCGATGAAGGTCTTCTTCAAATCCGGCATCACCGTCGCGGCGAAGCGCGCGCAATGCGGGCAGGCGGGGGCGGCGTATTCGATCACCTGGACCGGCGCCTTGGGGTCGCCCATGCTGCGGTCATCGGGAAACACCGGCTCCAAGGCCAGAGCCGCGGACGCGCTCGCGAGAAAGGCCAGAGCGGCCATCATTTTTAGAATTGCCCTATTTTTTGGAATTGTTGGGCGTGCCAAAGCCATTAGGATACCTGTTTCCATTACCGCGGGGATTCACCATCCCCTAAAGGTTTTTTTCTTGGATAGCACAGAACCGCAAGCCAAGGTCAGCACGCTTTTGCTCGCCTGGTACGACCGTCATCGCCGGGTGCTGCCGTGGCGGGCGCTTCCGGGCAAAAAGGCCGATCCCTATCGCGTCTGGCTCTCCGAAATCATGCTGCAGCAAACCACGGTTCAGGCGGTGGGGCCATATTTCAAGGATTTTCTCAGTCGCTGGCCGAGGGTTGAGGATCTGGCTGCGGCCCCTCTGGATGAGGTTTTGGCGGCCTGGGCCGGGCTTGGCTATTACGCCCGGGCGCGAAACCTGCACAAAGCCGCGAAAGTTGTGGCCGAGGAGATGGGCGGCAAGTTCCCGGACACGGCGGAGGGACTTCGGGCGCTGCCAGGGGTAGGGCCCTATACAGCGGGTGCGATCGCGGCGATTGCCTTCGACCGGCCCGAGGCGGCGATGGATGCCAATGCCGAACGCGTGGTGGCGCGGCTTTTCGCGATCACCGCGCCGCTGCCGGGGTCTAAGCCCGAGATCATCGCGCGCGGAAAGGGGCTGGTGCCGCAAAACCGCGCCGGGGATTTCGCCCAGGCGATGATGGATCTGGGGTCGGCGATCTGCACCGTGAAGCGACCCGCTTGTGGCAATTGTCCGTTGCGCGCGTTGTGTGCGGCTGAGGCGCAAGGCATCGCCGAGAACCTGCCGGTGAAAGGGCCGAAGACGGTGCGCCCGATCAAGCGCGGGGCGGCGTTTGTGGTGCGGGATCGTAAAGGCGCGGTGCTGTTGATCAAGCGGCCTGAAAAGGGTCTGCTCGGCGGTATGCTGGAACCGCCGCTTGGTCCGTGGACGGAGAAATTCCCCAAACCCGCCGAAGCGTTGAAACAAGCACCCTTCGAGGCCGACTGGAAAAAACTCCCCGGCATCGTGCGCCATGTCTTCACCCATTTTGAGTTGGAGATCGAGGCGTGGGTGGCGGAGGTGAAGGCGCGACCATCTTCGCTGTGGAAAGATGCTCCGCGTGAAATTCTGTGGGTAGACGTGGAACGGTTAGGAGCAGTTGCGCTGCCGACCGTGATGAAAAAGATCATCACCCATGCCATCGAGGACGAAGGGCCGCTGTTTCGGAAGAAGGGGTAGTGCTTCCCCACATTCGTCATGGCCGCCCTTGAGGCGGCCATCCAGCGTTCTGAGAGCTCCCTGGATGGCCGGGTCGAGCCAGGCCATGACGAGCGGGGAGTGAATTTCGCGCGGCGAGCCGCGAAGCACGCTCCGGTACATAAAAAAACACCCCGCATCGCTGCGGGGTGTTCGTGTTCGGCGGATTTAGACCTGATTACGAAATCGAGGCGCGCAGTTGCTGGCGCAGGACGTCGATCGGGATCAGCTTGCCTTTGTGCTCATACTGCCAGAAGGTCCAGCCATTGCAGGCTTCGGCGCCTTGGACATGCGCACCGATCTGGTGGATGGAGCCGGTAGCATCAGCGCAGACGAGGGTGCCGTCGGCGCGCACCTTGGCTTTATGGCGCTTTTGCTGGCCATGCAGAATGGTGCCCGGCGGCAGAAGTCCGCGCTCCACCACCCAGCCAAAGGGAATGCGCGGCTCGGCGCGCTTGGAGCGGGTAACCTCAACGCATTCATCCGGCGCAGGCTCGATGGCGGCGATGCGCTGACGGGCGATGGAGGCATATTCCTTGTCGCGTTCAAGGCCGATGAAGTGACGGCCAAGGCGGCGGGCGACGGCGCCCGTGGTGCCTGAGCCGAAGAAGGGATCGAGGATGACATCGCCCGGCTTGGACGAAGAAACGATCACGCGATGCAGCAGGCTTTCCGGCTTCTGCGTGGAATGGGCCTTTTCGCCATCGGCATTCTTGATGCGCTCATGGCCCGAGCAGATCGGCAGCGTCCAGTCGGAGCGCATCTGCAGATCGTCGTTCATGGCCTTCATGGCTTCGTAATTGAAGGTGTATTTCGCGTTCGGGTTCTTCGAGGCCCAGATCATGGTCTCATGCGCGTTGGTGAAGCGCTTGCCTTTGAAATTCGGCATCGGATTGGACTTGCGCCACACCACATCGTTCAGCACCCAGAAGCCCATGTCCTGGAGCGCGACGCCGACGCGGAAGATGTTGTGATAGGAGCCGATCACCCAAAGGGTGCCGTTGTCCTTCAGCACGTGACGTACGCCCGCCAGCCACTCGCGGGTGAATTTGTCATAGGCCTGGAAGCTTTCGAACTGGTCCCAGGCATCGTCGACGGCATCGACTTTGGAATTATCCGGGCGGCGCAATTCGCCCTTCAGCTGCATGTTGTAAGGCGGATCGGCAAAGACCAAATCCGCACATCCCGCCGGCAAAGCCTTCAGGGTTTCAACACAATCGCCTTCCAGTACACGGTCCAGCGCTTTCTCAAGTTCGATAGACATTTTCCGCCCGAATCAGGTGTCAGAACGACAAAGTGATTCGGCCGATTCGCGCCGTCAAGAGTCTTGTGAATCAAGGACTTAGATTGACTCAGTTTTGAGTCCCGAGGGTGTTTACCATACAAGATGTAGTGGGGAGTCAAGCGCGCTTGGAAGGGCTGGTAAGGGCGATTTGTGCAGAAGACCACGAACCTCCCCCTGGCGGGGAGGTTAAAGGGCTTCCACCACTTCGCCGCTGAGGATCGCGCGCACGGGGGCGAAGCTTTTGCGGTGGTGGGGCGTGCAGCCGTAAAGGCGCAGGCCGGTCATGTGGTCTTCAGTGCCATAGCCCTTGTTGCGATCCCAGGCATAGTGCGGATGGGCTTCATGCAGCTTGGTCATTAGCCGGTCGCGCGTGACCTTGGCGATAATCGAGGCGGCCGCGATGGAGACCGACAGGCCGTCGCCGCCGATCAGCGTCTCGCAAGGGCAGGCGAGGGCGGGCGCGTCATTGCCATCCACCAGCGCGAAAGCCGGCGCGATGCTAAGCGCCGTGATGGCGCGGGCCATGGCAAGATGCGTCGCCTGGCGGATGTTGACGAGATCGATTTCATCGACGCTTGCTTCGCCAATGCCGATAGCCAGCGCGCAATCCATGAGTTGTGCGAATAAGGCCTCGCGCTTTTTCTCGGTCAGCTTTTTGGAATCGTCGAGGCCTTCGGGAATGCAATCCGGCTTCAGGATGATCGCCGCCGCAACCACGGGACCGGCGAGCGGACCACGGCCAACCTCATCCACCCCGGCAATATGTCCGGCGAGGCGTTCGATGTGGCGCAGTTCGTGCTCGAAGCTCGGCATAAGGCCTTATAGCCGCGGGAGAGGCGCTCTGTCCCCCCGCTAGGGCAGGATATCCCCAGATCGCTTAAATCCACTTGCGGATGCGGGCGCGGTAATCCTCGAAATCTTCGCCAAAACGGCGGGCGAGATAGGATTCCTCGCGCGGGATGACATAGCGGTCGAGATAGAGAAACAGTGCCAGCGCGGCGATGATAAGGGTGAGCGCGCGGCAAGCGATGCCCAGGCCCAGAAGGCTCATCGCGAGGCCGAGATACATGGGGTTGCGGCTGTAGCCATGCGCGCCATCGGTGACCAGCACAGTCGTGCCGCGATAGGTGCGGAACTCTGCGCTTCTGCGGAAGAAGCCCTCGGCGCCCCAGAGCGCGAATGCGAGGCCTACCGCGATCAGCGCGAAGCCTGCGAAAATCGCCAGTGCCCAAGGCAGAAGCCAAAGATGGGTGTCGATAAGCATGGCATCCAAGCCCATGCCCGCGAAAACGCCGCCAAAAAACGCGATCAGGAAAGCCAGCGGCGGAGCGATATAGACGCCGGGATGGTCGTTCTCATCTGTCTCGCGCATAGATGCCCCCAAAGACAGCATACGCGCAAAACTAGCGCGTTGTGCGGGGGACTGACAAGATTACCCTAAAAGCGGGAAATCTCAGAACTGCAGTAGTTTGCGGTCGTAGAGGTAGACCAGGACCAAAACGATGATGGCGATGCCGAACTGCACGGAGCCCGAGAGCTTCACTAGAAGAGCATTCAGATTGGCCGGAACCGCCGCCAGTTGCGTCAACGCCGAGGCGGGGATGAGCAGGGCCAACAGCAGAACCATCGCCGTGATCGCGAAACCCAAAAGGACCATGCGGCGCTGCTGTTCGCGCTGCACGCGGAGCATCACCTTCACCGAGAAGCCGTTATCGGCCACGGGCGCCAAAGGCTGGGAAAGAAGGGCGTCGAGATGGGTCATGACACAGCTACCTTACGCCAATCGGAGAGAAGTTGGGAGAGCTTTGCACGGCCACGGTTTACGTGGGATTTCAGCGTGCCTAACGGAATGTTTAGGGTCTGGGCGGCTTCTTCATTGGATTGGCCGAGCGCGAAACAGAGGGTGAGGGCGGCGCGCTGCATGGGGTGCAACTCAGCCATGGCGCTTTCGAGATCGTGGCGGATCAGGCTGGCATTCTCCGCCTCGGGTACGTCGTCTTCGATCTCGGGCAAATCGTCGATGTTTTCCAGTTTGCGCTTGCGCGCTTCCATCAGGAAGCGAGACCACGCGATCGCGCAAAGCCAGCCGAAATAATTGGTGCCGGAAAACTGATCGCTCTTCTTGAAGGCTTCGAGGAATGTGTCTTGCGCTAGATCATCGGCCAGGGAGGCATTGCCTTTGGTCAGGCGCAAAAGAAAGCCGCGCAGCCGCGATTGGTGTTCGCGCACCAACAGGCTGAAGGCGGCACTATCGCCGCCTCTCGCCCGACTGGTGAACAAATCGCCCATATCCGTCCGCCCTGCCTGTTCCGTTTATTCCGTTTTGGCTTCCTGGCGGCGTCCGACGACGGCACCCAAGACGCGGGCCAGCCCGATCATGAAGGGGAAGATGCCGATCGCGATGAACCACGCATCGCCGGTCGTGAAGGGGTTGTTGAAGCCGTTAAAGGCCCAGAAGAACACGATCAGCGCGACGCCGATGCACATCAAAGTGATGCCCGACGCGACGGGATTGGGATCCATTCCCTTCATGCTCGGCAGCTTGCTATCGAGGCTTTGCAGAAGCTCCGGCGGAATGGTCTTGCCGCTTTCGGCGAGCTTTTCCAGCAGGCGGTATTTGTTACGCCGTCCCAGATAGCCGAAAAACGATACGAAGAAGACGATCAGAACGACCGACGCCCAAAAGATAAAGACCGGGCCGATAAAAGGGAAATCCATATTCATTGTTGTTGCCTTCCTTTAGCCAAAGCTAATGCCCAACCCGACCAGCACGCGCTCGGTCTGAAGCGCCGCCATATGGACAGCATACGCCGGAGAGAGGGTTTTGACCTCATTCCAAGTTTTGCTGACCGGCCGGTCCCGTACAAAGAAGATCGCCAGGAGGATCACCACGCACGCCAGGATAAAGGGCATGTTGGGTCTCATCGGCGCGTTCCTCATCCAGTTACATAGGCTGGATGCAGCGACAGGCCCGGTTGGATGCAGGATGAGCTAATTTTTTTGCGGCACCCACGCGCGGTGCCGTGGCGCTTAGAAAAACGCGAGCTATTTCAGGTGGATAGGTTAGGGCGCCGCTAAAACAGCTTCAACTGATCACCGGCCTTGGGCGGGACGGCGAAGAGATCGCTGCGCAAATGGCTGGTATCGCGCAACTCCAAGCGGCGGATCGCGGTGCGAAAGCGGTGCGCCAGCATTTGCGCATAAGGGCCGGTGCCGCGCTGGCGCTGAGTCCATTCGGCATCGTAATCCTTGCCGCCGCGCATCTGGCGGATGAGGCTGATGACATGCTTGGCGGTGTCCGGCCGGTTGACCTCCAGCCACTCCTTGAAGAGATCTTTGATCTCCAAAGGCAGGCGTAAGAGGACATAGCCCGCGGATGTCGCCCCCATATCCTTGGCGGCCTTCAACACGGATTCCATTTCGCCGTCATTGAGGGCCGGAATAATGGGGGCGAACATTACCGCGGTGGGAATGCCGGCCTCGCGCAACATGCGGATGGCTTCGAGACGCCTCTGCGGGGTGCCCGCGCGGGGCTCCATCTGACGGGCGAGCTTGCGGTCCAGCGTGGTGATCGAAAGCGCGGCGCGCGCCAGCCCCATCTCCGCCATAGGCCCCAGAATGTCGATATCGCGGGTGATCAGCGGTGATTTGGTGATGATGCCGACGGGATGCTTGAACTCCCACAGCACCTCCAGCACCTGGCGCATGATCTTCAGCTTTTTCTCGATCGGCTGATACGGATCAGTGTTGGTGCCGATGGCGATGGTCTTGGGGATATAGCCTGGCGCCGACAATTCCTTGGCCAGCAATTCGGCGGCATTAGGTTTGACCAGCAGGCGGCTTTCGAAATCCGCCCCCGGCGACATACCGAGATAGGCATGGGTGGGCCGCGCAAAGCAGTAGATGCAGCCATGCTCACAGCCGCGATAGGGATTGATCGAGCGGTCGAAAGAGATATCCGGCGACTGGTTACGCGCGATGATGGTGCGGGTGGAATCGATGATGATTTCGGTCTTCAGCGGCGGAAGGGGCTCGTCCTCCGCCGTGTCGCTTTGGCTCCAGCCATCGTCCAGCAGCACCCTGGCATAGCGCTCATAGCGCCCCACGGCGTTGGAAACAGCGCCTCTGCCCCGCAAAAGGCGTGGGTCGGCGGTTGTGTTCAGGACCGTCGTCATGACCTGGAATGTAGGGTTTGGATGAGAACAAAGCAAGTACAAATTACATCTTGGCAAACAATCTTCTTCTGATAAGGGTGCGGCAGCAAAAGAATTTCCGTTTTTCGAAAGCTGCTTCATACTAGCGTCATGATTACAGTCGTCGTGCCCACCCTGAACGCTCAGGAAACCTTGCCGCGCTGCTTCGATTGTCTGATCGGGGCGACGGTGCGCGGGATCGTGCGCGAGGTGATCGTGGCGGATGGCGGCTCGACAGACGACACGCTGCTGATTGCCGATGCCGCGGGGGCACGGGTGAAGACCGGCGGGCGCACGCGGGCGAGCCAGCTCAATGCGGGCGGGCAGGCGGCCAAGCAGGATTGGATCCTGTTTCTGCATCCCGAAACCGCGCTCGATCCAGGCTGGGAGTTGGAAGCCGAAGCCTTCATCAACCGTGCTTCCATCGAGCATCCGCGCGCGGCGGCGTTCCGCTTCGGGGTGGACGAGTTCGACGACAAGGCGCGCAGCCGCGAAGCTTTTGCCTCGCTGCGCTGCTGGCTCTTCAAGCTGGCCTATGGCGACCAGGGCTTGCTGATCCCCAAGCGGCTGTTCAAACAGCTCGGCGGCTATCGCGAAGGGCGGCGCGAGGATATCGATCTTGTCCGGCGCATCGGCGCGCGGCGGCTGATCATGCTGCGTACCCGCGCAGTGAATAAGAGCCCGCCTTTGCGTGCCCTCGCGCAAAACGAAGCGGCGCCGGAAAGCAGCTTTTCCGTTGAGCGCGCACAGGGCTAAGCTCGGCGCGAGATAGGCGCGAGATAGGCGCGAGATAGGCGCGAGGATTCCCCATGAAAGCGATAGGCGCGGCGTTGGCCGCTAGTTTGCTCTTGGCTGCGAGCGCGCAGGCGGAGATATGCTCGGCCAACGGGACTTTCGCCATCGCCGTGCATGGCGGCGCCTTCAGCGAGAAAATGGATGGTGCGAAACGCCTCGAAGTGATGCAGGCGGCGTTGGAAAAGGCGCGCGCCTCCTTGAAAGGTGGCGCCAGCGCGTTGGATGTGGTCTCCGAGACGGTGCAGGCCTTTGAGAACAGCGGCGTGTTCAATGCGGGGCGCGGCGCGATTGCCAATGCGGCGGGGCAAGTGGAAGCCGATGCCTCCATCATGGATGGCAATGGCCTGCGCTCGGGCGCGGTCGCCTCGATGACCAAGCTGAAAAATCCCTCCGTGGCCGCGCGGCTGGTGATGGAGGCGGGCCGTCACGTGCTGGTGGTGGGCGACCGCGGTCAGGACTATGCGATCAAGCTTGGCGCGGAGACGGTGACGCCGGACTATTTCGGCAATACCGGTAAACCGAAACTCGAAAAGCCCGAAGCCCAAAAGCCCGAAGCAAAAACGCCGGAGCATGGCACGGTCGGCGCGGTGGCGCTGGACCGCTGCGGGCATCTGGCGGCGCTGACCTCCACCGGCGGATTTGACGCCAAGGTGCCGGGCCGCGTGGGTGACTCTCCGATTGTCGGCGCGGGCGTCTATGCGGCGGATGGCGTGGCGGCGTTTTCGGGCACCGGCCATGGCGAGTTCTTCATCCGCAACAGCGTTTCCAAAGATGCAGCAGACCGCATCCGCTATGGCAAACAGAGTCTCGCCAAAGCCATGAAGGGCGAGATTTTCGGCGTGCTGAAACCTTTGGATGCCGAAGGCGGGCTGATCGGCGTCGATGCCAAAGGCCATGTCGGTCTGTACTTCAACACCATGGGCATGTTCCGCGGCTATGCCACCGACAAGGAAGCCCCCGTGGTCGCGCAATACGGCGGCGCGACGGAGAACAAGCGGAAGTAGCTTACTTCTCCATCAGCCGAGGCATGATTTCGACTAGGTTGCAGGGGCGGTGGCGGCGGTCGAGCTGCCATTTCAGGATATTGTCCCAGCCGTCCTTCACCGCGCCGGTCGATCCGGGCAGGCAGAAGATGTAGGTGCCTTGGGCAAGGCCTGCGCAGGCGCGCGATTGGATCGTCGAGGTGCCGACGGTGGTGAAGCTCACCTGATGAAACAGCACCGAAAAGCCATCTATCTCTTTTTCGAATAAGGGGCGGATGGCTTCGACGGTGACATCGCGGCCCGTCAGGCCGGTGCCGCCCGTGGTGATCACGACATCGATCGCGGGATCAGCGATCCAGGTCTTCACCTGCGCAGCGATGGCGGCTTTATCATCACGCACCAGCGCCCGCGCGGCGAGCTTATGACCGGCCTCGGTTAACCGGGCGGCGAGGGTGTCGCCCGACTTGTCGTTCGAAAGATCGCGGGTGTCGGAAATCGTCAGAACCGCAATCTCAACCGGCACGAAAGCAATGCTCTCATCAAGAGGATGGGGTCTCGTCATCTTCGTCGTCATCCTCGTTGGTATTGGCGGGTGGTGGCGGCGGTGCGGATTGTTGCGGCGGCTGATAGATCGGCCAGCCCCCGCGGGCAGTATCATCCAGGCTCGGATTCCGCTTGTCGTCGCGGCGGTGATACATCCAGTAATAGATCAGCAAGCGCTTGGCATAAGAGCGCGTTTCCGGCGCCCGCATGCTCTCGATGAACATCAGGCTGTCGTCTTCCTTGCCCGCACGCGCGGCGGTCCAGGATTTCACCTTGCCGGGGCCCGCATTATACGCGGCGGCAGTCTGCACGATGGAGCCGTTATAGTTCTTCAGCAGACGCGCAATGAAGCGTTGGCCGAGCGCCATGTTGTAGCTGGGATTGAGAAGATCATCTTCCGCTGAGGCGCCGCCCAAAAGCCGCGCTGTAGCAGGCATCAACTGCATCAATCCCATGGCGCCCACGGGCGAGACCGCGTTGGGCTGAAAGCGCGTTTCGATGCGCACAAAAGCGAGCACCAGCGAGGGATCGATGGTGTAGCCGCCGGTCGGCTCATAAGGCGGGAAGGGGAAGAGGCCGGTCGTCAGCACTTTGCCTTTGGCAAAGCTTGTCTCGCTGGCGCGCAACTCGAGATTGGGCACGCCCATGGCGCGGGCTAGCGCGGCAAAAGCCATGTCGCAATTGAGGCTGGCCGACATACCGAAGGCGCGATTGAGCTCGGTATTGACGTAGTAATCGTATTTCTTCTCGCCCACTTGCCACAACGCGACGGCGCGATGCGCGGGCCCATTCTGCATCAGGGTTTGGAAATCATTGGGCAGCAGCAAGGGATCGGAGAAGCCGCGCTGAATGTCCTCGCCCAGCAGCTTTTCGGCGAGCAGGCCATAAAAGGTCGGCTGATCTTTCGCCGCGACGGTGAGAAGGGTCACAACGCGGCGCGGATCGCCCGCGCGCATATAAGAGCGCGCGGCCCAGAACGCGGCAGCGCTGCGGTTGGAGCCGGGAATATTGGCGAGCTGCGCCACCTGCTCGAAATGCGAGGCGGCAATGGCAAATTTTTCCAGACGGAAGGCGGCAATCCCCGCGCACCAATCAAGCTGCGGGGCGTATTGACGGCCCATATTCGCGCCCGCTTCGCCTAAAGCAAAGGCCTGCTCGTCCATGCCTTCGGCGAGATAGGATTGGCAAACGCGCTGGGATAACGCGGCAATATCATTGGCCGGTGCGGTGTTGGTGGCGGCAAGACTCTGCAACACTGCGTCCGCCTGTTCGGGCTGATCCGCTTTGATGAAGGTTGTGATCTGGTCGAGTACGCGCTTGCCTGCATCCGAGGTTACGGGCGGCAGGGGCAAATCGGCATCTTCATAACCGCCGCCGCGGCGTTGCGCGCCCGGAAGCCCTGGGATGCGTGCGGTGACCACGGTCACGGTACGGCGATGATGCTTTTTGCCGACTTTCTTCTTCACGACGGCGCGCTGTTCGGCGAGCTTGTGAATGCGCGGGGCAATCGGCAGCTCGCCATATTGCTTCAGCCATGCAACCAATGTGGTCACCGGCACACGCTTGGATTTGGGCGAGAGATAATGCTCGGCCTCGACATAGCCCTGCAGGGATTTGTCATCGACCGCATCGAAGAGTTTTTCAGCGGTCGCAAAATTGCCCGCGCGCTCGGCCGCGATGATCTTGCGGTAACGGATCACATCTTCTTGAGACAGCACGGACGGCCGCAAGGCCTGGTCCGGCGCTTGCGCAAAAGCGGGAAGCGACAGAACTGCAAGACTTAGCGCAAACACCAAACGGCGGATCATGCCCGGGCCTTTCTTCTGATCATGCCGACGGCGAGAGTGTTAGTGGATCGAGGAATGCTTCTCAAGCAATCCGAGCGCGATGATCTTTTCTTCTGCCGCCTGCAAGTCGCGCCAAGCGAGTTTCTTATGCGCAGGCTGGCGCAAGAGATAGGCGGGATGCAGCGTGGCCATGACCGGAATCATTACATCGTTGACACGATACTCAAGCCAGCGGCCGCGCAATTTCATGATGCCTTCGGAAAAGCCCAGCACATGCCGCGCGGCGACGGCGCCCAGAAGAATGATGATGCCGGGATTCACAAGCTCTATATGGCGGCGCAGGAAGGGCAGGCACATCGCGGCCTCTTCTGGCGAAGGATCGCGGTTCTGTGGCGGGCGCCAATTTAAAACATTCGTGATATAGGCGCTCGAGCGGTCGAGATGGATCGCCGCCATCATCTTGTCGAGCAGTTTGCCGGCGCGGCCCACAAAGGGAAGGCCCTGGCGATCTTCTTCGGCGCCCGGCGCTTCGCCAATGAACATGATGCGCGAGGTAGGGTTGCCATCGGCGAAGACGGTATTGGCACAATTTTTCTTAAGGCCGCAGCCTTCGAAGCCTTCCAGTGCCGCACGCAGCTCCGCAAGATTTGTCGCCGCTTTGGCGAGCGATTGGGCGGAGGCGATGGCTTCTCCTTCCAGAGGCATAGCCGCCTGGGCGGCCGGGGCGGCGGGCGTGGGCCGAGCGGCGGCGGCGCTAGGAAGTGGCCGGGCTTGAAGAGGCGTCGTGGCGGCTGGCGGCGGCTTCAGGGCAAAGCGGTTGATCGGGGTCTCGCCAATGGCTTCCTCGGCACCGGACTCCAGGAGCCAGGCGAGCGTAGCCAGGGGATCAGAGGCAAGATGATCAGTCATGGCGCCAGCATAAGGGAGCGCGCGGCGAGATGCGACCCCTGCGGGTGGCTGGCGGGCCGGACGCCGCATGGGAAAGCTGTGGGACGGTTGTATAAGGGTGGCTCGAACTTCCCAAAACCGTCCGCCGCCTGTAGCTTTGCGGTACCTATTGGAAGGAAGATCAACCACTTCGCGAATGGGTTGACCGATCCTTCACTTCCCGTGGGCCTTAATTTGCCGGAATATGGCCGAAAGCCCCGTTTGCAGGAGACTGGTTTGCGTATTGCTTCCCTCATCGTCGCGCTTGGTCTTTCCTGCCTCAGTCTTTCGGTAGCGGAGGCCAAGACCACCGCCCGCATTGACACGAGCGATCAGGGCACGGCTGGTCTCGGCCGTTATCTCTCCGCCCGCTTTGCTGCCGGCAATCACGACTTCGCGGAAGCCGCCAAGCTCTATCGCGACAGCCTCACGGCGGATAGCACCAACCAGCAGCTTCTGACCTTTGCCTTCTTCTATTCGGCGGCGGCGGGACATGTGGATGAGGCGGCCAAGATCGCCGAAAGGCTGGTGACGATTGCTCCGGATGATCGCGCTGCGCGGCTGACCCTCGCGGTAAACGCGCTGCATAATCGCGATTACAAAAAGGCGCGAGTCGAGATCGGCAAATCCGCCAAAGGACCGTTCACCTCTTTCTCGGTTGCGCTGATCGATGGCTGGGCGGCTGCGGGCGCGGGCGAGAAGGATGCCGCCTACGCCGATTTCAAGCTTCTGCACGCGCAGCACAGCGCCGATGCGCTCGCCTATTTCAACGAGGCCATGCTGGCCGAACTTTTCGGCGACCGCGATGCGGCGGATAGCTTCTATCGCCAGTCGCTGCTCGCCTCTGGCCCGACACCGCGCGTGGTGGATGCGTTCGGACGTTTCCTGGAGCGCAGCGGGCAGGCCAATGCCGCCAAGCAGCTTTATGAAAAGACTGCGATCAATGAAGGCTATGCCACCGTGACCGAGCCGGGGCTGGCGCGGATCGCCAAGGGCGTGCTGCCCGATCCGCTGGCGCCGCGCGCCGAAGATGGCGCCGCCGAGGCGCTGTTCGGGATCGCCGCTTCACTGAATGACGAGCAGAGCCGCGATATTTCCATTCTCTATCTGCGCCTCGCGCTGCATCTTTCGCCCAAGCTCGATCTCGCCACGATTCTTCTGGCCAATCGCTTCGAGGCCATGGGCAAGTATGAGGATGCCATCCATGTTTATGCCGGCGTGCCGCAATCCTCGCCCTTCTATCGCGCCTCGCAGGTCGCCGTGGCTGTCGACATCGCCCGGCAGGACAAATTCGATGAGGCCATCGCGCGGCTGACGAGTCTCGCAAAGGCCGATCCGAACGACCTAGAATGCTGGACGGCGCTTGGCGATGCCTATCGCGAATCCAAGCGCTTTGGTGAAGCTGTGGCGGCCTATGACCGTGCGCTGGCTGCCGCGGGTCCGCATACCAAGAAGAGCTGGCCGCTGCTCTATGCGCGCGCCATGGCCGAGCATGAAGCGGGCAATTGGGACAAGGCGGAAGCCGATCTCAAGGAAGCCCTGATGCTGTCGCCGAGCGAGCCGCAAGTGCTGAATTTCCTCGGCTATAGCTGGGTTGACAAGGGCGAGAACACCAAGGAAGCCCTCGCCATGCTCGAGAAGGCGCGTCAGCTCGCGCCACAGGATGGCTATATCATCGATAGCGTCGGCTGGGCTTATTACAAACTCGGACGCTATGCCGAAGCGGTGGATGCGCTGGAAGATGCGGTGCAGCTCGTACCGGGCGATCCCACCATCAATGATCACCTCGGCGATGCCTATTGGAAGACCGGGCGCAAGCTAGATGCGACCTTCCAGTGGAGCCACGCGCTTGCCTTCGGCGCCGAAGCGGGCGACAAGGCCAAAATCGAGAAAAAACTTCAGACGGCTCAGCAGTGACCAGTTTTTCCGTATCCGCGCCCGCCAAGATCAATCTCTTCCTGCATGTGGGCGCAAAACGGCCTGACGGCTTTCATGCATTGCAAAGTCTTGTCGCCTTCACAGAGGCGGGCGATGAGCTGTCGTTTGCGCCAGGCGATGGCGTATCGCTCGATATCGGCGGGCCGTTTGGCAAGGGGCTTAGCGCAGGTGAGGATAATCTCATCGTCCGGGCCGCGCGCGCGCTTGGGACCTCGCAAGGCGCCAAGATCGTGCTGACCAAGAATTTGCCGGTGGCGTCTGGCATCGGTGGCGGGTCTGCCGATTGCGCGGCGACACTGCGTGGACTCTCCAAGCTTTGGAACTTGGGCAAAGACTCGCTCGCTTTGCAGAAGGTGGGCGAAGAGCTTGGCTCCGATGTGCCGGTCTGCATCACCTCGCGGCCGCAATGGATGGAAGGGCGCGGTGAAATTCTCACCGAATTGCCGAGCTTGCCGCCGCTCTCCATCGTGCTGGTCAATCCCGGTGTCGGTGTGCCGACGGGCAAGGTCTTTGGTGCCCTGAAAGAGCGCCGGGGCGTGGAGTTGCCGTTACCTCCGTATTTCACCGGTGCCGACCATCTGATTGGCTATCTCAAAAGCACGAGCAACGATCTTGAAGCGCCCGCGCGGATGATCGCGCCGGAGGTGAATGCGGTTCTCGAAGCGATTGCAGGCGAGGGGGCGCTGCTTTCCCGTATGTCGGGCAGCGGGGCCACCTGTTTCGGCCTGTTTGCAACCGAAACGGATGCGAAAGCCGCCGCCGAGGCCCTAAAAGCCGCGCATGCAGGTTGGTGGGTGATGCCGAGCCGCCTGTTATCTACGCTCGTTTGACAGGGTCGTATAAGGGAAAACCCCATCCCGCTAGTTACGACCTGTATACTTTCCCGGGCGTAATCTCGTCTCTTCACAAAGGCCGGGAGAGCCAGGATGGCGAGTTGGGTTCGTTGCATTGAATATGAAGTCGGCATCGATCCGAGCATCTCGCCGCAGCTTCTGATCAATCTCGACGTCGTGCAGTTCATGGTCCGTGGGACCGAATGCACGCGCGTGGTCTTCGGCGCTGGTGAGAGCTCCAGCGCGATCGAAGTGCACGAAACGCCGGAACAGATTCTGGGCGTCGCACCGAAATAATCTCGAAGCGTTATGGCGCTTTCAGCTGATTGCCGGCCACTAGCGTGACCTGGCGATCCGCCATGCCCCAAACCTCGCCCACCTTGCGCGGTGTTGCGTTCTTCATTTCCTCATAGCTGCCCATATTGGGGCGCGGGATGTTGTAATGCAGGATCAAGCTCGCGCCTTGCACCCGCCAGCTTCCTTCGGTTTGCCATCCCGGACGCGTGGCTGAGAAGCTGTGATCGGGACGCCAATATAGTCGCGTCTCGGTGCCATCGGGATCCTTGGCGATGATCGTGTTGCCGACGCGGCTCGCCGCTGCCAACGCCGCCAATACCTCCGGCGTATCCTTCAGCGCTTCGCCTTGCACCAAGGTGACGTGATGGATGCCGTGTATCCAGACATCGCCGATGGCATGCGGTTCGGAAGAGACGCATTCCTTATCGCCAACACCTGGACGCGTGATTTTGTACGTGAGGCAGAGCTTGCCGCTTTCGAAGGCCCAATGGCCGTCGCTTTGCCAGTTTGTTTGTTTGGCGACGAAGCTCTGGTCGGCGCGATAGAAGAGGCGCGTGGTCGAGCCATCCGGGTCAAGCGCAATGGTTGTGTTGCCATAGCGCGTGGCCATGGGATCGGTTGCCGCGAAAGCCCCGGCTAAGAAAAGAACGGACGCGATAAGAAATGCGCGCATAAAAAACTCCGTCGCGTGATCGCAGCCGCCGAAAGTTGTCCGCCGCCCAAAGAGTCGGTGCTGGCGACCATAGCCGATGGACGGTCCTGGGCGGTTCAATTCTGTGGCATTTTCCTGCACTCCTAACGGGAGCTACGCTTTGCCACACGAACGTAAAGATGTTTCCGGTAACACCGCTATCTCAAGCTGCTAAAATACATCCACACACGCGCCGAAGAATGCTGCGTGGAGTAGGGGAGAGATGTTCATGAGCGGCTTGGGGAAGATGCCCCACTGCGTGGCAGTGGCGGCTTGCGCAATTGTGTTGAGTGCTTGTGCGTCGGGCGGTGGAAGCTCACCAATTTCTACACCGTCCAATGGGACCTCAGCCGGAAACACGGGTGGTACGACTGGTGGCACCACGGGCGGTACGACTGGCGGCACTACGGGTGGCACGACCGGCGGCACCACGGGTGGTACGACTGGCGGCACCACGGGTGGCACAACGAACCCGCCGCCTGCCGCACTTCCATTACCCGCTGGCGCCTCCTACGGGGGGCCGAGCTTGGCTTTGCCGAGCACAGCTCAGTACACGCCTAATTTCGGCGCCGCCAATTCAATGGTGGATGCCAACACCGTCTTCCCGCTGCTCCAATCGAGCATCAAGATCGACAACAGTGGCTGGTCGATCGATACAGCGACCAATAGCGGTGGCGCCACGCTGACCCATGCAAAAGGGGGCACGCCTGGGCTGACGCTGAGCATTCCTTCGCTCAATGTTACCGATAAGCCCGTCAAGAATGACGCTGCCGCTGCGCTCAACCTGCTGAATGGCGCGAGCAGTGCCGTGCTGATGGCGGTGAATGTCTGGAGTGACGTGATCGCCGGGCAATGGTTTGTCTGGGACGGCAGCAAAGGCACGTTATCGCAATTCGTGACGGGCTTCAGAGCGGGTGGTCCGGCCCTCCAGGGAAAAGCGACTTATGCCGCGAAGAACAATGTCGAAGGCTATGCTTTGCAGGCCAAGAATGTTGCTGTTCTTAACGGCGATGCCACCCTTAACGCAGATTTTCAGACTGGCGCGATAACCGGTACGCTCAAGAACATGACCGCAACGGATACCAATGCCACCCAAACGGCATGGAATGATGTTGCCATCACCGGATCGATAAGATCCGACAACATGACTTTCGCTGGCAAGACTTCTGCGACCTCCGCGCCGGGAACGAGCTTCGCCGTCAAGAGCGATGCGACCGGGACAACCAATGGCGGCTTTTACGGCCCCTATTCCTGGAACGTTGCCGGGGTGTGGTCGATCGGGGATGGGACGACCTCAGCTTTCGGGACCTTCGGCGGAAACTCCGATCCCTTTATCATCAATCCGCCATTAGCCCCCAGCTTCGGCTATACACAGGCCACGCCTATCATGGCCACCTCCGGCGGGCCGACGTTTGACAGCGCCAGCGGCAATTATCCGACCGGCACATTCCCGGCGTTACAAACAACCCTCGGAACCGGGCCGATCAAGACCGTTACCTATCCCGGTTACGCTACAAACAGCGTTTCGTTCCAGGATAACGGGCCCAGCTGTCCGACCTGCAAAGACACCAATTTCACATTGACTGTGCCTGGGGTCGGCGTTACGGCAACGGGAAAGATCAACAACAATCTGAGCGCCGTTACCACCACGACCATCGACAGCACGCCTGCAGGTAAGACCAGCCCGTATTCCTTCTCGCTGGTGAGCTATGGCTTGAGCTACACCTCCTTTGGCGTGTGGACCCAATCCCAGAACGATTTCGGAAAAGTCGATTACACCGGAACCTATCTGATTGGCATGCAAACGCCGGTCGGAAACTTGCCGACATCGGGTTCTGCGACCTATGCAGGCGCAGGCATGGTTGCGGGTGAGGTGATCGTTCCCAATGGTGCGACCTTCTCGGCGGCTGGACTGCAAGGCGATGCTTCCATGACCGCGAATTTCTCGACGGGCGCAGTGACCGGCAATTTCTCCAATATGAACGCCTATGTCGGGACCCAGAAGACACCCTGGAACAGTGTTTCCTTTACCGGAAATATTGCCACAGGCAGCAATAGCTTCAGCGGCACGACGACGGCGACGTCGGGGGCAACCGGTACCTTCGCCTTGAAGCCTGATGCGGCGGGTGCGATCTCCGGCGGCTTCTATGGCCCTAATGCCAATGAACTCGCTGGCGTCTGGACTCTGTCGAACGGGGACAACACCGGCGCGGCCATCGGTACGGTTGGCGGCCGTAAACAGTAACCTGCAAAGTCCTGGCGCCATTACGGTGCCAGGACTTATTTCTCCCCCGGCCGAGTTTCGACCATGAAATTGTGTTCAAGTCTTGTAGCGGCTGTAAGCGCCCTGGCGTTCAGTTGCGCGGCCGCATGGGCTCAAGAAAAAAAAGTCACAAAAACGATCACGCTTGACGAGGCCGCCGCACTCTTGATGCAAAGCGGCAAGAACGATGAGGCCAAGCGCGTTCTCAAAGCTCAACTCGAAAAATCGCCCGAAGATCACCAGGCGCTGTTTCTTCTCGGCATGATCGCCGTCGCCGAGCAGCGCTATGATGAGGCCATCGAGCGTTTCCGTGCCCTCCTGTTAACGGAGCCTAACGCGGACCGTGTGCGGCTGGAATTGGCGCGTGCCTTCTTCCTGGCGGGTGATTACACCAATGCCGAACGCCAATTCCGCTTTGCGCGGGCGGGCGATCTGCCGGATGCGGTGAAGAGCAATGTCGACCAGTATCTGGGGGCGATCGCACGGCTGAAGCGCTGGCAGTATCGTTTCTCGGTGGCGGTGGCACCGGATACCAATGTCAATGGCGGCACCAATGTGCGGCAAGTGACGATCTATGGTCTGCCTTTCGAATTATCTTCCGATGCGCGTGGTACCAGCGGAGTGGGCTTGACGCTCGACACGGGCGGCGAGTGGTCGCCATTTCTTACCGATAGTATCAAAGCGCGGATGGGTGCCGATCTGCATCGCAGCGAATATAGCGGCGGTAAATTCGATGATATGACGCTCTCCGCCTATGCTGGGCCGGAATGGGTCTCGCCCAATTGGGATATCAGCCTGCTCGCGAATTGGATGCGGCGCTGGTATGGCAACGCAGATTACAGCGAGGCCTTCGGCGGGCAATTATCGGTTCAGCATCCGGTGGCCGAGCAGTTTTATCTGGGCGTGAATTTTTCCGCGCGTGCGGTGGCCTATGCCACGCAGCCGGCCATGAACGGTCCGGTTTTCGGTCTGGATGGCTCTCTCAGCTACATCCTCTCACCATCGAGTCTGGTGCAGCTTTCGATCGGGGTGGCGCGCACCGACGCCGATGTCGCGGCCTATTCGAATTGGAGTTACTGGGGCAGCGTGACCTACCAGCGCGACTTGCCGTTTGGCTTCACAATTGCCGCCACGCCCAGTCTGGTTTGGTCGCATTACGACGAGCGCATGGCCGCTTTTGCGCAAGCGCGCGAGGACTGGGCCTATTCCTTCCGGATTGGTGTTCTAAACCGGCGGTTGACCTATGCCGGATTCACGCCGCAGCTCTCGTTCTCGCATGTCACGCAGAACAGCAATGTCCCGCTCTACGGCTATGGCCGCAATCAGGTCGAGATCGGCGTCACGCGTTATTTCTAATACGCCCGTGCGACGCAGAAATCGGCGACGGCGGCGAGCACATCGCGGATTTTGCTTTCGGGCAGAGTTTCGAGCGCGCGGCAGGCAAGACCCGCGTAACCGCGGGCGCGTTCCATCGTATCGGCAATGGCGCCGGTCTGTTCGACCAGCGTGATGGCGCGGTCGAGATCGGCTTCGCCTTGCGTGCCCATTTCGATGGTCTTTTTCCAGAACTTCAGCGCGGCTTCATCCGCGCGCGCCACGGCGAGAATGACGGGCAGGGTGACTTTTCCTTCGCGGAAATCATCGCCGACGGCTTTGCCCATCAGCGCCTGACGGCCGGAATAATCCAGCGCATCATCGACAAGCTGGAAGGCGATACCTAGATTTTGGCCATAGGCGCGCAAGGCTTTCGCGTGTTCACCGCCCGCGATCACCGCGCCAGCTTCGGCAGCCGCAGCGAAGAGCTCCGCCGTCTTGGCGCTGACGACGCGCAGATAATGGTCCTCGGAGGCTTGCAGATTGCCGGAGGATTTGAGCTGCATCACTTCGCCTTCGGAGATCACGGCGGACGCATGCGAGAGAATGCCGAGTACTTTCAACTCGTCAGTTTCGACCATCAATTCGAAGGCGCGGCTGAAGAGAAAGTCGCCAACCAGCACGCTCGCCTTATTGCCCCAGACGATATTGGCCGAAACCTTACCCCGGCGCAGCGCGCTGTCGTCCACGACATCATCATGTAGCAGCGTGGCGGTATGGATGAACTCCACCGCTGCGGCGAGCTTGATGTGATGGGCGCCGTGATAGCCGCCGACCTGGGCCGCGGCGAGGGTGAGGAGCGGGCGCAACCGCTTGCCGCCGGAATCGATCAGATGCTTGGCGAGATCGGGGATCAGCGCCACCGCGCTCGACAGGCGCTCATGAATAAGGACGTCGGTGGCACGCATATCGGCTGCCACCAGGGCATGCAGTTGTTCCACGGGTGAAATGTCGGTGCGGGTGCTGACTTGCATGCTATGCGGGGGCTCGCGTCTGTTTGCCGGGAGATTGGTTGCGGCGCGGCCCTGGGTCAAGCGGGCAAGGAAAGATTTCGGTGATACAATGGCTTCGCTTGCTAGTTGGAATCGCCTCTATGCGCCTCATATTGAAGACGAATGACCCGGTTCAGCTCGATTACGCCCAAGCCGTGCTTAGGGACGCCGGCATCGGCGCGGTTGTCTTTGATGGCGCCATGAGCGTGATGGAGGGGAGCGTCGGGGTGCTGCCGCGCCGCCTGATGGTGGCCGATGAGGATGAGGCCGAGGCGCGCGCCATTCTGACCGAGGCGCTGGGCGCTAAGGCCTTGGAACCAGAAGCATAATGCGATGTCTCTGACGGAAGATCGCTTTTTGGGCGGGCGCGTCATCATCCGCCAGCCGGAGGCCGGGTTTCGCGCCGGGCTGGACGCGGTGATGCTCGCCGCCGCCGTCCCCGCCGAGGCCGGGGAAGAGGTCTTGGAGCTGGGCACCGGGGTGGGAACGGCCGCGCTGTGTTTGCTGACCCGGGTGGCGGGCGTGCGGGCCAAGGGCGTGGAAATCGACCCGCCGACCGCAGAGCTGGGCTCTGCCAATGCCGCCGCAAACGGGCTTCTGGAGCGTATGTCTCTGATAACAGGAGATATTTTCGCCCTTCCGGCCTGCTATCGAAAGCCTTTCGACCATGTTTTCGCCAATCCGCCATTTCATGGCGAGGAGGGGCAGGCGGCCCCTGATCCTGCCAAGGCGCGGGCGCTGCAAGATGGCGGGCGGCTGGCCGATTGGCTGCGCGCCGGGCTGAAAAGGACGGTTTCCGGGGGGGCGTTTACCACGATTTTGCGCGCCGACCGGCTTTCGGAGGCGCTTCAGGCCCTGCCGGAGCGGGGTATTTCGGTCTTTCCGCTCTGGCCCAAGGCTGGAGTTCCTGCAAAACGGGTTATTTTGCAGGCTCGCCAAGGCGCGCGTTCGCCGATGGCGCTATTGCCCGGCCTGGTGCTGCACGAGGCGGACGGGCGCTATACGCCAGAGGCCGATGCGGTCTTAAGGGGTGAGCGGGGACTGACCCTTTAACCTCCCCCTTGTGGGGAGGTCGAAATGCGAAAGCGAAGCGAAGCATTTCGGTGGGGGGAAGCGATTGAGCTGTGCTTCCGCCGCTTCCCCCACCCGATCCGTCTTCGCTCTCGCTGCGTCGGATCGACCTCCCCGCGAGGGGGAGGTTAAAGGGTGGCATTTGCTGTTGTTTGCCCGCGCTCGCGCCGCTAGGTTCCGGCGGATTCTTTAGCTGTCGCGCAGCCTTACGGTATTTGGCTGACGCTCCGAGGCACCGATCGTGGCGAAAACATTTCAGGACCTGATCCTGACCCTTCAGAATTATTGGGCGGCGCAAGGCTGCCTGATCCTGCAGCCTTATGATGTGGAGATGGGGGCGGGTACCTTCCACCCGGCCACCACCTTGCGGGCGCTTGGTCCGAGGCCCTGGCGCGCGGCCTATGTGCAGCCTTCCCGCCGCCCCAAGGATGGCCGCTATGGCGAGAACCCGAACCGCCTGCAGCATTATTATCAGTATCAGGTGATCCTGAAGCCCTGCCCGGAGAATGTTCAGGAGCTTTATCTCGGCTCTTTGAAGGCCATCGGCCTCGACCCGATGAAGCATGATGTGCGCTTCGTGGAAGACGATTGGGAAAGCCCGACGCTGGGCGCCTGGGGCCTGGGCTGGGAAGTTTGGTGCGACGGCATGGAGGTGACGCAGTTCACCTATTTCCAGCAGGTCGGCGGCATCGATTGCGATCCGGTTTGCGCCGAGATCACCTATGGCCTGGAACGCCTCGCCATGTATGTGCAGGGCGTCGAGTTCGTCTACGACTTGGCTTTCAACGAAAATTTTCGCTATGGCGAAGTGTTTCACCAGTCGGAGCGTGAGTTCTCGGCTTACGATTTCGAGCACGCCAATACCGAGATGCTGAAGCGGCATTTCGAGGACGCCGAAGCCGAATGCAAATCGCTGGTCGAAAAAGGCGTGCCGCTGCCCGCTTATGACCAATGCATCAAGGCTTCGCATTGCTTCAACTTGCTGGATGCGCGCGGCGTGATCTCCGTCACTGAACGCGCCGCCTACATCGCCCGCGTGCGCGCCCTCGCCAAAATGTGCTGCGAAGGCTGGCTTGCGACACCCATGGGCGCTTACGAGCCGAGGTTTGGCTGATATGGCTGATTTGCTTCTTGAACTGTTCTCCGAAGAAATTCCCGCGCGCATGCAGGCGCAGGCCGCCAAGGATTTGGAGCGGCTGGTCGTCGGCGCGCTGTCGGATCGCGGTCTTTTGTTCGAAGGCTCCAAGGCTTTCGCGGGGCCGCGCCGCTTGACGCTCGTCTGCGCCGGTCTGCCGGTGAAACAGCCGGACGTGTCCGAGGAAAAGAAAGGTCCGCGTATCACCGCGCCCGAAAAAGCCATTGAAGGCTTTCTGCGTTCGGCTGGTGTGACGCTGGAACAATGCGAAAAGCGCGATGACGGCAAGGGCGAATTCTATGTCGCCGTCATTCATCGCAAAGGCCGCGACACCGCCGAAGTGCTGGCCGAAGTGATCCCGGAATGCATGGCGAAACTGCCTTGGCCCAAATCCATGCGCTGGATTCCGGGCGAGGCGACGCGCTGGGTGCGCCCCTTGCATTCGATCCTCTGCACGCTGGGCGGCGAAGTGGTGCCGTTCGAGTTTGCGGGCGTGAAAAGCGGCAAGCAAACCCGCGGCCATCGCTTCCTGTCGGCGGGCGTCATCACCGCCAATAGCTTCGAGATGTATCGCGCCGACCTTAAGCATCATCATGTGATGCTGGATGCGGCCGACCGCAAGGAAACCATTCTGGAACAGGCCAAGACCGCCGCTTTCGCGCTGGGCTTGGAGCTGATCGAGGATGAGGGCCTTTTGGAGGAAGTCGCGGGCCTGAACGAATGGCCGACGGTGCTGATCGGCCGCATCGAAGATCAGTTCATGGATGTGCCAGCGGAGATTTTGCAGACCTCGATGCGCACGCATCAGAAGTATTTCTCGCTGCGCGATCCTAAGACCGGCAAATTCGCCAATCGCTTCGCGGTGGTCTCCAATATGGTGGCCGAGGATGGCGGCGCGGCGATCATCGCCGGTAACGAGCGCGTGCTGCGCGCCCGTTTGTCGGATGCGAAATTCTTCTGGGATTTGGATCGTCAGACCAAGCTTGCGGATCGCGTCGACGCGCTAAAGGGCATCACCTTCCACGCCAAGCTCGGCACGCAGTATGAGCGCGTGATGCGCATTGTGGCGCTGGCAGGCGAGATCGCGGCCAAGATCGGCGCCGATGTGGAAAAAGCCAAACGCGCCGCGCTGCTGTGCAAGGCGGATTTGACGACTGGCGTGGTGGGCGAGTTCCCCGAATTGCAAGGCGTGATGGGCCGCTATTACGCCATCCATGACGGCGAAGACGCCGAAGTCGCCGATGCCATCCGCGATCACTATAAGCCAGTAGGCCCCAGCGATGCCGTGCCGACAAGCAAGGTCTCCATCGCTGTGGCGCTGGCGGATAAGCTGGATCAGCTTGTTTGGTTTTTCCGATACGATGAAAAGCCGACGGGATCGGGTGACCCATTTGCCTTGAGACGGGCGGCTCTTGGCGTAATCCGTCTTATTCTTGAGAATAAATTGTTTCTTCCGCTGACGGCTCATACCAGCCAAGCGGACTATTATAATTCCGAAAAGGGTATCGGGAGAATTGTGCACTCGGAGCTGCTCACATTCTTCGCCGACCGTCTGAAGGTCGCGTTGAAAGAAAAAGGCACGCGGTATGATCTGATCGATGCCGTGTTCTCTCTCGGCAATGAAGATGATCTGGTGCGGCTCGTGGCGCGGGTGGAGGCGTTGCAGTCCTTCCTCAAGACCGAGGCGGGCACCAATCTCCTCGCGGGCTACAAGCGCGCGGCCAATATTTTGAAGGCCGAAGAGAAGAAAGACAAAACCACTTACGAAGGCGAGGCGGAGGCTTCCGCGCTGGTGCTGGAGGAAGAAATGGCGCTGTTCGCCGAACTTCAGAAAGCAGCCGGGCAGGTGAAGGCCGATATTGAAGCCGAGCGCTTTGTCGAAGCCATGGGTGTGATGGCCGGGCTGCGCGCGCCAGTGGACGCGTTTTTCGATAAGGTGACGGTGAACGATAAGGATGCGAGTCTGCGCAAGAACCGCTTGCTGCTGCTTTCGCAACTTCGCGCCACGCTGCATCTGGTGGCTGATTTCTCGAAGATTGAAGGGTAGCAAAAGAGCTGTCATCCCGGGCGATCAGGCGGTGCGCAGCATCGGCTGAGAGACCCGGGACCCACTTTTGCGCCAGCACAGATTTCCGAGTAGGTCCCGGATCGCGCCTTTGTGACAGATGACGCGATTTTCGTGGGCGCGTCCGGGATGACAGGTCTGGTGGTGCGTGCTTCGAGGCTCGCCGCCCGGGCAATTGCTTGAATCACTTACAGTTTTACGCGGCTCGCACCTCAGCATGACGAGATTGGGATTTAAAAACTCTCGTCATGCTGAGGTGGCCTGCGCGCAGGCTGTGAACGAGAGGCAGTGCGATTGGGGTGCAGGCCCTCGAAGCACGCACGACTTCACCCTGTGAAACGTCGGCGCCAATTGTCGCGCCTGCGGATTGGGCACGCCCAAAAGCGGAATTTGTAAGGTGCGAATACCAATTGTGCGGTGTGGAATGACACCGGGGTCACAACTGTCGCATGCGCGGAAAAGGCGAGAAATGGCCGATTTTCGCCATATTCAAAATGCCTATAAAATAATCATAACTGCGCATGCAAAATGCGCCATTTGGCAAAACTATACGCATGTCAGTTGAGGGGCATCGGCTCGCTTTTCGCCATATTTGGGCGTATCACGCTACCTGAAATCTCCGATTGCAGGACCCTCGGTCCCCAGGCAATCGCCTTCAGCGCAGACGCTTCCAGCGTGACTGTGCCAGGGTAGATTTCGCACCAGCAATAATCGATCAAAAAATAGCGCCAGCCTGCCACATTGCGTCGTGAACGCATGCGTATTACTCCTGAAATTACAGTGTGAGTTCCCTTTCCCTCTTTTTGGCAGGGCCGGCTTATGCGGGTCTTAACCACATCGGGATCACCAACGCGACGCGATCTCTTTGCGCTGCAGGGTCCCGAATTGTGCCTGCCGATGCGCCTCGGCGCCCAGGATCGGGTCCTCACAACAATCACAACAAAACTAGGTGAGAGAAACGATGAGCAAATGGGTCTATACATTTGGGGACGGTAGCGCCGACGGCGATGCCAGTATGCGCAACCTCTTAGGCGGCAAGGGTGCCAATCTCGCGGAAATGAGCAACCTTGGGTTGCCTGTTCCTCCGGGCTTCAGCATCACCACCGAGGTCTGCACCTACTATTATGCCAACAACCAGACCTATCCCGCGGACCTGAAGGAGCAGGTGGAAGCCGCGGTGATCCGCATGGGCCGTTTGATGGACGCCAAGCTGGGCGATCCGGAACGCCCGCTCTTGGTCTCGGTGCGCTCCGGCGCGCGCGTCTCCATGCCAGGTATGATGGATACGGTTCTCAATCTCGGCCTGACGCCGGAGACCGTGGAAGGCGTGATCAAGCTGACCAACAACCCGCGCTTTGCCTGGGACAGCTATCGCCGCTTCGTGCAGATGTATTCGAACGTCGTGCTCGGAATGGAGCATGCCGATTTCGAGGAAATCCTCGACCACGCCAAAGAAGCCAAAGGCGTTGAGCTCGACACCGATCTCGATGCGGGCGATCTGAAAACCGTCACGGCGAAGTTCAAGGAACTCGTCCAGAAGAAGCTCGGCAAGCCCTTCCCGGATACGGTGGAAGAGCAGCTTTGGGGCGGCATTGGCGCCGTCTTCTCAAGCTGGATGTGCACCCGCGCGCAAACCTATCGCCGCTTGAATAAGATCCCCGGCGATTGGGGCACGGCGGTGAACGTGCAGGCGATGGTGTTCGGTAATCGCGGCGATACGTCTGCTACGGGTGTGGCCTTCACGCGCGACCCCGGCAATGGCGAGAAATATCTCTACGGCGAATATCTCATCAACGCGCAAGGCGAAGACGTGGTGGCCGGTATCCGCACTCCGCAGCCGATCACCAAGCTGGTGCGTGAACGCCAGGGCGGCAAGAAGCCGTCGATGGAAGAGGCCATGCCCAATATGTACAAGGAGCTCCTTGGCATCGGGCAGAAGCTTGAAAACCACTTCAAGGAAATGCAGGACGTCGAATTCACCATCCAGGAAGGCAAGCTCTGGATGCTGCAATGCCGCGCCGGCAAGCGCACCGCCAAGGCCGCGCTGAAAGTCGCCATCGATCTCGTCAGCGAGGGCCTGATCGACAAGAAGACCGCCGTGCAGCGTGTCGACCCCGCAGCGCTTGATCAATTGCTGCACCCGACCCTCGACCCGAAAGCACCTAAGCTGAAATTCTCCACCGGTCTTGCGGCCTCTCCGGGCGCAGCCATCGGCGAAATCGTATTCACTGCTGACGAAGCCGAGAAGCTCACCAATGAAGGCCATGATGTCATCCTGGTTCGCCAGGAAACCAGCCCGGAAGACATTCACGGCATGCATGCGGCCAAGGGTATCCTTACGGCGCGTGGCGGCATGACTTCTCACGCGGCCGTGGTTGCGCGTGGCATGGGCCGTCCATGCGTGGCCGGTGCGGGTTCCATCCGCATCGATTACGACGCCAAATGCATGGCGGTGGGCGACAAGATGCTGAAGCAGGGCGATGTCATCACCATCGATGGCTCGGCGGGCGTGGTCTATCAGGGCCGCGTACCGATGCAGAAGCCCGAACTTACCGGCGATTTCAACACGCTGATGAACTGGGCCGATGAAGTGCGCGAGTTGAAGGTCTACACCAATGCCGATACGCCGACCGATGCGCGCACCGCGCGGTCCTTTGGCGCGCAAGGCATCGGCCTCTGCCGCACCGAGCATATGTTCTTCGATGGCGATCGCATCGTGGCCGTGCGCCAGATGATTCTGTCGGAAACGGTGGAAGAACGCGAACGCGCTCTCGCGAAGCTTCTGCCCATGCAGCGCGGCGATTTCGAAGAAATTTTCCGTGTCATGGACGGGCTGCCGGTGATCATCCGTCTGCTCGATCCGCCGCTGCATGAATTCCTGCCGCACAAGGAAGAGGAATATGCGGCGGTTGCGAAGTCCGCGGACCTTTCCGTTGCCAAGCTGAAACAGAAGGCCAATCAGCTTCACGAGATGAATCCGATGCTCGGCCATCGCGGCTGCCGCCTTGGAATCACCTTCCCGGAAATCACCGCGATGCAAGCGCGCGCGATTCTCGAAGCCGCACTTAATGTCGAAGCCGAAGGCAAAAAAGTCATCGCCGAAATCATGATTCCGGTAGTGGCTTGGAAGCAGGAACTCGACTTCGCCAAGGACGTCATCGAAACCGTGGCGCAGCAGGTGAAGAAAGAACGCGGAAAACTGCCGCAGTATAAGATCGGCACAATGATCGAGTTGCCGCGCGCCGCATTGCGCGCCGGTGATCTTGCACAGACCGCCGAATTCTTCTCCTTCGGCACAAACGATCTAACGCAAACGACTTGCGGTATCAGCCGTGATGATGCCGGTCCTTTCTTGACTGAGTATCAAATGAAAGGACTTCTGATGCGCGATCCGTTTGTGACAATCGATCGCGATGGTGTTGGCGAGTTGATCAAGATCGCAGCCGAACGCGGTCGTAAGACTCGCAGCGATCTTGATGTCGGCATCTGCGGCGAGCATGGCGGCGATCCCGATTCCATCGCTTTGTGTCACGAAGTAGGGCTGAATTATGTCTCGTGTTCGCCGTTCCGCGTGCCTGTCGCTCGTCTTGCGGCGGCGCAAGCGGCTCTCAAAAAAGTGGAGCGCGATGTCTGATCACGCGTTTTGAGCGATAATCTGTGTACGGAGTAGTGGTTTCGCACACAAAAAAATACGCGAGGGAAGTCCGGGAAAATCCAGGATTTCCCTCGTTTTTTCTTTTGCAAGGGTGACGTTGTGTCACGATCTTGAATTTTTTAATTTGACGCGGGCTTCGTTCATGGACTAACAGCGCGCCTCCCGTGTCTGGGAGAGTGTTAACGGGGGAGATGGGGGAACTGTTCGTAATCACGCCGACCAAGGTCGACCTAACAAGCCGATACATTCGAAACGAGTTCGAAGAGAGTTATCCCGATGTCTAAGAAAACGCCTGACGCCCTTCGACGGTCTGATCGCATCCTGGTTGGTGCGCTTACCGTTGTACTCGCAGCCGTGAGCGCGGCTGTCGGTGCGGCTGCTGCGTATCGTCCGCATACGGAAGAATTGAAGCCTGTCGCACAAATCGTGGCCCAAGCCGCGCCCGTCTCGGCGCCGGTGTCCCTGGCGGGGACGGCCACCGAAGCGGCCTATGTTCCGGGCCGCGCCAAGTCTCCGGCTGAAGAGCTGGTCATGAACAAGCTTTTGGCCGAGCACCGCTGCCTTTCCGAAGCGCTCTACTATGAGGCGCGCGGCGAGGGCGAGAAGGGCCAGAAGGCCATCGCCGAGGTGATCTTCTCGCGCATGCGCAAAGGCAATTACGGCCATTCCATTTGCGCCGTGGTTTATGAAGGCGCGGGCCAGCCGGCCTGCCAGTTCTCCTTCACCTGCAATGGCGAGCTGAAGAAGCACAAACAGCCTGGCGCCTGGATGCGCGCCCAGACGCTTGCGGCCCAGATACTGACCGGCGAATCGCAACTGCGCGGCGCCACTGGCGGGGCAGTCAATTTCCACGCCACCACGGTCGAGCCGGAATGGGCCGCCGAGATGGCGCGTACCACCCAGATCGGCAATCACGTCTTTTACAAGAAGGAAGCTGCGGCGCGCTCTCGCGCCATGTGAGGCGGCTTAAGGAATAACGGGCAGTGGCGTTCCGGCGGGAGAGAGTGGTTTCCCTGCCAGCCGGAGTGCCGCTGCCCGTTAAGCGTTTTGGAGAGGCGTGGCCGCGAGACGGATGGCCGGATCGGAGCCCGGCCATGACGAAGGTGGGGTGGGCTTTCTTGTCCGAAGCTTTCAGAGCTCGGGAACGGTAGCAAATTCGCCCGTCTTGTTGTCGAGCACTGAAAGCGTGCCGTCGGAAATCTTGAAATGGGCGCCTAAGAGCTGCAGGCCCTTCTTTTCCACCCGCTCCGCGATAAACGGGAAGGTCATCAGGCGGCCGAGCGAAAGGCGGATCGATTCATATTCGACCGGAAGCTGGCCGTGTTCGCAGCCGCATTTGTGAATCGCGGGTTTCAAGAGCGACACCCATTGCGAGAGGAAGGGCGTGGTCAGATCCTCTGTGGACATAGCCGCGGTCACACCACCGCAATATTCATGGCCGAGGACCACGACGCGCGCCACTTCGAGATTGATCACGGCGAAAGCAATGGCGGCGCTGACGCCATGATAGCCGCTGTTGGTTTCATAGGGTGGTACAACCGAGGCCACGTTGCGGATGACAAAGAGATCACCCGGGCGCGCACCAAAAATCGTGGCGGGGTCCACACGGGAGTCGCTGCACGAAATCACAAGCGTATGGGGGTTTTGACCTTTGGCGAGTTCGACAAAGTGTTCTTTGTCGCTGGGCCAAATCTCTTTACGGAATTTCTGGTAACCGGCGAGGAGCGATTTCATCTTCCGTCATCTGTGCTATTCCGCCGCGGCTTATAGCAACTCATCCTCGTCCCCGATACGGGCGTGAGTTATGTTCTCTCACGCTTCAGACATCAAAAATCCAAGGCCACATCCAAATTTGCTACGGAGTGGGTGAGCGCACCCGAAGAAATGTAGTCGACACCAGACTCAGCAATCGCGCGCACGGTGGAAAGCGTGACATTGCCGGAAGCCTCGAGCGTGGCGCGGCCGTTGTTGAGCGCCACAGCCTCGCGCAGCATCGCGGGCGGCATGTTGTCGAGCAGGATGGTGTCGATGCCGAGGCTCAGGGCCTCTTCGAGCTGGGTGAGTGTGTCGACCTCGACCTCTATTTTCAGCATATGGCCGATGCCCGCGCGGGCCCGCTCCACGGCTGCGGTGATCCCACCCGCGGCGGCGATATGGTTATCCTTGATCATGATCGCGTCATCGAGACCGAAGCGATGGTTAAAGCCGCCACCGCAGCGTACAGCGTATTTCTCCAACACGCGCAGACCGGGAGTTGTTTTGCGGGTGCATACAATTCTTGCCTTCGTACCGGCCACGGCATCCACCAAGGCACGCGTCGCGGTGGCGACCCCGGAGAGGTGCCCGACGAAGTTGAGCGCCACGCGCTCGCCCGTCAGAAGGCTCCTGGCGGCGCCTTCAAGGACCATGAGCCTCGTGCCTGCTGGAACTTTATCGCCGTCCTGAGCCTCCTGACGGACGCTGAGGGCGCTGTCTACCAGTCCAAAGGCGAGGGCGGCGACTTGCAGGCCTGAAATCACCCCCTCACGCCGTGCGACCAGCGCCGCCATGCCTTGCTGACCTGGGGGGAGAATGAGGTCGGAGGTGAGGTCACCGGCCCGGCCCAAATCCTCCTCCAGCGCCCGGCGCACCAAGGGTTCGATCAGCAGCGCGGGCGGCGGGCGAAGGTTAGCGGGCATTCATCGTCTCTGGAAAGGTTAGCGGGCGGCGCAGGCGGAGGCTGGAAGGATTTCCTCAGCCAGCCGGTTGGCCTCGGCCAGGGTGAGGAAGTTGCGGCTCCCGTGGGCGTCCGTCTTGGGATAATCGGTGCGGGTATGGCTGCCCCGGCTCTCCTGCCGGGCAAGCGCGCCAGCAATCACCAGACGGGCCGCAGATGTCATGTTGAGGAGCGAGGGATCATAGCCGCCTGCGCGTTCGATCTGCGCGATCTTGCCAAGCGCTTCCTTGAGGCCGGCCTCATTGCGTTCGAGACCGACGAGACGGCTCATCACCTCGCGCAACGGACGCGGCACGGGCGGGGCACAATAGCTGACGACCGGCGGCAGCAGCGCCGCGTGGCTGATGGCAGGCGCGGGATTGCTCTTGATGTCCTCCGCGGCGCGGGCGCCAAACACCAAGCCTTCGAGCAACGAATTAGAGGCAAGCCGATTGGCGCCATGTAGTCCGGTAGACGCGCATTCGCCGACTGCCCAAAGCCCTTCGAGCGAGGTGCGCCCGCGTTGATCGGTAGCGATGCCGCCCATGTGGTAATGCGCGGCGGGGGCGACAGGGATCGGTTGCGTGACCGGATCAATCCCGGCCTCTTTGCAGGCCTGATAGACGGTTGGAAAATGATGCGGAAATTCGGCGCCGACCGATTTGGTGCAATCCAGAAACACCTTATGGCCTGCGGCGATCTCGCGATGAATGGCGCGCGCCACCACATCGCGCGGCGCAAGCTCTGCGTTTTCATGCACCGACGGCATGAAGCGGCGGCCGGTTTCATCGATCAGGATAGAGCCTTCACCGCGCAAGGCTTCGGTAGCGAGCGGGGCAGGGTCTTTGTTCACCGCGATGGCGGTGGGATGGAATTGCACGAATTCGGGGTCGGCGATCACCGCGCCTGCGCGCGCCGCCATGCCAAGACCTTCTCCGCGCGATTCCGGCGGATTGGTGGAGACGGCATATAAGGCGCCGAGCCCGCCCGTCGCCATCACCACCGCCTTAGCACGGATCAGGATGAGGCGGGGTGCGTCTGCGTTGGAGGTCCAGCTGCGGGCGAAGACTCCGACGACACGGCCATTTTCCAGCGCCAGCTCGACGGCGTGATAGCCTTCCACAAAACGAATGGAAGGTGCCGCGAAAGCGCATTTGGCCAGCGCCGCCATGACTTCGGCACCGGCGCGGTCGCCTTTCACATGCACGATGCGGCTGGCGGAATGCGCGGCCTCGCGCGCCACGGCGATCGAGCCATCGGCGTCACGGTCAAACGGCGCGCCGTAAGAAAGAAGATCGTTGATGCGGGCAGGGGCTTCACGCGCCACCAGCGCAGCAATTTCTGGATCGGTCAGGCCTGCGCCCGCCGCCACCGTATCGGCGGCATGAGATTGCCAAGTATCGCCTTTGCCGACCGAGGCGGCGATGCCGCCTTGCGCCCAAGCACTCGAGCCCGACACGCCAGGTCGCTCATCGGCGAGCACCAGGCAGGGATAAGGTGCCAGCTTCAAGGCGGTGAATAAACCAGCGACGCCCGCGCCCAGAATAAGCGCGCCCTCGCTTTCGATGACATTGCCCAGATGGCTTGTCATTCCAATTTTCCTTCGGCGTTTACGCCGCCTGACGCGCAGCCTTCACAGGCACCGCCAGCATGCGTTCCACGGCCTTTTTGGCCCGTTCGGCAATGGCGGCATCGACCGTCACTTCCACCGTGTTTGTTTGCAGCGCGTGCAAAATTTTCGGCAGGGTGATCATCTTCATGTGCGGGCAGAGATTGCAGGGCCGCACGAAATCGACCTTGGGAAATTCAACAGCAACGTTGTCGCTCATCGAGCATTCAGTGACGAGTACGACCTTCTGAGGTTGTTTCTGCGCCACGAAATCGATCATGCCCGAAGTGGAACCCGCGAAATCGGCTTCCGCCACCACGGAGGGCGGGCATTCGGGATGGGCGATCACGATCACGCCGGGATGGCTGTCGCGGAAATCGCGGATGGTCTCCGCCGTGAAGCGCTCGTGTACCTCACAATGGCCCTTCCAGGTGATGACCTTGATCTTGGTCAGCTTGGCGACGTTCTGGGCGAGGAATTCATCGGGCACCATGATCACGGTATCGACGCCCCATTCGCGGGCGATATCTTCCACCACCGCCACCGCGTTGGAGGAGGTGCAGCAGACATCGCTTTCGGCCTTCACTTCAGCCGAGGTGTTAACATAGGTCACCACCGGCAGGCCGGGATAGGTCTGCTTCAAGAGGCGAACATCGGCGCCGGTGATGGAGGCGGCAAGCGAACAGCCCGCCTGGGGATCGGGAATAAGAACGGTCTTTTCCGGCGACAGAACCTTAGAGGTCTCGGCCATGAAATGGACGCCAGCCTGCACGATCAGCTTGGCCTCGGTCTTGGCGGCGAGGCGGGCGAGCTGCAGCGAGTCGCCGACGAAATCGGCCACGCCATGGAAAATCTCGGGCGTCATGTAGTTATGCGCCAGGATGACGGCGTTCTTCTCGCGCTTGAGCGCATTGATCGCGGCGATATAGGGCGCGTGCACCGGCCATTCGATCTCCGGGATGACCTTCATCATCCGGGCCTTGAGGGCCTCGGTTTCGCGGGCGACGGCGGGCGTGAAAGGCAGAATATCCATGACGCTGTCCACTTATGCTCTACTTGAGTATATATGGGGTGCAAAGAAACCGGCTTCAAGGGCCGGGTAGCGTCTTTATGCTGCACATGAGGATAAGTCGGGTCAAGAGCGAATTGCACTCATAAGCTTTCTGAACGGAAGTTTATAAATGGGCGCGTCATTTTGGATCCGGAGGGTTGTCATTTTTTCCCTAGGGCGGACTTTTCAAGGCGACCTCGGGTGCTTACCTGCGCTCCATGCGTATTCTTTTGACCGGATCTTCGGGTTGGCTGGGACGGACGCTTGCTCCGCGCTTGGCGCAGGATGGCCATGTGGTGGTGGGGCTCGATATCTTGCCTGGACCATGCACACAAATTGTCGGATCGGTCGCGGACCGCGAGACCGTCGCCCACGCGATGGAGGGCGTGGAGGCGGTGATCCATTCGGGCGCGCTGCATAAGCCCGATATCGTCAAGCATCCGGCTTCGGCCTTCATCGCCACCAATGTGCAAGGAACGCAGAACCTTTTGGAAGAGGCGGTTGCACAGGGCGCCTCGCGCTTTGTTTTCACCTCCACCACCTCGCTGATGATTTCCAAGAGCATCCGTGCGGGCAAGGCAGGCGGGGCCAAGAAAGCCGAATGGATCGACGAGACCCTCGCGCCTGAGCCGCGCAATATCTATGGCATCACCAAATTCGCTGCCGAGCAGCTTTGCCGCTTGGCCTTTCACGAGCAGGGTTTGCCTTGTGTAGTGCTGCGCACGGCGCGCTTCTTCCCCGAAGAAGACGACATGGCGCATACGATCGTGCAATCCGGCGACAACACCAAGGCGAACGAGTTCTTGTTCCGGCGGCTGACGGTGGAGGATGCCGCTGAGGCGCATGTTGTGGCGCTTACAAAAGCCCCTGAGATCGGCTTTGACACGTTCATCGTCTCGGCGCCGACGCCTTTCAGCCCGGAAGATTGCGAAGCTTTGATCGCGGATGCGCCAGCCGTGGTTGCGCGCTATTTCCCGCACTACCGGGCGCTCTATGAAAAGCGCGGCTGGACGATGTTTTCCGCCATCGACCGGGTCTATTCGACAGCCAAAGCCGAAGCGAAATTGGGATTTCGTTGCGCCACGGATTTTGCCAAGGTGCTGGAGGATTTGCGCTAAAGGATTCTCATGAAATCGCGTGCGGCCGTTGCTTTTGCAGCTGGAAAACCTCTCGAGATCGTGGAAGTTGACGTCGCGCCGCCGAAAAAAGGCGAGGTACTGATCAAGATCAGCCATACCGGCGTCTGCCATACCGATGCCTTCACGCTTTCGGGCGATGACCCGGAAGGGCTGTTTCCCGCCATCCTCGGCCATGAAGGTGCGGGCGTGGTGGTAGAAGTGGGCGAGGGTGTCACCAGCGTTGCGCCGGGCGATCATGTGATCCCCCTCTACACCGCCGAATGCGGCGAGTGCCTGTTCTGCAAATCCGGCAAGACGAATTTATGCGTCGCTGTGCGTGCCACCCAAGGCAAAGGCGTGATGCCCGATGGCACGGTGCGGTTCTCCTATAACGGCCAGCCGATCTATCACTATATGGGCTGCTCGACCTTCAGCGAATATACCGTGGTGGCCGAAGTCTCACTCGCCAAGATCAATCCCGCCGCCAATCACGAAGAGGTGTGTCTGCTCGGCTGCGGTGTGACGACAGGCATCGGCGCGGTGCATAACACGGCGAAGGTGCAGCCCGGCGACAGCGTGGCGGTGTTCGGGCTCGGCGGCATCGGCCTTGCCGTGATCCAGGGCGCGCGGCAAGCGAAAGCCGGGCGGATCATCGCTGTTGATACCAATCCAACAAAGTTCGATCTGGCGCGCCAATTCGGCGCCACCGATTGCGTCAATCCGAAAGACTATGACAAGCTGATCCAGCAGGTGATCGTGGAGATGACCGGCTGGGGCGTCGATCATTCCTTTGAATGCATCGGCAATGTGAATGTGATGCGGGCGGCGCTGGAATGCGCCCATCGCGGCTGGGGCCAATCCGTAATCATCGGCGTGGCGGGCGCGGGGCAGGAGATTTCCACGCGTCCGTTCCAACTCGTGACAGGTCGCACCTGGAAAGGCACCGCGTTCGGCGGCGTGAAAGGGCGCAGCCAGTTGCCGGGCATGGTGGAGGAGGCGATGCGCGGCGAGATCGAACTCGCGCCGTTTGTGACGCATACGCTGCCGCTGGAACGCATCAACGAAGCTTTCGATCTGATGCATGAGGGAAAATCGATCCGCTCCGTGATCCATTACTGAGATGGCTATGGAACGCATCGAGCATCGCGCCTCATTCGGCGGCTATCAGGATGTCTATCGCCACGAGTCCAAAACGCTCGGTTGCGCGATGAATTTTTCCGTCTATCTGCCGCCGGACGCAGAAAAGGATCGCCTGCCGGTTTTGTATTGGCTCTCGGGGCTGACCTGCAACGAGCAGAATTTCATCACCAAGGCAGGCGCGCAGCGTTATGCGGCGGAGCATGGCGTGATCCTTGTGGCGCCTGATACCAGCCCGCGGGGTGAGGGCGTCGCCAATGATCCGGCTTATGATCTGGGGCAAGGTGCGGGGTTTTATCTCAACGCTACTGAGGAGCCCTGGGCCAAGCATTTCCGCATGTATGATTACATCGTGAAGGAATTGCCGGAGCTGATCGAAGCCGAATTTCCGGCGACCGAGGCGCGCGCGATCAGCGGCCATTCCATGGGCGGGCATGGGGCGCTCACCATCGCGCTGAAAAATCCGGGGCGGTATAAAAGCGTCTCGGCCTTTTCGCCCATCGTGGCGCCAAGCCAAGTGCCCTGGGGCGAGAAGGCGTTCACCGCCTATCTCGGCGAGGACCGTGAAGCCTGGAAAGCCTATGACGCGGTGGAGCTGGTGAAGACGGCTTCAGAGCGCTTGCCGCTTCTGGTCGAGCAAGGGCTGGGCGATGAGTTTTTAGAAACCCAACTCAAGCCGCATCTGTTGCAAGCGGCCTGCGATGCCGTGGGGCATAAGCTGGTCCTCAATATGCGCTCCGGCTATGACCACAGTTATTACTTCATCGCCAGCTTCATCGGCGCGCATGTGGCGTGGCATGCGAAGGCGCTCAGGGGAGAGGCTAACCCGCCCTCTGTCTCGCCAGACGCACACCTGGCGACGGGCGTTCGCTGAGGACTTCGCGGCGGAAGCGGAAGAGTTCGGCGGGGCGGCCGCGGGCGGGGGCGGCGAATTTTCCGGTGCCTTCCACCAGGCCCTGATCTTCCACCAGGCGCCGAAAATTCTGCTTATGCAGCCGGGTGCCGGAAATCGCCTCAACGGTGCGCTGCAAATCCAGAAGCGTAAAGCAGGGCGGCATCAGCTCGAACACCACCGGGCGGTATTTCATCTTGCCGCGCAGCCGCGCGATGGCGGTCGCCAGAATGCGGCGATGGTCGAACATCATACGGTCCCCAAGCGGCAAGACATGCTCTTTGGCGACACGCCCGTCGCGCGCGCTTTCGGCGATGATCCCGGCCTCATAGAGAAGCTCGTAGCGCTCCAGAACCTTTTCCTCATCCCAGCCGATGTCGTCGGTGCCGAAACAGAGGCGGGCGCGATCCCGGCGAAGGGCGGCAGTCGGCTTATCGGGCGCCTCGGCCACGAAACGATCGAGCGCGGGCATGATGGTCTCGTCCAGCACCGCCGGGCGTTCGTCGCGCCAATCTTCCCAGGGAAAGAAGCGGTACCAGTCCCGCCACAGCGTGTCCGGAGCTTTGCTCTCGGCGCCTTGGCGGGTCAGCGCGAGATAGCCGACCGACACCACGCGGGCATTCTCGCCCGGTTTCAGGGTGTGCCGGCCGCGATCGCCAAAGGTGTAAAGCTGCTCGGCATAGCCGAGATCGAGATAGGTCTGCTCGCCCACCCAGGTGCGAAGGCCGCTTTCGAGGGTGCGGTGTGCGATGGGGTCGAAGGGGCCGAACGGCAGGGCGTCATCGCCCGAAGGGGTATGCACGACCAGCACGGTGGGGCTGTCTTCCGCGACCGAGACAATGGCCGCTGAAAGTCCGATCTCCACCACATGTTTGGCTGGTTCGCTCATGATCCCTGATTAGCGCCCTTCGATCCCGAACTCGGCAAGGGGAAATTCGACCAAAATGCCTTCTTCCACGAAAACGGGCGGGCTCATGGCCTCCACCGCCTTCACCATATCGCCGTCCCGCCCCAGATAAGCATCGGCCAAGCTGACGAGCAGGCGGTTGGGGCTGGCATGGGGGGCGCGGGCGCGGATCTCGCGCGCGATGCGGTATTCGGCGCCCTTCCAGGCCCGGTCACAGAGGATGGAGAAAGCCGCGGCCATGGAGCGGCTGACGCCCGCCCAGCAATGCACCAGCATGGGGCGCTTTCCATCCCAGCCGCGGGCAAATTCCAGCACTGCTGAGATGTGGTCGTCGCAAGGATGCACCTTGCCTTCCATGCACTCGACGATATCGGAGACGCTGACCCGCAAATGGCGCTCGGGCGGGAAGCCGCCGGGCGTCTCGATCATGTATTCCGGCGAGAGCAGGGTGATGACATGCGACGGCTGATGGCTGCGCAGGATGTCGGGAACTTGGGACAGGGGACAGACAAGAATCTTGGACATGACGTCTCTGATAGACCGCCAGTATGACACGTAGAAGCGTTTAGGTGCGCGAATTCGTGCGGGTTTTAGCCGCCCAATTTCCGGAACCGTTCCAGAAAGGCTGCCTGGGCCTCCTGGGTTGGGAGCGGAATGAGGCGGGGCGTCTTCAGGCCGGGGGGCGGCAAGGGGAAGTGCTTTTTGGCTTCCTCGTGGGTAAAGCCCGCCAGTTGTGTCGCTTCATGATAAGCCGAGATCAAATCCGCACGTTTAAAGAGCTTTTCAAGCTCGGCGGAGGGCTTGGCGGGCAAGCCGAAGCGGATATGAATTGCCGCTTGAAGTTTCAGCTCCAAGCTTTTGTAATTAATACCAACAGCCCGTTTAAAGGGGCTGATGAGGTCGCCGATGACATATTCAGGGGCGTCATGCAGCAAGGCCATCAGACGGCCTTCCTTGGTCAGCCCTGCGGGCGCGATGTCCGCCGCAATCCGTTCGACCAGCAAACAATGTTGCGCCACCGAGAAGGCATGTTCGCCCTTGGTCTGGCCGTTCCAGCGCGCCACACGCGCCAACCCGTGAGCGATATCCTCGATTTCGATATCGACCGGGGTAGGGTCCAAGAGGTCGAGGCGGCGGCCGGACAGCATGCGCTGCCAAGCCCTTGCGGGCTGTTTTGCACTCATGACATGAGCTTTATGGCGACCAGCACCAGGATGAAAGCCATCAGGCTGCGCAGCACCCATTCCGGAATGCGGGGGGCGAGATAGCTGCCGATCAGAATGCCTGGGATGGAGCCCATCAGCAGCGTGCCCATCAGGGTGAAGTTTACATTGCCTAAATACCAATGGCCTGCCCCCGCAACCAGGGTCAGCGGCACGGCATGAGCAATGTCGGAGCCGACCAACTTCACGGCGGGAAGTTCGGGGTACAGCAGGATTAGCGCGGTCACGCCCAAGGCACCTGCGCCAACAGAGGTCGAAGCCACGAGCAGCCCCAGCACGGCGCCGGTGGCGACTGTATAGCGGGCGGTGGCGGCGGGGCTAAGATGGCCGATCCTTTTGCCGTATAGCCCGCGCAGTTGGCGGCGGAAGATCAGGGCGCCCGCCGTGACCAGGAGGGCGATCGCCAGCACCTCTGAGACAATCTTATTGGCCTTGTGGCTATCGAGGCCGAGGGCGTTGAGCGCGATCAGGGTCAGGATGGCGGCGGGGACACTGCCCAACGCCAAACGGCGGACGATCTTCCAGTCGATGGTGGCGTGCGCGCCATGAACCACCGAGCCGACGCTCTTGGTAGCAGCGGCATAGAGCAAATCGGTGCCCACAGCGGCGACGGGTGAAATCCCGAAAATGAGAATGAGGATCGGGGTCATGAGCGAGCCGCCCCCAACCCCGGTCAATCCGACGGCGCACCCGACAAGCAGGCCCGAGGCCACATAGCCCCATTGGATCGCCGCTAGAAACAGCATCAGCTCAGCTTTTTCAGGATGACACTGCCTGCAGAATAGCCTGCGCCGAAGGTGCAGAGTACTCCGTAATCCCCCGGGGAGAGATCGGCGCTGTGCTCATGGAAACAGATTATGGCGCCGGCCGAAGAGGTATTGCCGTATTCGCCAATCACATTGGGCGCCTCGGATTCCGTCGGGTCGCGGCCATAGACTTTATGGGCGACGAACTGGTTCATGTTGATGTTGGCTTGATGCAGCCAGAGGCGCTTGATCTCTGCGGCGCCGAGATGATGTTCTTCAAGGTGTTCGGCGATGAAGTGGGAGACCAGCGGCAGCACTTCCTTGAACACCTTGCGGCCATGCTGGACGAAGAGCTTATCCGGCGTATCGCGGGTTTCCGGCGCGCAGCGGTTCAAGAAGCCAAAATTATTGCGGATATTATTGGAGAATTGCGCCTTCAGCTTGGAGGACACGATCTGCCAGACATTGCTGGCCTGGGCTGTTTCCTCACGTTCCACAATGAAAGCCGTAGCGGCGTCACCGAATAGGAAATGGCTATCGCGTTCCTTGAAATTGGCGTGACCCGAAAGGATTTCGGGATTGCAGACCAGCACCGCACGGGCGCCGCCCGTCTCAATCAAGCCGCGCGCGATATGCATGGCATAGGTTGCCGAGGCGCAGCCAACGCTCATATCGAAAGCAAAGCCAGTGATGCCGTGCGCGTTTTGCACTTCAATGGCGATAGCGGGATAGGCGCGCTGCAGGACGGCGCAAGAGATGATCACCGCGTCGATGTCGGCGGGCTTTTTCTCGGCATCGGCAAGCGCATTGCGCGCAGCGGCGACCGCCATCTCAGCCATGATCGAAAGCTGATCGTCGGCGCGTTCGGGGATATGCGGGCGTAAAACTTCGGGATCGAGAATGCCGGCGCGGTCGAGCACGTAGCGGCTCTTGATGCCCGAGGCCTTGAGAATAAATTCGGGGGAGGATTCCAACAGCGGCTTCAAGCTGCCGTTTTCGATCTCGCTGGCATGGGCGCGATTGTAGCGGTGCACGTATTCATTAAACGCACCGACCAATTCTTCATTGCTGATCTTATGGGGTGGGACGTACATACCTGTCCCGGAAAGCACTAAATTCGACAATTTCGTTTCCTTCCCAACCCCTTGCGCCTATCCTTAAGGGAAACTGGCGCACCGCGCGCGCGAAGGCAAGCATTTCGAACCAGTCGCAAGAGGATGTTTAGAACTCATCAGTAAGGATATCTACCGATGCCGCAGAGGTTGTCGCGTGGGGTCTTTGGGTGATGCGTTCCTGAAACACGGCAAAAGCCGCGTCGGCGGCGCGATTCCGGCTATTCAGAGCGGTGCTGCGCCCTCCAGCGCGGCTGCACTTTTCCTGCTTGGTTTGGTGGTGGGGATCGCGGCAACCAGGCTGCAGGCGCGCGAAATTGCCACGGTAATGGTGTTCCTTGTCCTAGCGGCAGGGACCGTTTTCCTGTTGCGTAAGCTCGCGGGGAGATCTGACCGCCATCTGCTAACGCCCGATTTCGCCTATCGCGAGTTTTTCGATAACGCCATCGAAGGCATTTTTCGCACCACCCCCGACGGGCATTATCTCGACGTCAATCCGGCCCTGGCGCGCATCTATGGTTATGACAGCCCCGAAGAGATGAAAGCTGGGCTGACGGACATCTCTTCACAGCTCTATGTCGATTCAAGGCGCCGCGACGAATTCCAGGCCCTGATGGCCCAGCACGATCAAGTTTCCGATTTCGTCAGCGAGATCCACCGCCGCGATGGCACCACGATCTGGATCAAGGAAAACGCGCGCGCGGTGCGTGACTGGTCAGGTAAGCTGATCTGCTATCAAGGCACGGTGGAAGACGTTACGGCGAAATTCGAAGCCGAGCGCGCGATCAAGCGCGGGCTGAAGCGGGCCGAAGAAGCCAACGCCACCAAGAATGCCTTTCTCGCCATGATGAGCCACGAGCTGAAAACACCGCTCAACGCCATTCTGGGATTTTCGGATATGGTGCGCCGGGAGATGCTCGGCCCCATCGGAACCGCGGCTTATCGCGGTTATATGAACGACATCTACAACAGCGGTGTGCGCCTGCTCGCCATCATCAATGATGTGCTGGACGTGGCGCGGCTGGAAGGTGCGGCCATCACGCTGAACCGGCAACTCGCCTTGCCGCAAGATGTCGCCGAAACGGCGCTTGACCGCGCGCGCCATCTTACCGGCACGGCGCAGGCCGTCACGATCGATATTCCAAGCGACATGCCGAGCCTGCATGTGGATCAGAACCGGCTTTCGCAGGTGCTGGCAAATCTGCTCTGCAATGCGCTGAAATTCACCCCGGAAGGCGGTGAAATCCGGCTCTCGGCGGCATTTCAGAAAGATGGCGGGGTGCATTTCGAGGTCTGCGATAGCGGCATCGGCATGTCAGAAGAAACCATCGCGCTCGTACTGCAGCCTTTCCATCAAGCCGATGCCTCGCTGGCGCGGCGCTTCGAAGGCGCCGGCCTTGGCCTTCCCATCGCCCATGCCTTGACCGAACTGCATGGCGGGCGGCTCGCCATTCGCTCGGCGGAGCATAAGGGCACCACCGTCACCATCGAATTGCCGCCAAGCTGCGTCTGGAGTGACGAAAACTTGCGCGAATACCGGGCAGCCATCGCCTGAGACACGAGCAGAATCGGCTGGGGCGTAAAAGCGCTTCCTTCTTCGGGCTCAGGGCTTTAAACCGTCCTCATGATGTCTGACAGCGCATTGGTATTGTTCTCGGGCGGACAGGATTCCACCACCTGCCTGGCTTGGGCCTTGGCCCGTTTCGCACGCGTGGAAACCATCGGCTTCGATTATGGCCAGCGCCATCGTGTGGAGCTGGAGGCACGCCAGCGTGTGCTCAGCGCGATCAAGGCCGGCTTTCCCGAATGGGCGCCGCGCCTCGGCGAGGATCATCTTTTCAGCCTCGATGTCTTGAAGCAGATCGGCGGCAGCGCGCTGACCGACAACATGACCATCGAGATGGGCCAGAACGGCCTGCCCACCAGCTTTGTGCCGGGGCGCAATGTGCTGTTCCTGACCACGGCGGCGGCGCTCGCCTACCGGCGGGGGATTTCAGATCTCGTCGGCGGAATGTGCGAGACCGATTTCTCCGGCTATCCCGATTGCCGCGAGAAGACGGTGCAGGCCTGCGCGGTGGCGCTCACCATGGCGCTCGACCGGCCGGTGACGGTGCACACGCCTTTGATGTGGATCGACAAGGCAGAGACCTGGGCGCTTGCCGATGAACTCGGCGGCACGGCGCTGATCGATCTCATCCGCGAAGAGACGGTCACCTGTTATGAAGGCGATCGCGAGCATCATCACGATTGGGGTTATGGCTGTGGCGTCTGCCCTGCCTGTGATCTTCGAGCCAAGGGCTACGCGAAATATCGCGCGCATGAATCGTGAGCTACGCGGTTAAAGAAATCTTCTACACGCTGCAAGGCGAGGGCGCCCGCGCCGGGCGTGCCTCTGTATTCTTGCGCTTTTCCGGCTGCAATTTGTGGAACGGCTTGGAGCGTGATCGCGCGCATGCCATTTGCCAATTCTGCGATACCGATTTCGTCGGCACTGATGGCGAGGGCGGCGGGAAATTCGCCACCGCTGAGGAGCTTGCCAAAGCAGTCTCCGCCTTATGGCCGAACGATTTGACCACACAGCGCTATGTCGTTTGCACCGGGGGCGAGCCGCTTCTGCAATTGGACGAGGCTTTGATCGAAGCCTTGCACGGCGAAGGTTTCGAGATCGCCATCGAAAGCAATGGAACGCAAGCAGCGCCGCGCGGCATCGAATGGATCTGCATCAGTCCTAAGGCTGGGGCTGGTCTTGTGCAAATGAACGGTCAGGAATTGAAGCTGGTCTATCCGCAACAGGGGCTGGATCCGTCCCAGTTCGAGAAGCTGATGTTCGAAAACTTCTACTTGCAGCCGATGGACGGGCCCGCGCGCGAGGAGAATACCAAGGCTGCGATTGCCTATTGTCTCGCGCATCCCAGGTGGAAGCTCTCACTTCAGACGCACAAGTTGCTGGGAATTCCATAGTTCTTCTAATCTGTCACCAAGTCTTCGCAAAAAAGCCGCCGCTGCGCTTGAGCGTATTAACGGGCAGAAAACGCATAGAAACTATTTTGCCATCCGCGGGTGTTGTGGGTGTGTGGGTATGAGTTCTTTCGGCGGTTCGCATTCTTTGGCGATGCCTGATGTCGAGCTTGATTGGACCGCCGGGCGGCTGGTGGATACCATTCCACCTATTCCCGCCGAAGCGACCTGCGCGGCCATCTATGAGAAGCTGAAAGAGCCCGATGCACCGAGCGCTGTTGCGGTGATCGATCATCTGGCCCGCCCGGTCGGGTTGGTGAACCGGTTGCGCTTTCTGGCACGCTACTCCCAGCGCTTCATTCCCGAGCTGTATGACCGCCGCCCCATTCTGGCGATGGCCAACCCGCATGCGCTGATCGTGGACGAAGCGATGACGGTGAGCGAGCTTGCCAACATGATCACGCTGGATCATCCCGACGCTTTGCGCGAGTGTTTTGTGGTCACCCAGGCGGGGCAATATCTCGGCATCGGTACTAGCGAAGCGCTGATCAAGGCCAAGGTTCAGATTTTGACGGAGCGCGAGGCCCAGCTACAGGCCGCTCTGGTGGCGGCGGAGGATGCGGATCGCACCCGCTCGAACTTTCTCGCACTCATGAGCCATGAGCTGCGCACGCCGCTGAACGCCATCATCGGTTTTTCCGAGGTTCTGTCCGCGGAATTGTTTGGCCCACATACGGTGAAGCGTTATGGCGAATATGCCAATGATATTCTCGGTGCGGGGCGGCATCTTCTGGCGCTGATCAACGACATCCTGGACCTCTCCAAATCGGAATCGGGCCAGATGGAGCTTTATTCGGAGCCGGTGAACGTCAACAAGCTACTCAGTGATTGTGTGCGGCTGGTGCATCCGAGGGCGGCAGAGGGCAAGGTTGATCTGACAATAGAGGTGCCCGAGGATCTGCCCGCGATGCGCGCCGACACCTTGCGCATCAAGCAGGTGCTGCTGAATCTTCTGAGTAATGCGGTGAAATTCACGCTGCCCGGCGGCGCGGTGGTAGCTTCCGCCCAGATTGGTGCGGACGGCGGCATCGTTCTCTCCATTACCGATACGGGCATTGGCATGGAGCCCGAAATGATCCCGGTGGCGCTGGAGCCTTTCCGGCAGATTTCATCGCCCTTGGCACGCAATGTCGAAGGCACAGGCTTGGGACTTTCCATGGCGAAATCCCTGACCGAGCGCCATGGCGGCACGCTGTCGATCGACTCAGAGCCGGGCAGGGGCACGACGGTGTGGCTCCGTATGCCCCCAGGGCGCACGATTCAGCCCGAATGGGACGACGTCAAAACCGCGTAACGATTTTCTCGAGATCGGGACGGATGCGTTCCTCAAGCTCGATGGCGCTGGTCCCGATGTAGATGAAGCCTGCGATGCGTTCGCCGGGTTTCAGGCCCATGCGCTCTTTCACCACCGGGTGATAGGCGTACCACTCCGTCAGCCAATTGCCGACATAGCCCAGCGCATGTGCCGCGATCAGCATGTTCTGGCAGACGGCGCCGGCGGAGAGGACCTGCTCCCATTCGGGAATCGGAATCGCCTCGCGCACGCGGCTGATCACCGCCACCACGACCGGGGCGCGCATCAGGCGGGCGGCCTCGCTGGCGCTGCGCTCATCGCTGACTTTTTCGGTCTCTGCGAGGGCGTCCGCAATAAGCTGGCCGAAGCGGGCGCGGGCGTCGCCTTCGAACACCACGAAGCGCCAAGGCGCGAGCTTGCCGTGATCGGGCACGCGGGCGGAGGCCTTCAGAATGGCATCAAGTTCCTCGGGGCCGGGGCCGGGCCCTGTCATGGCCTTGGCCGAGCCCGAACGCCGGGTCAGAAGGAGGTCGAGGGCTTTAGGGGCGGAAACATTGAAGGGCGGGGGGCTGTCCATAGGCTCCTGTGGCGGCTTGGCAGTGGCGCGTTTGGCCCCTATCTAAGGGAAATGCCGGTTTGGCGATAGCGGGCCCTCTGCGCTAGAATGGGGGACGGAGAGAAGAATGGCCGTTTCCCTGGAAAAAATCGCGAGCGTGGACCCCATCTGGTCGGCCCTGCGCAAGGAAGCCGAGGAATTGGCCACGCGCGAACCGGCGCTCGCCAGTTTCATCCATGCCACCATCCTGAAACATGACCGGCTGGAATCGGCCTTGTCCTATCACCTCGCCAAAAAGGTCGGGAACGAGGACATCTCCCCCATGCTGGCGCGGGAAATCTTCGATGAGGCCCTGAACGCCGACCCAGAGATCGGGGCGGCAGTGCGCGCGGACCTCTCGGCGGTGTTCGAGCGTGATCCGGCCTGCCATTCCTATGCCGAGGCGTTCCTCTATTACAAAGGCTTCCACGCCCTCGAATGCTATCGCATCGGCCATTGGCTGTGGACGCAAAAGCGCGAAGGCATGTCGCTGTTTTTCCAAAGCCGCATTTCCGAACGCTTCGATGTCGATATTCATCCCGCCGCCAAGCTCGGCCGGGGAATCATGATCGATCATGCGACCGGGGTGGTGATCGGCGAGACGGCCGTGGTTGGTGATGATGTCTCCATGCTGCATGGCGTGACGCTGGGTGGCACCGGCAAGGAAACCGGTGATCGCCATCCCAAGATCGGGCGGGGCGTGCTGCTCTCCATGGGCGCCAAGGTGCTCGGCAATATCACGGTTGGCGAATACTCGCGCATCGGCGCCGGTTCGGTGGTTCTCAAGACTGTTCCGCCGCGCTGTACCGCGGTGGGCGTTCCCGCCAAGGTGGTTTCCTGCCCTGGCTGCGAAAGGCCGAGCCAGGATATGGATCAGTTCATCGATGACGAGGTCTGAGGCTGCGTAGCCGCGGCCATTTGCGGAGGGGCACAAAGCTTCTTGACCCTTCCGGGCCGCCGTGCGAGTCCAGCGCGAGGCCGTTAAGGCTGGGGCAAGAAACCCGGCCATAAGGAGACGAGCGTGACCCGTAACGAACTTTGGCGTGTCGAGAAATACCTGCGGAATCTGTTCCGTTTGGACACCATCACCGTTGTCGAGCGTCCCAAGGCGCCCGATTCGGCGGAAGTGATGGTCAATGGCGAATTCATCGGCGTGATCTTCAAGGATGAAGAAGACGGCGAGATTTCCTACGCCTTCAACATGGCGATCCTGGAAATGGATCTTCCGCAAGCACCTTCCAGCCGAGCCTAAACAAGATGATGGAGCTTGAGACCGGTCTTCCGGGCCGGGCTCAGCAGTTTTGTCGCCGCCACCACATGCCAGCCGTGACGGCTGTGCTGTCGGTGGCGGGCATCGCGACGGGAATCGCGACGGGTTTGGCGCTCAGCCAAGCCCTGGTTTTCCAAAACGCGTTGTATCTGGCGCTGGGCGCCTGCCTTGCGATACTTCCTTGCTATGCACTAACGCGCCGTTGGTTGATCGCGGCCATGACTGCCTTGGCTCCGCTGCCAGGGCTGATTTGGGCTGCGCCGGTGTCGAGCGGATCGGATTTTGGCCTGCTGCCGTTCTTAGCCTATGGCTTGGGCTTCGCCGCTGCGCTGTTCTATAGCGATGACCGGCTCACCTTGCTGCTACAGGCTGGCCCGGAGGGCAGGCCATTGCGCGCGGGCTGGATGTCGGCTGCACTCGCCACCGTGAGTGGCACGCTGCTTCTCAGCGGCAAGCCGGATATGGCTATCCAGATCGCGGCCGATTCGATTTTGGTGATGCTCTCGGTCACGTTGCTTTTACCCATGGCGCTGTCGTTTCTGCATTTCGATGAGGATTTTATCGCCGAGGCCAATCGCGCCCGCGAGGAGCGTGGCCGGGTTTTTGAAGGACTTGCTTTCGCTGCCACACCGCGCTGGGGCTTGAGCCTTTCCGGGATCTGCTTGGTGTTGATGACCTTGAGCTGGTACGGCGCGCATATCAGCGGTTCATCCGTCATGGCCCTTGGCGCGGCGGCGGTGCTGATCGCGCTGGGCTGGTGGACGGGCGGGGGATGGCGCGAAGGACTTGCGCTGGGCTTGGCTTTTGTGGCCGCGGCGCTTTTGGCTTTATGGATTCTCGCCATCGCTCCGCGTGCGGCGGAAGGCGGGGCGGTGGCCCTGCAAGCAGCCATCCTCACGAGTTTTCTCGCGCTCTGCGGCTTGGCGAAGGTGCGGATTTTCCGGCAAAGGGGCGAGCTGCCCGCAGGCGCGCGCGGACGGATGCTGGAAGAGACGGGTCCGGTCTTCGCGGCGGTATGTGGTGTGCTGTTGATGCTCACGCTGCCCGTGCTTCTTATTCCTGGCGCGGTGGCGTTTTATTTTGTTATCGCCGCGGCTGGGCTGAGCGGCGGTTTGCTGGCGCCCGCCGTGGTCACGGCGCTCGAGGCGCTGTTTCCGCGCAAGCGGCGGCTGGAAGAGCTTTACGTGCGCAAATCTTAGCGGCTTTTCTCAAAGCTCGTGATCAGACGGTCGACTTTGGCCGCGATCTCCTGCCAATCCCCCAAATGCGTACGCTTGAAGCGGTAGGAGAGGGAGATACCGGGAAAGAGCACGGTTTCACGCAGGCAGCTAGGATTGGGCACTTCCCGCAAGGGTTTCACGCAGCGCATCACGATGGGCCCCTTGGCGCCCTGGCCGACATAGAGGTCCTCGCTGCGATAGCCGGTATCCTCGCGAAAGCTATATTGCGTCAGGCCCGCAGGACCGGGATGGCCCGAGCCGGGCTCGAGATAATCCTTGTAGACGCGGGCGAGCTTCTGTTCCTCGCTCAGGCCCAGCTTATCGGCCTTGATGGTGAGATACACGACCTTGGAATCGGCGCTATTGGAGGCGAAGGCCTCCGCATCCCAATTCGACCAGCCGGTGAGGTTCGGCAGAAGCGCGAAGATCGCGATATCCTTGCGGTCGCCGCCTTGCCGCGTGCCCGCATAGAGCAGGTAATTGGCAGGGATATAGAAGGTGCGGCCCGCCAGGCGCAGCGTCACCATCTCGCTGCGCGCGGTCGGATTGACCTGTTTGTCGAACAGGGCCGGCCCGGACGGCGCGAGATAGAAAAGCAGGAAACCCGCCGAAAGCAGGAAAGTCACGAGAAAAACGGCCAGCGGGATGACCCAGCCGGAGCGCTTCTTGATGGTCTCGTCGTCGTCGGTCCGGCGCATGTCCCCCAAATCCCGAGTCGGTAAGGCCAGTATTATGCGGCAAGCGCCAAAAGTCCGTTAGTGCCTCGGCTCAAATCGGCACGGGCCCAAGGTTTGGTTAGCGCGGGCTCGCCGATATCGCGAAATCTGTATCGTAGTGGCACATAATTGCAGGCCGGAGCGGGCACAGGCAATGCAGTTGATCCCTCAACTGGTCGAGGGGTTTCATGCACGGTCTTGTCATCATCCTGTTCGCGATTGCCTTCGGGTTCACCGCCTCGGGCATCACCGCCAATCTGTACCGGCTTATTGCGAACAAGCCTGAGAGCCTGCCTGGCAAGGTCGTCTATGCCGGCGTGATGGTGCTGGCTGGGCCGAGCGTGTTGTTCGGCAATGCGGCCAAGAGCTTTCGCGCCAAGAAATGCTCCAGCATCGCCTTTTGGCTGGCGGCTGCCGTCGCAGGCTATTGGAGCTTTGCTCTCGGCCTGTTCGTCCTCAATCTCTATGTGGCGCACTGAACGGGGCTAGAGCACCGTCAGCATGCCAGCCACCAGCGGGTGACGCACGATATCGGCATCCGCGAGCCGTACCACCGCGATTTCCGGCACTTTCTCCAAACGCTCGGCGACATCGGCGAGGCCTGATAGACCGGGCAGCAAATCGGTCTGGTCCGGATCGCCCGTCAGCACCATGGTCGAGCGCCAACCAAGACGCGTCAGCAGCATCTTGATCTGGGTATAGGTGCAGTTCTGCGCCTCATCGATGACCACGAAGCAGTCATTGAGCGTGCGCCCGCGCATATAGGCGACGGGAGCGATTTCAATCACCCCTTCGGCCAAAAGCGCCTTCATACGCTTGGTGCCAAGCCGCTCCGTGAGGGCGTCGTAAAGCGGGCGCAGATAAGGCGCCAGCTTCTGTTCAAGATCGCCTGGCAAAAAGCCGAGACTTTCACCTGCTTCCACCGCAGGACGTGACAGCACCATACGGCTGACCCGGCCCTGTTCGAGGGCTTCAACACCTTTGGCGATGGCGAGATAGGTTTTGCCGGTGCCCGCAGGCCCCAAAGCGAGGGTAACGCTGCGCTCCTCAAGCGCATTGAGCAGCAATTGCTGCGCCGGGCTCATGGCCCGGACATTTTTTACATATTTTCGATCGCGTGCCCCGTCGTCACGCGGGGTTCGCCCGCCGCTGGACGGAAACAATCGATGGACGTTTTCGCTCGTTGAAAGTTCGCGAGTTTTGTAACGCGCAGACCGCTTGGCCATGGGTACTCCCTGGTCAACTTACAGACGCCATTGTTGGGGACAGTTGCGTGATGCGGTGCGTGAAGGATGCGGCGGGAAGGCCGTTGGAAGCTCGAAATTTCCACTGTGCAACGCCGCACCGGTTTTCGCCTCCGCTGTGATCAGTTCGAATCACGCGACTGTGTTTAGAATATCATCGCAGCGCCTTTGCGCCTCGGTTATTTCGCCGCGTCATATAACTGGCATAATGATGAACGAAGCAGCACTGCGCCGCTTTTATCATCGTTTGAGGATTGTCAGTCATGCCGCTTTATTCCATCGATGGCGTCTCGCCCGAACTGCCGCCAGACGGCGAATACTTCATCGCACCAAACGCGGTGCTGATTGGACGTGTGCGGCTGCTCAGAAATGCGAGCGTGTGGTTTGGCGCGGTGCTGCGTGGCGACAATGATTGGATCACATTAGGCGAGGGCAGCAATGTGCAGGATAACGCTGTATTACATACAGACCCAGGTCAGCCGATTGTGCTGGGGGCAGGTGTGACGGTCGGGCATAGCGCAACCATTCATTCCGCGCGCGTGGGTGATCATGCGCTCATCGGCATGGGTGCCACACTTCTAAACGGTGCCATCATCGGCGCGTATAGCGTGGTCGGCGCGAATGCCTTGGTCCCCGAAGGACGGGCTTATTCAGAAGGCTCGTTGATTGTGGGCGCGCCGGGGCGGGTCATCCGCACGCTGAATGAAGAGCAGCGAAAGGCACTAAAAGATGCTTCACACGTTTATGTTGAAAAATCAGCGCGCTATCGTCGCGATTTGGTAAAGATCGGGTGACCAAACTTGCCGCGAGTGCCATCCGCGTGCCATTGTCAGTGTTAACAACTATGTAATGCTGGCGGGTATAGAGGATGTGGACCCTTCTATGGAAAGCGGCACAGTGAGCCCTTCTATGCTTGACCGGATGAATGTTTCCGAAGTCGGTAAGGCGATGCTGGTGACCGGGCTGGTGCTTCTAGCCTCGGCGGCGGCGCTTCTGTTTTCCGCCGAGGCCAAGCTGCGCCAATCCAATCGCGATATGGAGCGCACAACCTCAGCGCTTCTGAAGATTGAAGAGATCAACAGCCTCGTCATCGGTGTCGATTATTCTGCGCGCGGTTATGCGCTTACCGGGCAGGTTCTTTTCCTGGATCATGAATACCAGAAGCAAGGCCGGTTGAAGGTCGTGCTAGACGAGCTGATGCCGCTCGTTGGTCCGCAGCAGCAGGCAGGTCTTGCTGCACTGAAAGAGAAATTGAAAGCGCATGCGGCGGTGTATGAAAAGCTGGTGGCGCTAGGGCCGAAACACGCCGCCGAGGTCGCTGCGGTGATCATCGATCCGGTCGAGCGTCAGAAGCGCTATGAGGTGCTGAATGGGCTGGAAGCAATGCGCAGCGCCGAATTGAAGGCGCTGAAGGCCCATCAAGCGGAGACCGAACAGCAGCAGCGCCGTACCTCCATTCTCACCTTCATCATCGTCGCCATCGCGTTTCTGGGGGGGATGACGGATGTGATGGCACGGCTGTGGCGCGATCGCCGTCGCCGGAGCAATGCGCTGGCCACCGCCGCCCGCATGCTTTCCAAGTAGTCCATTGGCGAAATAATTAGCCGATACGGATCTGCGTCTGGCGGCGGATGTGCGAGAGCAATTCGAGAAGGTGCTCCCTTTCCAGTGCCACGCAGCCCGCAGTGGGTAAGCGCACCGCGCCGTCTTGCCGGATCACATGCAGAAATATGGCGCTGCCCGCGCCGGGCACGATGGGCGCATCATTGTAGCCGATCACCGCGAAGACGTCATAAGCCCCGTCCTGCCGCCACAGCGCCTCTGCGCTGGCTGCATAGGGCAAAACTACGGGCTTGTTGTAGTTGGGATCGCCTGACGCATCGCACCAGCCATCATTTGGCGACAGCGCTTGAGCCCTTAAGGCGGTCCCCGGGCGCACCAGCCGGTCGGGGCGGTAATAGACGCGGCGCAGCGGGAAAACGCCGGCAGGCGTGCCGCCATCGCCCTCATGCTTGGCGCTGACGATGCCTGAACGTCCGAGCATGCAGGGATAGCGCTGGCCCTCGAATGCCACTTCTCCTGTGGTCGATCCGGGCTTGGCAGTGACCTTGATCAGGTTGTCGGTGGAAGCTTGTGTGGCGCAGGCGCTGAGCAATCCCGGCGCGGCGATGATCAGGCGTCGTCTGGTGAGCACGGCGAAACTCCCTCTAACGGGAGCATAGCACGGTTACTCGGCGGCGGTCTGTTTGATGGCTTCCTGCCAGACCCGGCGAATGCGGGAATCGGCTTCCAATCCATAGCCTGACCACGCCGCCTTGTTGCGGGCGATATCCACCACGAACAGCGTATCAATACGGCCGAGTTTCTGGATCAGGCAATTGCGCACGGCATTAAGGGACTGGTCGGTGATAAGGAGCCAGGCTTGCGGCATCAGCGGCACCGCGCGTCCGAAACGGAAGATCTCTTCCTCGAGCCCCGCGATGGAGCGCGATTTCATATCCGCGAGGACCAGGAAGCGGGAGAACTGCGAGGCTTCGGCGTCTCGCTTTTGAGACTGGCCGATATCGCCTTCGGCCGTGAAAAAGACCGGGCGCGGCGCTTGGGGTATGGCGGCCGGGCGAAAGAGCGTGGCGAGTTCGGCGTCTTCGGCGGCCATACGGTAATCGCTACCTCTGCCGCGGGCCACCAGGGAATGGGGGGCCAGACGTCCCTCAGTGGTGAAGACGCGCATCTGCTCGAGCGTGTAAGGCCCGAAGCTGCGTTCGTTCACGCGGATCGTCCAGGTCGATTCCATACACTCGAAAAGCCGGTTCTTGCGGCGCCTAGCCTAGATTTTAAACCTTACTCAATGCTTGAATTGGACCGAATAAATGCGAAAGGCCCGCATAAACGGGCCTTTCTTCACGCTTCTGGTGTATTGGGGCCTAGTCGTCGAAACGCCAGTTGCCGTCGGTCTGGCGGCAGGCGGTTCCGGAACGGGTGTATTCCCGGCCACGGACATAGCTCGTCTCGCTCCAGGAACGGCAGACGGTGCGACCGCGATAGAATTCCCGCTGCGGGGTGAAGTAGCCGTAGTTGTCGTCATGGCGCCACTCATAGCGGCGGCCAAGATCGCCGTTGAGGCCGGTGGAGTAGGCGCGGAAGGCGTAAGGATGGTCTTCGCAGGGGATCTCCTTGGAGACCGCATTGCCGAGGAGACCGCCCAGGATCGCGCCGCCGACCACTGCGCCGCCATTGCCATGGCTGGCTGCGCCGCCGATCAGGCCGCCCGCGAGGGCGCCGAAGATGGTGCCGACCGTCTTGTTGGAGGAGTTCTGATTACGGCAGTCCCGCACATAGGCGGCGTCGCGATCATAGTCCGGCGGAGGTGGCGGCGGGCTATAGCTATCGCGGTCGCGGTAATTATCGCGATCGCGATCACGGTACTCGCTGAAGCGATGATATTGGCCGCGGCGGTCGTAATAGCCGTCACGGTCGGAGCGGCTGTAATAGCCTTCGGGATCGGCGCCCGGGGGGACTGGGTAAGGTTGCGCCAGCGCGGCCCCGCTCAGAACTGCGAGGGTGGCCCCCGCCATCAACAGTTTCCTCAACACGCGAAGCACTCCTTTGGTAGATGCTGACTATAGCATCATATTTCGAGGCTGAACGCGCCCTGAACGGATTTCGGCAAATTGCAGGCTGAACTTCCCGTAACCTTGGCCGCAACCTTGACCACTGAAGGTGCCGTTGGGGCGCTATAGCCGCCCCATCAGGACCAGAATGAGGATAATCAGCAGCACGAGGCCCAGACCGCCCGACGGGTAATAGCCCCAGCCGGAGGAGTAAGGCCAGCTCGGGAATGCGCCGACGATCAGAAGTACCAAGATGATGATCAGAACAAGGCTCATGACCGCTCCCACACACCGTTTCGCGGGAGGTGAACGCGGGGTCTCGGACAATGGTTCCGCTGTCAGCGGCGGCTTTGCTATTTGACGTCGTAGGTCGCGACCCGATAAAGCCCGTTCTCGAGAATGAGGGTGACGGTTTCCTCGTATTCGCTTTTCTTTCCGCGCGCGTCGGTGAATTTCGATTTGTAATGCACGACTTGGTATAGGCCCTTCGGCAGGCCCTTGGGATCGGCGACGGAGGAAACGCCCAAGACATCGCGCCAAACGATGCTTCCCACGGCATCATGAAAAATCTGAATCTTGGATTCCCAGGAGCGCTCAGTGATCCGTGCACGGAATAAAGCCGAGCCTTCCGCCCAGCTCTCGCTATATTTGCCGTGGTCGATGAGCTCCAGCCATTGCCAGGCGCTGGAAGTGGGTTCTTCGGTGGCGGCTTGCACTGGCACCGACAGCATGGCCGCCAGCGTTGCCGCCGAAAGCGATGACAGAAGCCCCTTCATTTCCGCCTCCACATAGCCGGGTGTTGCGCCCGCGTAGCGGAACTTTGCCGATTCCGTGTGACGCTTCGGTGATGGAGTTTTGACAGAATGTCTGCTGGGCGGCGCTGGGAATGAGGATCAGTTTTTCTTCAGCGCGGTCAGAAAGCCTATCCCCAGCCAGAAACCGAGAATGGGGCTGAGCCCTATGCCGATAAGCGGCACGGGAAAAGCGCCAAGAGCAGACGCGATGGAGGCGAGGGCGAAATAGATGGCGAGGGACAGTGCGCCAAGGCGATATGGGGCTGGTGTGTTGCTGCTGCGGGCGGCATTGGCAATCAGCAGGGGAATGGCGGCGAGCGCCAGAACGGTGAGAGCGGCGAGTATAGGTGAGCTTTGCGCGGCGAGGCCGATGATACCCTCCACATATGGCACTGGCGCCAAAGGATCTGGCAGAAGGCAAGCGAGCGTGGCAGCGGCAATCATCGCCACAATAGTAAGCGCCCGGAGAATAACGGGCTGGGCTGTGGTGAGGACCAGCGCCAGCGCGCCCCCCGTGAAAGCACACGCCTGAGAGGCATCCGGCTGTTTGGCTAAGAGCACGGCGATTGCGGCGGGCAACAGCAGGCGCGCACGTGAGTTGGTGGTAAGGCTGGCGAGCGCCACCAAGGCCAGCGGCAACACGGCCTCGGCAGCGTTGAGCTTGAGGGGGCCTAAACCGATCCAGCGATGCACGCCCTCCATGCCGGGCGATGCTAGTGTGGTGGCGAGGGCGGCAGTGGCGAGGATTGCGAGCGGCAGGGCTGTTTGGGGGCTCGCCTTGGAGAGTGCGAAGGCCGCGCTGAGGCCGATCACCCAGGCTGCAAGATTCAGCGCGATCAGCGCCGGGCCGACGCCATGCAAATGGGCCGTGATGGCGCCCATGATGACAGCAATGAACGATACCGCCGCGAACGGCCCGGTGGCGCGCAAGAAAGACATGAGATCCGGTGCGAGGAAATGCGAATATGCATCCTACAGCCTGCCGTCAAAGCAGAAAGTGGGGACGGCGGAAATATTTTGCGTGCGCGGATCAGTTGTTTCGTTTCGTCACCACGATATTGGTGATGTCGAAGGTGCCTTCATTGGGAAAGCCGATCCAGGCTCGAACCGCGCCGAAGAGATGCGCATCGCCCCTGAAGGGTGGAAGGACGGTGCAATCCGCCGTGCCCGAGGCGCCGTCGCCATAAAGCACGATATGCGCGCTCGGGCTTGCGTTGATGTTGAGCGTGACCTGTACGCCGAAGGGCTTGTTGCGCGGAAAATTTCCGAAATTGGGTCCGTTATAGCCGTCGTCAATCCGCACCGTGTTGTCGGCCATGAAATCCAGATGCAGAAAGCTTTTGAAGTCTGTGGCGCCGGACCGCTCGAACTGGATCGTTGATGGGCCATTGGAGCCGGTTGGAAGATAAAGCACGGCGCTGAAGGTATAGATCCCGTCGCCCGCTTGGCGCGTGAATTGACCCTGGATGCCCGGCGTCGCCGTGGGGCTGGTGGTGCGGGTGATCTCGACCCATTTGCCGGACGGCGACGCATCAGGCGGCGCAGCCACCACCGTGACGCCCGGCCCCCAGACTTTCAGTGTGCCGACCGGTTGGGTTTGCGCAGGCGGATCACCGATGGTGCTGGGTGAGAAGTCGGAGCGGAACAGGGTTTCGCTGCTGCAGCCCGTGAGCAGAAGCAGTGCGATGCAGGACAGTGCTGGTAGGCGGATGTGAAGAGCCATGGCGCGCTCCATCAGCGGTTGGCGCCAAGTGATCTTGTATGCAAAGCGTACAAACAGGAAGCCACCCTCCGGAATTTAGGTGCGAAGTTGCGTGAAATCTCCCCTCGGTTGTGCAAGATTTCGGATAGGTGACGTGTAACCGGTGCTCACGGCTGCACGAATGGCCTTCAACACCAGTGGAGAAGACTTCATGCCACCAAACCAAGAGAAGAATGCTTACGCAAAGGAGCGCTATAGTTTGCGCGCCGTGCTGAACCCGCGTGCGATGCTGGCCATGGCCGGGATTGGTGCGGTGGTGCTGGGTGCGGCCACGGCTTTCGCTTGGGCGGGTGGACTTTTCTCGCACCGGCTGACCCAGACCCGCATCATCAATACTTTTGAAGCGGTCAATGGCGTTCATCCCGGCTTCCGGCGCAATCACACCAAAGGCGTCTGTCTCGCCGGGACTTTCCAGGCGAGCGGGGATGCGGCCGCGATCTCGGATGCTGTGGTGTTCAAGCCGGGCACGGTGCCGGTGTTTGGCCGCTTCGCGCTCGCAGGCGGCATGCCACGGACGCCCGATACGCCCTCCACCGTGCGCAGCATGGCGCTCAATTTCACTACATCCAATGGCGAGGTCTGGCGCACGGGCATGAATGATATTCCGGTGCTGCCAGTGAAGGATGTGCAGGGCTTTTACGATCAGGTCTCCACAGCCAAGCCGGGGCCGAACGGCAAGCCCGATCCTGCTGCGTTTCCGGCGTTTCTGAAGAAGCATCCCGAAGCTGTGCAAGCCATCGCGATCATCAAGGCGACGCCGTTTTCCAAAGGCTTTGCCGATGACCGCTATGAAAGCTTGAACGCGTTTTTATTTGTCGATGCGGCGGGCAAGAAAACGCCGGTGCGCTGGGCGATGGTGCCGGTCGAGCCGTTTCAGCCCGCGCTCAAGACTGCCCCAAGCGACCAGAATTTTCTCTTCACCGATCTCGAACGGCGCCTCGCCAAAGGCCCAGTGCAATGGCATCTGATCGTCACCATCGGGGCGCCCGGCGATCCCACCAATGATGCCAGCAAGATGTGGCCGAAAGACCGGGTGAAAATCGATGCGGGCGTGCTGACGGTATCGGCGCTGACGGCGGAAGAAGACGGCAATTGCCGCGATATCAATTTCGATCCGATGATGCTGCCGCACGGTATTCAGCCCTCGGACGATCCGCTGCTCTCGGCACGGTCGGCGGCTTATTCGGTGTCGTTCCGGCGCCGCGCGGGCGAGCCCAAAAGTCCCAGCGCCGTGCAACCGCCCGCCCGCCAAGGAGCTTAAAGATGACCTTCACGATTTTCTCGCGCGCCTTGCATTGGTTGATGGCGGCGCTGATCCTCACCATGCTGTTTATCGGCATCGCCATGGTCTCTTCGCTGGCCGATTATCACCAGCTTGTGTCGATACACCGTCCGCTGGGGGCGCTGATTTTGCTTCTGGCGGCGGTGCGTCTGATCAACCGCCTCTTCAATCCGCCCCCACCTTTGCCGGAGGGTATGCCGCTTGTGCTGCGCCTCGCGGCCCATGGCTCGCATTGGGTGCTATACGGATTAATGTTCGCGCTGCCGCTGGTGGGCTGGGCGATGCTGTCAGCCGCGGGTGATCCCATCGTGCTCTTTGGCGGCTGGCATCTGCCTCACATCGTGCCACATGACGTGATGCTGTATGCAACGCTGCGCCAAGTGCACACGGTGCTGGCCTTCACGTTGTTTGCGGTGATCCTCGCCCATCTCGGCGCCGCCCTGATGCACGCGCTCGTCTTCCGCGATGGCGTGTTTGCCAGTATGACGGTGCGCAGGAGGTGAGGGGGAGGCGCGATTTCCGCCGGAATTGGCGCCCTTTGCCATTCCGGCATTTCGCGGTAAAATTGCGTCTTCGAGGTTTCTAATGCCTGATCTGAGCACGCCCGAGCCGGAAAGGTTAGCGCCGCCGCCTTTCTGGCGAACGCAATATTTTGAAAGAGCTGTTCTCCAGAAGCCCGGGCGTTGGATGATCCGGCCGGAAATGGTAATCTCTGTGCTAGAGGCCCCCGCCCGGAAAGAGCGCGAGGAGAACGGACGCATCCGGTACTGGGGCTATATTGCGGAATTGGAGCGATGGCTGCGCGTCGTAACGCTTGCCGATGAAGAGACCGTCCACAACGCCTTTCTCGACAGGAATTTCAGGCCATGAGCGATCCCGTCATCTATGACCAGAGCACCGACAGCATGTATATCACGCTGCGTGAGGGCCATGTGGTCGACACTATCGCTCATGATGATCGCGATTTCGCGGTCGATATCGGTGAGGATGGCGAGCCAGTCGGTTACAATATCCAATTCGCCAGCAAGCATCCCGATGTGATCGCGGAAGCGCTGCAAATCCTGCAACGCGGAAAGAAGATGGCTGCGGAATAAACCGTGATAGCCCAAGCGCTGCCGCACATAACCCGCCAGGGGAACAGCATTTTGCTCTGACATATATTTAGTGTTAGACGGTTTTAGTTCACGAAAACATAAGTTGTCGTATCTCTCTAATCTCCTCCAAGTCGGTGAGATTAACAATGTCGGCTAGATGCTTGGCCGTGTTGCGGTTATTGTCATCCAGTTGTTCCCCCTGTATGCGGCACATAATCCTATCGCACTCGCTTGGGTATAAGTGGCGGATAACTGCCATCATTACATCAAGTACCACTAAGCAGAGTGAGAGCCCTATGGCGCGATAGCGAACAGACGCATTCAGAACGCCAACATGGTCTTCTTCGGTAATGAGGAATTCGCGATGGACCTCAAATCCCCAGTGGGTGAAACGTGAAAGGTAACCGTAAAGCTTTCCAGCTGTGGCGTAGACTGGCTTAAGCTGAGAAACGCATCTCTGTGCCTTTAGTGCTTTTATTTTTTCATCGTCACTTAAACTAAATGCGGCAGCACCCCACGCAATCATCTCGAGGCAAAGACGCAGTATCGGCAACATCTCAAGCAAAAGACCTCGGTTCGCCAACATACGCGCCGTATCTAGGGCATGAGGGACCCTATAAAGCGAGATTTCAGCTGCGAATATCCCGAACGTAAGTTCTTCCGTGGTGTGTAGAAGCTTAAGTTCCTCCACCATCACATCGGAGCAGTTCCGCAGATAGTCGCTAGTTTGATCCCCGCATGTGACGCTCATCTCTTCGTACATTGCAGGCTCGACGTAGCGCCTAAGTGCGTAATCGATGGAGCGCAATTGAAGAAAGTAGGAAATTCCCGCCGCTGTGACGCGCCTGCGAAACTCTGCAGGGCTGTCGCGCGTCATGCCTATCGGGTAGCCAATCATTTGGCCGATAACGAAGTCCAAATCGACCATTGATTGGATTTGAAAGTGCTCTTTCCAAAGTTGTTGATTTTCCCCCACATCTTCCCCCCAAGCTACCTGCCGCTCAATACGTCCTCGCCTTGGGCGGGATGTATTCTACGTCGTTGCTGAGGGTGTAGCTATGCACCGGGCGCTGGTCGAGGGTGACTTCGCCGGTTTCGTTATTGAGCCACGCCAGGGTGTGCTTCATCCATTCCTTGTCGTCGCGGTTCGGGAAGTCCTCGCGCGCATGCGCGCCGCGGCTTTCGGTGCGGTTGACGGCACCGGCGATGGTGACCGCGGCCTGAGCGATGAGGTTTTCGAATTCCAGCGTCTCGACCAGATCGGTGTTCCAGATCAGCGAGCGATCCCGCACCTGGATGTCGGCCTTCGCCTTATAGACTTCGGCGATGCGCTTCTTGCCGTTCTCGAGCACCTCGCCGGTGCGGAACACGGCGGCGTCTTCCTGCATCGCCTTCTGCATGGCAAGGCGCAGCTCGGAGGTCTTGGTCGAGCCCTTGGCATAGCGCAGGCGATCGAAACGCTCGAGCGCGGCTTCGCCCGCATTCTTCTGCAGATCGAAATGCTTGGGATTTTCGCCGATGCTCTTGGCGGCCTGAATGCCCGCGGCCTTGCCGAACACCACAAGATCGATCAGCGAGTTGGAGCCCAAGCGATTGGCGCCATGCACCGAGACGCAAGCCGCTTCACCCACCGCCATCAGGCCAGGGATCACGGTATCGGGGTTGCCGTCATGCAAGGTGACGGCTTCGCCCATATAATTCGTCGGGATGCCGCCCATGTTGTAATGCACGGTCGGCAGGATCGGGATCGGCTCCTTGGTCACGTCCACGCCCGCGAAGATGCGCGCGCTTTCGGTGATGCCGGGCAGGCGCTCGTGAATGACCTTGGGGTCCAAATGCGACAGATGCAGATGGGCGTGGTCCTTCAAGGGGCCGCAGCCGCGGCCTTCGCGGATTTCCACCGTGATGGCGCGCGAAACCACGTCACGCGAGGCGAGGTCTTTCGCATTCGGGGCGTAACGCTCCATGAAGCGCTCGCCTTCGGAATTGGTGAGATAGCCGCCTTCGCCGCGCACGCCCTCGGTGATGAGCACGCCGACGCCGTAAATGCCGGTGGGATGGAACTGCACGAATTCCATATCCTGCAAGGGCAGGCCCGCGCGCAGCACCATGGCATTGCCGTCGCCGGTCTGGGTATGGGCGCCAGTGCAGGAGAAATAGACGCGGCCATAGCCGCCGGTGGCGAGAATGACCTTATGGGCGCGGAAACGGTGGATGGTGCCGTCGTCCAGCTTCCACGCCATCATGCCGCGCACCGCGCCGTCTTCGACGATGAGATCGAGGGCGAGGTATTCGACGAAAAAGTTCACCTCATGCTTCACGCATTGGCCATACAGCGTGTGCAGCATGGCGTGACCGGTGCGGTCGGCCGCGGCGCAGGTGCGCTGGGCGATGCCTTTGCCGAAATGGCTGGTCATGCCGCCGAAAGCGCGCTGATAGATCTTGCCGTCTTCGGTGCGGCTGAACGGAACGCCGAAATGCTCAAGCTCGTACACGGCTTCGGGCGCGTTGCGGCAGAGATATTCGATGGCGTCCTGATCGCCGAGCCAGTCCGAGCCCTTCACGGTGTCGTACATGTGCCAGCGCCAGTCATCCTCGCCCATATTGCCGAGCGCGGCGGCGACACCGCCTTGGGCGGCGACCGTATGGCTGCGGGTGGGGAAGACCTTGGTGATGCAGGCCGTCTTCAGGCCCTGACGGGCGCATTCCAGCGTGGCGCGCAAACCGGCACCGCCGGCGCCAACCACGACGACATCGAAGGTGTGATCGATAATGGGATAAGCGGTCATGTCAGGTTCCGACGATGCGCAAGAGCGAGAAGAGAGACGCCGCCGCCACTGCGAATGCAAAGGTGTAGACGGCGATGATCAGGGTGAGCTTGAGGCCCTGATGGGGCACGTAATCCAGGATGATTTCCTGCAAGCCCAGGGTCATGTGGTAGAGGCCGATCACGACAAAGGCCGCCATCAACACCGCATTGACCGGGTTGGCGAGGAAATAGAGCACGGCGGGCAAGGGCGCGCCGGCGAGCCCTAGAATGGATATCGCCAGCCACAGCACCAGCGGGACGAGAGCCACCGCCGAGACGCGCTGCTTCCAGAAATGGCCGACACCCGAATGGGCCGCGCCCAGGCCTTGGGCCTTATGCAGAGGCGTTTCGAGACTCATTGGTAATAGCCTCCATGACCGGTCCAGACGACCACGAAGGCCGCGATGGTGAGAACAAGCGAGAGGACGATCACCAGAATGCCCGTCTTATTCGCGGTCGGCACTTTGAAGCCGTAGCCCATATCCCAGGCGAGGTGGCGGATGCCGTTCAAGGTGTGAAAGGCCAGCGCCCAGGAAAATCCGAACAGCACGATCTGGCCGAGCGGCGAGGAGGCCGTATCGACAAAGGTCTGATAGCTGTCAGGTCCGTTCGCGGCGGCGATCAACCACCAGGCGAGAAGGATTGTGCCCACCGACAGTGCCACACCGGTGATGCGGTGGGTGATCGAGGTCACCATGGTGATCGGCCAGCGGAAGATGGTGGTGAAGGGCGATAGCGGGCGGGCGGCCAGCTTTGGCGCCGCTCTCGGGGTTTCCGCCATGAAAGTCCTCAAACTGCCAGATGTGAAAGTGCCAGGGGTGATCCTGGGGTGTTAAAACGACGCAGGAGTGTAGGTTTTACCCCTTCCAAGTCAACCAATTCGCCCCCTGAAAAAAGCGGAAAAAACCTGTTCGAAGAGGCAATTCGCTGTTTGCGGGGCGGGCGCGGGCAGGCCATTGTCCGCCATCAGCGTTTTGAGGTGATTTTCGTGATCAACGATTCGTCGGCCAGGACTTTGCGAGGGCGCCGGTCCGCAGGGGTGTTTGGCTGGCAGCGCTTACCCGCATTTCCGATTTCGCATCTGGGCGGGGAACTCGCCGCGATTGCGCTTCTGACGCCGATGTTCCTCTTCGTGGCGGTGTGGAACGGCTTTCCTTTCCTGTTCTTCGATTCGGGCGCCTATGTGCTGGAAGGCTTTGCACGCGTCTTTGTGCCGGAGCGCTCGCCGGTCTATTCGCTCTTCATCCATTACGCCGATGGCCGCGAGAGCTTGTGGTATGTCGCGATTATCCAGTCGCTTTTGACGGCCATCGCCATTGTGGAATTCGCCCGGGCGGTGTGGCCGCGCACCAGCCTCTGGCTGATGCTGCGCGCGGGCGCGGCCCTCTCCATCCTCACCAGCATTTCCTGGTTTGTCGGCCAGATCGAGCCGGACTGTTTCACGGCGGTTCTGATCCTCGCCATGTATCCGCTGGCGTTCAAACCGCAGCAATTGGGCGTGGTGCGGGCGATCCTTTTGATTGTGGTGGGGGGAATTGCGATTGGGACGCATCCTTCGCATCTCGGGACCAGTTCCGGTCTGGTGCTGTGTCTTTTCGCGGCCTGGATTGCGGCGTTGATCTGGAAACGTCTGCGTCTGCCGCGGCCGAATGTGGTTCTTCCCGCGGCGATGGTGGCCGCAGGGCTTTCGCTGGTGCTGCTCGCCAATCACAGCATCGCGCTTCACAACAAGGGCCTGCCGGATAAATGGTTCGTCAGCCGCTCGGGCTCGTTCTTCCTGGCCGCGCGTCTGATGGGCGACGGGGTGGTGAAAAAGACCCTCTATGATCTTTGCCCAACCCATCCTTTGCTGCTGTGCCCTTACAAGGACAACCTGCCCAAGACGGCGGACAATTTTCTTTGGGGGCCGGAAAGTCCGTTCAACAAGATCGGACGGTTTTACGGGCCGAAGGAAGAATACGATCTCATCGTCTCTCACAGCCTGACCCATTATCCGCTGCAAAGCCTGATGCCGGGGCTGTTAGGCTCGCTGCGCCAGTATTTCATGGTGCGCACCGGCGATGGCGTTGAGCCGCAAGAATGGGTGCTTGGGCCGCTGTTCCGCGGTTTCATGCCGGCGCAATACAAGGATTACCTGACTGCGCATCAGCAGCGCGGCACCTTGCGTTTCCCAGCCGTCAATGTGGTGCATGTGCCGCTGGCGCTCTTGGCGCAACTCTGGCTTGGCTGGGTGCTTTATCGCGCCATCAAACGCCGCCGCTGGAACCTTGGTACGCTGCCCGCCTTTGTGCTGCTCGGGCTTTTGGGAAACGCGATGGTCTGCGGCCTGTTTTCGGGGCCGCATGACCGCTACCAGTCCCGTGTGGCCTGGGTTCCCTGCTTGATCGTTCTGTTGACAGCCCGGCAAAGCGTGGAACGCGCCTTGCGGCGGCCAAACCTGACCGCCTGAGACCGTTAGTGGGGCTGCGCCTTGATGTAGTCCAGCGCAGCCGTCAGGCAGGCGCCGCTATCGGCGGTCTTGTCTTTGGCTGTCTGGCACTGCGTCAGCTCGACATCCGGCGCAACGCCGGGGCCTTCGTAGAACTCACCGCCCGGACCATAAGTCGTGCTGGTCGCCACCAGAAGCGCGTAGCCCTTCATTGGCGGGCGGAACGCAATTCCGCCGAGCACTTTGCCCGCTGTGTTGCGGCCCAACAGGCGCGCCGCACCATAGTGTTTGATGGCACCTGAGAAAATCTCGCAAGACGAGGCGCAATGGCCGTCGATCACAAGGTAGGTCGGCCGGTGGTTCGCAGGGACCGGCGTTTTGGCCGTGAACCAGGTGACCACACCGTGGATTTCACTCAGGCGATCATCGGCGCCGCCGCCATGGTTGGTGTTGTCAGGCAGCGGTCCGAATTGGTCGATCGGCGTAGGTGTTCCGGCGGGCCGCTTGACGTCTTTGACGATCGGCTTGCCCGCGCCAACCAGCGGGTGGGCCAGAGCCACGACCGGCGAGACATTTCCCCCGCCATTGCCGGTGAGATCGATCACCAGGGTTTTAGCCTTACGGAGCTTGGCTTGAGCCTTGGCGAGGTCTTTCTGGTTGAACAGAGGAACCATGAAGCTGGAAACCCTGAGGATGCCGACATCGCCTTCCATGTGGGCCGTAATCACCGCTTGGGCTGGTTCACCGTCGTCCTTGCCGTCTGTCATGTCCGCGAGTTTTCGCGCGATCGCGGGCGGAAACAGGTGCATGTGGGAATAGCCCATGCCCACAAGCGCTTTTTCGATGCTGTCTCCGACTGTTTTCTGGTCCTGGGGGCCTTGTTTTACGGCGGCCAACGCGGCTTCGCGGGCTTTCGCACGGGCTTCGGCGGTTTTCTCGGGATCGAAAATGTGGCGGTCGACCAGATCGAAAATCGCGTTGACCTGGGCGGTTGCTTCCTCTGGCGTCAGCGTCGCTGGCGGGGCTTCTGTGGCGGCGAACCAGCCATCTGGAAACTCCATTTCGGACTCATCCGGGGTCGCTGCGGCTGCGGACGCCGTCATGAGGCAAGCAAGGGCGACACCAGCAAAACGGCCAGCAGCAGAACCAAACATGACCAGAACTCCATAACTCAGGTGTAATGGATATGGGTAGCCGGGATGAACTTTTCCATGTGTCATCCCGTGCGTGCAGCGGCGGGGTCGCATTTGACGGTACTGGGTTGATTGTCCCGTTTTAGGCGCGCCAGAGTGTCAACGCGCCTTGCGGCGCCCCCTCGAATCCGGCACTTAATGGCTTGATATGACTAAGGTCCGCATTTCCCCATCGATTCTCTCGGCCGATTTTTCCCGCCTTGGCGCGGAGATCGAGGCGCTGGATAAAGCTGGCGCCGATTTCATCCATATCGATGTGATGGATGGCCATTACGTGCCCAACATCACCTTAGGGCCGCCCATCGTGAAGGCGTTGCGCCCGCACACCAAACTGCCCTTCGATGTGCATCTGATGATTTCGCCGGTCGATCCATTCCTGGAGGCTTTTGCGGAAGCAGGCGCCGACGGCATCACGGTGCATCCCGAAGCGGGCCCCCATATCCATCGCACGCTGCAGCACATCCGCGCCCTCGGTAAACGGCCGGGCATCGTGCTCAATCCCGGCACACCCATCGATCACATCGATCCGGTGCTCGATCTGGTCGATCTGGTCTTGATCATGACGGTGAACCCGGGCTTCGGTGGGCAGAGTTTCATCTACAGCCAGCTCAAGAAAATCGAGGCGGCGGCGGAGCGTATCGCCAAGAGCGGGCGGCATATCGATCTGGAAGTCGATGGCGGGGTGAACGCCAAGACGGTGAAGGATGTCATCAATGCCGGTGCTGATCTTTTGGTGGCGGGAACGGCGGTCTTTCAAGGCGGGCCGGACCAATACGCTGCCAATATCACGGCCCTGAGAGGCTAGGGTGCCCGCCCGCGCGCCACACCACACCAAACCACCCCTGGCCTTATGGCCGGAAGCGCTGGAATACGCTTTGTGGCAAGGCTTGAGTGGCTGGCGCAGTTGGTATCGCTCGACCTGGATTTATCGCCGCTTTCTCATCGGTCAGCTTACCGACCGCATCGATTACCAGCCACAGGACCGCCTGCCGCGCCGTTTGGATGAGGCCGACGCGCTTCTGCGCGGCCGCTTCAAATTCGAAGGCGAGATGGCGGATGCGGGCGGCAAATCGATTTTCGACGCGGTGCCGCCATCGAAAGATTGGCTGAAGAACCTGCACGGCTTTGCCTTTCTGCCGCCGCTCGCTATGGCGGGTGGAGATCCGGCGCGCACGCTTGCCACCAATCTCGTCAGCCAATGGCTGAAGCGCTACGGCAAATATTCCGAGCCTGCCTGGGCTCCGCATGTCATGGCGCGGCGCCTGATCGCCATCTTCACCTATGGCCGCTTTATTCTGACCAACTGCGACATGCTCTGGCGCTCGAAAGTTTTCGTGTCGCTGCGCGAACAGGCGCGCATGCTGGACCGTATCGCGCGCGAGGCGCCCGAAGGCTTGCCGCGCATCGAAGCGGCGGCGGCGCTTGCCCTTTCTGGCGTCTGTCTGGAAGACGGCTCGCGGCGGCTGGAAAATGGGCTTGAGCGGCTCGAAACCGAACTCGCCAAACAGATACTGCCCGATGGCGGGCATATCTCGCGTTCGCCCGAGACGCTGGTGGATGTCTATCGCCATGTCATCATGGTGCTGGAGGCGCTTGCCTTCCGTGAGCATCCGGTGCCGCAAGGCATTCGCGGCGCGCTCGACCGCATGTCGCCGATGGTGCGTTTCTTCCGCCATGGCGATGGCGCTTTGAGCCTCTTTAACGGGGGCGGGGAGAGCAACCCCCGCATGATCCAGCTCCTATTGCAGCGCGATGATGTGAAGGGCCAACCGTTCGGCTATGCGCCGCATTCGGGCTATCACCGCATGAGTGCCAATCGCACGCTGGTGCTGTTTGATTGCGGAACGCCGCCGCCGGGCGTTTATTCCAACACCGCCCATGCAGGCTGTTTGGCTTTCGAATTGAGCGCTGGCGCGCAGCGGCTGATCGTCAATTGCGGTACGCCTTCGCAAGCGGGCCATCGGCGCTGGCAGAATGCGCTGCGGGCCACCGCCGCCCATTCCACGGTGACGCTTGCCGATACCTCCAGTGGCTTCATCCTGCGCGAGAGCTGGGTGCGCACCAAAATCGGCGCGCGGCTGATCCATGGTCCAACGCATATCGAAACCCGCCGCATGGAGACCGAAAAAGGCACCACCGTGGTGGCGTGCCATGATGGTTATGTGCCGAACTTTTCTATGCGCCATGAACGCGAGTTGACGCTTTCTCCGCAAGGCCTCGCGGTGACCGGTATTGACCGGATAGTGCCGCTGCATGAGCGCAAGGATACGCTTACCTTCGCCATCCGCTTCCATGTTCATCCCGATGTGCGGCTCTCCACCTCACAGGCGGGCGATGTGCTGTTCAAGCTGCCCAATGGTGAAGGCTGGCGGATGCGCGCCACAGCCGCCATGGCCATCGAGGAAAGCGTCTATCTCGGCGCCGATATGGTGCGCCGTGCCGAGCAGATCGTGGTCACCGGGCGGGTGAAAAACGAGACAGCCGAAATCGGCTGGATCATCGAACAAATCGCCACCCCGCCGAATTGATGGGGCGCCCCGCGCACTCAGCGCTCCCGCGCGAAAATCCGTCAGCGGGATGACAAATGATGAGCATCCCACCGCATTCCGTCTGACACAGGGGCGTGGTAAGCGGGGGCCTAGTTCAAAGGTAAGAGGCGGTTTTGGGCGCGATCAATGGTGTGGTGTTCGATCTCGGCGGCGTGGTGATCGATTGGAACCCGATGTATCTCTACCGCAAGGTGTTCGAGGGCGACGAAATCAAGGCCGCGAATTTCCTCGAGACCATCTGCACCAACGCATGGAATGGGCGGCAGGATGCAGGCCGCAATCTTCTAGTCGCGACCAACGAATTGGTATCGCTGCATCCCGAATGGGCGCGCGAAATCCGCGCCTATTACGGGCGCTGGATCGAAATGATCGGCGAGGCTATCCCGGGCACCTATGAGCTGATGACGGAATTGAAGGCGGCGGGTTACCGGCTCTTCGCGCTCTCCAACTGGCACTGCGAGACCTTCGCCAAGGTGCGCTACAGCCTGCCCGCGTTTCAGATGTTCGAGCATATCGTGCTCTCGGGTGAGCATGGGCTGATCAAGCCGGATGTGCGCCTCTATAACGTTGCGCTTAATTGCTATGGCATGCCGGCGGGCGAGCTCGTCTTCGTGGACGACCGTCAGGAGAATGTGGAAGGCGCTGAAAAGGCTGGAATGCGCGGGCTGTGCTTTACAACTGCAAATAAGCTCCGCTCCGATCTCATCGCCCTCGGTGTGCCGCTCGCGCCCGCTGCGGCGTAAGCGCGGCTCAGGAATAACCCCTAGTACACACCTCAAACGATTATCCCTGCATGCTTTTTCCGTGAGGCGGGTGCTGGGGCCGATTCCGCGCGCGGTGCATTTACCGGTCGTTGACCATCGGTGTCAGACGATAGCTCCGTGTCCGCCTTTGGGGGCGGCAGAGATGAAACGCGCGGGGACCATCGCGGCATGTCGGCGGATTTTTTGAAGAACCTTCCGGTTCGCACCAAGGTGATCGTAACGTCTGTTCTGGTGCTGATCACCACTGTGGCGCTGGGATTGTTTGCGTTGCAACGTCTCGCGGTTGTTGATGGCGCGGCGGCCGATCTCCGCGCGAGCTGGCTTCCCGCGATGCGTATCCTGGGCGATCTGCGCTATCACGCGACACGCTATCGTTCGATCGAGGGCTCTTACCTGTTGCCGACATCGGAAGCCGATCACGCCCATGCGGTCGCCGATCTGAAGAAATACGAAGGGCTGATCGCGGCGGATTTGGAAAAGCTCGCCCCGCTCGCCGACACCGATGAAAAGCGCGCGCTGACGGCGGAGATTTCGCAGAAATGGGCGGCCTATCTGCCGCTGCTCGACAAGGAAATCGAAATTCGGCAGTCGAAAGGCACGGAAGCGGCAGCGGCCTTCTTTACGACCGACATGAAGAACGCCTTCAACGCATTTTATAAGCCCATTGAAAAGGCGGTCGAGTTCAACGCCGAAGGCGGTATGAAGTCAGGCGATCTCGGCAACCGCACCTATCAATCCGCGCGGTTCTGGATTTTCCTTGCCCTCGGCGTCGCGGTGATCCTGGGTGGCGTGTTTAGCGCTTTCATGATCAACGCCATCTCTGTGCCTTTGGGGCGTATGACAGAGGCTATGGGCGCTTTCGCAGCCGGACGGCGCGATGTGCATGTGCCCTATACCGATCAGGAAGATGAAATCGGTAAGCTCGCCAGCGCCATGACGGCCTTCAAGCGTCAGCTCGACGAAGCAGATCACGCCAAAGAGGCCCAGACCGAGATTATCGTCGCCAGCATTGGCGCGGGCCTCGCGCGGCTGGCACAGGGCGATCTCACCCATCGCGTTCAGGAGGACCTCACCGGGCCGTTCCGCAAGCTGAAGGATGATTTCAACGCAGCGATGGATCGCATTCGCGAAACCCTCGTCAATGTGCGTGTCTCGACCGAGCAGATCGCCAATGGTGCGGGCGATGTCAGCCACGCCGCCGAGGAGCTCTCGCATCGCACCGAACAGCAGGCCGCGAGTCTGGAAGAAACCGCTGCCGCGCTGGAGGAAATCACCACCACCGCCAAAGGCACGGCCGATAACGCCAAGCGCGCCAGCGCCAATGTCAAAGCGGCGACCGAACAGGCCGCTAAAGGCGGCAAGATCGTGGAAGCCTCGATGGCGGCGATGGATGCCATTGCGCAGTCCTCGCAACAGATCACCGACATCATCGGGGTGATTGACGAGATCGCCTTCCAGACCAATCTGCTCGCCTTGAATGCAGGCGTGGAAGCGGCGCGCGCGGGTGAGGCGGGCAGGGGCTTTGCCGTGGTCGCCTCGGAAGTGCGCGCCCTGGCCCAGCGCTCCGGTCAGGCGGCCAAGGAGATCAAGGCGCTGATCAATGCCGCCAGCGGGCATGTCGGCACCGGGGTGAAACTCGCAGGCGAGTCCGGCGAGGCGCTGAAAGGCATGGTTGCGCAAATTGTCGAGATTAATGCGCTGGTCAACGAAATGGCCGGCGCCGCCGAGCGCCAGTCGGTGGGCGTGGCAGAAGTTTCCAGCGCCGTCACCCAAGTTGAGCATGTCACCCAGCAGAACGCCGCCATGGTGGAGGAATCCACCGCCGCGACGCGCAGCCTGGCCGCCGAAACAGAGGTCTTGAGCGATCTGATCGGCTTTTTCCAGCTAGGCGAGGCGGGCGGGTTGCAGGTCCGCAATGTGGCCACCTATTCGGGGTTTAAGGCCCGTAAAGCTGCGCGCGCGTGACCTTCCGCGGGCAGGTGGCGACGGCCTGCGGCAATATCGTTGCAGGGTGAGGCTGCCTTTGCTAAGCAAAGGTGTCGCACCGCTTTTTGCCGGAGAATCACATGGTCCAGTTCACGCTGCCCAAAGGCTCCAAGCCCGAGCAAGGCAAGACGTGGGAAGGACCCAAAGAGCCCAATGGCAAGAAGGCCAAGCGGACCAAGGAATTCAAGATCTACCGCTACGATCCGGCCACGGATGCCAATCCGCGCATCGACACCTATACGGTCGATCTCGATAGCTGCGGGCCGATGGTTCTGGATGCGCTGATCAAGATCAAGAACGAGACTGATCCGACGCTGACCTTCCGCCGCTCCTGCCGCGAAGGCGTTTGCGGCTCCTGCGCCATGAATATCGATGGCGGCAACACGCTGGCCTGCACCAAGGCGATCACGGATGTCTCCGGGCCGGTGAAGGTCTATCCCTTGCCGCATCAGCCGGTGCTGAAGGATCTGGTGCCGGACCTCACCCATTTCTATGCCCAGCACGCTTCCATCAAGCCCTATCTGCAGACCAAGACAGCGGAACCGGAAGCCGAGTGGAAACAGTCGCCCGAAGAACGCGCCAAGCTCGATGGGCTTTATGAGTGCATTCTCTGCGCCTCTTGCTCGACGGCTTGCCCAAGCTATTGGTGGAACTCTGACCGCTATCTCGGCCCCGCTGCGCTTTTGCAATCCTATCGCTGGATCGCCGATAGCCGCGATGAGATGACCCCGGAGCGTCTCGATGACCTTGAGGATCCGTTCCGGCTCTATCGCTGCCACACCATCATGAACTGCGCCAACACCTGCCCGAAGGGGCTGAACCCGGCCGAGGCGATCGGCAATATCAAGCGCATGCTGGTCAAGCGCGGGGTGTGATGACGATTCACTTCCCCGCGAGGGGGAAGTGAAAGGAAACGCTACGACGCCATTTGATGATGGACGCCGGCAAGCCCTGCGCGCATGCGCAGCATCCGCCAGATGGCCCCGCCCGCGAGCTGCACCAGCTTTCCTTGCGGATCGGCGCCAACAGCCTTGGCCACCATCTGGGTGAGCTTGTGGATGTGCTTCTTGCGATAGACGCGCACGGTGATCTCGAAAATCCGCTTTGAATAGGCTCTGCGATCGTAAGGCTTGGCTACCATTTCGGCGGCCGGAACCGTGGCGCAGTAATGCGAGAAGGCGATCTCGTCATCGTCGGATTCAGTGATGCGTCCGATGGCAATCAAGAGCTTTTTCCAGAACGGCAGATCGGCTTCGCCTTGTTGCGTCTTCTCGGTTTCATAGAAGAGGCGGTAGTGGCGATATTCGTCGGCGGCGATGCGGCCCGCGATCTCCTGCAAGACCGGCTCGGCGGTAGCCTCCTTGATTGCGGTGTAATAGGAGGACGTGCCGCTTTCCACGACGCAGCGGGCAATCATCTCGCCCTTTCGCGAGCCGCGCACGGAGGTAGTGTCTTCGGTATCGAAATGCTCTGGCCGATACCCGGCGCGAAAGCGTTCGAAGGCTTCTTCGAGTTTGAAATTCGGATCAGCCATCTCGGCCCAGCGCCCCAACACTTTGCCGTGCTGACTTTCCTCGCGGCCCCATTGTTCGATCACGGGATGAAAGTCGGGATCGGGAAAAATGCGCTTCAAATAGGAGACGTAATCGGGGGCGTTATATTCCACCAGAGCCGCGGATTTGATCGCGTCGATCATCCAGGATTCAGCCTTGGACGGATCGAATTTTTCCCACGCGATGTCGTCCGGGTTCCAGCCCGCCTTGTAAACCGGTCCTTGCACCATTGAGGCCTCTATACACCGCCCACCAGGGTGGAATTATAACAAGACCAAAATGCGTCAGGGAACCGGTAGTTTCAGGATTTGGGACAGTTTCTTGCGCAAGCGTGGCGCCCGCGCAAGGTTCGCCGTTCAGTAACTGCTAAAAGTTAGTGCACCGAGCGCAGCGCCGCGAGCGCATCTACAATTTCTTGCGCTTTGGCTTTGTCGGCATCGCTCCTGGCCGCCGTAACGGCTTCATTGGCGAGCGTAAGCCGCGCCTCGATGTCGAGGCCTTTCACCGGCACGGCTTCCTCAGCCAGCACCGTAATTTTCTCGGCATTCACTTCGGCAAAGCCGCCAGCCACGAAGTAGCTGTCTTCGCCGCCCGTCGCGCCTGCCACTTTGATGATGCCGGGGCGCAGGGTGGTGATCAGCGGAGCATGGCCAGCCATCACGCCCATATCGCCATCCGAGCCCGGAATGGTCACCATATCGGCGGCATCGGACAACAGAAGCTGTTCGGGAGAGACGAGGTCAAAAGAGATTTTATCGGCCATACGGAGAATCCTGCACCTAATGCTTTTTGCAATCGGTCATGGCCGGGACGAGCCCGGCCACAACGATCAGACTTACGCCGCTTCGGTGGCGAGCTTCTCGGCCTTGGCCACCGCTTCTTCGATGGTGCCGACCATGTAGAAGGCCGCTTCCGGCAGGTGATCGTATTCGCCGTTCACCAGCGCCTTGAACGAACGCACGGTGTCCTTCAGGTCCACGAACACGCCCGGGAAGCCGGTGAAGACTTCGGCGACGTGGAAGGGTTGGCTGAGGAAGCGCTCGATCTTACGGGCGCGGGCCACGGCGACCTTATCTTCTTCAGACAGTTCGTCCATGCCCAGGATGGCGATGATGTCTTGCAGGCTCTTATAGCGCTGCAGGATCTGCTGCACCTGGCGGGCAACCTGATAGTGCTCTTCACCAACGACGCGCGGATCAAGGATGCGCGAGGTGGAGTCGAGCGGATCCACGGCCGGGTAGATGCCCTTTTCCGCAATCGAACGCGACAACACGGTGGTGGCGTCCAAGTGGGCGAAGGAGGTGGCAGGCGCCGGGTCGGTCAAGTCGTCGGCCGGCACGTAAATGGCCTGCACCGAGGTGATCGAACCCTTGGTGGTGGTGGTGATGCGTTCCTGCAGGGCGCCCATATCGGTCGCGAGAGTCGGCTGATAGCCCACCGCCGAAGGAATACGGCCGAGGAGCGCGGACACTTCGGAACCGGCCTGGGTGAAGCGGAAGATGTTATCCACGAAGAAGAGCACGTCCTGGCCCTGATCGCGGAAGTATTCGGCGACGGTCAGACCCGACAGGGCGACGCGGGCGCGGGCACCCGGGGGCTCGTTCATCTGGCCGAAGACGAGGGCGCATTTGGAGCCTTCGGTGGAACCCTTCTTGGGGTCCTTGTTCACGCCGGATTCGATCATTTCGTGATAAAGGTCGTTACCTTCACGGGTACGCTCGCCGACGCCGGCGAAGACCGAATAACCGCCGTGCTTCTTGGCGATGTTGTTGATCAGTTCCTGAATGAGCACCGTCTTGCCGACGCCGGCGCCGCCGAACAGGCCGATCTTGCCGCCGCGCGCATACGGGGCGAGAAGGTCGATGACCTTAATGCCGGTGACGAGCACCTGGGCTTCGGTCGACTGTTCGGTGAAGGCCGGGGCTTCGGCATGGATCGGGCGAAGTTCGGCAGCGTTGACCGGACCGGCTTCGTCCACCGGGTTACCGATGACGTTCATGATGCGGCCGAGGGTGCCTTCACCGACCGGGATCGCGATCGGGCGGCCGGTGTCGTTCACCGCCTGACCACGAACGAGACCGTCGGTGGAGTCCATCGCGATGGTGCGCACGGTGGACTCGCCGAGATGCTGGGCCACTTCGAGCACAAGCTTCAGGCCGTTATTTTCGGTTTCGAGCGCGTTCAGAATCTCCGGCAGATGGCCGTCGAACTGCACGTCCACCACAGCGCCCGTAACCTGGGTCACGCGGCCCACTTTGTTGCTTGTCTCTACGTTCATCGGATTATTTCCTTGGGTATTTGCTCAAAGTACGGTCAGCGTGACCGGGATGTTGCCTTTGGTCGCCTTGGAATAGGGGCAGATCGAATGGGCGTCGTTGATCAGGGCTTCCACAGCGGCTTTGTCGGCGCCCGGAACCTTGAGGCTGATCTCAGCGGAGAGCTTGAAGTCATTGTTTTCGGTATGGAGGGTCACCGCGACGCCGACCACGGCAGCAGCCGGATCGATGCCATGGTTGCGGCCCAGCACCAGCACGGCCTGATTAAAGCAGGCCGCCCAGCCCACCGCGAAAAGCTGTTCGGGATTGTGCGCGTCGCCGTCGCCGCCCAATTCCTTGGGGAAGCTCATGGCAAGGGCGAGAGCCCCGCCTTCAACCGCGCTGCGACCCGCACGGCCGCCCTTGGAAATCGCTTTCGTCGTGTAGGCCATGACCGTTCTCCTTCAGCTTAGAGCGCTTCGGCGCCCGAAATGATTTCGATCAGTTCCTTGGTGATCTGGGCTTGGCGCGTGCGGTTGTACTGCAGCGTCAGCTTGTCGATCACTTCGCCAGCGTTGCGCGTGGCGCCGTCCATGGCAGTCATCTTGGCGCCGAATTCGCCCGCCACGTTCTCGAGAAGAACGCGGAAGATCTGCACACTGACGTTACGCGGCAGAAGGTCGGCGAGGATTTCGCCTTCATCCGGCTCGTAATCATAGGTCACGCCCGTCTGCGTCGAAGCCTTCTCCTCGACCGGAGCCGGGATGAGCTGCGTTGCGGTCGGGACCTGGCTGATCACCGAGCGGAATTTCGAATAGATGACCGTGGCAACGTCGAACTTGCCTTCGGCATAGAGTTCCAGCACGCGCTGGCCGATCTCGGCAGCGTTGGCGAAGCTGATGCGCTTCACATGCGTGAACTCGATGCTTTCGAGGATCAGCTTCTCATACTGGCGCTTGAGCTGATCGCGGCCCTTGCGGCCCACGGTCAGGATCAGGACCTTCTTGCCCTGGGCCTGCAGCTCTTCGATCTTATGGCGCGCCAGGCGCACGATGTTGGTGTTGAAGGCGCCGCAGAGACCGCGGTCGGCGGTCGCGACGATCAACAGATGAACGTCGTCCTTGCCCGTCCCGGAAAGGAGAGGCGAGGCGCCCGCATTGCCCTTCATGCCGCCGGCAAGAGACGCAATCACCTGGCCCATTTTGTCCGCGTACGGACGGGCCGCGACCGCGGCATCCTGGGCGCGGCGGAATTTCGCCGCCGCGACCATCTGCTGGGCCTTGGTGATTTTGCGCGTCGCCTTGACGGAAGCGATACGGTTGCGCAGTGCCTTCAACGACGCCATTAGACAAACGCCTTCGTGAACTCGTCGAGCACCGCGCGGACCTTGGCTTCCAGATCAGGCGTCAGGACGCCGCCAGTGCGGATCGCATCCAGAATGTCCTGATGCTTGCCGCGGAAGAGGCGCAGCATGTCCTGCTCGAAACGGCCGACATCGCGCACGGCGAGCTTGTCGAGATAGCCGCGCATACCGGCGAACAGCACCACCACTTCTTCTTCCACCGGCAGCGGCGAATACTGCGGCTGCTTCAGAAGTTCAGTGAGGCGGGCGCCGCGGTTGAGCAGGCGCTGGGTGGAGGCGTCGAGGTCCGAACCGAACTGGGCGAAGGCCGCCATTTCGCGGTACTGCGCCAGTTCCAGCTTGATCGAGCCGGACACCTGCTTCATCGCCTTCACCTGGGCCGAGGAGCCCACGCGCGACACCGAGATACCGACGTTCACGGCAGGACGGATGCCCTGATAGAAGAGTTCGGTTTCAAGGAAGATCTGGCCGTCGGTGATCGAAATCACGTTGGTCGGAATATAGGCCGAGACGTCGTTGGCCTGGGTTTCGATCACGGGCAGAGCCGTCAAGGAACCGCCGCCATTGGCCTGGTTCATCTTCGCGGCGCGTTCCAGCAAGCGGGAGTGCAGGTAGAACACGTCGCCCGGATAGGCTTCGCGGCCCGGCGGGCGGCGCAGCAGCAGGGACATCTGGCGATAGGCGACGGCCTGCTTGGAAAGATCATCATAGATGATCAGGCAGTGCATGCCGTTATCGCGGAACCACTCGCCCATGGCGCAACCGCCAAACGGGGCCAGGAACTGCAGCGGGGCCGGTTCAGAGGCCGTGGCGGCGACGACGGTGGTGTATTCCATGGCGCCGGCGTCTTCGAGCGTCTTCACGATCTGGGCGACGGTGGAGCGCTTCTGGCCGATAGCGACGTAGATGCAATAGAGCTTCTTGGATTCGTCGGTGCCCGCATTGACGGTCTTCTGGTTCAGGATGGTGTCCAGAATGATCGCGGTCTTGCCGGTCTGACGGTCACCGATGATGAGCTCGCGCTGGCCGCGGCCGATCGGGATGAGGGCGTCGACGGCCTTGATGCCGGTCTGCATCGGCTCGTTCACCGAGCGGCGCGGAATGATGCCGGGGGCCTTCACGTCAACGCGGCGGCGTTCGGCGACATCGGTCAGCGGACCCTTGCCGTCGATCGGGTTGCCCAGCGGGTCCACGACGCGGCCGAGGAGACCTTTGCCGACCGGCACGTCCACGATGGCGCCGGTGCGCTTGACGGTGTCGCCTTCCTTGATGGTGACGTCGGAACCGAAGATCACCACGCCGACGTTGTCGTTTTCGAGGTTCAGCGCCATGCCTTTGATGCCGCCGTTGAACTCAACCATCTCGCCGGCCTGGACGTTGTCGAGGCCATAGACGCGGGCAATACCGTCACCGACCGAGAGCACCTGGCCGACTTCGCTGACTTCCGCTTCGGCGCCGAAATTCTGGATCTCGCGTTTCAGGATAGACGAGATTTCGGCCGGTTGGATGTTCATCGTGAGAGTTCCTTTATCCTGCTTGACCTTGCTTTATCTGGGCAGAGGCCGCGCCGAAGCGCGTAGATTTGGCGCGAAAATTCTAGTGGGCTGCCCCTCGCAAGGCAGTGCGAAGGCCATTCAACTTGGCGCGGAGCGACGCGTCGATCATGCGCGAGCCGACCTTCACGACCAAGCCGCCGAGCAGCGTCGGATCGACCTTGGTGGCGATGAGCGGCTCACGGCCGAGCTTGTCTTTCAGCGCGGCCTTGAGTTCGACGGTCTGTGCATCCGTTAGCGGATGCGCCGAGGTCACTTCGGCCTCGATCTCGCCCTTCTGCTTGGCGACCAGCGTTTCGACATCGCGGATCACGTCCGGCAGGACGAAGAGGCGGCGCTTCGAGCAGAGAAGCTGCACAAAGCGCGCCGTCAGGGCGTCGGCACCAGCGGCGGCCAACACCGCCTGCATGCCTCTAGCCTGATCGTCACGGCTGAACACCGGTGCCCGCACCAGACGGCGCAAATCGGCACTTTCGGCCAGCAATTGTTTGAGTGCTTGGAGATCGCGGCTCAAGACCTCGACCTTCCGTTCTTCCTGGGCAAGCTCGAAGACGGCTAGCGCATAGCGCCCTGCGATCCCCGAAAGATGAGCTTCGTCTGCCACGCTTCTTCCGTTTCATGGTGCCGGAGAGGAGGGTCCCGGCTCCTTTAAATCCCTGATGGGCAATGAAAATTCAGCGACGCGAGAGAATCCCTCAACTCGCGGAGGCTGGCCTTAGCATGGACCGGGAATGACGCGCAATAAGCCTGCCGCCGCGGATAGTCGCGGCGCGGCGATGCGGCTCATAGATGCGGTGAAAAACGCCCGGTTTCGGACCGTTACGGAATGCGGCTGAGAAGTCTTTTGACACGAAATTGCAGCGGCCAGGCCCAGATCCCGCTGGCGTTCACAAAATCCACTGAGGCGAGGACGAACTGCGCCCGGCCCATGACATTGCCGACCGGCAGGAAACCGACATCGGCCCGGCTATCCGCCGAATCATCCCGGTTATCGCCCATCACAAAAAGGTGACCTTCTGGGACGTGGTACTCGACCGTCTCGTCATAGGCCGTACCCCAATATTTCTTGAACACGGGATGTTCGCGGCCATTGGGCAGGGTTTCGGTGTAGCGGGCGACGGTGAAATAGGTGCCGGGCGAGGGCTCGCCTGGGCCGTCTTCTACCTTGCCATAGCCTTCGGCCTTCAGGGAGAGTTCCTTGCCGTTGATCCAGAGATGTCCGGCCCGCATCTGCACCCGGTCGCCGGGAAGGCCGACCACGCGCTTCACCAGGGTGGTGGCGGTGTCGCCGGGTTTGCGGAATACGACGACATCCCCGGCCTGGGGCAGACTCGCGAAAAGCCGTGTTTTTGGGGTATCGCCGCCCGCAAAGGGCAGCGAATAGCGATTGTAGCCGTAAGAATATTTCGTGGCGATCAGAAGGTCGCCAATGGCCAGCGAGGGTTGCATGGACCCCGACGGCACGTAGAACGGCTGGGCGATGGCGGAGGCCACAAAATAGAAGGCGGCGAAGACCATCACCGGCTCGCGCAAGTAATCGGCCACATGATAGGCGTTGCGGCGCAACCAAGTCGCAATTTCCTGACGGCCATCACGGCTGCGGAGTTTTTCCGCGGCCGTGTTCCACCATTGGTCCCCAGTCTTAAGCATAAAAGCCTCCCAGGCGCCTTACCTGGAGGGAATGGCGCCAGGATTCAAGTGGCTGGCCTAATGGATCGCTTTCAGGATGCGCGAGAAGCGGAACTGAAGCGGCCATTCGAGCAAAGATCCGGCATTCAGGAAGTCCACTGAGCCGATCACGATAAAGGCGCGGCCAACGAGATTGCCGACCGGCACATAGCCGACGCCGCCTTCATTGGAGGCCATATAGTCATTGCCGAGGACGTGGCCGTCGATCGAGAAGCGGCTGTCGAGGGAGTTGTCGCGGTTGTCACCCATCATAAAGAGATGGCCTTCGGGCACGACATAGACGCCGGTGTTGTCAGCGGGGCCGTCCCAACGCTCCTTGAAAATGATGTGCTCCTTGCCGCCCGGCAGGGTTTCGACAAAGCGCGCGACTTCCTTGGTGCCGCCGAAGGAATCCTCGCTTTCGCCGACACCGCTTTGGCGCAGCGGTAGCTGCTTGCCATTGATCCAGAGACGGCCTTCCTTCATCTGAATGCGGTCGCCCGGCAGGCCAATGACGCGCTTCACATAGGTGACCTTAGTATCGCGCGGCAGGCGGAACACCACCACGTCGCCAACGGAGGGCAGGCGCTCGAACAGCTTCTTTTCGGGCGTCGGGCCGTTCACGAAGGGAATGGAATAGCGCGAATAGCCATAGGGGAATTTCGCGGCCAGCACGGCATCACCGATGGCCAGCGTCGGCTCCATAGATCCTGACGGAACGTAAAATGGCTGGGCGATGATCGTGGTGAGCGCGAACATCAGCGCCACCGCGTAGACGGGCTCTTTCAGCCATTCGATCACGGCCTTCACATCTTGGCGCGCGAAGAAGCCGGCAATCGGGGCGGGCGTGTTACGCTCCAGCCAATTGGTGAGCACGAATTTCATCAGGCAGCCGCCCTTCCCACTATTTGGAAACAATGACCCCAAAGATGTCGTGGTTTTCGGGGCGTTTTTCAAGCGCAATTGAAGCTCACTAAGGGCTCGGGCCCGATTGCAGTTTCGGGCTGATCCAATCCATAGTGCGGCCCGTCTAATACTGCGAGACGATAACGTCTGGAAGGGAGTAGTTCATGAAGCTCTTGTATGCCGCCGCTCTGGGCCTTGGCATTGCCGCCGCCCCGGCTGAAGCCGCGCTGAGCATCGGTGCCGCCGCGCCCGATTTCACCACCGAGGCCTCCCTTGGCGGCAAGGTTTTTTCGTTTTCGCTCGCGGACGCCCTGAAAAAAGGGCCGGTAGTGCTCTATTTCTATCCCAAGTCGTTCACCAAGGGCTGCACCATCGAGGCCCATGAATTTGCCGAAGCGACCGAGAAGTTCGCCGCCAGCGGCGCGACCGTGATCGGGGTCAGCAACGACGATATTGCCACCCAGCAGAAGTTCTCTACCGAAGAATGCCGTAACAAGTTCGCCGTCGCCGCCGACCCGAACGGCAAGGTGATCCGCGCCTATGACGCGAAAATGCCGGTTCTGGCCATGTCCAACCGCATTTCCTATGTCATTACGCCCGACCATAAGGTCGCCTTCGTCCATTCCGACATGAGCCCCGACCAGCACGTCACCTTGACCCTGGACGCCGTGAAGAAGTGGAAAGACGGGCATAAATAACCCCTCATCCCGGGCCGGACTTGACCCGGCCGGGAAACACGCTCATGTCGTCAGCGAATGGCCGGGTGAAAATCCGGCCATAACGACATGAGAAAGCCATGGCTGCTACCAAGAAAACCACCCTTCGCAAAAGCCTGACCCAACTCGGCAAGGCTGTTGCCATTCCTGAGACGCCCGACGACGCCAAACTCGAGGCAGTGCCCAATCCTCATCCGGGTACGGATTATGTTGTGCGCTTCACCGCGCCGGAATTCACGTGCCTCTGCCCGGTGACGGGCCAGCCGGATTTCGCGCATTTCGTCATCGATTATGTGCCGGGTAAGGCGTTGGTGGAATCGAAGTCGTTCAAGCTCTATCTCTCGAGCTTCCGCAACAATCCGGCCTTCCACGAAGACACCACGCTTGTCATCGCCAAGAAGCTGATCGAGGTGTTGAAGCCTAAATACCTGCGTATCGCGGGGTATTGGTATCCGCGCGGCGGCATTCCGATCGATGTCTTCTGGCAGACCGGCACGCTGCCGAAAAACACCTTCCTGCCTGCGCTGGAAGTGGCGCCGTATCGCGGCCGGGGTTGATTGCATTCTAATTGGGCATCTGCGCTGGCGCTCTTCGTCGTGGCGGCGAAGGCGCCTCGGAAAGCAGCGGGTTGCCCATAATTTTTGCGTATAATTCTTTAGGACGTAAAGCAAACTGTTAAACGTCGCCAGGGCAGTATTTCCCCGTGCGGGGGAATTCATGCAGGACGATATCGTAAAGCTGTCGGCGGAAGTGGCGCGGGTCACGGAAGAGAAAATTGGCCTTATCGACTCCATCACCCGCCAGACTCATTTGCTTTCGCTAAACGCCCGCATCGAAGCGGCCCGCGCCGGAGACAGTGGCAATGCCTTCGCCGTTGTCGCCTCTGAGATGGGCAGTGTCGCCAAGGACATCGGTGCCGTCTCGCGTGAATTAAAGACGGCCATCGCGGCCAATATCTCCGTCATGGGCGATCTCGTGCAGCGCTTTCGTGGCGTGCGCTGCCAGGATTTGGCACTCAACATCATCGAAATCATCGACCGCAATCTTTATGAGCGCTCGTGCGATGTGCGCTGGTGGGCAACGGATTCCGCTGTGGTGGATGCGGTGGAATATGCGAGCGCGGAAACCTGCCGCCATGCCTCTTCGCGGCTGGCGACAATCCTGCGCTCCTATACGGTCTATCTCGATTTATGGATCGCCGATGCCAAGGGAAAAGTGATCGCGAACGGCCAACCGGAGAAATACAAGGTACTCGGCATGGACGTTTCCGGCACAGCCTGGTTTCGTGAAGCGATGGCGACACGTTCGGGCGATGATTTCGCGGTGGCCGACATTGCCACCAATCCCGGACTTGGCGGTGCCGCAGTCGCAACCTATGCCACGGCGATCCGCCGGGGCGGCGAGAATAACGGCGCGCCTGCGGGCGTGCTCGGCATCTTCTTCGATTGGGCGCCGCAAGCCAGAACCGTGGTCACGGGGGTGGGGCTTTCGGATGAGGAAAAGGAACATGCGCGCGTTCTTATCCTGGATGCGAAAGGCCGTGTCATCGCGGCATCGGACGGCAAGGGGGAATTGACCGAAGTCTATGCCTTGGACCACTCCGGCGGACCGCGCAATTACTACTATAAAGACGAAAAGCTCTACGCCTATGCGCTGACTCCCGGCTATGAAACCTATAAGGGGCTCGGCTGGTACGGCGTTATCGAAACCGCCGCCTGAGAAACCGTTCCCGATGTGTGGTTAACCAAACATTGCGAGATTATCCGGGCGTTGCGGTAATCCCTAATAGTCTAGTCAAGAAAGTTGTTTAGCTTGTAACGCGGGAATTTATTAGATGCGGCCTTATGTTGAATCGGCCTTCATCAGTCCTCGCAGTTGCAGCTTCTCCTGCCTTCTTATCGCGCGGGGCGGTGAACGTTATCGAATTCGAAAACATCAAGGCCCGTGCCGGGGCCAGTTGGTCCCGTGTTTGCGAGGGCGTGTATTCCAGAATCGAAGCTCTGCTTAATGCCCGGATTGGTCCGAACGACATTTTTGTGCGGATCGGCGAGGCGGCTTATCTCGTCAGTATGCCCGGCATTGCGCCTGACGAGGTTAGTGCTGTTTGCACCCGTGTTGCCTTTGATCTTCAGACAAGTTTCCTTGGTCAATGTGTTCTGCAGGATGTGGTGGTCGATGTCGCAAGCAGCGCTTCAGACGACACTTTGCAGCTGAGCCGTATTTCATCGGATCGCATCATCACATTGGCCGCGCGCGGTGGCGTTCCCGAAGAGGTGCTGCGCAAGGCTGTTGCCGGGTCGCAAGTCGCGAGCGCAGCGGATGCATTCGCCACGCAGACACCTTCAACCGCGCCAGTGGTGGTCAATAAGGCGGTTGCGCCTCCGCGCGCCAATGATGCTTCCGGTGTGCAATGTAAATTCCATTACGTGCCGATCTGGGCGGTGCCCAGCACTGCTGTGACAAGCTATGGCTGCGAAGCGCGGGATATTACGGTATCTGGCCGCCCGGGTACGGTCCTCTTAAGCCAGCTTTCCCTGGAAGAGCGCATTGAGGTCGAACTCGCCACCTTGCGGGACGGGATTGCCAAGCTGGAAGCCACGCTTAACACGCCGCAGCGTTTTTTGCTGGCGGTGCCGCTCTCTTTCAATGTGCTGGGTGTGCCTGCGGGACGCGTCGCAGTGCTCGCGGCCTGCAAGGGGCTCTCGTTCAACGCCCGCAATTTCATGAGCTTCATCATCTACGACGTGCCGCTGGGTGTAGCGCAGAGCAGACTCGTCAATATGGTCAACACCTTGCGCCCCTTCGCGCGGAGTGTGCTGGCGACGGTGGCCTGCGGAACCCGAACGCTCGCCGCCTATGAAGGCATCGGCTTGCGCGGCGCCGGCTATAATCTCACCGAGTTTCCCGCCAATACCAGCTTGCGCCAGCATGATATCGAGCAATTGGCGCTGTTTGCCCGCCGCGCCGGTCTCGCCACGTTTCTCTGGGGACTCAGCAACAAGGCCGAGCTGCGCATCGCCCAGGATGCGGGCATTCATTATATCAGCGGTGCCGCCATCCAGTCGGCCTGCCCAGAGCCCAAAGGCGTCTTCCGGCTGACTTGGGGCGAGGTCCTCACCCAACCGGTCACCGAGCTCTGGGTCTAGCTGTCAGTGCGCGTGCGGGTCTTTTTCGCCCGCCTTCATCGCCAGCGGAATGAAATCCACCGCGAAGGGGCAGTTATAAAAGCTCGAGCGCGCGCAATTGGGATTGTAGGCGTAATTGAAATCGATGGTGACGCTCGCGGGCGGAAACTTCTTGAAGGGCTCGACATCGACATAGCGCCCAGCCTGGTAGGCGCCTTTGCCGGTGAGCTGATCCGTGAAGAACGAGGTCATCGAAGTGACCTTAGCCGGGTCTTTGTCGTCGGCATAAAGGGGCAGGGTGATGGTCTTGCTCTGCAGGGTGAAGACGGCATCGCCGGTATGGAAGAACTGCTTGTCGAGCCCGCGCGAGGTGCGGAAGACATGCGGCGTCATCTTGGGATCGGGCTTGAAGCTGGCGGTGACGCGATAGGACGGGTCATAGGCGAAGTAATCGACGCCCTTGAAGGCTTTAGCGGCCTTATTCTCCTGATCGAAAACCATGATGCGCAGGCCCGACTGGCCGGGCGACATCTGGGTCACCGCGCCGGTCACGTCCACGCCCGGGGCAATGTCGATGCCTTTGCCGAGCGCTTCGGCGGGCAGGGGCTTGCTGTCTTTGCTGAGGACTGGTTTGCCGCCGGAAAAGGAGGCGGTGAGGGCCGCTTTGGCGTCCTTGCCCTTCTTCCAATGCCAAGTGGCGGATTTCGAAGGCTCGCCGATCAAGGAATAGGTCTCGCCCTCATGCACATAGGCGGCGTCATTGATCTTGAGGATGGCGTGTTTGGCGCTGGCCCAGGCGGCGTTGTCTTCCTTGAGCGAGGCTTTCCAGGCGTCGGCCGGGCTAAGCGTCTTGGCGTCCGCGGCAACCACGAGCAACGCTGCGGCAGCGAGATGTTTCCACATGATGACCCCCGAGATGTGGCTCAGCGCAGCTTGGCGCGCTTCTGCTCCAAGGATTTGAAGACAGATTTCTCCGCCAGCTTGGCGCATTCGGCGTGGCGAAAACAAGTCACCACGTGGTCATTGACCATGCCGATGGCCTGGGCGAAGGCATAAATGATTACCGGCCCGCAGAAATTGAAACCGCGCTGCTTCAATTCTTTGGCGAGCTTTTCGCTCATCTCGGTCTTGGCCGGGATTTTTGTGCCGTCTTTGTAGCGATTGATCTGGGGCCGTCCATCGACATGCTTCCAGATGAATTCGGGAAAGCCGCCCGGCTCTTTCTCTTGAATTTCGAGCCAGAGCTGGGCGCCTTTGATGGCCGCGGTGATCTTGGGCTCGGAGCGAATGATGCCCGCATTGCCCATCAGTTTTGTGATCTCGCGCTTGCCATAACGGGCGATCTTTTCCGGCTCGAAATGGTCGAAGGCTTGCCGGAAATTCTCGCGCTTACGCAAGATGGTGATCCAGGACAGCCCCGCTTGGAAGCCGTCCAGGACCAGCTTTTCATAGAGCGCGCGCGCATCGTATTCGGGCACGCCCCACTCCGTGTCGTGGTAAGCGACATAGAGCGGGTCTTCGCCCGGCCAATGGCAGCGCGCTTTACTCACTTGCGCTTGCTCTTCTTGTCCTTGGACTTCTTGTCCTTCTTATCCTTCTTCTTGCCGGCTTTTTCAGCCTTGGCAGGCTTGACGGCCTTTTCAGCCTTCGGCGCCTTCGCGGCTTTCGGGGTGGCGACCTTCACCACCTTCACGACCTTCTTCTTGACGGCCTTTTTGGCGGTCTTCTTCACGGCCTTCTTCGCGGCTTTGGGGGCGGCCTTTTTGGCGGTCTTCTTCGCAACGGCCTTGGCCGGGGCTTTCTTCACTGCTTTCTTCACGTTTTTAGTAGCTTTCTTTTTTGCGGCCTTAGGAGTGGCCTGGTCTTCTTCTTCGAAGTCGTCTGGTTCATCTGCAAAGGCGACTTCAATCACGCCGTCATCGATTTCAACTTCGAGGTCCGGCAGCGGCAGATAGGTTGCTTCTAGCTTGTTACCGTCAAGATCGTAAACAAAAGCGCCATAGTAATCGGGCGTGTAGTCCGGGCGCGGGCCGGGCTTGCCGGCATCTTCAGCGCCAGCTTCGATGGCCGCCTGATAGAAGGCATCCACGGCTTCCGTGGAATAGGCGACGAAGCTGAAATGGGTGCCGTTGCCCGGGGTGGCGACCTGCTGGTTATGGGGGAGCTGCACCCAGAACACCGGCTCGTCTTCGCCATAGGCGACGCCATAGGGCAGGACTTCCATCACCCGCGAATAGCCGAGGGCGCCAAGCACGGCGTCGTAGAACTTGGCCGCGCGTTCGACGTCGCGTACTCCCACGGAAACATGATGCAGCATGACAATCCCTCCAGATTGCAGCGCCCGAGAGGACGCGAGTTAAACGAGCCAGTCCTGTTTGGTCAGTATTACAGCAAGTCCAGCCGCAACGAGCGGTTCCTTTGCTTCAGCCAAACGGTCAAGACGGATGAGTGCGAAACCTTTCGCACCATAAACACTGATGATGTCACCCAGCGCCATGTCGCCGGAAGTCACGGGGGTGTTTTGCGATAGCGCGCCCTCAAGTGCAGTGGCAAGCAGAAGCCGTTTGCGGTCGGTACCCCGATGCTTCATGCGCGCGGTCAATTCCTGGCCGATATAGCAGCCCTTATCGAAGGCGACGCCGTGGAGCTCGTCGAAACCTGCATCGAGGGCGAAGAGCGCGCCCGAGCCGAAATCATCGCCTTCGGGAATGCCAAGCTCGAGGCGGCGGGCGAGGTAGGCTTCGTCGGCTGGTGTGCCGGTGATGGCTGCGATGCCACGTGGTGGCAGGCCGGGATGGCGTGGATCGGCAGCACCTTCGAGAACCACGGCGAGGTCATCGCGCGGGGAAATCTCCACCTGAGCGCGCAACTTGTACATCGACAGGCGCTTGATCAGGGCCTCGCGCACCGACTTGCGGCAGTCGAGAAAAAGCCCGTCATCGCTTGCGAAGACCAGAAAATCGAAGAGGATTTTGCCTTGCGGCGTCAAAAGCGCGGCATAGGCGGGATGGTCCGGCGCCACTTTGGTGACGTCGTTGGTCACCAGCCCCTGCAAGAAGCTTTTGGCTTCGGGGCCTGTCAGCGCGATCACCGCGCGCTCGGAAAGTGTTTGGGTCAAGAGAATCTCTGACATTGTTCGCAGGTACTCTAAGCAATGCCCGATTGCCAAGCCATGCGCTACAGCCTACTCCTTAGACTATGGAATCCTATGACCTTTTGATCCGTGGAGGGCTCTGCGCAACACCAAACGGGGTGGCGCAAGCCGATATTGGCGTTAAGGCAGGCAAGATTGCCGCCATCGGAACGCTGAGCGATTCGAAAGCCGCCGAGGTTTTTGATGCTAAGGGACTGCATGTTCTGCCCGGTGTAATCGACACCCAGGTGCACCTGCGCGAGCCCGGCAATGAACATAAGGAAGACCTCGAAACCGGTTCGCGCGCAGCAGTTTTGGGCGGTGTCACAGGCGTTTTCGAGATGCCGAACACCAATCCCACCACCACCACCCGCGAGGCCATTGAGGATAAGCTCGCCCGCGCGGCGGGGCGGATGCATTGCGAACACGCCTTCTATGTCGGCGCCAGCCCGGCCAATGTTGGGGCACTGGCGGCGCTCGAACGTCTGCCGGGTGTCTGTGGGGTGAAAGCCTTTTTAGGTTCTTCCACCGGCTCGTTGCTGCTCGACAAGGAAGAGGCGATCCTCGCTGCGCTTAAGGCGGGCAGGCGTCGCATGGCGGTACATTCAGAGAACGAAGACCGCCTCAAGGAACGCAGAATCTACGCGGTACGCGGCGATGTGAAGACCCATCCGGTCTGGCGCGATGCGGAAGCCGCGCGCAGCTCCACCGAACGTGTGCTGCGGCTGGCGCGGGAAGCCGGACGGCTGTTGCATGTCCTGCATGTCACCACCGCCGACGAATTGCCTTTGCTGGCGGGGGCGCGCGATTTTGCGACCGTGGAAACCACCCCGCAGCATCTGACACTCGCGGCGCCGGAATGTTACGAGCGGCTGGGAACTTTGGCGCAAATGAACCCGCCGATCCGCGAGGCCCATCATCGTGAGGCGCTGTGGAAGGCTGTGGCGGATGGTCTGGTGGATGTCATTGGCTCCGATCACGCCCCTCATACACTGGAAGAGAAGGCCAAGACCTATCCCGACAGCCCCTCAGGTATGACCGGTGTGCAGACGCTGGTGCCGCTGATGCTGAATCACGTGAATGAAGGGCGGCTGACGTTGGAGCGCTTCGTGGATCTGACGAGTGCGGGTGCGGCGCGGATTTTCGGCATCGCGGGAAAGGGGCGCATCGCGCTCGGCTATGACGCCGATTTCACCCTGGTCGACCTCAAGCTGAAGAAGCGCATCGAGAATAGCTGGATCGCCTCACGGGCGCAGTGGACGCCGTTCGACGGCATGGAGGTTACCGGCTGGCCGATCGCCACCATCGTGCGAGGCCTGACCGTTATGCGTGATGGCGCCGTGGTCACCCAAGGCGCCGGCAAGCCGTTCCGCTTCTGGGGTACGCTCTAGTTTAAGACGAACTCGCCACCCGCCATTCTCAGCTCGGCATCGGAGATGATTCCGCGCGCGGCGATCCGCACCGAATGCAGACGACCTTCGATGCTCATGTCCCAGAATTTGAGAAATTTGTTCAGCACCGGGAAGCGCGGCGCCATGTCGAGGTCTTGCCAGATGAAGCTTTGCAAGAGCCCCGGATGATCGGGCAGGTGATAGAGAATTTCAGCAGTGGTGAGACGGTATCCTTGAAGCTTCAATTCGATTGTACGCATCGCATTCCTCTTCATGAAACGCCCATAGACGTGAGACTTCTCAGGGTTCCTCCGTTTTCGTTAGATGAAACTGTGTCGTGAAATTTCTTCTCTGTCGAGAGTGGTGGTTGCACCTACTGTTGGCATCATTGCCGGTGTTTTAATCAGCAGCAATCGGCGCCCGGAAGTGCTAATCGAAATGAGACGTGTACGGAGTAGTTGCGTATTGGGAGGCGAGGTGGAGCGTCCGTGGAAAATCCTATTGCGCCCGATCCAAACGCGCCCGACCGGGCCGCTGCGGTTTCTAGTTGCGCTTGCGGACAACTCTTGGTCGCGTCGTCACGTCGCATGGAGATCGGCGAGGGCGAGGGATCACTCTGCGGCAACGGTCGATAACCCGGCCTTTTTTGGGGAATTGGAAAATAGGCGGCTCACTGCCTCGGTGCCCAGGGACCGGATCGGGCGTTCGAAGATGCTCGCATCTGGGACCCAAAATCGTCTATATGCGGCAGCCGCCGCGGTCGCTGGGGAAGATGTGAAGCAAAAGAAAGCGCCGCCCGGGACGGCTTTCGGGGTCTAATGGATTACGTTGGTATCATTCTTACCGGCTGGATTGTCGGACTGATCGCGGCCATTCCGATTGGTCCGGTGAATCTCATCTGCATCCGCCGGACACTGCAATTTGGCTCGCTTTACGGCTTTTTGTCGGGTTTAGGCGCGGCGCTGGGTGATGGAATCTTTGCCTGCATCGCCGCCTTCAGCCTGACGGCTATTTCACAGGTCATCGCCGGATATTCCACGCCCCTGCAGATCGTGGGCGGAATCATGCTGCTGGTGATCGGCGTTCGCATGTTCCTGGCCCCGCCGCCGCCGCGAATCGGCGACACCTATGGTCCTCCTGCGAATGGCAAAAACGGCAGGCCCGTCGTGAACGGCGGCGCCAAGCTGCCCGCCAAAGGCATGGCTACCACTTTTGCGCTTACAACTACCAATCCCATGACCTTTGCCGGTTTCGTGGCATGGTCGAGCAGCTTGGGCGGTCTCTCGCACAGTCCGAGCTTCTTCGATGCCTCGTTTTGGGTGATCGGCGTGGTGGTGGGCTCGACGACGTGGTGGGCGACCCTCACAACCGTAGTGGGCAAGCTGCACGCCAAGATCGACGATCGCGCGGTGCAGATGATCAATCGGGTTTCCGGTGTGCTCGTCTTCCTGTTCGGGCTGGTCGTTCTTGTTCATGTCGCGTTCCCCATGACCTGGCGGTCTGCGATCGCGGGCTAGGCCCATCTCCCAAACGCCATCTCGCTGTGTAATGCTCCTGTCTGGGGACTAGTGGGCAGGGGCAATGACCTCGGAAATCGCTGCGATGAATCAGCGGGCCATTGCGCTCGCCGCCGATTCGGCTGTGACCATGGTGGACGGCGGGAAAATCATCATCCGCAACGATCAGCGTAAGTTGTTCAATCTTGGCGAAGGTCTGCCGGTGGGGGTGATGTTCTTCGGCCTCGCCGATTTGATGGGCCATCCCTGGGACGTGCTCATCGGCCAGTATGCCAAAAGCGCGAGCGTTAAAGATCGTCTTCACGAGCATGGTGAGGATTTCTTCGCCTATCTGGATCGGCTGGAGGGCTTTTTTCCGCCTGCGCGGCAGCGCGAGGAATATCGCCGTCTCTATGCTTCGGTGCTGCGCTTTGTGTTTCGTTTGGCGCATTACCTTTACGAGGCGGGCGTAATTGGGCCGGATGAGGTTCTCCTCGGCCAAGCCATTGATCTCGTCTGGCAGCGCTATCTCGCCCATCCCGATGGAGCGCCGCGCGCCGATCTTGCCTGTTTCCCGCCGGGCTTTGCCGAGGTGGTTAAGCGCGATTACGGTACGGTGGCCGATGAGGTGATTGCTTACAGTTTCTCGGCCTTTCCGCTTGATCTTCAGGCGCGCGAGAAGCTGAAGGAGATCGCCCATCTCTGCGTGGTGAAAGACCTCTTCGTGGAAGACATTACGGGTCTGGCTTTCGCGGGCTATGGCGCGGAGGATCACTATCCGGGCATTGTCACCTACAATGTTTCGGCTGTGGTGGGCGGGATCGTAAAGCGCGCGCGGGCGGACGATATCGCGGTGAGCGGCGATCTGCATTCGGCGATTGCCATCTATGCCGAAAGCGAAGCGAGCTACGCCTTTTTGCGCGGCATTGAATTCGGTTTGGAAAGGGAGATTTGGCAGCGCAGCGAAGAAATGGCGCTGGGGCTGGTGGATTCTGTGGTGGAAGGTCTTTCGGGGATGGATCCCGTCCATCGCGAGGCGGTTCGGCGCCAATTTCAGGCCGAAGGCGTGCCGCAGGCCATGCTGCAGTGGCAAGACACCATCGGCGCGTTCCAGCAGGAGAATTACATCGAGCCGATGCTGGCAGTACTTGAAATCGCCTCCAAACCGGAACTCGCCGAAACCGTCGAGGACCTGGTGGCGCTCAACATTCTCAAGAAGCGCATTACCGCGCAGAGCCCAACCGTTGGCGGTGCGATCGACGTGGCTGTGATCAGTCGCGAGGCCGGGTTTTCTTGGGTCAAGAGACAGGGAGGCTGAAGCCATGCCGATCCGTCCCCGTTCCACCTTCGCTGCCGCCGCAGACCAGCTTCAACGGCTGGTGCACGACATTAAACAGCAGCAATATGAGGCGACGGGCTTGCGTCAGCGGCCACTCCTGCCTGAGGATGCGCCTGTCTGGCGGCGGGCCATCGCGGTGCGGTCTCCAAAATCCTCCTCACCCGGAACACTGCCCCTGGAGCGCTCCAATCTGGCGCCGCTGGCCTCTTTTGCTGTGGACATCCAGCGCAGAGGCATGCCCAAAAAGCCGGTTTTTAGGGATAATTCCGGTCCGGAGCAGCAAAGCTTGTCGGAGCCGGTTAAAACGGCAGCGGGCACTCGGCACACCGGCGACTATATTGGAGCTGGCTTAGGCAAGCCGGGACCCAAGCGGGGGTTGTTTAATCGGCTGTTCCGCCGCGATAATTAGGCTGGCGCGACAAGGTCTTTGGGCTATGTTGCGGGCCATCGAGGAAGGGCATTTGGGAAGAAGAGGTATCTCCATGCGTCGTGGATGGATGGTGGCTGTGCTGGCGCTGGCCTTTGTCGGAATTGCTCTTGCCGGACAGGCCCGGGCGGCGGCAGCTGATCCAAAGTTGAGCCCTCAGGCCAACCAGGCTTTTCTGGCCGCCTATGACAAGAAGCCCGGCGTGATCGTGAAGCCGGACGGCTTGCGCTATCGCATCATCACCAACGGGTTCGGCAGACGGCCCCGGCTGGTTGATTACGTCACCGTTTATTACACGGGCAAGCTGATCAACGGGAAGGTCTTCGACGGTACCGAAGAGGGCATGCCGGTCCGCTTCAAGGTGAACTCGCTGATCTCCGGCTGGGCCGAAGCGCTCTCGCTGATGAAGGTTGGCGACAAGTGGGAGATCGTCATCCCCGGCAAGCTCGGCTATGGCGAGGCGGGTACGCCCGATGGTTCCATTCCGCCGAACCAGACCCTGGTTTTCGAAGTGGAGCTGAAAAAGGTGACGCCGCCGCGTTTGCGTCCGGCTGATCCAAATGACCCCGATGACAAGCATGCCGGCGAAGATCTCGGCCCGGATGACGGGAAATAACAGACCTTGATCGAGAGGCTTAGGGCATTATTGCGCGGCCGGGGCGGCATTATCCGCATCGGCCTCGCGCTGTTTCTGGTCGTTTCGGCCAGCGCGCTGTTCTGGGCGAGCCGCGATTACACCCTCGTGGCCCCCGACTGGGACGGCCTCGTGCGCGGCGTCACCTATTACCCAAGCCATACCTACGACAGTTATCAATTCAAGCATGTCACGCCGGACCGCATTGACGCCGACATGGCGCAGCTTTCGCGCTTCACCGGCCATGTGCGCACCTACACGGTCAACTACGGCCTCGACAAAGTGCCCGAGATCGCGCGGCGCTATGGGCTGACGGTATCCGTTGGCATTTGGATCGGTGCCGACCTCGATAAGAATGAAATCGAATTGGAGAAGGCGCTCGGCGCCATTCTCGCCAATCGCCGCGTCGTGGATCGCGTCATCGTCGGCAATGAATCGGTGATGCGTGGCGACGTCACCGGCGATCAGCTTAACGGCTATATCAAACGCGTGCGCAAAGCCTTGCCCGCGCGTATCAAGGTGACGACCGCGGAAACCTGGTCCACCTGGCTTTTGCATCCTGAAGTCGGGCAGTATTGCGACGTCATTTTCGTGCACCTTCTGCCGTATTGGGAAGGCGCGGATGTGCGCACCGCGAACGGATTTTTGCAGTCCCATTACAATCTGGTGCAGGACGAATTTCCCGATAAGCCGATCGTAATTGGTGAAGTGGGCTGGCCGAGCCAGGGCCGCACTATGAATAACGCGGAAGCCAACCCCGCCAATCAGGCCTTCTTCATCCGCAACTTCGTGCAGCTCGCGCTGAATAAGGGCTACGACTACTACATCATCGAAGCCTATGATCAGCCCTGGAAAGCGGCGCATGAAGGCAAGGGCGGCAGTGCGGGTGCCTATTGGGGCCTTTTCAATGCGGAAGGCCAGCCGAAATTCCATTTCACCGGCGATGTGCGCTCTTTCCCCGAATGGCGCAAATATACCTTTGTGGCGGCGTTATTCTCGCTGCTTTTGGGCCTGGTGATCCTCTCGCGCATGCCACGGGTGAAGGCGATCGGCTATTTCGTCATGGGCGGGCTGGTGGTGCTGGTGACCTCCGGCATCCTTTTGCTCTTCGACACCACCTCGCTGAACTACATCGATCCCTACAACATCGCGATGATCATTCTGATGTCGCCGCTGGTGCTGCTTGCCTCCATTGTGGTGCTGACGGAAGGCATCGAGATGGCAGCGGTGCTGTGGCGGGTGGAGCGCCGCGCGGTGAAGGCCGAGATTCCGGAAGTCGCGCCGCTCGTCTCGATTCACGTGCCCTGTTACAACGAACCGCCGGATATGATGATCGCGACGCTGAATGCGCTCGCCGAGCTCGATTATGAGAATTTCGAGGTCGTCATTCTCGACAACAACACGCCGGATGAAGAAACCTGGCGCCCGGTGCAGGCCCATTGTGCCGCGCTGGGGCCGCGCTTCCGTTTTTTCCATTTCTCTGGCGTGAAAGGGTTCAAGGCGGGCGCGCTCAACATCGCCATGACGCTCACCCATCCTGATGCGAAATACATTGCGGTGATCGACAGCGATTATCTGGTCGAGCCCAATTGGCTGCGCCTTACGCTGCCGTATTTCGCCGAGGAACGCATCGCCATCGTGCAAGGCCCGCAGGATTACCGCGACGGGCAGGAAAGCCTGTTCAAGGCGATGTGCTACGAGGAATATCGCGGCTTCTTCCATATCGGCATGGTGGAGCGCAACGAAAGTGATGCCATCATCCAGCACGGCACCATGACCATCGTGCGCCGCGATAAGCTGGACGAGGTAGGCGGCTGGGCAACCTGGTGCATCACCGAGGACACCGAGCTGGGGCTTCGCCTGTTCGAAGCAGGCTATGGCGCTGCCTATATCCCGCAAAGCATGGGCCGCGGCGTGATCCCCGATACGCTGAAGGCTTTTCAGGGCCAGCGCTATCGCTGGGTCTATGGCGCCATGCAGATTTTGAAAAAGCATTCCAAGGCGATCTTCCAAGGCGGCAGCAAGCTGTCGCTGGCGCAGCGCTATCACTTCCTCTCGGGCTGGCTGCCCTGGATTTCCGACGGGCTGGGGCTGGTGGTGACCTTCATCGCCATCGCCTGGACTTTCGCGATGTGGGCCGCGCCGCGTTATGTCGACGTGCCGCTGCCGGTGCTGTCTGGCGCTGCGCTCGCGCTTTTCGCGGCCAAGATGGCAAAGACGCTGCTGCTCTATCCCTCCAAAGTACGTTCCGGCATGCGCGGGGCATTCCTCGCAGCAGTCGCCGGGCTCGCGCTCACCCACACGGTATCGAAAGCGGTGTGGAGCGGGATTTTCACCAGCGGCGTTCCTTTCTTCCGCACGCCGAAAATGGCCGATGAGGCGATGCTGAGCCAAGCCTTGCGCGGCGTGTGGCAAGAGACGACGCTTTTCGCGGCGATCATTCTGGCGATCTGTTCGGTGATTTCCACGGGTCGGTATGACGATCCGGCCTCCTGGCTTTGGATCGTGATGCTGGGGGTACAGAGCCTTCCCTATGCCGCCACAGTGGTGACAGCGGCCATCAGTGCCCGCGCCCAAGCCAAGGACCGCTCCAAGCCCGACGTGCCCGCCGCGCCGCCCATTGCCAAGGCGGCGTAAAATGGCGCGCACGCCCGTGCTGCTCGCGATTTTTCTGCCGGTAGTGCTGGCCGCGTTGGTCTATATGGGCGCGGTGTTTATCGATGACCGTTTCGGGCCGCATGTCGCACGCGAGATCATCATCGCGTTTCTGGCTTTGGCGGCGGTGCTGGCAATAGCGTTCCGCCGTTTCTTGCTGCCGGAAGAGGCGCCGGGCGAGGGTACTATCCTCAGTACCTTCTGGGTGGTGATGGGTGCTGCCGCGTTGTTCTTCGCAGATGCGGGCTTTGAGGCGTTCGTCTATCCAGCCTTCGCGCTGCACGGTTTTCAACCGCTGCGCTTTGCCGAACATGGCATGGATATGGTGGTGTTCGGGCTGATGCTGATCGCGGCAGGATTTGTAATGCGCCGCCAAATGCTGCGGGCGCTGAAAGAAAAGTAGGGGCGCGCCGCAGCACGCCCCTGAAAAGCTAAAACGCGATCTGCGAGCGCAGCGCGATGATGTTGAGCGACTGACCCACGAAGGCATTGTTGACGGCAGGTTTAGTCCCCGCCGCCGGGATGGTGCCGAGCCGGTCAATGCCGACATTCTGGTATTGCGCTTCGAATTTCAGCGCCTGATTGGGATACCAGTTCACGCCCAGCGTCCACGCCTTCTGCTCGCCACCGCGAAGCCCGCCGGTCGGCAAGGCCGCGCCCTTCATTCCAGCATGATCGTTGAGATCAAGATCGGAATAGCGTGCCGCCACTTCCCAAGCCCCCCAGCCCCCGCCGGAGAGTGAGAAAGGAATACGCGGTTTGGGATTGCCGAAAGAGGCCGTCGCTGCGGAATAGGGGCGGCTTTCTCCGGTGAGAAGATAGCTCGCCTGCCCATACCAGCCGCCAAAACCATAAGCGCCCGCATTGGCGCGAAGATCGACACCATAGCGGAAATATCCCGCTTGCGTGTAAAGGCTCTGCCATTCGGCTGCCGCTTCCAACCCATATTGCCAGACACGTTCCGCATTCAGCGAACCGGAGGTAACAAACTTTGTGCCGGTATTGTCGACGGTGATTTCCGGTGGCGCGTTCAAGGTGATGGTACGCGCTGCGCCTTGTCCGGCCGCGGCATCCGCCACTTTAAAGACATAGCTGCCTGCCGCGCTGAGAAGGAGCTTGGTGCTGTCGTTCGAGAACGGCAGCCCCGCGAGACGTCCGGTGACGGCTTGCTGCTCGTCAAATGCGCCGGAATCCTGGATCTTATTGCCGGTATAGGTGATCTGGGCAAACAGCTTGTCGGCGGAATAGGTGGCTGAGATCGTATTGCGCCCGTCGCCGCCTGCAATGTTGCGTGCCATCTCGGCTACTGCATTGCGTTCCAGGAAGATGGTATCGCCTGAACTGGTCGCGTCTTCGATGCCATTCGACGGTGTGAAGGCACCGATGCGCAGCGCGATAGGTCCAAGCCCGTCATATTGCACCCAAAGCTGCTGCACATGGCCTGGCGTTTCGGTGCCGCCACCGCCGCCGAAATCATAATTCAGGTAATAGGACCAATCGCCAAAGACCTTGCCTTGCACGCCAAACCAGGCGCGGCGGAAATTACCGCCGCTGGAAAGATCAGGCCCGTTCGCAGCGGCCAGCGACTGTGCCTTACCGGGCTGCATGTAATGGGCGAGGTCGTATTGCACCAAGCTGCGGATGGCGAGCGAGAAACGCCCATCGGCCGAGGTGAATGTGGGCCGTCCGCCTGCCATGCTGACGGTTGGCGCTTCCTGTTTGGCGAGCCGCGCGCTGTTTTCGTCCGCTTCCAGCTGCTGGGTGAGCGTGTCGATCTGCGCTTGCTGCTCGGCGAGTTTGGTTTCGACGGCAGGCGCCGCTTGAGGTGATGGCGGTGGTGGGGCTACGGCAACCGAGCTTGCCGGGGAGGGCGCTTTGCCCTTTTTGCCGCCAAGCGCTTTCTTCAGATTGGTGATTTCGGATCTTTGCGCTTCGATCTGCGCCTGCTGGTTTTCGATCAGCTTCTGCAAGGCATCAAGGCGGCTTTCGACGGAGGCGTTATCGGCGAGCGCGGAAGCGCTAAACGCGATAAGCGCGGTTCCGGCAAGAAGAAGGGTGCGGAGTTTCATTATTTTCCTCCCGCGAGTTCAAAGCCGTATTTGACGAAAATCGCGCGTGCCTCAGGACCTGAGAGAAAATCCAAAAAGGCTTTCGCGGCGGGCCTGGCGTCCTTAGTCAGCGCTGCGGGATAGACGATGGGCGCATGGGTTTTGTCAGGGAAGGTGTCGACAACCTTCACCTTGGGCTCGATCAGCGCATCGGTGCGATAGACAATGCCAAGCGGGGTTTCACCGCGTGCCACATAAGCGAGCGCCACGCGCACGCTTTCCGCATTGGCAGTGCGATCCACCACCGCGTTCCACACACCGAGCGAAACCAGTGAGGATTTGCCATATTTGCCCGCCGGCACGGAATCTGGATCCGCGATGGCAAGCCGCCCGCCTTTCAGCGCGCCGAGAAGATCGAAATGGGGACCGATCTTCACCTGCACCGTGGAGGCCGCTGGCGCGATCAGCACCAGCTTGGTGGTGAGGAGTGTTTTGCGTGTCGCATGCTGCACCAGCCCGCGATTATCGAGATAATCCATCCAATCGGCATCGGCGGACATGAAGACATCGGCGCCGGGCGAATTCTCAATTTGGCGCGCCAGAACCGAGGAGGCGGCAAAGGAGAATTGGACGCTTTGGCCGGTCTTCGCCTTATAAGCGGCAGCGATTTCCGGTAGTGCCGTACCAAGTGAGGCAGCCGCGAACATCGTGACATCGGCGGCAAAGGCGCCTGCGGTGAGGAACACGGTGGTGATGGCCGCCAGCACAAAGCGGCTTAAGCGCGAAAGACGCATCTAGACCCCCAGATTTGTTTTCGTATGTAGGGGTAACATGTGAGGTATGGCTGTCAATGTCTGGAAAACAAGACATAGGCGTGCTGTGCCTGTTACGCCTAGCTGGGTTGATCACGTCAAAGGCAAACCAGCCCGATCGCGGGGATTAAGAGGTCCAGAAAAGAGCAACGCAGCTCAAGTCTTGCGCAAAACGCATGCAGGCGATGCGGGCGCGGCAATCTTGTCGCAGCGCATGTTTTTTAAGTCAATCTGGGATGAGTTTGCCCGGATTGAGAATAGATTTTGGATCGAGCGCGCGTTTCAGGGTGCGCATCAGCTCCACTTCCTGCACCGTCTTATACCGGGCGAGCGCATCGCGTTTCATGATGCCGACGCCATGCTCGGCGCTGAACGAGCCGCCGAATTCATGCACGATGTCATGCACAATCTGCTGAATCTCGTCCCAATGGGCGAGGTAATGCTTGGGATCGGTGCCCTTCGCCATCTGGAAATTGAAATGTAGATTGCCGTCGCCCAAATGGCCGAAGGGCACAGGGCGCGCTTCCGGCAAACGCGCGGCGACCGCGGCGATCGCAGTCTCGATAAAGCGCGCAGCGGCACTCACGGGCACGGAGATATCGTGTTTCAGTGAGGGGCCTTCCAGCTTCTGCGCTTCCGACATGGTTTCGCGCAAGCGCCAAAGGCTTTCGCGCTGCGCTTCACTTGAGGCAATCACGACATCGGCGGCGATACCGTCTTCTAACGCGGATTCAAGGCCCGAAAGAAATGCCTCGCTGACGCCTTTGATGCCGGAAGCTTCGCACAGCACATACCAGGGCGCAGGTGCAGCGAAAGGATCTTTAGCGCCCGCGATATGGGCAAGCACCAGCTCCAAGCCAGAGCGTGCCAAAACCTCAAACGCGTTGAGCAGCCCGTTGGTGGATTCCTGCAGCCGCGCCAGCAAAGCGGTTGCTGCATTTACATCAGGCACGGCAACAAAAGCCGTCGCGCGTTCGGAGGGCTTGGGCACCAGGCGCAAGGCGGCAGCGGTGATGATGCCGAGCGTGCCTTCGGCTCCGATGAACAGCTGCTTCAGGTCGTAACCGGTATTGTCTTTGCGCAGGGTGCGCAGCGTGTTCAGCACATGGCCGTTGGCGAGCACGACTTCCAGGCCCAAGACCTGCTCGCGCATCATGCCATAGCGCAGCACATTCACCCCGCCCGCATTGGAGGAAATCAGTCCACCAATCATGGCAGAACCTTCGGACGCGAGGCTTGGGGCCAGAAGCAATCCGACTTCGTCGGCGTGGCTCTGCGCGGTGGAAAGGACCACGCCTGCTTCCGCGATCAGGCTCGCATCATGCTTATCCAGGCTGCGGATCTGGTTCATCCGCGACAGGCTCAGAAGGATTTCGTTGTGAAACGGAATCTGCGCGCCAACGAGGCCTGTGTTCCCGCCTTGCGGCACTACTGCGGCGCCGGCCTTATGGCACAACGCGAGAATGGCCGAGACTTCCTGCGTCGAAGCAGGTTTCAGCAACAACGGCGAAGAGCCTTCATATTTGCTGCGCCATTCGGTGAGATGCGGCGCTATCTCGGCCGGATCAGTGCTGAAGCCTTTCGGGCCGACGATCGCTTTTAGCTGTTCGAAGAGATCGCTCATGATGTCTTCTCCGGCCTTGGGGCGGCGGCGCGTTGCAGCCGGTCATTGATGGCCTCGCCAAGGCCTTCATTGGGAATGTCCGAGACGGCGATGGTGGCGGCTTTGCCGTCCAGCGCGCGCAGCATGGCGAAAAGATTGGCGGCGGCTTCGCTCAAATCACCGCGCGGGCTGAGATTGAGCGCAACACCTTGTGCATTCGGGCCAAAGCCCAAAAAAACTTCGCCGGCTTCAGCGCCGCTCGCGTGCAGGCGCATTTTCGAATTCGGCGCGTAATGGCTGGAAAGCTGACCAGGTGAGGTGATGGGCCCGCCGTGATCCGGTGCGGATAATGGCCCAACAATGGCTTCAATATCCGCGCGTGGCAGGCCGCCGGGGCGCAGCATCAGCGTACAATCACCATCAAAGCCGATGACCGTCGACTCCACACCAACAGTCGTGGCCCCCCCATCAAGGATCATGTCGAGCCGCTCGCCAAGCCCTTCAGCGACATGCTGGGCGGTGGTGGGGCTCACGCTGCCTGATGGGTTCGCGCTCGGTGCAGCCAACGGACGGCCTGTGGCGGTAATCAAAGCCCGCGCGAGCGGATGAGCGGGCAGGCGGATGGCCACCGTCTCCAAACCCGCGCTCACCAGCAATGACAGTGGCGTATCGGTTTTGCGCGGCAGGACCAAGGTCAATGGACCGGGCCAAAATGCCTCCGCCAGACGGCGTGCGGCGTCGGAAAAAACAACGTGCCGTTCCGCCTCGGCGAGGCTGGTCACATGCACGATCAAGGGATTGATGCGCGGACGATCCTTGGCTGCGAAAATCGCGGCAACGGCTTCACCATTGGTGGCGTCGGCGCCCAGCCCGTAAACCGTCTCGGTTGGAAAGGCGACGAGTTTCCCCGCCCGCAACAACTGCGCGGCGTCTACCAAAGCGGCGTCGTCGCCCGCGCGAATAAGGCCCTGTTTCATCGGGGCAATCTAAACCGATCACCCCGTTCTGAAAACCCGCGCAAAGCCGCTTTAGGGGCGCAGTTTGGAGCCTGGGATCATGCGCAACAGTACGTTATTCTTGAGGAAATGGTGATGATAAAGGGCGGCGGCGATATGGACCGGCACCAGGAACACAAACGCCCAGCCTACGAGGACGTGAATATTCTCAAAAAGCTCGTGATAGGGGTGTGCCTCTTCCCGCGTCATGCCGGATAGCCCGGGGAAGGCCGGGAAATCAAACAAGCCAAAAAACGGGATTGGGCGGGGATTGGTCGACACCATCAGCCAGCCCGCCAGCGGCACCACGATGATCATCAGGTAAAAGAGATGGTGCAGCGCCGCCCCTGCGATGCGCTGTGCGGGAGAAATTCCGACGGGATGGGCGGGCGCGGGATGCGTGAGACGCCATGCGACGCGCGCCAGGGACAGGATCAGCACCGTCAGGCCGATAGATTTGTGCCAGCCCATCCAGAACATGCGGTCCGGGCGCGGCATGTCCTCGATCAGAAAGACAATCGCCAGATTGGCGATAATCGCCAACGCGATCAGCCAATGCAGGCTCATCGCGACGGTGCCATAGCGCTGGGGCGAAACGGGGGTGAGGCTCATGCGGTGCTCGCTGATTTGAATAGATCTAACTTATCTTACGTGGGTGGCCCGTCCGGGCGGAAGGAAAATTCGCACCGCTGACGGCTTCTTGAGAAACCGTAATGGGCGGGGGCGCTGGGCAGGGCAGGCAAAACACGGCACAATGGCCAAAGCGTGCGTGAACTGGGGGCGTGATGCGAGCTATTCTTATGGCCGGGCTTGGGGCTGTCGCACTGGCGCTGCCCGCCATGGCCGAACTGCCGAGCTGCGCTGGAGAACACGAGATTTCCTCGGCCCATGTCATGCGTATCGAAACCAACGGCGTGCTGGTGCTGACAGACGGGCGCGCCTTGAAGCTGGAAGGTATTCGCTTGCCCGGCGGTCCGCAGGATCGCGCGCCAGCTTCCATCGCGGAGGAAGCGCGCAGCGAACTCGACAGCCTCGCCAAGGGGCGCGAGGTGGATGCCTATGCCACTTGGCCGAAGCAGGATCGCTATGACCGGGTGCGCAGCCAGCTCTTCACCGCCGACGGCAAGTGGATTCAGCTCGAACTTTTGCGCAAAGGCCTGGCGCGGGTGGAGATCTCACCGGATCGCGGCGAATGCTATCGCGAACTCTATGCCGCCGAGGCCGATGCGCGCCGTGCCGGGGTCGGTTTATGGGCCAATACTGCCTATGCCCAGCGGGCGCCCGAAAGCCTGAAGGGCGATCTTGGTACCTTCCAGCTCGTGGTGGGCCGGGTGACGAATGCGGAAAACCGCGATGGCAAGGTGCTTCTCCAGTTCGGCCAGGATCTGCGCCGTGACTTCAATGTGGTGATTGGGCCGGACGATCTCAAGACTTTCAAGTTCATGGGTGTCGATCCGCTCAATTATGGCGGCAAGCTGGTCAGGGTGCGCGGTGTGGTGCAAGGCGTCGCCGGCCCCGTTATCGCCGTGGGCAATCCGAAGCAGATCGAGTTGCTGCAATAGCCCGCGTTAAGGTCTAGAAATCAGCCATGAACTGTCCTCATTGCGGCACGCCTTTTCCCTCGCGCCCGCGCGCGCGCATGCTGACCTCCGGCATCGGCCTCATCGCCGCCGGTTTCCTGCTGCTGCTGTTCGTGCATTTTCCCGTGGCGGTGCTCGCCGCGGTGCTGATGACGGTGTTCGGCGCGACCTCTGTCAAAGCCGCGCTGAAAGCGGGCGCACCCATCTGCCGGGCGTGCAAGCGCCCGTTGCCGATCGTGATCAATCCCTAAATCTAAGGCTTAAAACGGCCGGCGGCGGGGAAGGCGGATGGTGTCGGCCATCGGCAGGAGCAGCAGCATGCTGATCGGAACCGCAAGCGCCATACCGATATGGTGATTGCCGACCGCAATGCCAATACCCCAGCCAGCGGTGAAGCTGATCGCCATCGCACCAATCAGCTTGGCAAGCGAACGTACCGGGCGATCCGTGGCAATCGCCATGGTGGCGAGCACGCCAATCGCGGCGCCGATGACAATCGCAGGCGCCATGCGCGTGGTAAGCAGCGAAGCCACCCAGCCAAACAAGCAACCAACCGCCATGGCGCTCGCTACCTTCACCACGGTGTGCAAGGGGCGGCTGCCAATCAGGGCAATGGTCGCCAGAATACCAATGGCGGCACCGCTCGCTGAAGCGATGGCGACTTCCTCGGTTACCGAAGCAATCAGCCAGCCGGCCAAGGCCCCAATCACCATTGCAATCAACCAGCGCATATCCGTGCTCCCCAAGCGGTCTAAGCGTGCCTTAACAGAATACCCTTATAAACCAAAAGCAAAAGACCCGGAGTTGCCCCCGGGTCTTAAACTGTATCAAGACGTAGCTGAACGCTTACGCGGCTTTCTTCAGCAGCGCGCCTTCAACCCGCTTCACGGCCGCCGTTTCGTCGATCTTCTCGACAGCGGCAACTTCGCGCGCCATACGGGCGAGGGCCGCTTCGTAAAGCTGGCGCTCGGAATAGGACTGCTCCGGCTGGCCCGAGGCGCGGTGCAGGTCACGCACCACTTCTGCAATCGAGACTAAGTCGCCGGAATTGATCTTCGCTTCATATTCCTGAGCGCGGCGCGACCACATGGTGCGCTTCACCCGGGCGCGGCCCTTCAGCGTGTTCAGCGCCGTGGCAACGGTGTCAGGCGAGCTGAGCTTGCGCATGCCCACGGCTTTCGCCTTGGCCACGGGAACCCGAAGGGTCATTTTGTCTTTATCGAAGGTGATTACGAAAAGCTCGAGCTTGGTGCCCGCGACTTCCTGCTCTTCGATGCGCATGATCTTGCCGACGCCGTGGGTCGGATAGACCACATGGTCGTTAGCCTTGAAATCGAGCTTCTTGTTGGAATTCGCCGGGGCTTTTTTAACCGGAACTGGTGCTACAGGAGCTTTTGCCGTCGTCATTTCACTTTCCGTATAGCGCACTCGAACGGGCGCCGACCGGGGAAGGCCGGCACCGTTTGAATTCGTGACTGACATAATTCGGCGCCTCCGGACCTCAATCATCCGGGTGGGGCAGCGCCGTTCGAGTTCATTTCTCAGAACGGCATAGGGGTATCACAGATTTGAGAAAAAGGGAAGGACCCATTCCTCAAACCTTTGAAAGATTGAGACTTCTTTGTGTTCCAGAAGCGTGTTTGCCCCATCAACACGGCGGAAAACTGGCAAATTTTCCGTTTATCCCCAGCGAGTTGGGTTAATATTTGGGAACCCTGATCAGGGCTCCTTATCAAGAACCCTGGCCCGGCTTCGGCGAGAAATACTTCTCCAGCTTGCCGGTCTCATTGCGGAAATCTTCGCGATCGGCCGGTGCTTCGCCCTTCTGGGTGATATTCGGCCAGACTTTGGCGTAGTCGGCGTTCAGCGCCATCCACTTTTCGAGGCCAGATTCGGTATCGGCCTTGATGGCTTCCGGCGGGCATTCCGGCTCGCAGACGCCGCAATCGATGCATTCATCGGGATGGATGACGAGCATGTTCTCGCCTTCATAGAAGCAATCGACCGGGCAGACTTCGACGCAATCCATGAACTTGCACTTGATGCAGGCGTCGGTGACGACATAGGCCATTGAAAGACGGGCTCCGGTCAAATTCCGGGGAGTTCCTAAGACGCGTTGCCCTGCGGATCAAGGGCTTAAAGGGCGTTTTCCGATCCTTAGGGCAATTGCCCACGCGGGAAATTCCCGGGGTGTTTTGAAAGCAACGCGCGAAGGTGGTGGCGCGGCGCAAGACCCTTTTGAGGTGGGGGTATGGCGTGACGGCTCGTCTCGGCGCTGCTGCGCGTTGGGACATGATGTTGCCGCACTACGCCTGGGTGGGCAGCATAATTGTTATGGTGGGGGATAGGCGGGGGAGACTCAGACCATAAAAACGCGAATTCAAATCCCCGATTTTTCCCGTAACTCGCTGAGGGTCTTGGAAAAACGTCTTGGAACTGATGGGCGGCAAGAGGGCTCGCGCGGTGGCGGGGGCGGCGATGTCAAACAGCCCTTTAAAGGTGGGAAGCGGAGGGCGGTGATTCAAGGCGCTCTCAGGCTTCAAGACGATGGCGTCCTTCAATCGTGGCCCCGACTCTGCCAGCCTCGCTTCGCCAATTGGAGAAGATGATGTTGCAAATCACTGTGCCGGACGCACCGAGCGAAAAAGACCGCGACGCCGTGCTGGCGGTCTTGCGCGACTACAATGTGGCGCAAGCCGGAGACCCCAAGCTGCGCCCCGTCGCGATCCTGTTGAAGGACGAGGCTGGCGCCGACGCGGGTGGGCTGTGGGGCAAGATCGCCTATGATTGGCTCTTCGTCGAATTCCTCGCTATCTCGCCCAACCATCGCGGCCAAGACTACGGCACCAGGCTGATGCAACAAGCCGAACAGATCGCCCGGGATGCCGGCTGCCTTGGTATCTGGCTCGACACCTATGAATTCCAAGCGCGCGGCTTTTACGAGAAACTAGGCTTCACCGTGTTCGGCACCATCGAGGACCACCCGAAAGGCACACGGCGATATTTTTTGCAGAAGAGGGTGTGAAGCTAAGCGGCGTCGCGCAGGGAGATGGAAAGCTCTTTGCCAAGCGCGGCGGCAGCGCGTCCCATGGTTTGCAGGGTGACGGAGGTATTAGCCCCATCCAGCAACCGGTCGAGGGCCGCGCGGCTGGTCTTCATGCGTTTGGCGAGTTCGGCTTTGGTGATCTTCTGCTTGGTCATGGCTTGCGTAAGCTGCCACACCAGCACGCGCTTCATCGCCGCCGTGGTGACTTCTTCCAGCGTGCCGTCTTCCTTGAGGAAATCGTCAAAAGACGAGCCGCGACGGAGATTTTTCTTGACCTGCTTCTTCACCGCCAACTCCGATACGCTTTCTGCCGTTTACGCGCCAAATCCAAATCGCTCTTCGGTGTTGCCTGCGACTTCTTGATGAAGCCATGCAAAAGAACCATTTCTCCGTCTTCGATGCCGAATAACACCCGGGCAATCCGGTCTTTGAGTTTTGTGCGGACCTTGTAAAGCTCGTCACCTAATGGCCTGCATACGGGCATACCCACCGGCCAGCCATATTCAACCGTGCGGATATCCTCACCGATTTTGGTGCGATCCAGCTTGTCGAGTTCTTTCAGCCAATCGCGTACCGGCTCCGCGCCCAACTCATTCGCGAAGAACACCGCCGCAATGTGCTTGGTGAACATGAAAACTCAAGTACCATAATTGGTACAATCAGTCAATGCATCAAGGCTTGATATTGCATGGAGTTGCCTTGAAGCTAGTTTCAATTTATTGGCGAATCTGCCTATCTAGATATGGGAGACAATAGGGGGGAGCATTTGACAATCACGCTTCCATTGAACGTGACGTTTACTGGAGCAGACGCAGATCAACATAGATTGCCTGCTTACAATGCAACAGAGAGTCTCGACGGTATCGCTAGGACTACCTTGATTGTGGCGAATTATATTGCGGAAGGGCGGGTTCGATATCGTGATTTTAAATATTCAGGCTATTCATTTGATATACTCGCCGTCCGTGCCGGTAGTTTTGATGTCCAGTTTGTACTTACATTTCTCAATGAAAATGGCCCAATTTTATCTGGGCTCGCGATGGGCGTGGCGGGGAATTTCGCGAGCGATTTTCTCAAGGCTGTATTTCGGCGCGCAATTGGAAAGTCTGCCCCCTCCGCAATAGAAACGCTTGAGGCAGAAGACAAGCTAGATACCGGCGATATGGGTGCTCTAGTTGAAGCAGTTGCTCCTGCAATAAAAAGAGCTCATCGCGTTATAAATTATGGCGCGGGGAATATCGCAATAGTTTCTGGCTCGAACAATGTTGTCAGTTTTGATCATGTATCAAAGCAATATGTCGAAGCGAGCTTTAAAGATGGGGAGGTACTGTCTAAACTATTTAGTGTGGGGAGTTACAATGCGAACACGCGCCACGGCAGAGTTTATGACTACGAGCTTCATCAGACAATTGCATTCGATCTTTCCGTGGACGCGGATATTAAAACGACCGAATTCATACTTGAAAGCTTCAGCAGCTACGCCCTCAGTCGAGAAGGTAGGAACATGAACTCCGCGATAGCGTTGCGATATACCCGAGTTTTGGCCGTGGACGGCAGAATTAAAAAGATATTCGTCCTAAAGGCCAGGGAGGATATTGAGCACCTTGTTGCTGACCACATATGATGTGTAACCACGACGCATATCTGTAGGCAGTTCGAATTAGCATCAAGTGAGGATGCATGCGTCGTATTGCGTTATTGCTCGCAGTTGTCATGACGTTGGTCTCGCATGCTTTCGCCGCCGACACGCAGTACAAGGTGCTCGTGCTGGCGATGCCGAGCAAATATCACTACGAATTTGTCCCGGTGGCGCGTGAGAGTTTGGAGTGGATGGCGAAACTTCACGCCTTCGATTTCACCTATGCCACCACGGCGGACGCGCTGGATAAGGGCCTTTCGCCTTATGCCGCCATCATGCTCCTCAACACGCCGACCGAGGAGTTGAATGCGGCTGAGCGCGCGCATCTGGAAAGCTATATGCAGAGCGGCGGCAATGCCGTGGTGGTGCATCGCGCCGCGATGGCGCTGCCGGCAGGAAGCTGGCCTTGGTATGAAAAATTCGTCGGGCGCTCGGTCGGCACGCATCCCATGCTGCAAACCGGCGTGGTCAATGTGGTGGATAAGAGTTTTCCCGCCAGCTTCGGGCTGCCCGCGCATTGGATTTGGAGCGACGAGTTTTATCCACTGAGCAATCCCTACAACATCGCGATCACGCCGGTCTTGAATGTAGATGAGACAAGCTATGACCCGGCAAAGATCTGGCCGGGGCAGAAGACGCAAGGCATGGGCAAGGATCATCCCGAAGCCTGGTATCACAGCTTTGAAAAGGGCCGCGTCTTCGTGACCGCACTCGGCCACACCGCCGAGATGTATCGCGATCCGCACTATCTTGATCACCTCATGGGTGGGCTCTATTGGGCCGCCACCGGCAAGGGCGTGCAGAAGTAAGAGCCTCCGCTTTTTATTCCGTCATGGCCGGGCTCCGACCCGGCCATCCAGCAGTGCTAGCGCAAGAGCTGGCTGGATTTAGATCGGATGCGGCTCGGACATGGATGGCCGGGCCGGAGCCCGGCCATGACGCTTTTGGATAGGGAGGATTACTCCTCGATCACCTCATACAACATCTGTGCTTCGCTAGCTGGGCCGCGGCGTGGGGCGCCGGAGAGGACTTTGATCACCATCACCTTGCCACGCACGGGCAAAGTGAGGATATCGCCGGGGCGAAGTTCTTTGCCCGGCTTTTCGACACGATTGCCGTTGAGCCGCAAGCGGCCTTTTTCGCAAGCCTCGGCGGCGAGTTCGCGGGTCTTATAAAACCGCGCGCACCACAGCCATTTATCGATGCGGATGCGAGTTGAGGTGTCGGTCATAGTTGTGCCGGGCGTGATTTTCCTTCCTCTCCCACAAGGGGAGAGGGAGGTATGGCAGCACCTTCACTTCTGAAACAGGCTCGCCAAGCTGGCGAAGGGGGAATCCGGGTTCACGGTGATTTGCGGCTTGTCGGCGCGGCGATCCTGACGCGGCGGGCGCTTGCCGTGCTTCTCGCGATTTTCACCGCGCGCTTCAGCTTGGGTCCCGACTTGGCCTTCGCCTTGCGGGCGCTTCTTGTGGTGGCCGCCGCGATGTTTGCCGTGCCTGGGCGGGCGGTTCTCACCGCCTTCGCCTTCCGGCTTCTCACTGCGTTCGCCACGTTCGCGCGGCTCTTGCGGACGCGATTGCTGGCGGCGGGGCTTGGGCTGTTCGCGGCGCCAGACGGTTTTGCCGTCCGCCACGTCCATTTCCTGCCAGCCCAGCGCGGTGAGCACTGTCTTCAGCTCGTCATTGCCGCAGCCGAGCAGCGAGACGAGTTTGGGCAGCAGGATATCGGAGGTTTCGCCGCCGATGAGGGCCTGTTCCAGCACGTCTTCGAGACGCTCCAGCATGTCGAGGCGAATGGCGCGGCCCGCGAATTTGCGGAAACCGGCTGCCGCAAGGAAGCCATCCGGCGCCTCGCTCTCGAAGGAGGTGAGACCGGCACGCGGCAGGGTCGGGACTTGATCGAGCTTCTGCCAGACGCTCCAGAGCAGCGCGAGGAGGCTCGCCGCTTCGGGGCGCAGCAGTTTGGGCAAGTACACGGCGCGGCGGCCGAACCAGACGCCGTAAGGGCGTAAGGCCCGCATGATAGCGCCGCGATCACCGCGCAGATCGGTGCGGGCAAGATCGATGGAGCCGAAATTCTCCCAAAGCTGATGGGCGATGGCGCGGGCTTCACCGGGCAGGGCCTCCTCGGTGCCGGGCTTGGCCTCGATGGCGGTTTCCAGCGCCGTGACCAGGGTCAGTTTGGCGGCGATGCGCTTCTTGATCCAGTCTTCCAGGCGGCGCTGCACGCCTTCGCGCGAGGCCCCGCTGAGGCTTTCATCGGCCAGCAGTAGTACCGTCGGGCTGATGGGATTGGCGCCCGCGATGAGTTTGGCGACGACGGCGCCGTCCCACCAGAGGCGGCCATGTTCGGAGAGGGTGATTTCTTCTTCCGGCGCGAAGGAGAGGCGGCGGGCGCGGGCCTGGAACTCGCTTTCAAGTCCTTTCACAGCCGCGGCGCGTAACGCTCTGGCTTCCAAACTTTGTAGGGCTTGGCCTTGTGCGGTTTCGGCCGAGGTAAAGCGGAATCCTTCCAGCTTGCCGATGGCCTCGCCCGAGACGGTGACGCCGCCGGAATCGTCCAGCGCAATATGCATGTCTTCTTCACGCAAGCTGCGCATCAGCACGGAGGTGCGCTTATCGATAAAGCGTTGGGTGAGCTTTTCGTGCAAAGCATCTGATAAACGGTCCTCAATCGACCGCGTCAGTTCCTGCCAATGGCCGGGGTCTTTCACCCAGCCGGGGCGGTTGGCGGCGTAAGTCCAAGTGCGGATATGGGCGAGGCGGCCTGAAAGCGTGGAAACATCGCCTTCGGGGACATCCAGGCGGTTGATCTGGGCGGAAAGCCAATCTTCCGGCAAGACGCCTGCATCGCTCATGAGATGGCCGAAGATGGTGCGCACCAGACGCACATGCTCTTCGGTCGAGAGTTTGTTGAAGTCCGGCATCTGGCAGGCGTCCCAGAGCAGGCGGATCTGCGCCGGCGCGGTGGTGCGGTCCTTGATCTCGTCCTGCTCGGCGAGGGTGCGCAGCGCGATGAGGTCCGAAGACGGGCGGGCTTTCACCAGGCCGCGGGTCGGCGGCGGCTCATCCAGGCTCTGCACCAGGGCTTCCAGGCTGACAAAGGCGAGGTTGGAATTGCGCCACTGCAGCACGCGCACGGGATCGTAATGGTGGTTCTCGATCCGGCTGACGAGTTCGGCTTCCAAGGGCTGCGCTTCGCCGGTGACGCCAAAGGTGCCGTCATTCATGTGACGTCCGGCGCGGCCCGCGATCTGGCCCATTTCCTCAGGGCGCAACGGGCGGGTGGTATATCCGTCGAATTTTTCCAGCGCCGAGAAGGCGACGTGATCGACATCCATGTTGAGGCCCATGCCGATGGCATCGGTTGCCACCAGGAAGTCCACCTCACCGGATTGATAGAGCGCGACCTGGGCGTTGCGGGTGCGAGGCGACAGCGCACCAAGGACGACCGCGGCGCCGCCACGATGGGTGCGGATCATCTCGGCGATGCCATAGACGTCTTCGGAGGAGAAGCCGACCACCGCCGAGCGCCGGGGCAGGCGGGTCAGCTTCTTGGGGCCGGTATAGGCCAGATCCGAAAAGCGCGAGCGCGAGAGGAAATAGGTTTTCGGGATGAAGCGCTGGATGGCGCCGCGCATGGTATCGGCGCCCATGAACAGGGTCTCTTCCTCGCCGCGCGCATTCAAGAGGCGGTCGGTGAAGACATGGCCGCGTTCCGGGTCGGCGCAGAGCTGGATCTCGTCCACCGCCAGGAAGGCGGTGCCAAGCCCGGTCGGCATGGCCTCCACGGTGCAGACATAGTGCGTCGCCCCCTGGGGAATGATTTTCTCCTCCCCGGTGATCAGGGCAACCTGGGCAGCCCCCTTCAGCCGCACGATCTTGTCATAGACCTCGCGGGCCAAAAGCCTAAGCGGCAGGCCAATCATGCCAGTCTTGTGGGCGAGCATCCGCTCAATGGCGAAATGGGTCTTGCCCGTGTTGGTGGGGCCTAGCACCGCCGTAACGCGGGAGCCGAGTGTTGATGTGCGCATCAGGAGGACAATTCACCGGTGTTGGGCGTCAACGCAAGGCTTTTAGACCGGGCGCGACGGGGTGTTCGTCAGACAAGCTGGGGGTAAGGCTTTGATGTGTCACCGCGACGAAGAAGCTGTGCGCGGGCGGCTGTTCCAGGCTCAAGACTCGCAAAGAATCGTTGCTTTGCAAATGGCACGAGTCACAATGAACAATCAAGAACAGCTACGGAACGAACGTAGTTCGAATCACTAACCGCATAAAAATCAGCCTTTGTTCTCATACCATTAGGGTGCTGTCAAGAGTGTGGTGACCCCAGATGTTGTGGGTATCGCGACGTCTAGCGGGAAAGCCACTTATCCACGGAAATCTCCGTAGGCGGAGCAATATGACAGGCTTGATACGGTTCGACGACAATCTGGCCGTGTGCGTGCCAGGATTCCGGGAGCAGCCATGACCACCCCAGAAGAGTGGGCCGCGCTGGCCCAGCGGGAGCTGAAGTCCCGCCCTCTCTCAGAGCTTCTTTGGCAGACGCCGGAAGGGCTAGCCGTGAAGCCGCTTTACACGGCGGCGGACCTTGAGGGGCTGGAAGAGAGCGGGGCGCCGGGCTTTGCCCCCTTCACCCGCGGGGTGCGCGCCACGATGTATGCCGGCCGGCCCTGGACCATTCGTCAGTATGCGGGATTTTCCACCGCCGAAGAGTCCAACGCCTTTTACCGCGCCAATCTCGCCGCCGGGCAGATGGGGCTGTCGGTAGCCTTCGATCTGGCGACCCACAGAGGCTATGACAGCGATCATCCGCGCGTGGCGGGCGATGTCGGCAAGGCGGGCGTTGCCATCGACTCCGTCGAGGATATGAAAATCCTTTTTGGCGGCATTCCGCTGGATCGCATGTCGGTCTCCATGACCATGAACGGGGCGGTGATCCCGGTGATGGCCGCGTTCATCGTGGCGGCGGAAGAGGCGGGGGTGAAGCCCGACCAGCTTTCAGGAACCATCCAGAACGACATCCTGAAAGAGTTCATGGTGCGCAACACCTACATTTATCCGCCCAAGGTCTCGATGCGGATTTGCGCCGACGTGATCGAATACACCGCGCGCCATATGCCGAAATTCAATTCGGTGTCGATTTCCGGCTATCACATGCATGAGGCAGGCGCGACCGCGGTGCAGGAGCTGGCGTTTACGCTGGCCGATGGCAAGGAATATGTCCGGGCCGCTTTGGCGCGCGGGCTGGCGGTGGATCATTTCGCGCCGCGGCTGTCGTTCTTTTTCGGCATCGGCATGAATTTCTTCATGGAGATTGCGAAGCTCCGTGCCGCCCGCGCCTTGTGGTGCGAGATCATGCAGAGCTTTGGCGCCAAGAAGTCCGAAAGCCTGATGCTGCGCACCCATTGCCAGACCTCTGGCGTGTCGCTGACCGAGCAAGACCCGTACAACAACATCGTGCGCACCGCCTATGAAGCGCTGGCGGCGGTGCTGGGCGGCACGCAAAGCCTGCACACCAATTCCTTTGACGAAGCCATCGCGCTGCCGACCGAATTTTCCGCGCGCATCGCCCGCAATACCCAGCATATCCTGCAACAGGAAACGCAAGTGACGCGCAGCGCCGATCCTTTGGGCGGGTCGTATTATGTCGAAGCGCTGACGCATTCTTTGGCTGTTGCGGCGCGCGGGCTCATCGCGGAAATGGACGCCAAAGGCGGCATCGCCAATTGCCTCGATGATGCCAAAGCCGCCATCGAGGAAGCCGCCACACGGCGGCAGGCCCGCGTTGACAAGGGCGAGGATGTCATTGTTGGCGTCAATCGCTTCGAGCCGGACACGCAAGATGTGGTTCAGACCCGCGCGGTGGATAATCAGGCGGTGCTTGAGGTGCAGATCGCGCGGCTGAAGGCAGTGAAGGCATCGCGTGATCCGGCCAAGGTGGAAGCTGCTTTAGCGGCCTTGCGCGCGGGCGCTGCGGGTGAGGCCAATCTGTTGGAGCTAGCGGTGGAGGCAGCGCGGGCGCGCGCCACCGTCGGTGAAATCTCCGCCGCGATTGAGATTGTGCATGGGCGGCATGTGGCCGTGCCGAAGATCGTGTCGGGTGTCTATGGCGCCTGTTTCCAAGGCGACAATGAATTTGCCGCGTTGAAAGGCGAGGTGGAGGACTACGCCGCCATTGCTGGTGCGCCGCCGCGTTTGTTCGTCGCCAAGTTGGGCCAGGATGGCCATGACCGCGGCGCCAAAGTGATCGCCTCGGCGTTTTCGGATATCGGTTTCGCCGTCACCATGGGATCGCTGTTTACGACGCCCGAAGAAGCCGCTGTGGAAGCCGTCGCGGCGCAGGCGCAAGTGGTGGGCGTGTCTACGCTCGCTGCAGGACACAAGCGTTTGGTGCCGGAATTGATCGCTTCCTTGCGTGCGGCAGGCTCTTCGGCGCTGGTGGTGGTCGGCGGGGTCATTCCGCCAGAGGATTACGCCGCGTTGAAAGAAGCGGGCGCCGCCGCCGTGTTTGGCCCGGGCACCAACATCCCCGACGCAGCGAAAATGGTGCTGGAGTTGTTGAAGGGGTGAGCTTCTAGATTGTCATCCCGGGCGAACTGGCGTGCGCGAAGCGAGCGGCAGTGAGACCCGGGATCCACTTTCACGCCAGAGCAGATTCCTGAGTGGGTCCCGGATCGCGCCCTTTGCCAGACGAGGACATTTTCGCGGCGCGTCCGGGATGACAGGTCTATTTTGCCTCTCACTTCGCAGGCGGCGGGCTCGCAGGCGTGAAGTAGATCGCGTTTTCCTTATAGGCGATATAGAGATGCATGTGCCTGAGGATATTCATGCCGATGAGCATTTCAGGCTTTGCCCCGTCGAGCTTTTGGCCGATGCGTGAGCCCGTAGGAATGTAAGTCAAAGGCTCGCTGATCTTATCCGGGATAAGCCTGAGTTGCGGGTTATTCACCGCTACGCCGTCGAAATCCAATGTCTTAAAGGTGTGGCTATAGGTGGTGAGGTTTTCATCGCCGTTGAGGATGCCATGCTTGGGCGTCTCCGCGTCACCCGGCTTCACCCCGTAATTCTTTACGGCAGTGTTGATGAAAATGGTGGAGTTCGGCGCGCCGGTATCGATCTGCGCCAAAATCGGCTTGCCGTCGAGCTTCACCTCAATGGTGAGGGCATGCCCATCCATCCGCTCGATAGGGATCTCTGAATAGCCTGCGGCGGGCCAGTAGATCACATTATGCGGGCAATGCTCCTGGCTCAGGATATCTAGTTTCTTGTTTGCGGGATCGATGGACACATCGAAGAGGGAAAGAACGTTGGCGCCTAAAAGACCGGCCACATCCGCTGAATCCCATTCTTGCGGATCCACCATGAACTGAACATTGTCGAATGCGATGCGGCCAAGCTTGAGCGGGGCAGTCGCCTTCTTATCGGTGTAGCGGCCGGTCAGGCCATAAAGTTTGATCGGGGCGTCGGTCAGCAGCAGCCCATCATCATCGGCGATTTTCTTGGTGATTACCGTACTGCTGGCGCCGGTGTCGAGGATCATATGCGTCGGCTTGCCCGCAATCTCCACCGGAACATAGAGGCGGGTGAGATCGTCATTCGTTTTGAGCGGGATGCTCGCCAGCATCTTGAGGGGTTTGCAGTCCTCGGCTTCCGCCGCGCTGAAACACAGGGCCGCGCCCCAAAACACCACGGCGGACAATTTCATCGCCAAAGCCCCGGCTGATCCATCTAGTTTACATAAGCAACCTTGTGTGGGGGCCGCAATGTGGCGGGCGGCAAAGCTGGGAATTTTTCATGCGCCGCCACGCCTGTGGTGCGATTGCCGTGGATGGTTTCTAAAAAAGGTAGCGGGCGGCGGCGCGAGGCTATAGCGGAGCAGGCCTGATGACAGGAGATCGCCATGGCGCGCATTAGCTTGATTGGACCTGGGGCTATCGGTTCAGCCGTGGGTGGCGCGCTGTTGGACGCCGGCCATGAAGTGACCTTTTGCGCGCGCAAGGCTTTCACGCGGCTTTCCGTCCGCAAGGAAGACGAGCGCCCGAAAATGCACCTCGTCAATGTCGTGACCGCGCCGGAAGACCTTTCCGAGGCCGATTGGGTGCTGGTCTGCGTCAAGACCTATCAGGTGCCAGGTGTCGCTGATTGGTTGAAAGCGGCGGTGACGCCGGGCGCCAAGGTGGCGGTGCTGCAGAACGGTATTGAGCAGCGCGAGAATGTCGAACCCTTCGTGCCGGAAGGAACCGAGATCGTGCCGGTGATCATCGATCTGCCCGCCAGCCGCAAAGCGCCGGGTGAGGTGGTGTGGAAGCGCATAGCGCAGGCCTTTGTGCCGGAGGGCGAGGCCGGGAAAGCTTTTGTCGCGCTGTTCGAGGGCTCGTTCCTGACGGCGGAAACGACGGAAGATTTCGTCACCCGCGGTTGGCTGAAGCTTTGCAACAACGCACCCAGCGGCGCGGTGCTGGCATTGACGGGGCTGCCCTTGGGCGTGATGCATAGCCCTGGTGTCGCCGAGGTGGCGCGCGCGATCCTGACCGAGTGCATCGCGGTGGGCCGCGCTGATGGTGCCAAGCTGGACGATGAGCTGATCGAGCGCCAGATGCAGGCGTTTCTTTCGGCGCCCGCGCAGGAAGGCAATTCGATGTATGAAGACCGCATGGCTGGCCGCCCCATGGAATGGAGCGCGCGCAACGCCGTGATCCTGCGCAAAGGCGAGAAACACGGCATTGCAACACCTGTCAGCGCCGTGGTGGTGCCCCTGCTGCAAGCTATTTCGGAGGCGAAAGCCTAATCCCCGATATTGGCTTTGAGGAATTTCTCCAGCTCCGTCAGCCAAAGGATGCGAGACGGCGCGGTTTGCAGATAGTGGGTTTCCTTGTCCACCTTGATGAAGGTGACTTTCTTTTTGGCTTTTTCCAGAGCGCTTGCCATGCGTTCACTTTGCGAGATACGCACAGTAGCATCGGCGGTGCCATGGACGAGAAGCACAGGCACCTTGATTTTGCCTGCATGCAACGCCGGAGAAACGGCGTCGAGCTTGGTCGCATCATTGCGCCGGTCGCCGATATAGACGGATTCCGCCGACATCAGCCAAGCGTCTGAGCCGCCGGAATCGCGAGATTCATCTGCCAATTGTTCGCGTAAATCGGTGACAGGTGCCCAAGCTGCGGCGCAGGCATAAAGCTCCGGTGTGAACGAAACGCCTGCCAGCGCCGCATAGCCGCCATAGGAGCCGCCGACGATGCAGATGCGTTTGGGATCGGCAATGCCATCGGCGATCAGTTTCTTGACCCCATCGGTGACATCGTCCTGCATTTTCAAACCCCACTGGCCATAGCCGGCTTTTTTGAAGGCTTTGCCGTATCCTGTTGAGCCGCGGAAGTTGGGTTGCAGCACGGCATAGCCGCGATTGGCGAGGAACTGGGCCTCCCAATTGAAGGACATGTCATCGCGCGCCATCGGCCCGCCATGCGGCAGGATCACGACGGGAAGATTTTTGGCTTCCTTGCCGGGCGGCACAGTCAGATAGGCGGGGATTTCGAGACCATCGCGGGCCGCATAATTGTAGACCCGCACCTGCCCGAGATCGGAAATCTGCAGCTGCGCATAGTTTCGCCCGAGCCGCTGTAACGCGTTGGTCTGAGATCGAGCACATAGAATGAGGGCGGCGACATGGGGCCATCCGTCGCCACCACGACTTTGTTGCGCGCCAAATCCCAAGAAATCGGAAACGCTGAGAGGCCCTGAAAATCTGCTTCAATGTTGCGTTGCATCTCTTGCAGATTGGAATCGAAGAAGGCGAGCTTGGCAAAATGCGACGTGTAAACCGCGCCGAGGACGCGACCTGTCCAAGGATCTTCGAAAGATCCGGTCGCATCGTAGACGGGGTGAGAATAAAGCTCGCGCATCTTACCGTCGGCCAAGGACATGGACATGTGGACGCCTCTGCCGTCCTGGCCTTCATCGACCGACAAGACCAGCGACTTGCCATCCTGCGACAGGCCGTGCACGGCAAAGCCATGGCCGTTGGTGGCATCGGTCGAGGCTATTTCTTTCCAGCTTTTATCCGCCGTATAGGCGAAAATATGATCCGTAAGCGGTTTTGGGGTCATGTCGAAGCGCGCGACCAGATTGCCGTTGCCATCCATTACCCAGCCATAGGTGTTCGTATTGCCTTTCTCGATGTACTTGGCCATGCCGTTTTCCAGCGTGACCCTGAACATGGTGCTGACGGGCGGATAATACTGGCTCATGACATAGCCGCCGCCCGCATATAGCGGCATGTAGATATGGTCCGGATCATTCATGGCGAGGTCGCTGACCCGGGAGGCGGAGTAATTATCCGCCCGGTCTTCGGTCATATTGGAGAACACGGCGACACCATCTCTAGTGTCGGGATCAATAGAAACCGTGCGATGCCAGGGGTGAACGCCTTCGCCCCAGAGATTCGCATTCAGATTGATGCGGATCAGCAGGCGATGATCGTTTGCCCATTGAACGTGATCGATGATGCCTTTTTCATAAGGAAGAAGGATCGGCGGCGTGTTGGAGTTTAATGTCCAGACCGAAACGACGGGCCGCCCCTTCAGCCCCTGTATCATGGCGACCCGCTTACCATCCGGCGAGATGGACACCATCGCGATATTCGGCAGATCGGCAAAGGCTTCGACCGGCGGCTTTGCAGCCAGCGCAGGCGCAATCGTGAACAGAGCCGCCAAAACCGCGGCGGTGCAGCGTGTGAACATGATCCCCCCAGATCCTTTTGCCCAAGAAACTAGAACAAGAGGGGATACGCGTATAGAGAAATGTTGCGGTTAAGCGGTGCGACTTACGGGTTCACCTGCCGGATCCAGTCCGACAGATTGTAGTAGTTGGTGACGCGCGCGATCCGGCCATCCTTGATATCGAAATAGGCCCCGCCCGGCAGGACGTATTTCTGGCCCTTGGCGGGCGGCAGGCCTTCATCGCTGGCGATATATTCTCCGTGCACGACATATTCGGCGGCGGCATAGGCGCCGTGTTCGCCGACCGCGACGCGGATATCGGTGAGGTGCTCGCGATAGCAGCGGTTCATGCGCTCCACGAAGGCACGGAAAGCGTCGCGGCCGATTTCATGTCCGCCTTCATTGACGTCGTGGCGCACATCCTCGGAAAGCAGCGCCAGCATGTCCTCGAAATCGCGGCGGTTGAAAGCATCGTAATAGCTGCGGATCAGGATTTCGGTGTCGGTCATCATGGCGAGCTCCGTAAGGCGATTGTGGGCGTGCCGTAAGCGGTTTTTGTCTGGTCGCGGTGATTAAGGACCTGGCCTTGCGCGCGCACCGCTTTCAGCGCGGCAAGATCAAGCTCGCCATAGGTCCAGCCGGGCTGATTGTATTTGCCGCGCGCGAGGACGCCGTCCGCCGGAAAGCCTTTATCGGCGGGGCCGTAAATGCTGCCCATGCCGGTATTTACATCCACGGCGGGCGACCAGGGCGCTTCGCCGACGGTGGAGGATTGTACCACAAAACACTGGTTCTCGATGGCGCGCGCCCGCGCGGTGATCGATACGCGCGTGTAGCCCGCATCGGTATCGGTGCAAGACGGCACCAGGATGAGATCGGCGCCCGCCGCCGCCAGCGCTTGCACTTGATCGGGAAACTCCACGTCGTAGCAAATGGCGATGGCGGCGGTGATGCCGCCGATCTCGAAGAGCTTCAGGCCGTCGCCCGCGGCAATACCCCAAATCTCATCCTCGAAGCGCGTCATGTGTAGTTTCTGCTGAGAGGCGCTTTGGCCCTCAGGTGAAAACAGCCAGGCTTCGTTGTAATACCGCCCATCGCGTAGCACCGGAAAACTCGGCGCCACCAGATGCACGCCATAGCGTTTGGCGAGCGACGCCCAAATTTCGCGGTAGGGCACAAAGATGGTCTGCAAATCAGCAAGGCTGTCTTTCAAATCTTCGCGCGGCGGGAACAGCGACGTCAGCTCCATGGCTCCATATTCGGGGAAGACGAGAAGCTCGGCGCCGTTATCGGCAGCCTCTTTGACCCAATGCTCCGCCTTGGCGACATAGGTCTGCCAATTTTCGTGCTGTTCGATCGGCCAAGCCGCGGTCGCGATACGCATCAGAGCCTCTTGCGCCAGAAGGCCATGGGTTTGGTGGTCTCGTCGCTGTCGCCGATGTCTTTCCAGGAAAACGACGCGGTGAGGCCGCTGACGGGCGCATAGCCGCGCTTTTTCCAGAATGCATCCAGCGGCACGAAATCGGAGGGCCGGGCAGGGTGGTTGTCGGCGCGCACCACGCCGCAAAAATAGGCCCATTCATGCTTTTGCCGCGCGAAGTCCTCGCGGGCTTCGAAAAAGCGCACCCCAATGCCTTGGCCACGATAGGAGAAAAGCAAAACGGATTCGCTGAAATAGAAAATCGGTGCTTCGTCGATGCCAGCCTTCTGGAACGGCGCGCGGACATAATCCTGCTCGGCCAGAAGCGGCATGCCGGTGGAGGCGCCCACCACGGCACCATTGTCGATTGCGAGGACAACCAGCGCATCTTGCGTGTTCGCGAAAACCGAGAGGTAGTCGCGTTCGTAAGCTTCATCGCCTTCGTAGAGATACGGCCAGTCGCGGAACACGGTGATGCGCAAGCGCGCTAGATCGCCGATATGCGCAGCAATCGCAGGGCCGGTGAGCGGAACGAGTTCGACCATACCGCCGCTATAGCGCCGCGCGCGAGACCTGTCGACGGGGCGCCCTCAATTCACCTTCGGGGTTTGGCCGTCGATTTTCAGGGTGTTGGTGACGGCGGCGATCACGCCGTACTGCGTATTGGCCCAGACGCGTAAGGGGATGGCATAGCTGCGGCCGGTAACGGCGCTGGGAAACACCGCCACCCAGGCATTGATCGCCGGGAAGTTGGTGTCACGCAAAACGCGCGGCTTATAGCCCGAAAGCTGCTTGTATTCGATCGAGCACAGCATGGCCTGGCCCTTGTAGAGGCCGTTATCCATGGTGACGTTGACCGGCTTCACCTTCGCCAGAGTCACATCGTAGCGGCGGCGGCCATCGTAAACCGGCGCCTTCACGCTGCAGGGATTGCCGCCTTCGGTATTGGCCGTGGCCGCGATCATCAGTACCGCGCTCAAGGGATCGACGGTGCCCTTTTTCTCTTCCGGCTTCACTTCATAGCCGGTGAGGGGATAGCTGGGATTGGCGTAGAGGCGGGCTGGATAGCCGTCCTCATAGGTCAGCGACACTTCCTGGTTCTTGGCAGAATGGCCGGTATAGAAGGACTGATACATTCCCGGCTGCATCGACTTCTTTTCGAGCTTGCCATTCGAGGTTGCCTGGATCTGGGACTGCCAGAAGGCGTTGACCACGCCCGAAGTCTCCAGGTTCGAGACGACATGGTAATTGGCGCCGCTGAATTTGGCGTCCATATCCACCTTGCCCAGCGTGATGCCGCCCGCATAAAGGGTCATGGCCAGGGTCAGGCTGCCGCCTGGACCGGCGGTTTCGCTGCCTGCGCCACCCGCCGCCAGCGCCATCCCCGCAGGGGCCGCCAGGGGGGCTGCCAGGGCCAAAAGCGTAAAGACGGTGGTCGAAATCCGCATGGAAAGGGTGCCGGAGCTGTGGTTCCGCAGAGGTTTTATTATGACGCAGGCCCGGTTGTCGAACCCGCTGACATGATAAATTCGTTAAAAGCCGGGGCGATTTGTCCCCTAAATGGCCGCAATGCCAGCCTAAAAGCCCCGAACCGGCGGGCACCGTCACGACAATGTCTTGACCCGGTGGCGCTGCGCAATTATGAGAGCGCCTCTTTCGCGAATCCCGGCTTGGCCGGGCTGTACCCCGAGGAACACCTATGTCGCGCCGTTGCGAATTGACCGGAAAGACCCTTCAGGTTGGCCATAACGTCAGCCATGCCAATAACAAGACCAAGCGGGTTTTCCGTCCGAACCTGCAGGTGATCTCGCTCGCCAGCGACAGCCTGAAGCAGATCTACAAGCTGAAGATCAGCATGAACGCCCTGCGTTCCGTCGACAAGCTCGGCGGCCTGGATGCCTTCTTGCTCAAGGCCAGCGATGCGACTTTGTCGCCGAAGGCTCTCAAGCTGAAGCGTCAGGTTGCCAAGAAGGTCGCCGCCACCGCAGCGTAATGTGCCGATAAAAAACGCGGTAAAGCGACGTTTACGCTGTTTTTCGCGTTTAACGGCATAGTGCCTGCAATAAATCTCCCGTAATGTGTCAAAATGTGCCAGGTCATTAAAAGGCCGGGCATTACGGGGTGGGTTATGGTGCAGGCGTATAATCGACATGTGGTTCCGGGCCGCGTTGGCGGCATGCAGATGGCTCCGCAAGACCGGGGCCTCTACCGGTTAAGGGCGGCGAGCGACGTTCCCTATGCCGCCGCCTATGGCTACGGCCGCAAATCTGGTTTTGGTGAGAAAATCCTGGGCGCGCTGGCTGCGACAGCGCGCGTGGCCGTTTCGGTCGGCGTACTTTTGGCCTGGGTGATCGGCGTATTTCTCTATCGCGACACGCCGGTGAGCATTTTGGGGGCCGGTCAGGGCTGGCTCACTCTGGCACATGCTTTGGTGCCGACCGGCTTCTTCTGTGTCTTTCTGACCAACCGGCGCTATGGCCCGGGCTATGCCTTTGTCCAGGTGCTGGTCACCGCCATTGTGGTGACGGGCTTCGCGCTCGCCGCCGGGCAAGACATCTATCAAATTCTGGGGCCGGAGGGCGTGCCGGATATGCGCGAGGCGCTGGCTTTTGGCGGCGCGTTCATCCTGGCCGGATTTGTCTCGATCACGGCCTTTGACGGCGCGCGCGGGCCGATGTGGTGGACGGCGCCGCTGGTCGGCTTCCTGGTCGCGGCTTTCACCTTTGCCACCATCTTCTTCCTGGCCTCATACGCCGGGGCAGATGCCGAATGGTTCAGCCATGGCGCCACCTATATGGGCATCCTGGCGGGTGAGGGCATCCTGCTCTTGATTCCTTTCTGGGCGCTCCGCCGCATGGTCCCGCCGATGTCGGGATTTGGGGGGTATTGAACCCACTTCACCTCCCCCTTGCGGGGAGGTCGACGCGCGCAGCAAAGCGAGCACGTCGGGTGGGGGTGGGTCCTCGGACGCTTCCCCCCACCCGAAATTTGCACGCAAATTTCGACCTCCCCGCAAGGGGGAGGTGAAAGATTACGGCGTCTTCGCCACCCATTCATCCGGCACGAATTTGCTGCCGTGCAGCAGCACCGCGAGAACTTCTTCGGAGCGTTGCAGCCAGCCCGCCTGCTTATCCGGCGTGTAGTTGTTATGCTCGGACTCGATCATCGGAATGATCTCTTTCGGCGCTTTGATCTGATTGACCGCGGAAAAGATCGTCGCGGGCGGGCAGGTCGTATCGATGAAACCGATCGCGGCCATGGTCGGCGCGGTGATGTGCGGCGTGAAATTGGCGGTATCGAAATAACGCGAAGCTTCGGCGACGCGCGGATCCTGCACTGGCCAATTGGGATAAGCGGCTAAGCGCCCTTTCAGCACCGCATTGGTATCGCCGCCCGAAGGCTCGTTGACCAGCACCGCGGTGACCTTGCCCGGGTTCAGACCTGCCGTGACAAGACTTTGATGGCCGCCCATCGAGGTACCGGTGACCACCAGGGTTTTCTTGTTCCACTCCGGCAGGCTGCGCACCCACTGAAGCGCGCGCGTATCACGCAGATACATGTTGAGGTAATAGCTCGTTTCGCGGCTCTGATTGCCGAGCTCATAGTAATTCTTCGGCGTGCCATTAGCGGAGTCGAGCGGCATGTCATGCGAGGAAACGTTGAAGCAGAGCCAGCCCTCCGCCGCGCGATTGGCACAAATGGAAGGGATCAGCGCGTACACGCCCGCCCATTGATATTGGATCATCGCGGGATGCGGGCCCTTCTTCAGCGGCACCGCGAGATAGCCCTGCACATGCGAATTCAGGCTGTCGAGCTGCACTTTGTAGAACTTGATCCCCGGCACCGGCGCGGCAATCTCGGTGAGGATCGGGTGCATCGGGACCTTCGCCAGCGCCGCAAGCTTCTCGGCCCAGAAGGCATCGAAATCGGCGGGGCGGGGCGCGACGGGCTGGATTTTCGTCGGCGACACCGCGGCGCCCAAGACCGCGATATGCGGCTGCGGCACGGGGGAGGGGCCAAGATCGGCAACCGGCAGGCCACAAGGCTCGAAGGTGAGGCAGAAGCTTGGATATTTGTCGAAGATCGCTTTCAGCGCGGGATCGTTTTTCACCAGCAGTGTTTTCAGCGCGCTGTCGACCTTATTCACATCCGCAGGCGTCGGGCGCGCGGGCGGGGTGGTACCGCTCCTATCTACCGTGACCATGAGCATGCCGGGATGATCGAGCTTGGCGGAAAGCGTCGCGCTGCCTTGGGAAAGGTCGAGCGTGCCGGAAGACACCAGCGTGCCGCCGTTTTCCTTCACCGTGTAGCTGTAGGTCGTCTTGGGCGTGAAACCATAAGCGGTCGTCACGCTCCAGCTCACGGTTTCGCCGGTCTGATAAATGCCGGAGGATTTGAGCGGCGTGAAATTTAGCTCCGCCGCAGAGGCAGAAGCTGCAAAAAGGCCCGCCGCAAACAGCAGCGATACGCGCGATGTCATGGAGACTCCCCGAAGCGTCGTTCTTTTGGAGGAGTGTTCTGCCGCTGGGCGCGCGGGTCAACCCCGCAAATGGTTCAGCGGCGTCCGCGCTTTTTCATCCGGTCGCGGCGGTTGGGGTGGCGGTCTTCGGCGAAGAGGCCGATCAACTGATCCGTCATGGCGCCGCCAAGCTGTTCGGCATCCACGATGGTCACCGCGCGCGCGTAATGGCGCGTCACGTCATGGCCGATACCGATGGCGGTGAGTTCGACCGAGGAGCGGTTCTCGATGAAATCGATCACCTTGCGGAAATGGCGCTCGAGGTAATTGCCGGTATTCACGCTGAGGGTGGAATCGTCCACCGGCGCGCCATCGGAAATCACCATCAGGATTTTGCGTTGCTCCGGGCGGCCCGCGAGGCGGTTATAGGCCCACATCAGGGCCTCGCCATCGATGTTCTCCTTGAGAAGGCCTTCGCGCATCATCAGGCCGAGATTCTTGCGCGCCCGGCGCCAGGGCTCATCGGCGGCCTTATAGACGACATGGCGCAGATCATTGAGGCGGCCCGGCTGGGGCGGCTTGCCATCGGCGAGCCACTTCTCGCGGGACTGTCCGCCCTTCCAGGCGCGCGTCGTGAAGCCGAGGATTTCCACCTTCACCGCGCAGCGCTCCAGCGTGCGCGCGAGAATATCGGCGCACATCGCCGCCACCATGATCGGGCGCCCGCGCATCGAACCGGAATTGTCGAGCAGCAAGGTCACGACGGTATCGCGGAAATCGGTGTCCTTCTCCTGCTTGAAGGAGAGTGGATGCATGGGATCGATGACGACGCGGGTGAGGCGGGCCGTGTCCAGCATGCCTTCTTCGAGATCGAAATCCCAGGAACGGTTCTGCTGCGCCTGCAAGAGGCGCTGCAGCTTGTTGGCGAGCCGCGCCACGACGCTTTGCGCTTGCAAGAGCTGCTGATCGAGGTAATTGCGCAGCCGCGCCAGTTCCTCGGCATCACAAAGCTCGGCGGCGCCGATCACCTCGTCAAATTGGGTTGTGTAGGGCTTGTAGTCCCAGCCGCTATTGTCGCCATAAGGAATATCTGGGCGCCAGGGCTGTTCGCCATCCGCCGGGCTTTCGGAATCCGCCATATCGGCGGACTCGGCGCGCATCTCAGCAGGACTGGCTTCACCTTCCGCGCCTTCGGATTCGCGCTGCTCAGCATCGCTGGCACCGCTATCGCCTTCGGTTTCCTGCGCTTCGGCACCGTCGTTATTCGGCTCGGCCTCTTGGGATTCCTCGCTGCCTTGCTCGGGATTCTGGTCTTCGCCTTCCTCACCGAAATCGAGATCGCGCAAAACGGCGCGGGTGAGTTTGGCAAAAGCCTGCTGATCACGCAGCGCCGCAGTCAGCGCATTCAAATCGGCTCCCGCGCGTTTCTCGATATGCGAGCGCCAGAGCTCGACTGCGGCTTTGGCCGAAGGCGGCGGCGGGGCACCGGTGAGCTTCTCACGTACGATCAGGCCCAGCACATCTGCGAGCGGGGCATCATCTTGGCTGCGGGCCCGGGCCAGGCCTTTTTGCGAAGCGCGCTGCTCTAAACTGGCCGTGAGATTGTCGGAGACACCGCGCATCGCGAGCGCACCGATCGCTTCCACACGTGCTTGCTCGGCGGCTTCGAAGAGGGCCACGGCATCCGGCGTCGAGGGCCGGTTCTGGGCGTGAATTTTCGCATCGTGATAGGCGAGCTTTAGCGCTTGCGCGTCGGCCGAGCCGCGCAGCACCGCAAGCTCCTTCGCCGTCATCTGCCGCGAAGGCGCCGGAAGCTGGGCGCGTTTTTGTTCACCGCCGAAAAAACGCGTGACCGCCGCCCACCAGCTTTGCTGCTCGGTGGTGTAGCTGATTTCGATCTCAGCTTCGCCCGCCAGCGCCCGAAGCGCGCCAGCCATGGCCCGCTTGACATCATCGCTGGAAGAAGGCGGCGGGGAATTGCTCACGATGTTAGGCCACCAGCACCTTGGCGGCGCTTTCGGGCAGCTCTTCGCCGAAGGCGCGCTGATAGAATTCAGCCACCGTGGGGCGTTCGAGTTCGTCGCACTTGTTCAGGAAGGTGACGCGGAAAGCGAAACCGATATCGCCGAAGATTTCCGCATTCTCTGCCCAGGTGATGACCGTTCTGGGGCTCATCACGGTGGAAAGATCGCCATTGATGAAGGCATTGCGGGTCATATCGGCGACACGCACCATGGCGGCGATCTTCTTTTTCTTCTCTCCCGACTGATAGGCAGGCACCTTGGCGCTGACGATCTCGACCTCGGCCTCATGCGGCAGATAGTTGAGGGTCGAAACAATCGACCAGCGGTCCATCTGGCCCTGATTGATCTGCTGGGTGCCGTGATAAAGCCCGGTGGTATCGCCAAGACCAATGGTGTTGGTGGTGGAGAAGAGGCGGAAGGCGGCGTGCGGGCGGATGACGCGGTTCTGGTCGAGCAGGGTCAGCTTGCCCGAGACTTCCAGGATGCGCTGGATCACGAACATCACATCGGGGCGGCCGGCGTCATATTCGTCGAACACCAGGGCAACGGGATGCTGCAAGGCCCAAGGCAGAATGCCTTCGCGGAATTCAGTGATCTGCAAGCCATCTTTCAACACAATCGCGTCCTTACCGACGAGATCGATGCGGCTGATATGGCTGTCTAGGTTGATGCGGATGCAAGGCCAATTGAGGCGCGCCGCGACCTGCTCAATGTGGGTGGATTTGCCAGTGCCGTGGTAGCCCTGGATCATGACGCGGCGGTTATGGGCAAATCCCGCCAGAATCGCCAGCGTGGTGTCGCGGTCGAAGCGATAGGCCGGATCGAGATCGGGCACATAGGCGTTCGGCTTGGAAAAGGCCGGGACCTTGATATTCGCCTCAATCCCGAAGGTGGATTTCACATCGAGCTTGGTATCGGGCGTCAAGGCTGGGTCGAGACCCTCAGTCTCAGTGGTCATGATGCTTTTTCCGGTGTTCATTGATCCGCGCCGCGGGGGAGGTGGAGAGGCGCCCTCTCTCAGCTTACAAGGCCAGAACTGCGCAAATGGCTATAGGCCTTGATCACCTGTTTCAGGCGTTCTTCCGTGCCCCGGTCGCCGCCATTCGCGTCAGGGTGGAAACGCTTCACAAGTTCCTTATACTTGGCCTTGATCTCGTTCAAGGTTGCCGTTGGCTCGAGGCCCAGCGTGTCCAAGGCCTGGCGCTGCAGGCCGGTCAGTGCGCGTTCCGGGCGGCGGCTTTTTTCCGGCTCGGCATCGCCGAAGACGGCAAACCCATCCTCAATGCGGTAGCTGCCACTGGTCCCATCCGCGGTTTTCACCCCGGCGGCGCGCTTTCCGAGCTGCCATGTCGGGCGGTGGCCGGTCAGGGCCTCCTCCTGGAAGCGCGCGACGTCTTCCTCGCTCATGCCCTTGAAATAATCCCACTTCTCATTGTGTTCGCGGGCATGAGCCTGACAAACCCAGACATAAGAAGACAAATCCCGTGACTTGGGGACACGGCAGGTCGCATCACCCTCGCAGCCTTTGATGCTGCAGGGACGCGTGGTCTTTTTGGTGGTCTGCCGAGCCGACGGTTTTTTGATCCGGATGGCGTCAGCAAACCGTGAACGCGTAGGAGATTCCGATTTCGCCATGAGAGTGATTATGGGGTTGAGAGGGGAAAAAACAAGAAAACGAAGCGCTTGACAGGAGGATTTCGTCGCGTCAGGGCTATTCCATGGCTATGACTGATACAATCACCGCCAAGTTGAACGCGGCCTTTTCCCCTGTGGAACTCACCGTGACCGATGATAGTGCCCGCCATGAGGGCCATCACGGGCACCGCCACGGCGGCGAAACCCACTTTATCGTGCGGATCGTCTCGCAAGCTTTCGCCGGTATGGGCCGGGTGGAGCGCCAGCGCAAGGTATATGCTGTCTTGGCGGAGGAGCTGAATACGCAGATCCACGCGCTTCAGCTCGAAACCAAGGCCCCAGGCGAATAGGGGCGCGGAAACATCACCCCGAGGCATTCGTCGCAGCGACGCCTTCGGCGTTTTCGGGGGCGGTGACGCGCAAGACGGTGATCTGGTTTCGCTGGCGGCGCATGACTTCGAATTTGAAGCCATAGAAGGAGAAGCGCTGGCCCACTTCCGGGATGGTGCGCGCTTCGTGGATCACAAGACCCGCGAGGGTAGTGTATTCCTCATCCGGCAGGCTCCAATCCATGGCACGGTTGAGATCGCGGATCGGGGTGGTGCCATCGACCAGGAAGGTGCCATCGGCTTGCGGACGCAGGCCCAGCGCCGGGCGCGGCTGGTTTTCATCCGGGATGCGGCCGAAGACTTCATCGAGAATGTCTTCGCGGGTGACGAGGCCCATGATCTCCCCGTATTCATCCACCACCATGGCAAAATGCGAACGGCGATGGCGGAAGGCATCCAAGAGCTCTTCCACCCCCATGGTTTCCGGTACGAACCAGGGCTGGGTCACCAGCGTGTTCATATCCAGGCCCTTGAAGGCTTCGGGATTGCCCATGGCGGCGCGGATCAGGTCCTTGGTGCGCAAAACGCCGATGATGTTGTCCGGTTCATCGCGCCACACCGGAACGCGCGAGCGGCGCGAGGCCAAAACCTGACGCACGATTTCATCGGTCTCCTGGCCGATATCGATGGAGACCATCTTTTTGCGATGGGTCATGACATCGCCGACCGTCAGCTCGCGTAGATCGAGCACGCCGGTGATCATGTCGCGGCTTTCGCGCTCCACCGCGCCTTCCTTGTGGCGCAGATAAACGGTGCCGCGGATTTCGTCATGCACCTCGTCGGCGACGATGCCTTTGTTCTCACCGCTGATGCCGAAGAGTTTGAGAAGCGCCCAGACGAGGCGCTGTACAGTGCCCACGACGGGGCCAAGCACGGCGACAACCACCGTGATCGGGCGGGCAAGCGCAAGGGCGACTTCAGTGGTGCGCGCGATGGCAAGCGTCTTGGGCAGGACTTCAGCGAAGATCAAGACGGCAACCGTCATGATCGCGGTGACGATCACGACTGCGTGGGTGCCCAAGCGGTCTTCCAGCACCGCCGTAGCAAGCGAGGACACCAGAATATTGACGAAGGTATTGCCGAGCAGCATGGCGCCGATCAGCCGTTCTTTATCGGAGACTAGCCGATTGATCAGGGCGGCGGAGCGCGAGCCGTCCTTTTCCATCTGGTGCATCTTGCCGGGTGAGACAGCGGTCAGCGCCGTTTCCGAGCCGGAAAAGAAGGCCGAAACTGCCAGCAGTCCGGCGATGGCGAATATAGTGACGATCAGAACGGTATCCATGGCATCCTCGGGTGAGAGGCCATAATACCTGATAGACTCGCCAGGGGGAGGCTAAACTTCCAAAACCTCACGTACCGCGTCTACAGGCACATCGCCGGTGACGAAGGTTTCGCCGATACGGCGGGCCAGCACGAAAATAAGCTTGCCATCCTTGACCTTTTTATCGTGCGCCATGGCCGCGATCAGCACCTCGGGTGAGGGCCGCTCGCCAGGAATGTCGGAGATCGCGCTCGGCATGCCCACCATCTTCAAATGCGCGATCAGGCGTTCGCAATCGGCGGCGGGGCAAAGGCCCAGCTTGACCGAAAGCTGGAACGCCAGCGCCATGCCGATAGACACACCTTCGCCATGCAAAAGGCGGCCGGAAAAGCCGGTCGCGGTTTCGAGCGCATGGCCAAAGGTATGGCCAAGGTTGAGCAGCGCCCGCTCGCCGGATTCGCGTTCATCGCGCGCAACGATGCCTGCTTTCATTTTGCAGGCTTCCGCGACGGCGCGAACGATGGCCTCAGGCTCGCCGTTGAGCGCCTGCACCGCGTTCTTCTCCAGCCAGGAAAAATAGTCCGCATTGCCAAGGGCTGCGGTTTTGACCACTTCGGCATAGCCCGCCAGAAGCTCGCGACGGGGCAGGGTGCCCAAGACATCGGTATCGGCAATCACGATGCTCGGCTGATGAAACACACCGACGAGATTCTTGCCTTCCGGCACATTGATCGCGGTCTTGCCGCCTACAGAGGAATCCACCTGGCTCAAAAGCGTTGTCGGAATCTGCGCAAAAGCGATGCCGCGCTTCAAGATACCGGCGGCAAAGCCAGTGAGGTCACCAATCACGCCGCCGCCAAGCGCCACGATCAAGCCGCCGCGATCCACACCTGCCGCCAGAAGCTGGCCGATAAGCTTTTCCAGCCAGGCAAAGCTTTTGGTGCCCTCGCCCGCATCGAGCACGATGGGATGCACCTCGATGCCTTCATCCTGCAAGACACCGATGAAGCGGTCCAGATGCAGGAAGGCGACATTGCTGTCGGTCACAATAGGAACCGGTCCCTTCGCGAAGGGCTTCAGCAGCTTTCCAGCCTCGCTAATCAGGCCGGGGCCGACATGGATGCCGTAGCTACGGGTTCCGAGGGAAACCGGGATATGCACCGTCATGGCTGCCAAATTCCCTTTTCTGTAAGCACAGTCATCAGCTTTTCGACTGCTTCGGCGTGGGGCGCGTCCTCGCTATCGATAATGAGATCGGCGAGGGCATAGGTCGGCTCACGCTCGCACAAGAGTTTTTCGAGCGTCTCGCGAGGATTTGGAGTCTTCAGCAGCGGACGGTCGCCTTTGCGTTTGACACGGGCGAAGAGAATATCAAGCGGCGCGCGCAGCCAGACCGTCACGGACTTCTCGGCCAAGCGGGCGCGGGTCGCTTCCGACATGAAGGCGCCGCCGCCGGTGGCCAGAATATGCGGCTCCCTATCGAGCAGGCGCGCAATAACCTTGCGCTCGCAATCACGGAAGGCGGATTCGCCATATTCGGCAAAGATCGCGGAGATAGGGCGGCCAGCGGCGGCCTCAATGGCATGATCAGCATCATGGAAGCCAACGCCCATTCGCGCGGCCAAGCGCCGCCCGATGGAACTTTTTCCAGCTCCCATCATGCCAACCAATGCTATCGTGCGCGTCAACTGCCCCATGGTCCTTCCGCATTACAGGGGTTTTGCTTTTATCGCTAGAAGAGACTTGTATGATTGGACGCAAGCCCACGTAATTGAAGCATAATTTCTGTGAGGTGCGGTATGCGTTCTTATGGCAGGTCCGAAGGGCCTAGCTGGGGTGTTTGGGTTTTGGGGGTGGTGCTTGTGGTTGTGCTCGTAGGTGTTGTCGCGCTTACGATTTATGGCGGTCAGGTCCATCCGGTGCAGCAGGACGTGGAGCAGGTAATTCCCAATGACAGGTTTGCGCGTTAGCCTTCTTCTCAGTGCCGGATTGGCGCTTTTGGCGCCTGCGGCCGCGCAATGGATCAGCGATAAGCCGCCGGTCTTGGAGCCAGAGGACTATCCGCCCCAAGCGACCGAAGACCCGCCGGACGCCAAGCATGCCGCCCGTCCGGCAGAGGATGAAGGGGCCGCGCCGGATAGCGCTGGCGCGCCCCGCCGCCTGGGACACCCCGCAGAGGTACAGACCTCGCCCGCGCCTGGAGCCGCGCAGCCTCCCACGACGCGAGGACCGATTATTCCCCAACCCGCGCCGGTGGCCGTGTCGAGCCTGGGCACGCCGGAAGGCCCGCCCGCCGGAACCCTGGATGCCACGACGGGCGGTTTCTCGGATCGCATCTGGAGCGGCTCGGACCGCCAGCGCGTGGTGGATCTGATTTCTGACGCGCCGCTGATGGACCCGGTGCTGCGCGACTTGAATCGCCGCGTGATCCTGACCAAGGCTGCGGTGCCGCCCGGCCAATCCAAGCGTGCCTTTCAGACGGTGCGCCTGGAACGTCTCTTGGAAGCCGGTTTCGTGATGGAGGCGGGTGCGCTTGCGGCGCAAACCTCTGTGCCCAATGATGATGATTTCGCGCGCGCGCAGGCCAAGGCGATCCTTTACGCCAATCGCGGCCAGGATGCGTGCGGGCCATTGACGGCGACGCGCAACGCGGCGGGCGATGTTTTCTGGTTGCAGCTCCGGCTTTATTGCGCGGCCATCTCGGGAGATAACGCCACGGCGGGGCTGACGCGCGATATCCTCAACGCGCAGGGCTATAAAGATCCCGCTTTCGATACGCTGGTCGATGGCTTGGTCTCCAAGAAGCCGCTGCCGCCGGGTGCCATCGCCAAGCCGAGCGCGGTGCATATCTTCCTGCTGCAGCAATCCAGCCTGCCGGTGACCGAAGCGGTCGCGCGCAAGCTTGGCACGGTTGCGAATTTGCTGGTGCTGAAGGATCCCAAAGCTTCGCCGCGCGCCAAATTTGAAGCCGCCGAGCGCGCAGTGAAAAGCGGTGCGCTCTCGGCCAATGAGTTGCGTGCCATCGCCGATGCCCAGAATTTGCCCTTGAACCGGGTGGCGGACGCTGCGGGTGAAGCGCCGGGCTTGCCCTATTTCATGGGCCAAGTGGTGCTGCGCCGTGCCGCCGCCGTGCAGCCTCAACCCGCCGACAAAGTGCGGCTTCTGGCGCAAGCGCTGAGTTTGGGCAGCAAGGCTGGCCTTCTGCCGCTGACCGCGAATCTTCAAGCCGATATGATCGCCAAGCTGCCGGTGCAGCCGGATGGGCGTGCCTTTGCGGGCGCGCTGGTGCTGGCCAAACGCTATGAGGCCGCGAGCAAATGGGCCGAAGGCGATGCGGTGATGAAAGCCGTGATCGCTTTGGCCTCGCAGGATGGCACAAGGCTCGCGTCGGCGCGGGCCGATCTTTCCACTTTCGCTTTGAGCTTGGGCCAGAACCCGCCCGCCGCCGATCCTGATCGCAGCTATAAAGCGCTGTTGGTGGGGCTCTCTGATGCGCTGGGCGTCGCGCTCTCGCCGCAGGCGCAAGGTGCGGTGGCGCAAATCGCGTCGCAGAATTGGGACGGTAAGCGGCCCTCTGCAGACGTCATGCGGCAGTTGGAAGATGCTGCCGGCGTTCCTGAACGGCGTGGCGAGGCGATCCTCACGCTCACAGGGCTGGTGCAGTCGATCGGTCTGAAGGACATGGCGCCGGATGCGACCATTACCTTCGTGCGATTGCTCTCGAGCATGAATGAGACGCAAGCTGCGCGCGCTTTGGCGATTGAAGCGATGGCCTCTTACGCGCCTGTGAGCACGGTCGCGGCCGCAACGCCATGAGTGCGGCTCTGGTCGAGTCCTTTCTCGACATGATGAGCGCGGAGCGTGGCGCGGCTGAAAACACGCTCGCCGCCTATCGCCGTGACCTGTCGGACTTTCTCGGCTGGCTTGCGGCGAGGGGCTCGAGTGTGCGCCGCGCGGGCCGCGAGGAGGTGCGCGCCTATCTCGAAGGGCTTTCGGTATCCGGCGCGGCTGCGACCTCGCAAGCGCGCAAGCTTTCCGCACTGCGCCAGTTCTTCGGCTTTCTTTATGCCGATGGTGTGCGCTCCGACGATCCCACCGTCGCCATCGAGGCGCCGCGGCGCGGACGGCCTTTGCCGAAAATCCTCTCGCGGGAGGATATGCAGCGGCTGATCGAGGCGGCGAATGTGGAAGCCGAAAAAAGCGAGGAGGGGATTCGCTTACATTGCATCGTGACGATGCTCTACGCCTCGGGCCTGCGTGTTTCGGAATTGGTGACCTTGCCGCTCGCGGCTGTGAAGAACCGCGATGGATTCCTGATGGTGCGCGGCAAGGGCGGCAAGGAACGCCTCGCCTTGCTGAACGAAGAAGCGCGTGAGGCGATCGCGCGCTGGCTGACTGTACGGGACGGTTTTCTTCCCAAAGGCGAGCGCCGCGCCAAAGCCGAGCGTTTTCTTTTCCCCTCGCGTTCGGAGGAGTCCCATTTCACACGGCGGCGGTTGCATCAGCTGCTGAAAGAGCTGGCAGTGAAGGCGCAAATCGATCCTGAGAAGCTTTCTCCACATGTGCTCAGGCATGCCTTTGCTACGCATCTGGTGGAAGGCGGTGCCGATTTGCGTAGTATCCAGACGTTGTTAGGTCACGCTGATATCGCAACCACACAGATATATACCCACGTCGCGCAAGATCGACTCGCAGCCACAGTTGCTGCCTCTCATCCGCTTGGCCGCAAGAAAACAGCCAAGGAATAATCGCATCCATCGCGCGCCATTAATGCTCTGGCAAGCTGCGCAGGTGTTTTTGTCCACTGTAGAGAGAATTTACTTTCGAAACCGCGAATCTTGAGGCACACAGCACACGCGCGAATTGCAGCGCATTTGCCGACATTTCCGGCTGGGGACGAGTGTATGTCTGCACATTCTGCAGCAACCGAAGGGCCAAGCTATAGCCAAGCTGAGTTGCTGCGCGTGCTGCAAGAGCATGAGCGCTATGTGGCTGGGCGTGGCGGCATGCGCGCCTCGTTCAAGGGCGCTGTTTTAGACGGTCTCGATTTTTCACACCGCGTACTTGATGAAGCCGATTTCAGCGGCGCCTCTCTGGTTGGTGCGCGGTTCGAAGGCGCGCGTTTGGTGCGCACAAGTTTTTACTGCGCCAATCTTGCCCGCAGCCATTTCCAGAAATCGACACTGGCGCAAGCCGATCTGCGCGGCGCGGCGTTTCGCGGTGCGGAGCTTTCGCATGCGATTCTGGACGAAGCCGATTTGCGCGCCGCCACCATGATGGTGATTGGCGATCGCGGTGTTTCCGTGGTCAACCACGGGCGCGAAAAGAACAGCTTCGGCAATGTCGATTTTTCCAATTGCTCACTGCGCCATGCGTCTTTCGGCAAGGCCAAGCTGGACGGCGCAATCTTTCACGGTGCGCTTCTGATCGGCACGAGTTTTCGCGGCGCACGCCTCACCGGCGCGAGTTTCGCGGGCGCGGTGATGATGGGCGTCAATCTTCTGGAGCTGAATCTGCCTCACGATAGTTTCGTGGGCTGCGTCTTCGACATCACGCCCGAGGCGCGCGCCAAGGCCGATGCTTTGGCCGAGATGGTGGCGCAGCATCATCGCTTTGTGACGAGCGGCGGCGGCGAAGGCGTCTTCGCGGTGCTGGATGGCGCGGACTTGCGCCCGCTGGCTGGCCATTTCGCCGGGCGCAGTCTTGCCGGGCTTTCCTTGCGTGGCGCCATCGCTATCGGAATGGATTTCACCGGCAGCCAACTGCAAGGCGCGAAATTCGACGCCGCTGATCTGCGTGGTGCAAATTTCGACTCCTGCGATCTGAGCGGTACATCCTTTCATGCCGCGCGGCTCTCACACGCCTCTTTCGCCAAAGCCAAGCTGGCGAGCCTGCGTCTGCGCCAAGGTGAGGCGCTGGCGCCCAACTTCCTCGGCGCCGATGCCGATCCCGCGCAATTCGCCGATGCCATTCTGGAGGAATCCCTCGCGGCCATGGGCTTGGCGCAAGGCGAGGAAGTGGAACTTTAGCTGAGCTGCTTTTCCCAGCGGGTGACGGCAACGGTCGCGACGGAGTTGCCGACGATATTGGTGCCGCTGCGGCCCATGTCGAGCAAGTGGTCCACGGCCAGCACATAAAGCAGCCCCGTCTCCGGCAGATGGAAGAGCGGCAGCGCGGCATAAATCACCACCAGCGAGGCGCGCGGCACGCCCGCCATGCCTTTGCTCGTCACCATCAGCAACAAAAGCAGCGTGAGCTGCTGGGCGATGCTGAGCTGGATGCCATAGATCTGCGCGATGAAGAGCGTCGCGAAGGTGCAGTACATCATCGAGCCGTCGAGATTGAAGGAATAGCCGAGCGGCAGGACGAAGCTGACGATTTTGCGCGGCAGGCCGATGCGCTCCAAGCCCTCTAACAATTTCGGATAGGCCGCTTCCGAACTCGCAGTGGAAAAAGCGAGCAGCACCGGCTCGCGAATGGCGCCGAGGAGCGGCTTGATATGACCCTTCAGGATCACGGCGGCGGCCAGAAGCAGCACGGCCCAGAGCGCCAGCAGCGCCACATAAAAGCCGCCGACAAAGCGGGCATAGACGAGCAGCACCCCGATGCCTTGCGTCGCCACCGTGGAGCAGAGCGCCGCGAAGACCGCGAAAGGCGTCAGCAGCATCACATAGCCCGTTACCTTGAGCATGATCGCCGCGATCTGCTCGACCAACGCGGTGACCGCGGGCGCCTTGCCCGGAATGGCCGAGATCGCCGTGCCGATGAACAGCGAGAACACCACGATCTGCAAAATCTCGTTGGACGCCATTGCTTGGACGATGGAGGCGGGCACCAGATGGGTGAGGAACTCTTTCAAGGAGAAGCTGGCGGTCGCGATGGTTCCGAGGCTGCCTTCCGGCGGGGCGAGGTTGAGGCCGCTGCCGGGCTGGAACACATGCACCAGCACCAGCCCCATGCCGAGAGAGAGAATCGAAGCGCCGATGAACCAGACCAGCGTCTTAAGGCCCACCCGGCCGATTTGGGCGGCGCCCTCCATATGGGCGATGCCCGCCACCAGGGTCGAGAAGACCAGCGGCGCGATAATCATGCGGATCAGGCGGAGGAACAGGTCGGTGATGATCGACAACCCGGAGGCGAGTTGTTTGATCTGATCGGGGGCAAGATTTTCGTTGGCGAAAAAGCCCGCGACAATGCCCAGGACCATGGCCGCCGCGACGATCAAAGCAAATCCGCGTTTCATCTCTTCCCCCAAGCGCTGCTGCAGGTCTAACAGTCTGGGAGGATCACGCAAGCCGCGCGCATTACGATAGTTTTAGCCCGCCCGGCGCGGTCCGCCATTTACCAGCCTGCGCGACTAGCCCTGGACCTTCTCGCCAAAACGTGAAATATCCTTGTGCAGCCAAGGGGTTTAGCTCTTTCGAGCCGCCGCCCAAAGGGGATTTGACTTGGCCCGGCGAGATTGCCAATTTCCGCCGCTCTTTATGGTGACGCATGCACGCCTATTTGGATTTCGAACGCCCCATCGCTGAACTCGAAGGCAAGATTGTCGAATTGCGGCAACTGGCCAGCGCCGACCCCACGATGCAGATCGACGCCGATGTGGCGCGATTGCAGGCCAAGGCCGATGCCCTGGTCAAAGACACCTATGCCCGGCTGACGCCCTGGCAGAAGGTCCAGGTGGCCCGCCATCCCGCACGTCCTCATTTCACCGACTATGTGAAAAGCATGTTCGATGAGTTCACGCCGCTCGCGGGCGACCGCGCCTTTGGCGAGGACTCGGCGATCATCACCGCGATTGCGCGTTTCCGCGGCCAAGCCGTCGCGGTTGTCGGCCAGGAAAAGGGCAACGACACCAAATCGCGCCTCAAGCATAATTTCGGCATGGCGATGCCGGAAGGCTATCGCAAGGTGCAGCGCGTCTTCAAAATGGCAGATCGTTTCGGCCTGCCGGTGATTTCGCTGGTCGATACCTCGGGCGCGTTTTCGGGCGTTGCCGCGGAAGATCGCGGGCAAGCCGAAGCCATCGCGCGCAGCATCGAATCCTGCCTGAATTTGCGCGTTCCCATGATCGCCACCATCATCGGTGAAGGCGGTTCGGGCGGCGCCATTGCGATTGCGGCAGCGAACAAAGTCTACATGCTGGAGAACTCGGTCTATTCGGTGATCGCACCGGAAGGCTGCGCCTCGATTCTCTGGCGCAATGCCGCCAAGGCCCAGGATGCAGCCGCGAGCCTTCGCATCACCGCGCAGGATCTCGTCAGCCTCGGCATCATCGACGGCATCATCCCCGAACCCATGGGCGGCGCCCATCGCGCGCCGGAAGAAGCCATTGGCGCGGTGAGCGAGCAGATCGCCCGCGGCCTTGCCGAGCTTTCGCATATGTCGGCCGACGAAGTGCGCCGTCAGCGCCGCGAAAAGTTCCTCGCCATCGGACGCGATCTCGGCAAGTAGCGCCGAGGCAACGGGGGCGGGGCCGCATGAACAGGGGATGGATTTCACCGCGGCACGCCGCAGTGGCCGTCCTCAGCTTCGGCGCAATCGCGATCTACGTCCTCAATTACCCAGGTTCGCTGGAATATGATTCGCTGGTGCAGCTCGTTGAGGGCCGCACCGCGAGCTATTCCAATTGGCATCCGCCGGTGATGAGCTTTTTGCTCGGGCTTTCCGACTGGCTGCCCGGCCCACCCGCAATCTGGTATCTCGCCGGGCTCTATTTCATCCTCTTTGGCGCATTGGCGGCGCTTTTCTGGCTGCGACCTCGGCCATCCTGGGCTGGCGTTGTGGCCGCGGGCGCGATCCTGTTCCTGCCGCAGACGTTTCTGTCCCAAGCCACGGTGTGGAAGGACTGCCTCTTCGCAGACACCGTTCTTGCAGGCTTTGTCGCCATTGGGCTCGCCGCGCGCCGCTGGCATCACACTGGGCTGCGTTTGGGCTGGCTCCTCGCTTCGGCGCTGCTTCTCGCGCTCGCGGTTTTAACGCGGCAGAATGGCGTGGTGGTGGTGCCTTGCGCGGCGGCAACGCTGGGGCTGATCGCAGGGCGCCGCTCCAACTGGCGCAAGGGGCTTAGCTATGGCGGCAGCTTCTTTGCGGCCGTGGCGGTGATCGCCTTTCTCAGCAATGCTGCGCTTCAGACCCGCGCGGACGATTATCCGGCCAAGGCAGAGCAGTTCAAGGTTCTGGAACTCTACGACATCACCGGTATGGTCTATGCCGACCTCGACATGCCGCTAACAGTACTCGAAAAAGAGGCACCAAAGCTTGCCTGGCTCATCCGCACGGAAGCTGTGGCGCGCTGGACGCCGCTTCTGAATGACACGCTGGAAGTGCCGCGCATTGTGAAGGTGCTGGAGGCGACACCCGAACCGGTGATGGCGCGGCAATGGCGGTCGCTGATCTATCATTATCCGCTGCGCTATCTTCAAATACGCGCGCTCTATTTCCGTTGGGTGTTTCTACCGCCGCGGGTTGATCTTTGTCATCCCTATCATGTTGGCGACCGCGGCGATCCGGAAGATTTGCAAGCCCTCGGCATGCACGAAAGGATCAACGCGCGCGATGTCATGCTCTGGCATGTCGGTGATGCGATGGTCAGTGCCGGGTTTTATTCGCACGGGATATTCGCGCTGATAGGGCTTGGCGTGCTGGTGCTGGTACTGCGCCGCCGCCGCGATGGCGATCTGGTGATTGGCGGATTAATCGCAGCGAGTGCTGCCTTTACGGCGACCTTCTTTGTGATCTCCATCGCCTGCGATTACCGCTATCTTTGCCTCATCGATCTTTCCGCGATGGCGGGGGTGGTTTATGCAGCCGCTGACTGGCGCGGGCTGTTCGGCAAGGCCGCGAAAGCCTGATGCCACGAGCAGGAGAGTTGCCTCCCTCGGCGGGAACGTGCAGCATTACCTGACAATTCGGTAAGGGAGTCGCTATGAGCGATACACCATCTCCCATCGGGCAGCGCGTGAATAACGGCGAAATCACCATCCGTGCGGAGCAAGAGCGTGCCGCGTTGCGAGCGCTTTACGATATCTCCTCGGATCTGATGCCGCGTTTTGGCGCCAATTGGGGCGTGCATAGCCTGGTCGCGATGAACCGCATGGCCTTGAGCCGTGTGATCTATTACCAGACGCTCTATCAGAAGATCATCGATGTGCCGGGCGTGATTTGCGAATTCGGCGTGCAATGGGGCGCGAGCATGGCGCTTCTGATGAATCTGCGCGGCATGTATGAGCCGTTCAACGTCTCGCGCCGCATCATCGGATTCGATACTTTCGAAGGCTTTCCGAGTGTGGATGCGAAAGATGGCGCCATTGTTCAGGTCGGCGATTACCGCTCCATGCCGTCCTATGAAACGGTGCTGGAGGAAATCCTGGCGCTGCACGAAATCCTCTCGCCAGTGCCGCATGTGAAGAAGCATGAGCTGGTGAAGGGCGATGTGTCGGTGACGGCTGGCGCTTGGCTGGAGCAAAATCCGCATGCGTTGATCGCCATGGCGATTTTCGACATGGATATCTATCAGCCCACCCGCGATGCGCTGGAAAAAGTGCTGCCGCGGCTGACCAAAGGCTCACTCTTGGTGTTCGACGAGCTGAGTTGTCCGGCCTTTCCCGGCGAGACGACCGCGCTGCAAGAGGTCATCGGCGCCAATAAGCTCAAGCTGCACCGCTTCCCGCATCAAAGCTATGCCTCCTGGGCCGTGTGGGGCGAATAGAACTTACGCCCGTTTGCGGTGGAGGATGTAGATCAGGCTGAGCGCGAGCGCCGCGCTGACGAGGCGCAGGATATTGCCGTGCCAGCCGAACACCATCGCGTCGGGCGCGGTAAAGACGCTCCAGGCCGCGTTCAAGGAAATGTGGAAGACGAGGCCGCTCCAGATCGTGTAGCCGTCCATGGCGTCGAGGAGGGCGAAGATCACCCCGCCCAGCGCCGTCATGATGAAGATTTGCAGCGCCATGCCCATGCCGCCGCCTGCACCCAGCCAATGCATGGCGCCGAACACCACGGCTTGGACTAGCACCGCAGCAGTCATGTTCCAACCGAGCTGATTGCGGGTGAAGATGAAGCCGAAGCCGCGAAAGACGATTTCCTCGGCGAGGGGAAACAGAAGCGCGGTGAAGAGAAGATCGCGCGCGGTCGTATCCGTCGCAAGGTGGCCTTGCAGCGCGAGGCCGACCCAGCAAGGCGTCGTAGCCAGAAGCGTGACCAGCGGCGCGCGCCAGCCATTGGTGGAAAGGCCGAGATTTTTGCCCAAAGCCCAGCGCCGCTTCCGTGCGAGGAAGAGTGCCGCCACGATTACCAGCAGTACGGCGGCGAGATTATCGACTGTTGACCGTCCATAGGGCATCGGAATGCGCGGCAACTTCAGCCCGATGAAATCGAAGATGTCGCGTAGCTCAAGCGCCGCAACGAGCACGAGAATGGCTATGATCGCGGGGATGAGAGCTTTAGCGCGCATGAAATCTCCGTGTTTGCGCTAAGCTAGATGCGGCATTCTGGCTTGGCAACGGGATCATCAACGCGAAACAGGAATGCAGCAGACAGATGCGATGAAACTAGTGACAGGCTTCAATCCTCCCTTTGAGGGAGAGTGAAGATGTTTCATGCATGAAAAAAGGCGCCGCTTGTGACGGCGCCTTTGATCTTTTACCGGCAGCGTCCGTTACACCAGCGCGCCGTGGCAATGCTTGAACTTGCGGCCAGAGCCACAGGGGCAGGGGGCGTTGCGCTGGACCTTGCCCCAGGTCGCCGGATTATTGGGATCGACCGGCACATCGGGGTCCTGGTTCACCACCGTGCGCTGGCCGCGATAGGGATCGGCATCCGCTTCGCCACCGGCGTTGAATTCCGGCTTGGAGGCATACATCTCGCGTGGGCCTTCTTGCGGGATTTCCGGCGGCTGCTCCATCGAAATGACGATGTGCATGAGCTGGCGCACCACATCCAGACGCAGGCGCGAGAGCAGGCCCTCAAAGAGTTCGAAGGCTTCGCTCTTATACTCGTTCAGCGGGTCGCGCTGACCGTAGCCGCGCAGGCCGACATACTGGCGCAGATGCTCCAGGTTGATGATGTGCTCGCGCCAGAGATGATCCAGCGTCTGCAGCAAAACCGCCTTTTCGGCATAACGCATGATTTCCGGCGTGAAGGCGACGGCGCGTTCGGCGGCACGATGCTCCACATCGCGCAACACGCGTTCGCGCACTTCCTCGTCGGCGATGCCTTCTTCCTGGGCCCAATCGACGATCGGCAGGTCCATATCGAAGACGGCCTTGATCTCTTCTTCCAGGCCCTTGGCGTCCCACTGTTCGGCATAGGCCTTGGGCGGAATATGGCGCTCGACCAATTCCTCCACCACCGTGGCGCGGTATTCCTTGATCTCGTCCGAAACATCTTCCGACGACATGATGATCTTGCGCTGTTCGAAGATCACCTTGCGCTGGTCGTTCAGCACGTTGTCGTATTTCAGGATCTGCTTGCGGATTTCGAAGTTGCGCGCTTCGACCTTCTGCTGCGCTTTTTCGAGGGCCTTGTTCACCCAGGGATGGGTGATGGCTTCGCCGGGCTCGAGGCCGAGGCGGGTCAGCACCGCATCCATGCGCTCAGAGCCAAAGATGCGCATCAGATCGTCCTGCAGCGACAGGAAGAACTTGGAGGCGCCCGGGTCGCCCTGACGGCCCGAACGGCCGCGCAGCTGGTTGTCGATGCGGCGGCTTTCGTGACGCTCGGTGCCGATAATGTAGAGGCCGCCCGCGGCGATCACCTTTTCCTTATCGGCGGCGACTTCAGCGCGGATTTCCGCGGCGCGGCGTGACAGTTCTTCGGGATCGGTGATGCTGCCTAGCTCGTTGCGGATGCGCATTTCGGCGTTACCGCCGAGCTGAATGTCGGTACCGCGGCCCGCCATGTTGGTGGCGATGGTCACCGTGCCGGAGACGCCGGCCTGAGCCACGATTTCGGCTTCGGTCTCGTGATAGCGCGCGTTCAAGACGTTGTGTTTGATCTTGCGCTGCTTGAGCAGATCCGACAGGTGCTCCGACTTCTCAATCGAGGTGGTGCCGACCAGGACCGGCTGACCCTTCTTCTGGCACTGCTCGATCAGCTTGATGATGGCTTCGTTCTTCTCATCGAAGGAACGATAGACCTCGTCGTCATAGTCCTTGCGCTTGACCGGTACATTGGTCGGGATCTCGATCACGTCGAGTTCATAGATGTCCATGAACTCGGCTGCTTCGGTCAGCGCCGTGCCGGTCATGCCGGCGAGCTTGTCGTAAAGGCGGAAGTAGTTCTGGAAGGTGATCGAGGCCAGCGTCACGTTCTCGGGCTGAACCGCGACGCCTTCCTTGGCTTCCAATGCCTGGTGCAGGCCTTCGGAGAAGCGGCGGCCCTGCATCATGCGGCCCGTGAACTCGTCGATGATGACGACTTCGTTGTTCTTGACGATGTAGTCCTTGTCCTTCTGGAACAGCTTATGGGCCTTCAGGGCCTGGTTCACATGATGGACCATCGAGATGTTCTCGATGTCGTAAAGATCGCCAGTGGTGAGCAGGCCCGCTTCCTTCAGAAGCTGAACCATATGCTCGTTGCCGAGGTCGGTCAGGGTGACCTGGCGCTGCTTTTCGTCGAGTTCGTAATCGCCTTTTTCTTCCGGCGGCACGTCCTTGCCCTGGCGCTTGGGCGGGATCAGCGAGGGGATCAGCGTATCGACGGCGCGATACATCTCGGTGAGGTCTTCGGTCGGGCCGGAAATGATCAGCGGGGTACGGGCTTCGTCGATCAGGATCGAGTCCACTTCGTCGACGATGACGAAGGCATGGCCGCGCTGCACCATCGTATCGATGGTGTATTTCATGTTGTCGCGCAGATAGTCGAAGCCGAATTCGTTGTTGGTGCCGTAGGTGATGTCGGCAGCATAGGCGGCGCGGCGTTCCTCATCGGTGAGGCCGTGCAGAATGCAGCCGACGCTCATGCCGAGGAAGCGATAGATCTGCCCCATCCAATCGCAGTCGCGCTTGGCAAGGTAGTCGTTCACGGTAACGACATGCACGCCTTCGCCCGCGAGCGCGTTGAGGTAGACGGGCAGGGTGCCCACCAGGGTTTTACCTTCACCGGTGCGCATCTCGGCGATGTTGCCGTGGTGCAGGACCATGCCGCCGACGAGCTGCACATCATAATGGCGCTGGCCGAGGGTGCGAAGGGCCGCCTCGCGCACCACCGCAAAGGCTTCGGGAAGGAGGTCTTCCAAACTCTCGCCGCCCTTCAACCGATCCTTGAACTGCGGGGTCATGCCCGCCAGCTCTTCATCGGTCATGGCTTTGAAGCGGGGCTCCAAGGCATTGATCTCTTTGACCGTTGCCCAAAACCGCTTGAGTTTCCGCTCGTTGGCGGAACCGAAGAGACGCTGCAGGAACGCGTCGAACGAGCTCATGAAATCCTCTGACAATCAATTGGCCAAAACGGTCGGCCAACACGGGCGGTAAGCACGGGCAAGCACGGCGAAACAGGCCGGGAAAGGACTCCCCGGCTTGGGCCGCGACCGAGAGATAAGAACGGCACACCCCCTTGTCAAATAAGATGATTCCGGCCAAACCCCCGCGCTGCACGGGGAGAAGATTCCAAATGCCGCAGAATCGCACCAAGGCGACCCCAAAAGCCGCCAAAAAGACCGGTCTTCACGCTGTTTCACCCTTGGCGCCCAAGCGCTTCGCCAAATTGCCACCTCTGGAAGGGGTAGTCTTGGCCGCGGGCGAGGCCGGGGTTCGTTACAAAAACCGAACCGACGTCATGCTGGCGATTTTCGAGCCGGGCACAAAGGTCGCAGGCGTCTTCACCAAGTCCAAGGCGGCCTCCGCCCCGGTGGATTGGTGCAAGGCGTGCCTCCCACACGGCACGGCCAGGGCACTGGTGGTCAATTCGGGCAATGCCAATGCCTTTACGGGCCGCGCGGGCCTCAAGGGCGCGGGCGACGTCGCGGTCGCGGCAGCCTCCGTGACGGGCTGCGGCGCCGATGAGGTCTATATGGCCTCCACTGGCGTGATCGGTGAGCCGCTCCCGGCGGAGAAGATCACGGCCGTTCTGGGCGATCTCAAGGCCAAGGCGCATCCCAATCGCTGGCGTGAGGCGGCGGAAGCCATCATGACCACCGACACCTATCCCAAGCTTGCCAAGGCGACCGCCAAGATCGGCGGCAAGCCGGTACAGATCAACGGCATCGCCAAGGGTTCGGGCATGATCGCGCCGGATATGGCGACCATGCTGTCTTTCGTGGTCACCGATGCGAATCTGCCCGCGAAAGTCTTGCAGCAGCTTCTCAGCGAAGGCGTGAAGCCGTCTTTCAATTCGATCACCGTCGATAGCGACACCTCCACCTCCGACACGCTCTTGCTGTTCGCGACCGGTAAGGCGGGCAATAAGCCGGTGCGTTCAGCCACCGATCCTGCCTTGCGCGATTTCAAGAAGAAGCTCGATGCGGTGCTGCTCGACCTCGCCCTGCAAGTGGTGCGCGACGGTGAAGGCGCGGGTAAGCTCATCACCATCACTGTTCAAGGCGCCGAAGACGATGCGGCGGCCAAGAAAGTCGCGCTCTCCATCGCCAATTCGCCACTGGTGAAGACGGCGGTTGCGGGCAATGACGCCAATTGGGGCCGCGTCGTGATGGCGGTCGGCAAATCGGGCGAGGCCGCGGATCGCGACCGCTTGAAGATCTGGTTCGGCAAGGAACTCGTCGCCGAAAAGGGCGAACGCGCCCCGGGCTATAACGAGGCCAAGGCGACCAAGGAAGTCTCCAAGCTGGAAGTCGAAATCACCGTCGATCTGCGCCTCGGCAAGGGCAAGGCCAAAGTCTGGACCTGCGACCTCACCCATGGCTACATCGACATCAACGGCAGTTATCGCAGCTAAGGCACACCGCTTCACAATCGCGTGCTGCCATTGACCGGGAAAGATCTTGGTCCGACACTTCCTGCGTGTAGCGCGGGGAGCGGGCCAAGATGAAAACCTTTACTGCTGCAATGCTGGCCGTGGCGGCTGTAACTGCGGGCGCTGTTGCGAGCGAAACGCCTGCGCTGATGTCCGAAGACCCGGGCTTTCGCAAACTTCAGGAGAACTGGGGCTTTGCTGATGCGCGCATCGCTGGCGACACCATTTATCTATCCGGCGTGGTGGCCGGAACGCGCACCGGCGAAACCGATCTTGAAGCCGCGTATGGCCGCGCCTTTGAGGATATCGGCGCCATCCTGAAACGCGCCGGGGCAAGCTGGGCCGATGTGGTCGACATCACCAGCTTTCATACCGATTTGAAAACCCAGATGCCCGCCATCGTGGCTGTCAAAAGCCGCTACATCAAAGCGCCATTCCCCGCCTGGACCGCCATTCAAGTGGTGCGCCTGATCCCTGATAACGGCATCACCGAGATCAAGATCATCGCGAGACGGCCCGCGAAGAGGTAGAACAGCCTCACCCCCAACCGTCATGGCCGGGCTTCGACCCGGCCATCCTGTGGCGGAGAATTCTGCTTGGCTTTAAGCTTTGTGCGGCGATGATATGGATGGCCGGGGCGGGGCCCGGCCATGACGAAGAGGTGGGGCTTGGCTGATGCGAAACCTTTTTGCAGCGCTGGTGTTCCTTTCCGCCCCCGCTTTCGCGGACAATATCGCGCCGCTCTCGACAGCCGATTGTGCCGCGATGAAGGCGCATCATGTCCTCAATGACGGCGCGCCGGTGGGATGTGCGCGGCTCGCAACCGTCACCTTCACATATGTCGATTTCGAGGGCCGCAGCCACGATGATGGCCGCGTGGTGGTGCTGGATGCGCTGGCGCCGCGCGTGCTCAAGATTTTCCAGGAGATGAAGGCGCAAGGCTTTCCCATTAGCAAAGCGAGGCCAGTGGAGGCGTATGAGGGTAGCGACGACGCCTCGATGGCGGATGACAACACCTCTTCCTTCAATCATCGCCCCATCGCGGGCTCGAACCGGCTCTCACTGCATGCTTATGGCGCGGCGATCGACATCAACCCGCGCGAAAATCCCTATCTCACCTTTTCCGGGGCCACGGTGACCGTTGCTCCGCCGCAAGGGGCGGGCTTTCTCAACCGCCTGCAGCAGCGCCCCGGCAAGCCAGCGCGGCCCGGCATGGCCGAAAGCGTGGTCGCGATCTTCACTCGTAATGGCTTTTCCAACTGGGGTGGCTTCTGGGATGAGCCTATCGACTATCAGCATTTCGACATTACGCGCGCGCTGGCCGAGCGGCTCGCATCCTTGCCGCCAGAAGAAGCACGCGCAGCCTTTGAGCAAATGATCGCGGTGTCATCCGCGCCGTGAGCTTTTCGTCAATGTTTGTGGAGGCCGCGCCACCGCTTCGCCACAATCTCAGCACGACTTGCCGCACTATCTCCCAGGTTTAGTTATCACCGCGCCCAACACCGCGTTTACCTATAATCCCTAGCAACAGGGAGCAGAGAATGGTCGATATGCGGCGCCACAGAATCCGGGTAACGGAGGTGACGACACGCTATAGCCGTCTCTTGAGCCTTCTGGCGGTCGCAGTGATGGGCGTTGTGGTTCTCGGCGCCTTCAGTTTTGCCTCGCAGCATGTCACGCCTGATAAAGCTCCCGCCGCGGTCCAGAGCGAAGTCATCCGCACCACACCGGACGCGCCGCGCGAAGTGCCCCCGCCGGTGGAAGAGGCCAAGCGCTGATCAGCGCGTCAGCCGCCGCAGTCCCTCATGCAGTGGCCGGTCGAGTTTTTCATACATCACTACTGCCACGGCCAGAGACGCCGCTATCATCGTCAGAACCATGGCGACGGGGCCGACATGTGCCTTTGCGGCAAGATGGGCGATCACCGCGATGACGATGGGATGGACGAGATAGAGCGCATAGCTCGCATCGCCTAAACCCACCAGCGCGCGATTTTTCACCGACAGACCGCCTCGCTCCAGAAATATCGCGCCCGCAACAATCGCTGCCGCAGCGAGGGACAATGCGGCCCCCATCAAGGGCGTGTCATTGAGATGGTTGTGGTCGATCGCCGCCATGGCGGCAACGCCCGCCACGATGAGGGCTGTGGCGATGGCTGGGGTGAGGCGCAGCTTTTGCGTCAATGGCCACAGCGCGACGCCAAAGGCGAAGCCGGTAATCACCTCTGAGCCGAAATAGCGCGTCAGCGGTGTGGACCAGATCCAGGGCAACAGGAACGCAGCCGCGATGGATGCAATGACGATCTTCACGCGCAAGGTCTCGCTGCGCACCATGAGGGAGGCTGCAAACAGCAGATAGAACATCATCTCATAATTCAGCGTCCAGCCGGGAAAGAGGATCGGCGAGGAGGGCATATCGGCCTTGGTGAAGGGCAAAAAGAGGAAGGATTTCGCCGCCCAGGCGGGCGTGATTGGATCATTGCCGAAATGGGCCAGCCCTGTGATTTTCAGCACGATCACAAACGCGGTGAGAAGATAATAAAGCGGCAGAATGCGGATCAGCCGCGCGGTGAGAAAAGAACCCGCCGTCTTTTCCTTCGCCGAGGTCACCATCATCATGATGTAGCCCGAGATGACGAAGAAAATCTCCACCCCATAGGCGCCAAAGGACCAATTCCATTGGAAATGGCCGGGCGCGGAATCTTCCAGCGCATGCATGCTGTGGTGAAAGACGACACCCAGCGCCGCGACGGCACGCAGCACTTGAATATTGGCATTCTTGATGGGCTGCGCGGACGCAGGCGAGGGTCTGGTCTCACCAACGACCTGAGTTATCGTCATCAAGAAATCCCGCCATCGCTCACATTGTATTCATCGCATACCGCGCTGATGGGCGGAAGAATGGGCGTAACGTCACGAATTCAAAATGGGCCGTGACAAAAAATATACCGCGCGCGTCGTAAGGGAGGGTTTTAGCGCCCCCCGGGGCAGTATCTGAAGGTGCTCCGCAATCCGCGCCTGTAGCGATTTTCGCTGCAAGACGTCTTCGAGCCTGGCCAAAGCTGCGCTGACTTCTCCGGCTTCCGCATCGAGTTCGCGCGCGGCGGCATCGAAGGCATCCCATAAGGGGCGAAGCTTTGCGACCAAAGCCTTTCCAGATCGGGATAGGGATAAAACACTGCGGCGGGAATCATCCGGATCGCTATGCGCGGTGATCAGGCCCGCCTGCTTAAGCGACTTTGCGGTTTCACTGACCGATGCATGGCTAATCCCGAGCAGGGCTGCAAGATCGCGCACGCTCAAAGGGCCCTTCATCGCCAGTTGATTTATAACGCCATACCAGCGTTGCTCAAACTTGATGCCCTGCGCGGCATAGATCCTCGCCGCATCCGCATCGATCACCGCACTCAGCCGACGAAGCCGCGCACCAAGCGCCGCGCCGCCCATTTCGGATACATAGTCTTTCATAGCACTTCCGTTCGCTTGACAATATGTAGGCGCCTACATAACTCTGGGCAAGCAGAAAAACGCTGGGCGTCACCATGACTGTTTCAAGACGAGGCGTAATCGGAGGAGCCTGTGCCTTGTTGGGTGGCCGGGCCTTGGCGGCGCAACCCTCGGCGAAGAGCTGGTTGCAGCGTTGGCTGGCCGCGTTCAACGCGCCGGATATCGCAACCTATGCAGCCTTTGTGAAGACCAATATTCCTGACTTAGCACCCTACATCGACGAGGATCTCGGGGTTCGTGAAGCATCGGGCGGCTATGATCTGTTGCGCAGCGAGGAGACCGGCGCAGGCGAGATTACAGCTTTTGTTCGCGATCATAATTGGGGGCGTTTTTCGAAGGTCGTGCTGTCGCTCGACACGCATGGGATTTCAGATGTGCGTTTTTCCGGTGCAACCGATCCTCGCGAGGCCGTCCTCCCGCGTCTTGGCAAGGCCGCAGGCCTGAAGATGTTGCACGCCAAACTCACGACGGAGGCGACGGCTAAACGGTTTTCGGGCACGGTTCTTATCGCCCAAAAAGACCATGTGGTGATGCGCGAGGCTTATGGCTCGGTGGCAGGCATGAGAGATCCAGCAGCATCGCCCAACACCCGTTATTGCATCGGATCCATGGGCAAGATGTTCACGGCGGTTGGCATCCTACAGCTTGTACAGCGCGGCCGACTGCAGCTAACCGACACCGTCGGCAAACTTTTATCCGACTATCCAGACACCTCCATAGCCCGCACGGTGACCGTGGAGCATCTCTTGACCCATACAGGAGGGACGGGGGACTTTTTCGGACCTGAATATGATCGCCATGCCGGGGAACTGCGCACCCCCGCCGATTTTATCCGTATCTTCGGGCGGGTTGAGCCGGCGTTTCCGGCTGGCACGCGGTGGGGCTACAGCAATTTGGGCTTCATATTGCTGGGCGCGATCCTCGAACGGGTCTCCGGCACAAGCTGGGACGCCTATCTCGCTGAAAATGTTTTCCGTAAAGCCGATATGTCCGAGACCGGGCCGCTCGCCACGAAAGAGAACACTGCGATACCGCAAGTGGGCGCAGCGCAGACCGGATTAAAGCCGTTACCGTATTACGTGGGTCTGCCTGCGGGGGGAGGGTATTCCAAGGTGGATGACCTCAACAATTTCGCAATGGCGCTTGCGGCGGGGGCTTTGCTCGATGCTCGTCATCTTGCGCTGTTGACGACAGCAAAAGTATCCGCGGGCAGCCGCAACTGGTCCTTGGGCCTCACCGTTGCAGCTCGAAACGGCGCGTCCTTCTATGGCCATGGCGGAAGCGCGCCCGGCGTGAATGCCGACTTTGCCGTATATCCGCGATCCGGCTACACCGTGATTGTCTTATCCAACCGGGGACATCCCCACGCCGCCAATCCAGCGGACTTTATCGGCGCCCGTCTGCCGGACCGCACTTAAAAAATAAGCCTCCGGGGCTTTCGCTCCGGAGGCTTTCAGTGAAACCCTGATCTGTTAGGCGCGGATCAGGTTTACCACGGCAGAGTCGATATCTTCCGTGGAGTTCTTGTCATAGGTGTCGACGTAAGCGCGGCCATAATAGCTGTCGAGCAGGATCTGCTTCAGTTCGCTCATCAGCGGGAAGCGCGGGTTGGCGCCGGTGCACTGGTCGTCGAACGCCTTAACGGCAACTTCGTCGAGCTGCGCCAGGAAGTCGGCTTCAGAGACGCCTGCAGCCTGGATCGACGCCGGGATGTTGAGCTCCTTCTTGAGGCCTTCCAGCCAAGCGATGAGGTTGTTGACCTTATCGCCGGTGCGCGCGCCGCCAAGGCCGAGGTGATCGGCGATTTGGGCGTAACGGGCACGGGCCTTCGGACGGTCATACTGCGAGAAGGCGGTCTGCTTGGTCGGATTGTCATTCGCGTTGTAGCGGATGACGTTGCAGATCAGCAGCGCATTGGCGAGGCCGTGCGGGATGTGGAAGGCCGCGCCGATCTTGTGCGCCATGGAGTGACAAACGCCGAGGAAGGCGTTGGCGAAGGCGATACCGGCAATGGTGGCGCCGTTATGCACTTTTTCGCGGGCCACCGCATTGGCGGCGCCTTCCTTGTAAGAGGCCGGCAGGTACTCGCGCAGGAGCTTGAGGGCCTGCAGGGCCTGGGCGTCGGAATACTCGTTCGCCATGACCGAGACATAGGCTTCCAAGGCATGGGTGATGGCATCGACGCCGCCGAAAGCGGTGAGCGATTTGGGCAGGTTCATCACCAGGTTGGCGTCCACGATCGCCATGGTGGGCATCAGCTCGTAATCGGCGAGCGGATATTTCTGGCCGGTGGAATCGTCGGTCACGACCGCGAAGGGGGTGACTTCTGAACCGGTGCCCGAGGTGGTCGGGATGGCGATGAACTCGGCCTTGATGCCCATTTTCGGGAACTTGTAGATGCGCTTGCGGATATCCATGAAGCGCAGCGCCAGATCCTCGAAATGGACTTCCGGGTGTTCATACATGACCCAGATGATCTTGGCCGCGTCCATCGGCGAACCGCCGCCGACGGCGATGATCACGTCCGGCTGGAAGGCATTGGCCTTGAGAACGCCCTTGCGGACGATCGACAGCGTGGGATCGGCTTCCACCTCGTTGAAGATATCGACATCGAGACCCTGTTCCTTGGCCAGACGCACGATTTCGTCGGTGTAGCCGTTGGCGAAGAGGAAGTGGTCGGTGACGATCAGGGCCTTCTTCTTACCGGCGAGTTCCTTGAAGGCTTCGACCATCGCGCCGCGACGGAAATAGATGGATTTGGGGACTTTGTGCCAGAGCATGTTTTCTTCGCGTTTCGCGACCACTTTGCGGTTGATGAGATGCTTGGGACCGACGTTCTCCGAGATGGAGTTGCCGCCCCAAGAGCCGCAGCCGAGCGTCAGAGACGGGGCCATGGTGAAGTTATAAAGGTCGCCGATGCCGCCATGGCTCGACGGCATGTTGACCAGGATACGCGCGGTCTTCATGCGCTTGCCGAAGGCCATCACGCGATCGGCGTGACGGTCCTGATCGGTGTAGAGCACCGAAGTGTGGCCGATACCGCCCAGCGCCACGATGTCCGCCGCCGCATCGACCGCCGCCGCGAAATCCTTGCGGCGATACAGGGCGAGGGTGGGGGAGAGCTTTTCGTGCGCGAAAGGTTCGCTATCCACGGTCTCTTCGACTTCGCCGATGAGGACCTTGGTTTCCGGCGGAACGGTAAAGCCGGCCATGGCGGCGATCTTCACCGCGGGCTGACCGACGACGTTCGGATTGAGATGGCCTTCGGGGAAGACAGTCTGCTTCACCGCGCCCAGCTCGTTATCCGACAGGATGTAACCGCCATGGCTGGAGAAGCGCTCGCGGACCTGATCATAAACGCTGTCGACCACGACCACGGCCTGCTCAGAGGCGCAGATCATGCCGTTGTCGAAAGTCTTGGACATCAGGATCGAAGCGACGGCGCGCTTGATGTCGGCATATTCGTCGATCACGACCGGGGCGTTACCGGCGCCGACGCCGATGGCGGGCTTACCCGAGGAGTAAGCCGCCTTCACCATGCCCGGGCCGCCAGTGGCCAGGATCAGGTTGATGCCGGGGTGGCGCATCAGGGCGTTGGAAAGCTCGATCGAGGGGGCGTCGATCCAGCCGATGATGTCTTCCGGGGCGCCTGCGGCGACGGCGGCGTCGAGCACCAGCTTGGCAGCGGCGCAGGTCGCCTTCTTGGCGCGCGGATGCGGGCTGAAGATGATGCCGTTGCGGGTCTTCAGCGAGATCAGCGCCTTGAAGATCGCGGTCGAAGTCGGGTTGGTGGTCGGAACGATACCGCAGATCACGCCGATCGGTTCGGCAATGGTGATCGTGCCGCCGACATTGTCGACTTCCAGCACGCCGCAGGTCGGCTCGTCCTTGTACTTGTTGTAGATGTATTCAGAGGCAAAGTGGTTCTTGATCACCTTGTCTTCGACAACGCCCATACCGGTTTCTTCGGCGGCCATCATGGCAAGGCGGATACGCGCTTCGGTCGCGGCGAAAGCCGCAGCGCGGAAAATTTGGTCGACCTTCTCCTGCGAGAAGCCGGCGAATTCCTTCTGGGCCGCATTTACGCGGGCGACCAGGGCATCCAACTCGGGCAGGCTAGAGACTGACATGTTCAGGTCCTCTTCAACTTCGCATCAGTGATGTCCGCGATATAAACCCGCTTTATTGACAGCGTTAGACAAAGAAGTATGGCGGGTGCGCACATGCGGCAACCTGTCTGTCATAGGCAGTAACATCAATCCGTACCGCCACGGACTTGCCCCGTTTTACTGCCTATCGTCGAGGCAAGTTGCGGTATCCGAGATGCATCATTTTCACGAAGCGCAAGGCACACGGGGCGCTTTTGAAATACTCGGCGCTGCTGCAAGCGATTTGACGCCCGCGCGGAGTGTTACAAAATATTTCAGCCCTTTTTTGCCGTTTTGGGACGCGAAGGGGGAAAACGGCCGAAATCTCCGGGACGTCGCCCCGCGATTCTCTTTCGTGCATGATTGTCAGCGGCGCATACAAAATGAGCTGAGCCTTGGTAGCAGGGCCGCCGGGCTGCGGATCACTCCCGAAAACAACCTCCAGTAGATGATCGCGGTAAACTTGTCCCGATCCGGGATTCCCCTGGACAGTGTAGGGGCTTGGAGTCACAATTTCTTCATACTTGAGGGCGGCGACGGTCCATCCGGTTCTAGGATCGGACTGGAAGACGACCGCGATAACCTCAAGCGCGCACCACGAGACCTTCTGCAGCCCAGGGGATCAGCGTGTGCCGGCTGGCGGGACTTGGGTCGCCCCAAGTCCCGCAAGTAACCCAGGGCATCCACAGAAATCCTTAAACCAGGCTGGCCTCGCCGTTAGCCTGCGGTTAAGCAAACCGCCTACAAGCGAAGCGCGCTTTTAAACCGCTCCGCAAGGATCGGTACGGCACAATGGCGGGAGATGAGCATATGGCGCTGAAACTGGTTCTGGTGGCGGCCTGTGCGCTGATCGATTCCGATGGCCGGGTGCTGATCGCGCAGCGTCCGCCTGAAAAGCAGATGGGGGGACTGTGGGAATTTCCGGGCGGCAAATGGGAAGCGGGAGAGCGGCCGGAGGAGACACTCATCCGCGAACTCCAGGAGGAGCTGGGCATCACGGTGAAGGAGCCCTGTCTGGCGCCGTTCACTTTCGCCTCGCACGCCTACGCGGACTTTCATTTGCTCATGCCGCTCTACATCTGCCGGCGCTGGGAGGGCATCCCGCAGGCCAAGGAACACACGGCGCTGAAATGGGTGCGGGCAAAGGAGCTCAGCGATTATCCGATGCCGCCAGCGGACCTGCCGCTAATCCCGATGCTCAGGGACCTGCTATGACGGACTTCCTGCACGACGAGAGCGGCGCCACCGCCATCGAATACGCGCTCGTGGCCTCGCTCATCGCGGCGGTGATTGTGCTGGCGGTGACCAATCTCGGCCAATCCGTGCTGGCGCTCTATGAGCGGATTCAGTTCTAGCTTGGCCGTTTTACGGCTTTTTCCCGGCAAATGAATTTTCTTGCCTTGGGGCGCGCCGCCGTTAAGGTCCGGCGCCATGACGACACGCATCACGACCATTTATCGCGTCAAGGCTGAGGCCGCGACCATCGAAGCCCGCGCTCAAGGCATCGCCGTGGAGCAAAGCGTGGAAATGCCCGTCGCGCCGATCGACGACCCCTTTGTGCTGGAGAATGTGCTCGGCCGGGTGGAGGAGATCAAAGATCTCGGCGCGGGCGAATACGAAGTGCGCATCGGGCTGGCCTCCATCACCACGGGCTATGACGCCGCCCAGTTCATCAACATGATCCTCGGCAATACGTCGCTGCAGGATGGCATCACGCTGGAAGATGCGATTTTCCCCGAAGATATCGTGAAGGCCTTCGGCGGTCCCAATCACGGCCTCGAAGGTTTTCGCGCCCGCGTCGGCGCCAAGGGCGCTTTGTCGGCCACCGCTTTGAAGCCGCAAGGAACCCCGCCCGCCACGCTGGCGCGGCTTGCCTATGACATCGCGCTCGGCGGCATCGATTACATCAAGGACGATCACGGTCTCGCGGACCAGTATTACGCGCCCTTCGCCGCGCGTGTGCCGGTGATCGCGGAAGCCGTGCATAAGGCGCGCGCCAAGAGCGGCGTTGCCACGCGCTATTTGCCGAGCCTCAACGGCAATCTCGACAAGATGCGGGCGCAGATGCAGATCTGCCGCGATAACGGTGTCGATGGCGTTCTTATAGCGCCGATGCTTTGTGGTTTCGCGCAATTCCAGACCATCAAGGCGGAAAATCCTGACTTCCTGTTCATGACACATCCGTCCATGGCGGGCGGGCCGATGGCGCCGGCGTTTTTCTTCGGCAAGCTGATGCGCTTGATGGGCTCGGATGCCTCGGTCTTTGCCAATTACGGCGGGCGTTTCGGCTATCCCCCGCAGCTCTGCAAGAAGATCGCGGGCTGGTGTCTGGAAGAGAGCAAAGGCCAAAAGCCTTGCGTGCCGGTGCCTGCGGGCGGCATGGAGCTCAAACGCGTGCCCGAACTTCTGAGTTTCTTCGGCACGGGCGTGATCCTTCTCATCGGCGGTAGCCTCTTGTCGGCGAAAGAGAACATCACCGCCGAGACGGCGAAATTCTGTGATGCGGTGAGGAATTTTTCATGAGCGAGACCACGAGCCCGGTGCGGCACTTCTCCGACTATCGTTGGGAGAACACCGATCTTCTCGCTTACAAGGAAGAAGGCGCAGCGCCGTTTCATGCCATCACGCGCCAAACCTTGTTTCGCCATCCCGGCATGAAGGGCGAGCTGCGCTATTTCGAAATGGCGCCGAACGGCTATTCCACCCTGGAACGGCACGAGCATGTCCACGCCGTGTTGATCCTGCGCGGCCATGGCCAAGTGATGGTCGGCGGCAAGGTCTTCGATATCGCGCAAAACGATCTCGTCACCATCGATCCCATGACCTGGCATCAGTTCCGTGCCAATGCGGGAGAGGCGATGGGCTTTCTCTGCATGGTCGATGTCGAACGCGACAAGCCCCAGCTCCCGAGCGAAGCCGAACGCGCCGCGCTAGCCTCTGATCCGGCGGTGGCGAAGTTCTTCGGATAACCCAAATAGTTTGTCATCCCGGACGCGCCACGCAGATTTCGAAGTCTCGCACTATGGCGCGATCCGGGACCTACTTCGAAATCTGTGCTGGCGATGAAGTGGGTCCCGGCTCGGCGCGCTTCTACGCACTTTGTGCTGCGAAGTGCTTGGCCGGGATGACATGCGCGTTACAGCTTCTGCTCCTTCACCCCTAACGCATCGGCCAACCGCATCTTCGCGCTGCCGGGTTTAAGCGGTTTCTGCTGGCTTTCATCGGGGGCCCAGCCGAGGAGATAGATGATCTCGAAGGTGGCAATCAGCTTGCCATTCTCGTCGGCATAATGTTCGCGGTAATGCTCCAGCGCGGCGGCGAGGGTGGCACGCGATAAGAACCCTTTGCGGCTGGAAAGGGCATTGGTTTCGCCCATAGCCCGCAAATCGCGCACCAAAGTGAAGAAATCGCGATAGCGCACGGTGGTGCGCTCGACATCGGCGACGGGCAGGGCAAAGCCCGCGCGCTGCAAGAGACCGCCCAGCTCGCGCACATCCGCCATCGGGGCGACGCGCGGAGAAATCCCGCCCGTCGTGGCAATCTCGCCTTGGGCGAAACTATCACGCAGTTCAGTAAGCGTTGCGCCGCCGAACAGCGCGGCCACGAACAAGCCATCGGGCTTCAGTGCGCGGCGGATTTGCGCCAGCGCGCCGGGCAGATCGTTAATATTATGCAATCCTAATATGCTGACCGCGAGATCGTAACCATTATCCGCGTCCAGACGGCCAACATCGTTGAATGTTGCCGTCCGCCAAGTAAGTCCGGGCCCTTGAAGTATGGCGTTGGCGTTCTCATCTAAAGATAGCGCGGTTGTGAATGTCCGATTGACCGGAGCGAGGCGAGCCTTGACCCCCTCCGCAGCCTCGGTCAGGAGAAAACGGTCCGCTTGCAGCCGCGCCGCACGTTGCCTGCGAAGACGTTGAATCGCGGGGTCGAAAATGCGCGGCGGGCCGGGCTTGTTCTCGGCTTTTGGATCATTCTGGCTCATTGCGCTAAACTAGCAGAATGAGCCCCAACGAAAACAGTGTCGGCGAGAGAGAGGGCAGGTGGCGGCGAAAATTCGCCCGCATGCTGATCGATGTGGTGTATCCGCCGCTCTGTATGTTGTGCCGCGAGGGCGTGACCGAGCCGGATGGGCTTTGCCCCGAATGCTGGGCCATGCTGCATTTCATCGATGATCCGGTCTGCGCCTCCTGCGGCCTGCCATTTGAGATTGATGCGGGCGAGGATACGCTGTGCGGCGCGTGTCTTGCGCATCCGCCATATTTCGACCGGGCTCGGGCTATCCTCTCCTATGACGAGCTCTCCAAAAAGCCGCTTCTGGCGCTGAAGCACGCCGATAGGCTGGATCTGGTGCCCGCCTTCAGCCGCTGGCTGGAGCGCAGTGGGCGGCTGCTCCTCTCCCAATCCGATATGATTGTGCCGGTTCCGTTGCACCGCTGGCGGCTGTGGAAGCGGCGCTATAACCAGGCTGGTGAGCTGGCGCGGGGGCTTTCGCGACGCTGCAGCCTGCCTTTGGAGCCGACGGTGCTGGAGCGAATCAAACCCACCCCCAGCCAGGGCAAAATGCCCTCTGCCGAGGCCCGCCGCCGCAACGTCCAGGGGGCATTCCGTGTCCCCAAAGCGGCACGCAGCCAAGTGGCGGGAAAGCGCGTTTTATTAATCGACGACGTTTTAACTACCGGCGCCACCGTCAGCGCCGCCGCAAGGGCCTTGAAGCGCGCGGGCGCTTCGGCAGTATTCGTGCTGGCCTTGGCACGTGTGACTACGCATCCCATATAGGGGGGAGAGGCGGTATAAAGGACAGTTATGGCGAACATCAAAATCTACACCACCCCGATCTGCCCTTACTGCGCAAGGGCCAAGAAGCTTCTTAGCGACAAGGGCGCCGCTTTTGAGGAAGTTGACGTCTACATGGACGCCGCCGCGCGCAAGGAGATGATGGAGCGTTCCGGCCGCCGCACCGTGCCGCAAATCTTCATCGGCGAGCGCCATGTCGGCGGCTGTGATGATCTGCATGCGCTGGATGCGTCGGGCGAGCTTGATCCGCTTCTGAGCGCATAAGCCAGAAAGGCAAACACCATGACGGCTCCGTTCCAGGCCGCTTGCGTACAGCTTTGCGCGGGCGAGGAGATTGGAGAGAACGTCGCCGCGGCAGTGGCGTTGATCCGCGAGGCGAAAGCCGCGGGCGCGAGCTTCATAGCGACTCCTGAAAACACCAGCCTGATGGCAGCGGATGCGGGCGCCAAGCTCGACAAGAGTTTTGCGCAAGAACACGATCCTGCTTTGGCGGTGTTTCGCGCCCTTGCTGAGGAACTTTCCATTTGGCTGATGATCGGCTCCTTGGCGATCAAGGTGAGCGAGACGCGCACGGCCAATCGTTCCTTCCTGATCCGGCCGGATGGCTCGATCGCGGCGCAATACGACAAGATCCATCTCTTCGATGTCGATCTGCCGGGCGGCGAGCTGTATCGCGAATCCGATACCGTTGCGGGCGGTGATATCGCGGTGACCGCGGATTTGCCCGCGGGCCGCATCGGCTTTTCGGTCTGCTATGATTTGCGCTTCCCGCAGCTTTATCGCGCTTTGGCGGAGGCGGGCGCATTCCTCTTCACGGTTCCCGCGGCTTTTACCGAGACCACGGGCAGGGCGCATTGGGAAGTGCTTTTACGCGCCCGCGCGATTGAAAACGGTGCCTTTGTGCTGGCGCCCGCGCAAGGCGGTCTGCATGCCAATGGGCGGCGCACCTATGGCCATTCACTGATCATTTCGCCTTGGGGAGAGATTCTGGCGCAAGCAGGCACCGAGCCGGGATTCATCCTCGCCGAGATTGATCCGGAGAAGTCGCGCGCGGCGCGGGCCCAAATCCCCAGCCTGCGGCATGGTCGCCGTTTCACATTGACAACCGGCATCAGCCTTGCGGAAAAGCGCCTCTCTGGTGAAGCATCAGAAGACTGACCAGTTCAGGGGAATTGCCGTGATCGTTTACACGCTGAAATGCGACAAGGATCATCACTTCGAGGAGTGGTTCACCTCCTCAAGCCGCTTCGATGAGATGGCGGAAAAAGGCGAGATCGCTTGCCCAGAATGCCATTCACATCATGTCGAGAAAGCACCGATGGCGCCCTCGCTTTCGGGCACGCGCAATGCGGTGCCAGGGTCCTGTATGGATATGGCCGATGCACCGCCCTGTGCTCAGACTTGCGGCGGCGGCTGTTTCGCCAGATGATTTGGTGAAGGCTTAAAGGTACTGCCCAGAGGTACGGTATTGATCGTTTACAGTCTTCAATGTGCTAACAGCCATGCGTTCGAGGGTTGGTTCGCCTCCAGCTCCGCTTATGACGAGCAGGAAGCGTCTGGAAAACTTGTCTGCCCGGTATGCTCCTCGCCCAAGGTGACCAAAGCGCCGATGGCCCCGGCGGTATCGGGGACCAAGAAATCCACGCTGAAAGCCGATGAACTCAAGAAAATGCGCCAGTTCCTGACGGGCATGCGCAAATACGTCACTGAGAATGCCGATTACGTGGGCAAGGAATTTGCCGAAGAAGCGCGTAAAATTCACTACGGCGAGACGGAAGAGCGCCAAATTTATGGTGAAGCCTCGCTGGAAGAGGCCAAAGCGCTGGTGGAAGAGGGCGTTGAAATCGCCGCTTTGCCGCCTGATCTCGAAGAAGAAGCCAACTGAGATGAAAAGCGTCACTCCGGTGACGCAAACTTAATTCCCGTCAAGCGCGTAGATCGCTATACTTCATCCTGGAATTAAGGGAATCCGGGATGCGGCTGGTCTTCAACGCATGTCTCGCGACGGCCTGGGTCGTGCTAGGCGGTTTTGCTTTCGCCGCCGGCGACCAGCTCGATGATAACGCTCTCGTCAGCCGCGCCCAAAGTGTTCAGGCCGTGAAAGATCCGCCTGTGGATCGCGTTCTCGGGTTGCATCGCGGCTTGCCGGTGGTCGTCGACGTGCGTTGTGGCGATGTCTGCCCGCAAAACACAGTTCGGTTCATCCATTATATCGGCCAGACGGAGGCGGCGTGCGCGCAGACGCGCGGCGATATTGTCAGCGTGGATGTGCCCAAGGGCATTACCAGCGGGCAGGAGAAATTCTGTGTGCCCCATATTTTGGTCCGTCAGAAACTCTATATCGACAGGCCGTTCCAGCGATGACCCAGCCCCAACTCGCCGCCATCAACCTGACCGGTATCTGGCAAGGATTCTTCAGCTATCCGAATGAAGATCCTACTGTGCCCTTTGGAGCAACGCTGATCGATACCAGCAGCGGCTTCACGGGCGCCACCAATGAGATTTGCACCAGAGGTCCTGATCGCGGCGCGGTGTTGTTCGGCATCATCGAAGGCCGCCGCCAGGGGCGGGATATCCATTTCATCAAGAGCTATGAAGGCAAGGCCCATTGCCGGATTCAGTATCGAGGCCTGTCGAATTCTGATGGCTCGATCATCGAGGGTATCTGGACCATCCGACCGGACTGGTCCGGCAAATTCGTGATGGTCCGCTCTCGCCGCATGCCCGCCCGCCAGCAGGTGCCCTTCGCCCGGGCTGGGTAGTTCTACAGTTGCATATTGTGAATAATTCCCGCTGCGATGGAATGTCGCAGCTTGCACGGGAATGTGATTTTATATTCCCGTTAGGGTTAATTCCACTCTAGGTATTTGGACGTAAGTAAAATCCCTCACCCGGGGAGTTACTTATGCAACCACTTCAACAAATTCTCGCGCAATTAGAGCAGTTTTCCACCTTAGCCGAGCAGGCGCCGGATCTCGTCCCGGCGCTGGAAGAACAGTTCGAGCAATTTGTGGTTGCGTCCGCCAGCCAGCCATTTGCCTTGGACGCCCGCAACCGCTTCCGCATCCGCCATGCCGCCCATCTGAAAATTCGTAGACCACGCGTACTGTATGGCAGCCGTAGCAAGCTGCTTAATTTCCACGCCGTCCCGCTCTTGGCGGTTGCCGATGTGCTCTATGTGGTGCTGTCTCAAAGTGATCAGCCCGCGCAAGACGTCATCGTGGTCGATCCTTTTACCCAGGATATGAGCGATGTCCTGGCCGCCTTACCCAAGGGGTTCGTGCCCGATCTCTATTTCGACTATCAGACCTGTTCACTGGACAGGTATCTGCGCGGGCTGGAGCGCGCGCCCTTTCCGACGGTCGCGAGCCTTTGCCATCATTTCTATGCTTGGAAGGTGGATGCCGTGGCGCGGCAGTTCGATTATGTCCTGCCGCTCTCCAGCCGCTACTGCGATATTCTGAAGAACACGGTGGACCCGCGCAAAATCCTCGATGTGCCGTTCGGGTTATCTTGGGGCTCGTTCCATCACATCATCGGCGGCAACGCTGCTGATCCGCGCCCGATCGATGTGCTGATGACCTTTCCCGGTGAGGGGCCGATGTTCTATGGCCCTTATCGCAAGATCACGGCGGCGCTTTTCGAAAAAGCCAAGGCCAAATACGGCGCCCGCTTCCGTTTCGAGATGGTAACGGGCCTGTCGCGCGACGATTACATCGCACTGCTCGGCGCGGCGCGGATTGTGATCAATGCCGTCGGCATCCATGGCCCTTACAATTACCGAAGCTGCGAAGCGGCCAATGCCGGGGCGGTGCTAATGCAATATGAGCCGCGCTATGCCACCGGCCCGCAGGAGATGGAGAAAACGCTCACGCCTGGCGAGGAATATGTCGGTTTCGATGAAAGCGACTTCGATGCCAAGCTGGAGCAGCTTCTAAACGACCAAGAGGCTTGCATCCGCATCGCGCGCCAGGGCCAGGCGCGGATGAAAAAAGACTATGATTACCGCACGCTTTACCATGATCTCTTTGCCAAGATCGGCGCCGAGACGGGTTGGCGCGAACGCCGCGTCTCTCCCGGCAAGGCCGCGCTCTCGCGCATTCATGCCTATATGGAGGTGGAAAGCCCTGAACGGCTCTTGGCCGTCGATGATATGCTGGCGGCCGCCGAGGCCTGCGCGAGCCATCCCGCGGCTTTCGCCATGCCGTTCTATGGCGATATCCAGCAGACTTTCGGTCCCGCTTCCTTGGCCGATATGGTGGGCGGGTTGCCGAAGACAGAGGATTTGCGCGCGCTGCGGCTGGCCTTTTACGAAAAAGCCTTCGCGCTGATCCCCAAGCCGACGACGGTCGATCGCTTTAATCGTCTGGCTTTGGCGGCGCAGGAGGGCGTCATCAATCTTGCCGCTTGCCGTGCCTTGGAGAATGAGTTGGCGTCGGAGCCCGCTATTGCGCATGCCGATATGGGCCGCATTCTCGCACCAAAAGGAACCGCGGTGCCGCAAGATCTGGCCAAGCTCGCCGATTTCGCGATGCGCAATTTCGGCTATCTCCTCGCCAAGGACGAGGCGGGGCGCCAGCAGGCCGCGCGCGATTTCATGCTGGTCTGGCTTTACTGGCTGATGGCTTTGGCGGGCGATGCCCCTTACGAACTGCGTGCAGCCGCCAAGGAAATCCTGGAAGGTTATCCCGTGTGGGAGAACTTCACCGTGCCCGATTACGTCGAGACAAAGGAGGTCCCCGCAACCGCCGTCGCTTAGCGGGCTTGTTCCGCCACCACCATGTAATTCACGTCGGTATCGCTCGAGAGGCGCCAGGACCAATTGAGCGGGTCAAAGCTGACGCCTTGCGTGGTGGTGACGGAGAGGCCGTTTTCGGTGAGAAGCGCCTTCAGCGTCTTGGGCTCGATGAAGCGCGACCAGTCATGGGTGCCCGGCGGCAGCCAGCGCAGGATGTACTCGGCCCCGATTTTGGCGAGCGCGAGGGACTTCAGTGTCTTGTTCAGGGTGGCGACGAACATGATCCCGCCCGGCTTCACCAGCTTGGCGCAAGCGGCCAGGTAGAGGGAGAGGTCGGCGACATGCTCGACCACTTCCATGTTCAACACCACATCGAATTGCTCGCCTGATTCCACCAGCGATTCGGCGCTGCCGTGGCGGTAATCGATGGAAAGCCCCTGCGCAGTGGCATGGGTCATGGCGGTTTTGATGTTTTTTACGGAAGCATCCACAGCCGTCACCGCAAAGCCCAGCCGGGTCATTGGCTCAGACAAAAGCCCGCCGCCGCAGCCGATATCGAGCAGGCGCAAGCCCTCGAACGGTACCAGCCCGGATTTGCCGAAATGGGCCGCGGCGGTGTCGCGAATGAAGGAAAGCCGCACCGGATTGAACTTGTGCAGGGGCGCGAACTTGCCGGTAGGGTCCCACCATTCGGCGGCCATGGCCGAGAATTTTGCAATCTCAGCGGGATCAACGGAGGGGCGTGCGGGGGCGGAAGGGTCAGCGGATTCGGTCATGAGCGCCTTATATCGCACCTTCGCCCATCAAGGGAGGCAAAGTCCGGGTTGAGCCTTTGGAAACACGCGGTTATGTATGACGCAACAAATGGTTCCTTAAGCGGGCAGTGCGATGGCGAAGATTGCGATGAAATTCGGCGGGACGTCGGTGGCCGACCTCGATCGCATCCGCAATGTGGCCCAGCTGGTCAAAAAAGAGGTAGAGCGCGGTCATCAAGTGGCGGTTGTGGTTTCGGCCATGGCGGGAGAGACCAATAAGCTCGTCAAATTCATCAATGACCTCGACCAGCACTACGACCCCAAGGAATACGACGCCGTGGTGGCGGCGGGCGAGCAGGTGACCTCGGGTCTCCTCGCCATTGCCCTGGGCTCCATCGGGGTTCCGGCGCGCTCCTTCCTCGGCTGGCAAATGCCGATGAAGACCTCCAACATGCATGCCTCCGCCCGTATCGAGGATTTGCCGCCCGAAAACCTCAACGCCTGTCTGGAATCCGGCACCGTCGCCGTGGTCGCGGGCTTCCAGGGTGTGGCGGAAGGCGAGCGTATCTCGACCCTTGGCCGTGGCGGCTCGGATACCTCCGCGGTGGCGGTCGCCGCTGCCATCAAGGCCGAGCGTTGCGACATCTACACCGATGTCGATGGTGTTTACACGACCGATCCGCGCATCACCAAGAAGGCGCAGCGGATGGAAAAGATTGCCTTCGAGGAAATGCTCGAAATGGCTTCGCTGGGCGCGAAAGTCTTGCAGACCCGCTCGGTGGAAATCGCTATGCAACATCGCGTGCCCGTCCGGGTTCTTTCGACCTTCGATCCCGACGCGGGCGGCACGCTTCTGTGCGACGAGGAAGACATCGTGGAAAAGAAACCGGTCACCGGCATCGCCTATTCGCGCGACGAAGCGAAGATTTCGCTGATGAAGATTCCGGATCATCCCGGCATCGCCGCCGCGATCTTCGGGCCGCTCGCCCATGCCGGCATCAATGTCGATATGATCGTGCAGAACATCTCCGATGACGGAAAGCGCACCGATCTGACCTTTACCTGTCCGCGCACCGAATTGGCCCGCGCTATCAAGGTGCTGGAAGATGCCGCCGAAACCATCGGCTATCGCGAGATCACGTCAGACGCCAATGTCGCCAAGATTTCGATCATCGGCATCGGCATGCGCACCCATCCAGGCGTGGCGCAGACTATGTTCCGCACCTTGTCGGAAAAGGGCATCAACATCTCGGTGATTTCGACCTCCGAAATCAAAGTCAGCGTCTTGATCGCCGAGGAATATGTCGAATTGGCTGTTCGCGCGTTGCACTCCGCTTACGATCTGGATGCAGCTTGAGTGAGGTGAACTGATATGCCCGTTGCAGGCGGCCCGAGGACACTGCTGAGGCGCTTGCGCGAGATCATGGCCGAGAACACGAGCGCGCAGATGCGCCTCGATAAGCTGGTCTCGGTCATCGCCGCCAACATGGTGGCAGAAGTCTGTTCGATCTATCTCACCCGGGCGGGCAAATCGCTCGAACTCTTCGCCACCGAAGGCCTGAACCCCGCCGCTGTGCATAGAACGCGGATGCGGGCAGGCGAAGGCCTCGTCGGTTTGGTGGCCGAGGCGGGCGAGCCGGTGAACCTTTCCGACGCGCCCAACCATCCTAAATTCTCCTATCGCCCGGAAACCGGCGAAGACCCGTATCACGCCTTTTTGGGCGTGCCGATTGTGCGTGGCGGGCAGGTCTTCGGCGTCCTCGTGGTGCAAAACGCGGCCTCGCGTAATTACGCCGAAGAAGAGGTGGAAGCGCTGCAAACCGTCGCCATGGTGCTGGCGGAAGTGGTGGCGCAGGGTGTGCTCTTCAACGTTGCCGAACTGGATGAGCCGGAACTCTCGCCGGACCGGCCGCGCAAGTTCAATTGCGAAGGGCTTTCCGAAGGCGTTGCCATCGGCACGGTGGTGCTGCATGAGCCGCGCGTGAAGGTCGAGCGCATGATCGCCGACGATCCCACGCTGGAGTTGGCGCGCCTCGAAGAAGCCATCGGCAAGCTGCGCGAAGCCGTCGATCACATGCTGGATTCCGGCGAGCTTGATCTCACCGGTGAAAGCCGCGAGGTGATCGAGACATATCGCTTGTTCGCCCATGATGCGGGCTGGCGCCAGCGCATGCGTGATGCCATTCGCACCGGTCTTACCGCCGAAGCTGCGGTGGAGCGTGTGCAGGACGAAATGCGTTTGCGCGTCTCCAAGATGCAGGACCCGATCCTGCGCGAACGCGCGCATGACCTTGATGATCTGGCGCGGCGGCTCTTGCGCCATCTCGCGGGTGATGTCGGTAAGCGCGGCCTCGATATGCCGGAAAATTCGGTGCTGGTGGCGCGCAGTATGGGCCCGGCGGAATTGCTCGATTACCGCCGCGACCGCCTTGTCGGTCTGGTGCTGGAAGAGGCGGCGTCGACCTCCCATGTCGCTATTGTGGCGCGCTCCATGGGCCTTCCCATGGTGGCGGAAGCGGCTGGCGTGACCGATGCGGCGCGGGCAGGCGATCGCATCGCCGTCGATGGCGAGACCGGCGAAACCCATCTTCGCCCCACCGAGGATGTCATCCACGCTTTTGATGCCAAGCGTATTCTGCGCGAGCATCGTGCGGCGCAATTTGCCACCATCCGCGATCTACCCGCCGAGACCAAAGACGGTGTTCACATCCGCCTGATGATGAATGCGGGCCTGGCGCTCGATATGCCCCATTTGGCGGAATCCGGCGCGGATGGGGTCGGGCTTTTCCGTACAGAACTGCAGTTCATGATCGGCGAGACCATGCCCCGGCTCTCTGATCAGACCGCTTTTTACAGGGAAATCCTGGATTCGGCGGGCGATAAGCCGGTGGTGTTCCGTACCCTCGACCTCGGCGGTGACAAGGTGCTGCCTTACGCCCGTTGGGAGCGCGAGGAGAACCCGGCGCTCGGCTGGCGTGCCATCCGTATCGCCTTGGACCGCCCAGCCTTGCTGCGCTATCAGGCCCGCGCCTTGATCAAAGCCTCCGCCGGCAAGGTTTTGCGCATCCTTCTGCCCATGGTTAGCCATGTCGCCGAGTTCAATGCGGGGCGCTCGCTGATCGACCGCGAAATCGAGCGCGCCCGGCTTTTGGGGCAGCGTCAGCCCCGGCAGGTGCTGGTCGGCGCCATGCTGGAGGTTCCCGCGCTGACCTTCATGCTGCCACAGCTTATGCGCTCGGCCGATTTCGTCTCCATCGGGTCCAATGACCTTCTGTCCTTCACCTTCGCGGTGGATCGGACCAATCCGCGTGTCTCCAAGCGCTATGATTTCCTCAATCCGGCTGCCCTGACCCTGTTCCGCCAGATCGTGCAAAGCGCGGCGGAAAGCGGGGGAGAGGTGTCCCTTTGCGGGGAAATGGCGGGTAAGCCTCTGGACGCCATGGCCTTGATCGGGCTCGGGGTGCGCACCCTGTCGATGTCGCCAGGTCATATCGGCCCCATCAAAACGATGATCCGCAGCCTCAATTATGGGGAAATCTCCCAATACGTGGAAAAGTTGTGCGGACGTACCGACCACTCGCTCAGGTCGCGTCTGGCAGCCTTTGCGGCCGAACGGGGGGTCGTCCTGAAATAAGATTATAACTTCCGTAAAATGATGTCGCGATAGCTGCACATCCGGGAGTTATGCTTTTGCGACCCGATTCCAGAACCGTTCCAGGGAACCGGCCTATATGCCAAAGGACTTGTACTAACTGGGAAATCCTTTATTTCCGTGACTAGAAGCTTCGATCTAAGTTACTAATGGAAGCGCGGTATAGTTGCTGCGGCAGGGCGCTGGGCGGCGCACTCAGGAACCATGACCAAAGTCACGCGGCTCACACTCGATAGCGAAGGCGGCTTGGACCGTCGTCGCATCCATTTGCGCGAAATCTCCGATGAGATGGACGCGCCCCTCGACACTGTCGGCCAGGATCTGCGCACGGCGCGGCTTCGGCGTGGTGATGATCTTGCGACCGTGTCTCGGGCGCTGAAGATCCGCAAAGATCATCTCGAAGCTTTGGAAGAGGATCGCGTTGAAGCTTTGCCGGGGCGAACCTATGCGGTCGGCTTCATTCGTTCGTATGCGGATTATCTTGGCCTCGACTCCATTCAATGCGTCGAACGCTTCAAGGCTGAGATTGCCGGGCGCAGCGACGCAACGGTCGTTCCGATCACCGTGATCGATGAAGACGCCGAACCGCGCATGCCGCATGGCTGGAAATTCATGGCCGGTGTGGTGGTGCTGCTCGTGCTTTACGGCGCATATCAGCTCGCGGCGTCTGCTGACAGGATGTTGAACGAGCCTACAGTCGCGCCAGCTCCCGTGATCCAGCATCCGGTACGTAAAGCGCCACCGCCGAAGCCCGTCGAGCAGCCGCAGCCAGTTGTCGTACCGCCGCCCGCAGATACCTCACAGCAGTCGGATTCAACCGAGACCGTTCCAGGGCAGGCAGCGCCTGGCCAAGTTGCGGCTGGTATTCTCGACCCGTCTCTTGCGACGCCGCCAGCACAAACGCAGCCAAGCTCGGGTCAGCCCGCGTTCGCCTTGCCGCCGCTGCCCAAGGGGCAGGTATATGGCGATGCCTCCAAGCCCGCGCGCGTGGTGCTGCGTGCCCGCGAGGCGACGCGTATTCTGGTCCAGGCCGCCGATGGCCGCGTTTTCCAAAACCGTCTTTTGAAGCCGGGCGACAGCTATCGCCTGCCGAATGTGCCAGGCCTGACCTTAACCACACCCAATGGAGGGGCGATCGAACTCGACCTGGACGGGATGGTGGTGGGGACCGCGGGCCACAGTCAGGAAACCACGGAAGCACTTTCGCTCGATCCGCAGTCGATTATGGATCGCTATAATGGTAACCGTCGCTGAGTAGAGTCCGACGGTCGAAGGGTAGCTATGGGTCATTACGCGTTTCGCGACATCAATCGCCGTAAAAGCCGCCAAATCCATGTTGGTTCTGTGGCTATCGGCGGAGACGCGCCGATCAGCGTGCAGACCATGACCAACACGGTCACGGCGGATGCGAAGGCGACAATCGATCAAATCCGCCGCGTGGAAGAAGCGGGCGCCGATCTGGTGCGCGTGTCTTGTCCAGATGAAGACTCCACCGCGGCGATGAAGGCGATCTGCAAGGCCGCGACTATTCCGATCATCGCCGACATTCACTTCCATTATAAGCGCGCCATCGAAGCCGCTGAGGCGGGCGCTGCCTGCTTGCGCATCAATCCGGGCAATATCGGCTCGGCGGCGCGCGTGAAGGAAGTCGTCAAAGCCGCCAAGGATCACGGCTGCTCCATCCGCATCGGTGTGAACGCCGGTTCGCTCGAAAACGAGTTGATGGAAAAATACGGCGAGCCTTGCCCCGAAGCGATGGTGGAAAGCGCGCTGAAGCACGTCGCCATCCTCGAAGAAAACGACTTCCGCGAATACAAGATTTCGGTGAAGGCCTCGGACGCCTTCCTCGCAGTCGCCTCCTATAAGGCGTTGGCCGAAGCGGTCGATTGTCCGCTGCATCTCGGCATCACCGAAGCAGGCGGCATGATCTCCGGCACGGTGAAATCGGCCATCGGCATCGGCAATCTGTTGTGGGCCGGTATCGGCGACACCATCCGCGTTTCGCTGTCTGCGCCTCCGGAAGAGGAAGTGCGCGTCGGCTTCGATATCCTGAAGTCGCTGGGCCTGCGTTCGCGCGGCGTGAACATCATCTCGTGCCCGTCTTGCGCCCGCCAGGGCTTTGACGTGATCAACACGGTGAAGACCCTGGAAGATCGCCTCAAGCACATCACCACCCCGATGAGCCTTTCCATCATTGGCTGCGTCGTGAACGGCCCGGGCGAGGCGCTCGGCACCGATATCGGCTTCACCGGCGGCGGCGCGGGCAAGGGCCACGGCCAAATCTATCTCAATGGCGCTCCGGTCTATCGCATCGAGAACGGCGATCTCATCGATCACGTTGTCGATCTTTGCGAGAAGAAGGCCGCCGAAATCGAAGCTACGCATAATCAAGCGGCCGAATAAGCGAGAAGGCGAAACCGATGCGGAAATGGGCGAACAGCTTGTAGCGACGAGAGCCATTGCTTTTGCGCACGCTGCTGTTCGCCATTTCTCCATCAGGACTTCGCCATGATCCCCGCTGCCAAACTTGAACGTCTGCTTTCCCGTTTCGAGGCTGTCGAAGCCGAATTGTCCTCCGGCATTGCCGGTCCCGCCTTCGTCAAGCTCGCCAAGGAACGCGCGGAGTTGGAGCCGGTGGTGGAAGCGGCTTCGGCTTATCGCACCGCGCAAAAGCAAATCGAAGAAACCGAAGCGCTGATCGCCGATCCTTCCACGGATAGCGAGATGCGCAGCCTGGCCGAAGAAGAACGCGCCGAGCTGAAATCCACGCTGGAACAGCTTGAACACGCGCTCAAGATTCAACTTCTGCCGAAAGACGCGGCCGACAATTCCTCCGCCATTCTCGAAATTCGCGCCGGCACCGGCGGTGATGAGGCCGCGCTTTTCGCGGGCGATCTTTTGAAGATGTACACCCGCTATTGCCAGCTTCAGGGCTGGAAGGTGGAGGTGATGAGCCTTTCGGAATCCGATCTCGGCGGCATCAAGGAAGCGATCCTCGATGTGCAGGGGCAGGGCGTCTTCGCCAAGCTGAAATTCGAAAGCGGCGGCCATCGCGTACAGCGCGTGCCGGTGACCGAGGCAGGCGGGCGCATTCACACTTCTGCCGCCACCGTCGCCGTGCTGCCGGAAGCCGAAGACGTCGATATCGAGATCAATGAAAAGGATCTGCGTATCGACGTGTTCCGCGCGAGCGGCGCAGGCGGCCAGCACGTCAACAAAACCGAATCCGCGGTGCGCATCACCCATTTGCCGACCGGCCTTGCGGTGGCGCAGCAGACCGAAAAATCTCAGCATAAGAACAAAGCCCAAGCGATGAAGCTGCTGAAAGCGCGGCTTTATGAGATGGAACGCGAACGCGTCGATAGCGCGCGCGCCTCCGAGCGCAAGACCCTGGTCGGTTCGGGTGATCGTTCGGAACGCATCCGCACCTATAACTTCCCGCAAGGCCGCGTCACCGATCACCGCATCAATCTCACACTCTATAAGCTCGATCGCATCATCACCGGCGACGATCTCGGCGATGTGGTCGATGCCTTGATCACCGAAGATCAGGCCAATCGTCTCTCCGAACTCGAATCGGAACTGGCGTGAGCGACGAGCGCGAGATCTTGCGCGCGGCCAGTGCCCGGCTCGCGGCGGCAGGCGTCGACAATCCCCGGCTTGAGGCGCGCGTGCTCTGGGAAGCCGCCCGTGATCCGGCCCCCTTCGAAAGCTTCATCGCTCGCCGCGAGAAGCGTGAGCCTGTTGCCTACATCACCGGACACAAGGAATTCTGGAGTCTTGATTTCCAGGTCGGGCCTGGGGTGCTGATTCCCCGCCCGGACACCGAAACCATGATCGAATCGGTGTTAACCGAATTTCCCGACCGAGCCGCGAAGCTGCGCGTCCTCGATCTTGGCACCGGTTCGGGCTGCATTTTGGCGGCGGTGTTGTCGGAATACCCCAATGCTACGGGCCTCGGCGTCGAAGCCTCCGATACCGCGCGTGCGATTGCCACAGCTAATATGGAGCGGCTGAGGCTCGGCACCAGGGCCGAAATCCGCCCCGGCAATTGGGCCGAGGCACTTGATGAACGTTTTGACGTCATCGTCACCAACCCGCCCTATATTTCCACCGCCGATATCGCCACGCTGGAGCCTGATGTGCGCGAATATGAGCCTTTTGGCGCGCTGGATGGCGGTCCCGACGGCCTTGATGCGGTGCGCGCCCTGGCGCCAGAGCTGAACCGGCTGGGCGGCACCTCATTCGTCGAGATTGGAATCGGCCAGGCCGACTCAACGGCCGAGATTCTGTCCGCCGCGGGGCTTCACGTATTGCGTGCCGCCAAAGACCTCTCAGGAATTTCCCGTATCGTGATTGCCCAAAGTCAGCCTTTGCCGAAAAAAGAGTTGGAATAGGGCGGGGGAACGGCTAATTTCGGGGCCTGGGGAAAGGCGCCCTGCCTGCGGCTGTGACCGCGGCGGATGTGGCGCGTTGGATGCGTCCAGCCTCAGACACTGCGAAAGACGTGTTTCGATTTATTGTATGCAAGGCAGCCTCGCGCTCGCGTTAGGGCATGCCAGCTTTAGGACCCAAGGGGATACTGTGAAACGCTCTCGGAGAGGCGGCCGCAGGCCGCAAAACGGTCATAGCGGCGGTGGCAACGGCGGTAACGGCGGCGGCGGTGGCGGCGGTTTCAATCCGAACCGCAGCTATGATTCCAACGGCCCCGAGGTGAAGATCCGCGGCACGGCCTCGCATATCTACGAGAAGTATCTGCAGCTCGCCCGCGATGCCAATTCGAGCGGCGACCGCGTGATGGCGGAAAGCTATCTGCAGCATGCCGAGCATTATTTCCGCATCATGGCCGCGGCCCAGGCGCAACAGGCGCAATGGCAGGCACAACAGGCGCAGCGCCAGCCCACTGGCACCGGTGAGCAGCCTGTGGTTCAACAGGGCGGCCCCAGCCAGGCTTCTTTCTCGCTCTCCGAAGGCAACAACGAAGAGTCCGACGAAGAAGAAGGCGAAGAAGCCGAAACGGCGGAGTAATTTCTTTAACCTCCCCCTCGCGGGGAGGTCGAAATTTGCGACCGCAAATTTCTGGTGGGGGCTCGCCCCCAAACGCACCGCCCTCCCTTTTCTGCCCCCCGTTCTTACGGGGGGGAAGTGCCCCGCAGGGGCGAAGGGGGGCGCAGGTGCGAGACACAGTTTTACGAAATTAGGTCTTAGAGTTGGTGCTAGCTCGCGCGCATTTCAGCCTGCGGTGCCGCTATTGCAGTCGCAATAGCTATGCTGTGACACCATTCGTAAAAGCCAATTGACGCTAAATCTCCTTTCGCAAAATGGTGCGAAAGAAATACCAGCATCAGTGCAATCCAGCCGACTAACGCCATTTTCGGAAGTGTGAAGTATTTCGGGTGGGGGAATACGTCGTGAGCGCCACCACACTGGGCGATGGAATCGTCGCCATGATATTGTGACCTCGCGTCCCAAAATCCGAAATGCCAAGAGGGATCATTCTCTCCTTGCGCGTCCCTGCAAGCCGCTGCACTAATAAGTGCAATAATAATAATGCAGGGAGGCAGGCATGGATCGCCGCGAATGGATCAAGGGCGCGAGCGCGCTGGGTTTGGTCGCATCCACTCCGGGTTTCGTGTCGCGCGCCATCGCCGCGGCAGCCCCCGTTACCGCGCCTCGCCAGGTCCTGTTACTCAACAAGGGCTGGCGCTTCTTTGCCGGAGATATCCCCTTCCCACCGATCACCGGACATGACGACACCTATAATGCTGCCAAAGCCGGCGCAGCGCGCGGAGCGGCTTCCCCCAAATTCGACGACAGCGCATGGCAGCCAGTCACCCTGCCGCACGACTTTGTCAGCTTCCAGCCGATCGAGGAGAGCGGCAATGTCGATCAGGGCTACCGCCGCCGGGGCGTGGCGTGGTATCGCAACATGCTGCGCTTCGAGCCGCAGGACGACGGCAAGCATATAGAGCTGCAACTGGACGGCGTCGCCACCTTCGCCACCGTGTGGTTCAACGGCACACTCGTCGACCGCAACTGGAGCGGCTATAATTCGATCTATATCGACCTTACGCCCTACGCCACCTATGGCGATCAGCTGAATTCGCTGGTGGTGCGCGTCGATGCCGAAGCTATGGAAGGCTGGTGGTACGAAGGCGGTGGACTTTACCGCGATGCCTGGATCGTCAAGCGCAATCCCGTGCACATCAAAACCGACGGGGTCTTCGCGCATCCGGTAAAAGACGAACACGGCTGGCATGTGCCGGTCGAGGTCACGATCTACAATTCCGGCGACAAGACCGAGACCGTCCGCGTTCACACCGACATTGGCGACGAAAAATCATCAACAGGCACGCGCCCCGGCTTGACAAAAGAGGTCAGCGTCGCGCCGCTCAGTGAAACCGTGGTCAACTACGATCTACCGTTTGCCAATCCCCAATTGTGGAGCGTGGACACGCCGCATCTTTACCAAGTGACGACATCGCTCACGAGCGTGACCGGTGCAGTGCTCGATCAAATTACAACCAATGCCGGCTTCCGTACCCAGCGTTTCGATGCGCAAAAAGGCTTTTTCCTCAACGACCAGCCTGTGAAGATCAAGGGCGTGTGTCTGCATCAGGACCATGCCGGCGTCGGCAACGCCGTGCCAGACGGCGTGCTCGACTTCCGCCTGCGCCGCCTGAAATCGCTTGGCTGCAATGCCATCCGCTTCTCGCACAATGCGCAAAGCAAGCAGCTGATGGACGCGTGCGACCGCCACGGCTTCCTTGTCATGGCCGAGAACCGCAATTTCAACGCCTCGCCGGACTTCATGGCCCAGCTTGAATGGCTGGTGCGGCGTGACCGCAATCACCCCAGCGTCTATCTGTGGTCGGTGTTCAACGAGGAGCCGATGCAGGGCACCGAGGCCGGCTATCAGATGGTCCGGCGCATGAGTTCTGTGGTCAAGTCGCTCGACACCACGCGCCCGGTCACCGCCGCGATGAGCGGCGGCCTGTTCACCCCACTCAACGTGTCCCATGCTGTCGATGTCGTCGGCATCAACTACCAGCAGAGCCAGTATGATCCTTTCCACGCGGCGCATCCGGACAAGCCGATCTTCTCATCGGAGGACAGCTCCGCCCTCATGACCCGCGGGGCTTTCGTGACGGATAAAAAGGCACAAGTCCTCGCCAGCTATGACGACGAATTTGCCGGCTGGGGCGAGACGCACCGCGACGCCTGGAAGCAGATCGATACGCGCGATTTCGTCGCCGGCACCTTTGTCTGGACCGGGTTTGATTACCACGGCGAGCCGAAGCCGTTCTCCTGGCCGTCGAACAGCTCTTATTTCGGCATCATGGATCTGTGCGGATTCGACAAGACCGCGGTCCACATCCACCGCGCGCAATGGATCAAAGACGGGCCTGTGCTCGGCCTCGTGCCGCACTGGAACTGGGCGGGCAGTGAGGACAAGCCCATCATGGTCATGGCCTGCACCAACGCCGAGGAGGTCGAGCTGTTCGTCAATGGCAAGTCGGCCGGTCGGCAGAAGGCCGATAAATACGATATGAACCGCTGGACCGTGCCCTATACAGCCGGCCGCATCGAGGCCCGCGCCTATAATGGCGCAAAGGTGGTCTCGACGGTCATCAATGAGACCACCGGCGAGCCGGTGGCGCTGCGGTTGACACAGGACCGGCCGGCGCTCATTGCCGATGGCCGTGACGCCCAGCCGATCATGGTCGAAGCCGTGGACGTCAAGGGCCGGACCGTGCCGCTCGCCAATCACATGATCACCTACGAGATCAAGGGCGGCGCCATCATCGGCCTCGGCAACGGCGATCCAACCTCTCTTGAGCCGGAAAAAGGCAACCGCCGTTCGCTGTTCAACGGCCTTGGCCAGGTCATCGTGCAGTCGATCGAGGCAAAGACCGGAACGCTCAAGCTGCGCGCCACGGCGCCCGGGTTGAAGTCGGCGGAACTGTCGATCCCGGTCAAGGCCGGACCGATCCCGCGGTCACAACCGACGCGGGCTTGAGCCCGGCGATCATCTGCCGCGCCGCCAACTGTTTTGCGCAACAATTCCGGCAATTAATGGCGCATTTCGGACGGCTCGCCTCCGCCATGGCCGCCATTCAGAAGGCACCAAGCAGCATCGGGCCGAGATCCGCGCCCTGATCACTCAAACCGACTGCCTGATCCTGCGCCTTGCGATGGTGCAGCGGGCACGGAGGGTGATGAGCGTGCGTCGAACGCCTCCTTTAACCTCCCCCTTGCGGGGGCGAGTAGCGCCAGCGTGCGAGCGAAAAATTGGGCGCGCAGCGAACGATTTTTCGGGTGGGTGGGGGCGGTCGAGGCTCGCCCCAAACGCTTCCCCCCACCCGGATCGCTACGCTCTCCGACCTTCCCGCCAGGGGGAGGTTAAAGGCCTGCCGCACCGAAAAGTTTCCGCTAGTTCCCCGCTTGCCCTTGCCGTTTCCCCAATCGCTTCCCACATAGTCTCTCGGGTGCGGGCCCATTCTGGGGCGTGCCCATTTCACCGGACTCGTTCTAGGCTGCCGGTTTCCGGGGCCTTGCCGCGAGGGCTAGAGAGGCAGACATGGATATTGAGAAATTCACCGAACGGGCGCGCGGATTCATCCAATCGGCGCAAGGCTTAGCCGTCCGCTCGAACCACCAGCAATTCACCCCCGAACATCTTTTGAAGGTCCTTATCGATGACGAAGAGGGCCTGGCCGCAAGGCTGATCGCAGCCTCTGGCGGGCGCCCCGAACAGGTGCGCGATGGCGTTGCCCGCGCTCTTGGCAAGCTCCCCCGCGTGGAGGGCTCCGGCTCCGGCCAGGTCTATGTGAACCCCGAATTGGCGCGCCTGTTCGAGGCCGCCCAGCAAGCCGCCACCAAGGCCGGTGACAGCTACGTCACTGCTGAATATCTGCTTCTGGCGCTCGCCACCTCCACCGGCGACAGCGGGAAGCTCTTGAAGGATTCCGGCGTCACGCCGCAGAACCTCAACAAGGCGATTTCCGATCTGCGCAAGGGCCGCACCGCCGACAGTGCGACGGCCGAAAACGCCTATGATGCCTTGAAGAAATACGCCCGCGATCTCACCGAATTCGCCCGCACCGGCAAGCTTGATCCGGTGATCGGCCGCGATGAGGAAATCCGGCGTACCATTCAAGTGCTGTCGCGCCGTACCAAGAACAATCCCGTGCTGATCGGTGAACCTGGCGTTGGCAAAACCGCGATTGCGGAAGGCCTGGCGCTGCGCATCGTCAATGGCGACGTGCCCGAAAGCTTGCGCGACAAACGCCTGATGGCGCTCGACATGGGCGCGCTGATCGCGGGCGCGAAATATCGCGGCGAATTCGAAGAGCGTCTGAAAGCTGTGCTGCAGGAAATCACTGCCGCCGAAGGCAAAGTGATCCTCTTCATTGATGAAATGCATGTGCTGGTCGGCGCAGGCAAAGCCGAAGGCGCGATGGACGCCTCCAACCTGTTGAAGCCTTCGTTGGCGCGCGGCGAGCTGCATTGCGTTGGTGCGACCACGCTCGACGAGTATCGCAAGCACATCGAAAAGGATGCGGCGCTGGCGCGGCGTTTCCAGCCCGTCTTCGTGTCCGAGCCGACGGTGGAAGACACCATCTCCATCCTGCGTGGTCTGAAAGAGAAATACGAAGTCCATCACGGCGTACGCATCACCGATAGCGCTATTGTGGCCGCGGCGACGCTCTCCAACCGCTATATCACCGACCGCTTCCTGCCCGATAAAGCCATCGATCTGATGGACGAGGCGGGCAGCCGTTTGCGCATGCAGGTAGATTCCAAGCCGGAAGAACTCGACGAACTTGATCGCCGCATTGTGCAGCTCAAGATCGAACGCGAAGCCTTGCGCAAAGAGACCGACAACGCCTCCAAGGAACGTTTGTTGAATCTCGAAAAAGAGCTCGCCAATCTGGAGCAGGACTCCGCCACTCTGACCGCGAAATGGAAGGACGAGAAGAAGTCCGTCCAGGATGTGCAGAGCTTGAAAGAGCGCCTGGATAAAGCGCGCGCCGAAATCGACATCGCCCAGCGCCGCGGCGAATATGCCCGCGCGGGCGAGCTACAATATGGCGTCATTCCGGGCCTTGAAAAGCAGCTAAAGGAAATTGATGAGCAGCGCCAGAGCGCCATGGTCAATGAGGCGGTGCAGCCCGAGCATATCGCGCAGATCGTGTCGCGCTGGACCGGCATTCCCGTCGACAAGATGCTGGAAGGCGAACGCGACAAGCTGCTCAAGATGGAAGAGGCGCTGCAAAACCGCGTCGTTGGCCAATCCGAAGCTGTCCGCGCTGTCTCCAATGCCGTGCGCCGTGCGCGTGCCGGCTTGCAGGACCCGAACCGGCCGATCGGCTCGTTCTTGTTCTTAGGCCCAACCGGCGTCGGCAAGACCGAGCTGACCAAAGCGCTGGCCTCGTTCCTGTTTGACGATGACAACGCCATGGTGCGCATCGACATGAGCGAGTTCATGGAGAAGCATGCGGTCGCGCGGTTGATCGGCGCGCCTCCGGGCTATGTCGGCTATGAAGAAGGCGGCGTGCTGACGGAAGCCGTGCGGCGGCGTCCTTATCAGGTGATCCTCTTCGATGAGGTCGAGAAGGCGCATGCCGATGTCTTCAACGTGCTTCTGCAAGTGCTCGATGATGGCCGTCTGACCGATGGGCAGGGCAGGACGGTCGATTTCAAGAACACCGTGATCATCCTGACCTCTAATCTTGGTACGGAGCTTCTCACCGGCGAAGAGACCCGCGAAAGCCGCGCGGCAGTGATGGAGGTGGTGCGCGGACATTTCCGCCCCGAATTCCTCAACCGTTTGGACGAGATCATTCTCTTCCATCGCCTGACCCGCGGAAATATGGACCGCATCGTCGACATCCAGATCGGGCGGCTGACCAAGCTTCTGGCGGATCGCAAGATCGAGATCGGGCTTGATGGCAAGGCGCGCGAATGGCTCGCCAATGCGGGCTATGATCCGGTCTATGGCGCGCGACCCTTGAAGCGCGTGATCCAGAAGCGGCTGCAAGATCCGTTGGCGCAGTTGCTGCTCGAAGGGCGGATCGGCGATGGCTCCGTCGTGGAGGTTTCCACCGGCCATTCGGGGCTGACGCTCAACGGCCAGGAATTCCGCGAGCCGGATGATCTCGCTTTCGAGAACGCGCCGAGTAGGGCGTTGAACTAACGAGAAGGGCGCGGGGTGATCCCGCGCCCTTTGTCTTTTAGCCGAGCGGCAAAACGGTTTTGCCGAAGGTGGAGTTGGTCACGATGGCGAAGCTGCCATACATGGCCAGCGTGCCGCAGACGAGGCCGAGCCAGCCGCCAAGCTGATGCACTGCAGGCATATGCAGAAGCCCGCCGAAGCCAAGCAGGAAGAACGTCACCCACAGTGTCAGAAAGACAAGAAAGAGGTGGCGGGTGAGTTTGAAAGTGCCGATCCACATATAGAGCGTGAACACGCCCCACAGGATCAGCGCTACCGAAACTGTTGGTCCCGGATTGCTCATATCGATGACGCCGGTATGGCCGAAGATCAGCATCAGCGCGAACCACCACCAGAAGGCGCCATAGGCGGTGAAGGCGGTGGTGCCGAAGGTGTTGCCGAGCTTGAACTCCATCAGCCCGGCGAGAATTTGCGCGGTGCCGCCGAAGGCGATAGCGAGGGGGATCACGACGGGTTCGCCGCTCTCCGGCAAAACGCCCGCATTAATCAGGCTCAAAAGTACGGTGGTAAGACCGAAGCCGACCAAGCCGAGAGCGGCCGGGTTCGCCTGCGGGGCTGCAGTTTGTGTAGACATCGTATTTCTCTCCCGATGCCGGTCGTGAGCGCCGGCTGCCGGGAAGAGTGGGGGATTCTCGTTAGTTTTCCTAACGAAAAACGCTTATTTGGAGAGCGACTTGAAATTGGCCGCCGCGGTGGCGTCCGCCACTTTGGTCTCGAGCTTGGTTGCCGCCATCTGATCGTCGATTCTGAGGCGCTCGCTCTGGAAGGCGCGCATCTCCTTGCCCGAGAGCTTGCGGCCCTGGGCCATCTTCACGCTCAGGGGGTTAACCTGCTCGTTGCGCACGCGGATTTCGTAATGCAGATGCGGGCCGGTCGACATGCCGGTATTGCCCGAGAAGGCGATCACCTGGGCCTGGCCGACGCGCGAGCCGACATGCAAGCCCGCCGCGAAACGCGAAAGATGCCCGTAAGCGGTTGCATAGCCATTGCCGTGATTGACCTGAACGAAGCGGCCATAGCCATTCGACCAGCCCATGAAGGCGATGGTGCCAGCACCGGCGGCCATGACCGGGGTGCCAATCGGAACGCCGAAGTCAACGCCCTTATGCATGCGTGAGAAGCCCAACACCGGATGGAAGCGCATGCCGAAACCAGAGGTAATGCGCGCGCCGTCAACCGGCGTCTTCATCAACAGGCCCTTGGCGCTTTCGCCCGTGGCATCGAAATACTCGGCCGGGGCATTGGGATCGGATTGGTAACGATAGAGAACGATCTGCTTATCGCCCAGCCGCATTACGGCATAAGAGATGTTGCCATTGCGGACGGCCTGGCCCTCGGGCGTGTAGTAGTAATTGTAAAACACCTCGAAGGAGTCGCCGGGGTGCAGGTCGCGCTGGAAGTCGACCTTATAGGAGAACATTTTGATCATCTCACCGACGACATCGGTCGGAATACCGGCGCGCATTGCGGAGAGATAGAGGCTGCCATCGATGGCGGCGCCCGCGCGATGCACATGCGGCACCAGCTTCTTCACCGTGTCGGTCGCCTGGAATGTGCCGTCATCACCACGCGTGATGGTGACATCGTGCTCCACGGAAGGCGAGAATTTAATGCTGAGAAGGCGCGCGATGGGTTCGCCCTGAACGGCTTTGCCCTTGGAGATGTCGTCGCCTTCATAATCCGACGACGAATTGTTCGTGGTCGAAACATCCGGCTTGGTGTTGTAGGTGATGTCGAAGGCAAGGCCGGCGCGAAGCTGGCGCGGGCTATAGACCTTGGAGAGCGCGGCAATCGCCGCATTGGCGTCGTCCGCCGAAATGCCTGCATTTTCGAGGGCGCCCGCGAGCGTGTCACCCGCATCAAGCGTTACCGTATGGGTCTCGATGGAGGATTTGGGCTTTTGCGCGCGTTCGGCGGCGAGATTCTGATCGAGGTTATTCTGCTGGGCGGGGAGGGCAGGCTCGGCAGGAGCATTACCGAAGAGGGCGTTGTTGCTCGACTGGCTGAGTTGCTGGAAGAGACGATAAGGTAAAAAGCCCTTGCTGGCGTTTTCGACGGAACCGCCGGTTACCGGTGGCATGGTGGATACCGCAAGCCACGCAATCGAGCCGACAATCAGCGCCGACACGGAGGTAGAGACAATCGTCCAGCGACTATCGGTGTTGAGTACCTTGCCCGTGCCATCGATGGCCGGAGTCCATTCAGTATCGAATTGAGTCGTGTCGTTGTGACGAGTCACGAGTCCGCCTTCTACAGGATGTCCCCTCACGCGACTGCTTACGCAGTGCGTGCGCATATAGCCCCAGCCAAGCCTCGCACGTCAACCTTTTCCCAAGCTTTAACAATAAGATGCGTGCAAACTTGGGTGTTGTCCGCGTAACGGGATCGGAACTGTCGCCTCAAAGACTCTCTTTGCTGCAACAGATGAGCCCCAAAAAACACACGGCGCGCATACCTGTTGGGGTACACGCGCCGTATTCTGTAATCGTTTTAAGATTAGAGACGAACCAGCAGAGCCTCGGCGATCTTGCCATGCATCCAGCCAATGGCGCGCGCCACATGCAGGACCACGAAGAAGAGCAACACGCCGACGAGTGCCAACAGAATGAGGCCCGGCGCTGTGTGGAAGAGGTGTTCCAGCCACGGAAGATCGCTGATGGAGATGTGGCTCTCATTGGTGAGGAGCGAGTAGATGCAGCCGCCGGTCACGCCAAGCGAAACCGAAAGCCCTACAACCGCGATCACGAAATAAACCACACCGAGCGGCAGCATCAGCAAGAGATACGCGATGGAAGTCCAGGTACGCACATCACCCAAGGCTTCCTTGATCTGCGTCCAAAGCTTTTCGTCGGAGGCAGTGGAGAGCGGCAGGCGGCGCGGCATACGCACCCCTAAAAGGCCTTCCACAATCCGGCCTTCGACGTGGCTGAGAAGGCGGATCGAGGCGATGAAAAGCAGGGCGATGAAGATGCCGAAAATCAGGATCGAGGTGGACAGCGAAATCGAAAGTCCGGCCACGGTCCAGACAAAGTAGAAGATACCGGTCATCAGCGACAGCAACATATAGAGCAGTGCGCCATAGGTGCGTGGATCGGAGATGACGTTGAAAAAGCCGCCATTACGGCTGATTTCGTTGGTTTCAGGCGCTTTGGGGAAGGGAGTCGATATCGAGGCTTCCATATCCCGGTACTCCTCTGCGATCTCTTCGGGCGAGCCATAGGTTTCGATGACCTGCGCCATCACCGCGGCTTCGTCCATCTCTGGATTCTGGGCGATCTCCATATTGAGATGCTCCTCGCAATCGGCGAGGGCATCGGCGATCAGCCCCTTCGGCGCGCCTTTTAACGCGCGCCGCAATGCGTTCAGATAACCGCGTACTGAATCAGGCGGTTGGCTGATATTCATGTCCCGTCCCTCCCGGGGTGATGCCAGCCTTCAGCGCGTCATCGACGAACTCTCGCATATCGCGCCAGGCGAATTGCCATTCGGCGAGTGCTTTGCGGCCTTCGTCGGTGATGTTGTAGTAGCGGCGCGGCGGACCAAAAGCCGACGCCTCCACCCGGCTCTCCAGGAGCCCTAAGGCATTCAGGGATCTGAGCACGGGGTAGATCGCCCCCTGCTTGAAGATCAATCCACCTTCGCCTTCAGCCTTCACGGCTTTGGCGATCTCATATCCATACATTTCCCGACCGGCGCGTGCGAGCACCGCCAGCAGGACCAGGGACGACAGTCCGGCCATCAGCTCCTTACGGAATTTCCGCGTGTATTGAGTTTCTTCAGTCACTTAAACACTCGCGTTGTCTTCCGCCCTCTCGGCTATTGCTAAGTTCTATCTAGCATCAACTTGGCAATATGCAAGTGCCGACTAGTGCGAAGTTCGAACTATTTTGTACTTCATACCCCTAATGGTTAAGAAATGGCAAGAATATTTCCACTGGAAACACTGCGTAAGGCTTTGGCAGGGTTAATCTATCCTTCATCGCCCGCGGCCTAGGCTGAAAATTGCCCGCTGGGAGATCGCGTGATGTGTGGAATTGCTGTTGCCATAGGCTGGCCGGAGGCCAAAACGGTCGTCGCGCGGCTGATGGCCGGAATCACCAGCCGCGGCGATATTAGCGATCCCATCGGCGAGCCCGCCCCCAATGTGGCCATGGCGACCCGCCGTTTGGCGATTGTGGACCGCGATCACGCCATCCAGCCGCAAATCTCTTATGACGGACGGCTGTGGCTCTCCTTCAATGGGGAAATCTACAATTACGAGGCATTGCGGGCCGAGCTGGAAGCCACGGGCATCCGCTTCAAAACGCAGTCTGACACCGAGGTGCTGGTTAACGCGCTTCGGAGCTGGGGTGCCAAGGCGCTGGCGAAGATTTCGGGTATGTATGCCTTCGTCGCCTATGAGCCTGCAACGGGGCAGTTCCTGGCCGCGCGCGATCCTTTCGGCATCAAGCCACTTTATGTGGTGCAGGAAGGTGAGGGCTTTGCCTTCTGTTCCGAGATGCGTCCGCTTCTGGATAGTATCGAGAGCGGCGATGTCTTGGTATTGCCGCCTGGCTATCTTCTGACCCGCGAATATTGCGGCGCTTTCCCGTCGCTTCTCACCACCCCTACAGAGCCCTTTGCATCTAGTGATCCGAAGGTGCTGGACAAGCTTTTGTCGGAAGCCGTAGCGCGCCATATTCCGCGCGATCTGCCTTTCGCGATCATGTTCTCGGGCGGCATCGATTCCACACTGGTGGCCCATTACGCGCGCCAGATCGCGCCGAGCGCGCCGGGGTATTTCGTCGGCGGACCGGACTCCACCGATTATCCCTTCGCCATGGCCTATGCCGAGACCACCGGTTTCGATTTGAAGCTGATCCCGTTCGATCCCTTAAGCGATGAGACCTTCGACGCGCTCGGCGAAGCGGTGCTTGCGGCGGAATCCTTTGAACCTGCGCTGGTGCGTGGCGCGGTCTGCTCCATGAAAGTGTCCGAAGCCATCCATAAGGACGGTTTCAAGGTGGCGCTGTGCGGCGAGGGCGCCGATGAGCTCTTCTGCGGCTACACCCCGCTTGAAAAAGCCTTCGCCCATGACGCCACCTATGGCCGCGCGATGCGCGAGGAAATTCTTGAACTGATGAACCGCATCAGCCTGCAGCGTGTGGATCGCTGTTCGATGCATCATTCCTTAGAAACGCGCGTGCCTTTCCTCGATCCCATGCTGGCCAATTACGCGCGCGGGCTTGTGGCGGATGATCTGGTGCGCCCGGGCAGTAGCGGTTTCACCGGCAAGGCGGCATTGCGTGATCTTTTCGATCTACACCCCAAATCGCTGCCGCGCATGATCCGTGACCGCTCCAAAATCCTCTTCAGCGAAGGTGCTGGGCTTAAGGCCAAGGCCGATGAATTTGCCTGGGATGACCGTTTCGAAGACGCCATTTCCGATATGGATTTCGTGAATGGTCTGAAGGAATTCGAAGGCTTCAACATTCACTCCAAGGAAGAACTCTATTACCTGCGTTTGTTGTCTTCGAAGATGAATGTGTTCCGTATCCCCCAGCTACGGGCACGGGCGGCTATTACAGTGCGTCCCCCAGTGGTTGAACAGTCGGCCTGATAGTTTCAGCAGGAGCGCAAATCTGCTAGGGGAAGTGTTCACCCCGGGCAGGCGCATGGACCTCGACGCATATTTTGCACGCATCGCATATGATGGCCCCAGAGAGCCAGATTTGCGCACCCTTGCGGCGCTGCATCGGGCGCATTTGCGCGCCATCCCCTATGAAAACCTGGATGTGCAATTTCGCCGGCCGGTCAGCCTCGATCCTGCAGCAGCCTTCGACAAGATCGTGCACGGCAAGCGCGGCGGCTGGTGTTACGAGATGAATGGCCTCTTCGGTGCAGTGCTGGCCGAGCTGGGATTCAAGGTGACGCGCTGCGCTGGCGCGGTGATGCGTGAGACCATGGGTGCTAAGGCGCATGCCAATCATCTGGTCCTGCGCGTCGATGTGGAGGAGGGTGTCTTTCTCGCCGATGTCGGTTTTGGCGATGGCGCGATCGATCCTATATTTCTGGTTACGGGGCCTTTTTCCTCGCACGGATTTGCGTTTTCGCTGTCACGGCCGGAAGAAAATTGGTGGCGCCTGCACAATCATAAAACGGGCGGCGCGGCTTCGTTTGATTTCCAGCTTGTAGCGGCGGATGAAGCTGCGCTGGCGGAGCGCTGTCTATGGCTGCAATCGGCGGCGGACTCGCCCTTTGTGCAGAACGCGGTGCTGCAGCATCATTTCGCCGAAGGTATCTGGCAAATGCGCGGGCGCGTACTGCGCAAGCTCACGCCTGCAGGCGACACCGACTATCTGGTCGAAAGCGCGGCAGAATATGTAGGCGCACTGCGCGATGTCTTCGGCCTAAATCTGCCTGAGGCCGCAGATCTTTGGCCGAAAATCTGCGCCCGGCATGAAGAGGTGCTGAAAGAGCGCGAAGCCTGATCAGCTCGCGGTACTTGCCAACGCCAGTTTTTCCACCTTCACATAGTCGGTTTTGCCGGTGCCGAGCACGGGAATTTCCTTCACATGCACGATCTTTCTCGGGATCGCGAGTTCGGAAACGCCGTGGTTCTGTGCCCAGCCAACCAGCTCGACACGCTGCGCATCTGGATTGGTGGTGATCAAAACAATCTGCTCGCCCTTGCGCCCATCGGGGAAGGCCACGGCGGCATGCGCGAAATCGGGCCAGACCGCGGAGGCGCAATTCTCCACCACCGCCAGTGACACCGCTTCGCCGCCAAGTTTTGCAAAGCGCTTGAGGCGCCCCTTGATGGCGATGAAACCGTCTTCATCGATGGCAACTACGTCGCCAGTATCATGCCAGCCACCTGCGGGCGGATCGATCACGCCCGGATTTTCCGGCTTCATATAGCCGAGCATCACGTTCGGGCCTTTGAGGAAGAGGCGGCCCGCATGCGGGATGCCTTCCACCGGCTCAAGCCGCGCTTCCATGCCCGGCATCAAACGACCTACAGTGCCGGGGCGCATCGCACCGGGCTGATTGGCGGCGGCGACCGGTGAGGTCTCGGTGACGCCATAACCTTCCAGAATTTCCATCGCATATTTGCGGCGCAGAAGCTGGCGGGTTTCGTCGCGCACGCGCTCGGCACCGCAGACCGCAATACGCAGCGAATTCAGATCGCCCTGATCGCCCGCGCGCGCGTATTGCGACATGAAGGTATCGGTCGAGAGCAGAATGGTGGCGCCATAGCCTTTGATGCGGCGCACGATTTCATGCGGCTGCAAGGGCGTTGGGTGATAGACCGATTTCAGGCCGAACAAGAGCGGCATGATCGCCCCCACCGTCAAGCCGAAGCAATGAAAGGTGGGCAGGGGATTGAACATCACGTCATTGGGATAGAGTGCGATATGCGCGCGTACTTGTTCCACATTGGCGAGGATGTTGGCATGGCTGAGGGCCACGCCTTTGGGCTGGCCTTCGGTACCTGACGTAAACAGGATCACCGCGAGCTGATCTGCCGAGGTGCTGCGGGCGACGAGGCCCGGCGCATACTGGCCGACGCCTGCCGTCAGCTTGTCCATCAGGCCGATCTTCTCGCGCACATCTTCGAGATAGACGACTTCCACCACTTGGCTGAGTTCAGCGATGAGGCTGTCGAGCTTGGCCAGATCGACAAAACGTTTCGCGGTGATGACGCGTTTGATCTTGGCGGTGCGAATGGCGGAGATGATGCCTGCCGAGCCGCTGGTGAAATTCAGCATGGCGGGCACGCGCCCGAAAGCGGTTACCGCGAAGAAAGAGATGATCGCGCCCGCGCTGGTCGGCAGCATGATGCCAACCGCCTCGCGTGCTTTGGTGCCTTTCTTCAGCGCATGACCGAGCGCCAGCGAGGCGCGGAAGATATCGTCATAGGTGAGGACGCGTTCGTCGCCATCCACGATGATGGGGCGTTTGCCGCCATAGGTCGCGCGCGCATCTGCGAGTGCCTGGAACAGGGATTTCTTGGTCCGCACCATGTCGAAGGCAATGATGTCTTCGCCCGACGCGGCGGCAAGTGTCGCTACGGCCAAATTCGTCTCCCCCCAGATGGCGCAGTCTCGCGCCTTGCCTAAAATCTATCAGGACGGGGCGGCCACGCGGTAGGGGTAAGTTACCGGGGGCGGCAGGGCGCCTGATTTTGGTCGCGCTGTCTATGTCGGGCCGCGCACGAACGCAAGCGTCCCTGGGTGTGGCGGTCATTAACCGGCTTTGAGACGCGCCCGGACGATCGTGTCCACCTTCATGTAGTCTGGCTTACCAGTGCCAAGAACGGGGATGTCATCCACCGTGAGGATGCGGCGCGGCAGGGCGATTTCGGCCATGCCATTGGCCTGGGCCCAGGCGATCAGGGCTGTACGGTCTGGTTCAGTTGCAGTAGTGACCAGCACAATCTGCTCGCCTTTGCGGTCATCAGCGACAGCGATCGCGGCGTGTCGGTGGTCGGGCCAGACCGCACCCGCGCAGTTCTCGGTAACGGTCAGCGACACGGTTTCGCCGCCAACATTGGCGAAACGCTTCAGGCGCCCCCTGATCGAGATCACGCCTTCATCATCCACCGAGACCACATCCCCGGTATCGTGCCAGCCGTTTTCCACCGGCTCGATCACCCCCGGATTCTGGGCCTTGATATAGCCGAGCATCACATTAGGGCCTTTGACGTAAAGCCGCCCCGCGCCAGGAATGCCGTCCACTGGTTCCAGCCGCGCCTGCATGCCAGGCATCAGGCGGCCCACCGTACCCGGACGATTATCGCCCGGCTGGTTCGCCGCCGCGATGGGCGAGGTCTCGGTCAAGCCATAGCCTTCGATGGCATCGAGATTGTGCTTCTTCTTGAGGAGGCGCCTTGTTTCATCGCGCACCCGCTCGGCACCGCACACCGCCATACGCACCGATTTCAGCTCACCGCTTTCGGCGACGCGGGCATATTGGGACATGAAGGTATCGGTGGAGAGCAGGATCGAAGCGCAGGTCTCCTGCACGCGCTTGACGATCTCATGCGGCCGCAAGGGCGTTGGATGCAGCACCGATTTCATGCCTTGGAACAGCGGCACCAGCACGCCCAAAAGTCCGAAGCAGTGAAAGGTCGGCAGCGGGTTGAACATCACATCATGCGGGAACATGGCGACGTGCTGGCAGACCTGCTTGATATTGACGATGATATTGGAATGCGACAGCGCCACGCCCTTGGGCTCGCCTTCGGTGCCCGAGGTGAAGAGCACCACCGCCGGAGATTCATGCGCCGGGCGCGGGGTCACCAGCCTTGGCAAGAACTGGCCGATACCCGCCACCGCCTTATCGCGCAGCGAGAGCTTAGCGCGGATATCTTCCAGATAGACAAGCTGGGTGACCTTGCTGAGTTCCTCGGCGAGGTTTTCGAGCTTAGCGAGTTCGATGAAGCGGCGGGCGGTCACGATTCGCTCCACCGTGGCGGTGCGCGCGGCACTCATCATGCCCGCAGCGCCGCTGGTGAAGTTCATCATGGTCGGGATGCGCCCGAAGGCCGAGACCGCGAAGAAGGAGAGCACCGAGCCAAGCCCGGTCGGCAGCATGATGCCGACATTCTCGCCCCGCGAGGTGCCCTTCTTGAGCGCATGGCCAAGGGCGAGGGCGGCGCGCACCAGCTCATCATAGGAGAGGGCGCGGTCATCGCTATCGACAATGGCGGTGCGCTTGCCGCCGAATTTCGCACGCGCTTCCAGAAGCGCCTCGAACACGGTCTTCTGGCTGCAAGACAGATCGAACGGGGCAAGCGGGGCGCCCGTCAACGCGGCAAGGCCTACACTCACAGCTGGCATGTCTCCCAAGGTGCCAGACTCTTCTGGCCTGGCTGATTTGGCGGGGGACCATATAAGAGCGCCAACCTTAACGGTAGGGGCGTTTTGGCAGGGGTAGGGTCCTCTCCACAACACGCTTAAGCTGTGGCGGAACTTTCGGCGCTCAAGAAGCCTCCGGCGCGGCAAAAAGCTTGGAAACACCCCGCGACCCGGCCTATATCGGAGCTATGGCCGTCGTCATTGATCAAACCGAAAAAGACCGCCGGGCGCTCCGGCATCCCGAAAAAGCCAAGAACCCGGAAGGGCCGGTTTTACGAAAACCGGAATGGATCCGGGTGAAAGCGCCAGGCGGGAAAGCCTATGCGGGCACCGAGACCGTGGTGCGCGAGCATGGCCTGCACACCGTCTGCGAAGAGGCGGGCTGCCCCAATATCGGGGAATGCTGGACCCATCGCCACGCCACCATGATGATCCTGGGCGACACCTGCACCCGCGCCTGCGCCTTCTGCAATGTGAAGACCGGCCTGCCGAGCGGGCTTGATACAGAGGAACCGGCGCGTGTCGCCGAGGCGGTCGCCAAGCTGGGTCTGCGCCATGTGGTCGTGACCTCGGTCGATCGTGACGACCTCGCCGATGGCGGCGCCAAGCAATTCGCCGACACCATTACCGCTATCCGTGCCGCCAGCCCCGGCACCACCATCGAGGTGCTGACGCCGGATTTCCGCGGTAAGCCGGGCGGCATCGAAACCGTGATGGAAGCGCGCCCCGACGTCTTTAACCATAACCTCGAGACCGTGCCGCGGCTCTACCTCTCCATCCGCCCTGGCGCGCGCTACTACCATTCGCTGCGCCTCATCGAAGAAGCCAAGAAACTCTATCCCGAAGGCTTCACCAAATCCGGTCTGATGGTCGGCCTGGGTGAGACCCGCGAAGAGATCATGCAGGTGATGGACGATATGCGCTCCGCCGGCGTGGATTTCCTCACTATCGGCCAATATCTGCAGCCGACCCGCAAGCATGCGCCGCTCGACCGCTTCTGGACGCCGGAAGAATTCCAGGCCCTGGAATCGACCGCCAAGGTAAAGGGCTTCCTGATGGTTTCGGCGACGCCGCTGACGCGTTCCTCCTATCACGCCGATGCCGATTTCGCGCAGATGAAGGCCAACCGGACGGCAAAGGGCGGCTGATGCCCCGCCATCGCGAATCCCGGATTCTTCCGTATACGGCTGATCTGATGTTCCAGATCGTGTCGGATGTGGAGAAGTACCCGGAATTCCTTCCCTGGGTGACAGGCCTGAAAATCGTGCGCCGTGTCTCGGACACGGTGTTCGATGCAGAAATGCGCGTCGGCTTCGCTGGCCTGAATGAGCGCTATATCAGCCGGGTCACGCTTGATCCCGTGGCGCACACCGTCGATGTGGTGAAGACAGAGGGTGGACCCTTCCGCCAGCTCGAAAACCGCTGGCGCTTCACGCCGACCAGCGAAAGCCAGTGCAAGGTGGAGTTCTCTATCGCCTTCGAATTCCGCTCCATGCTGCTCAACATGGTGGCGGGCAAAGCCTTTGAAGTCGTGATGGGCCAGATGGCCGGCGCTTTCGAGACGAGGGCGCGGAAGCTGTCGCGAAAGACTATTACCTAAGCCCTTTCCGTCATGGCCGGGCTCGGACTCGGCCATCCGGGGTTTCCGAATTCTTCTGCAAAGATGGATGGCCGCCTCAAGGACGGCCATGACGGTTTAGGGTTGTGCGAGCTGCTTCCGCACCAGCTTCAACGCTGCTTCAACCGTTGCAAGGCGCACTTCTGTGCGGCCGATATCGCCGAAGCGGTGTTCTTCATAGAGGGTTACGCCGTCCTCGCGCGCCGCTGCCATATGCACAAGGCCGACGGGCTTCTCTGCGCTGCCGCCGCCAGGGCCAGCGATGCCGGTAACGGCAACGGACACTTGCGCAAGCGATTTCTGTACCGCACCTTCAGCCATGGCACGCGCCACCACTTCAGACACCGCGCCGTTATCCTGGATCAGCGATAAGGGAATGCCGAGCAGATCGGCTTTGGCTTCGTTGGAATAGGTGACGAAGCCACGCTCCACCACATCGGAGGAGCCAGGAATTTCGGTGAGAAGCCCCGCGATCAACCCGCCGGTGCAGCTTTCTGCGGTGGCGATCATCACGCCTTTCGTGCGCGCCTCATCCAGCACCGTCGCGGCAAGCTGAATGAGGGCGTCTGAAAACATCAGAGGAATCCCGAAAAGGCAAAAAGAAAGACGACAAAGCCAGCAACCGCGCCTGCGAGCACATCGTCAGCCATAATGCCCAAGCCGCCTTGAAGTTTCTCGGCCCGGCGGATCAGGCCGGGCTTGGCGATGTCGAAGAGGCGGAACAACAGAAACGCCGCGACATAGCCACCAATGGAAAGCGCGGGCTCGTCGTGCATCGCGGCCATGGCACCGATGGCGCAGGCGAGCCACTGCCCGGCGAATTCGTCGATCACGCATTCCTTGGGGTCTTTGATGCCGGTGGAGTTGGCATATTGCTCCGACGCCCAAACGCCGACCGCGGTGGTGATCACGGCGAGGACCGCAAGGCCCTGCCAGCGCGTCAGCCACAACACTGGAATGGCAATCACCAGCGCGGCAAGGCTCGCGACCGTTCCAGGCGCTTTGGAAACCCGGCCAACCCCGAAGCCTGTGGCAAGCGCTGCGCTCATTTCAACACCATGGGAGGAAAGACGACGGTTGCGACCGCTTGCGCGGCGATGCCTTCACGACGACCAGTAAAGCCGAGGCCCTCGGTGGTGGTCGCTTTCACGCTGACGCGCGAAATATCCATTTTCAGCACTTCGGCGATCTTAGCACGCATGGCTTCGCGTTGCGGGCCGACTTTCGGTCGTTCGCAAATGATGGTGACGTCGCAGTGGCTGATCACGCCGCCCTTGTCGCGCACCAGGCTCGTCGCATGGGCCAGGAAGATCGTGGAATCGGCGCCACGCCAGCGTTCATCCGTAGGCGGAAAATGGGAGCCGATATCACCGTCGGCGATGGTGCCGAGCAGCGCATCGGTCAAAGCATGTAAGCCGACATCGGCATCGGAATGGCCTTCGAGCCCATGGCTATGGGGAACTTTCAAGCCGCAAAGCCAGATGTGATCGCCTTCGCAGAATTTATGCACGTCATAGCCTGAGGCGGTGCGCACATCGGGAAGCGTAGTCTCGCGCGCCTTCAAAAACATTTCGGCGGTGGAAAAATCTTCCGGCGTGGTGACCTTCATGTTGGTTTCTTCTCCCGGCGTGGCGACAATCTTCAATCCGGCGAGCGCAGCCAGCGCCATATCGTCGGTGACCTCTTGGGAGGCGAAGTCGCGATGGGCTTTCAGAATGGTAGCGAAGCGGAAGCCCTGTGGGGTCTGGGCCCGCATCAGCCCGTCGCGCGGGACCGTCACCCATTGCCCGTCGACTTCCTTGCGCAAGGTATCGCAGACCGCCAGATGCGGTACGGCGGCGTCGGCCCCCGCTTCCAAGGCCGAAATTACCCCGTCCACCACCTTGGGCGAGACGAGGGGGCGGGCGGCATCATGGATCAGCACAAAATCTGGCTTATGGGCGGCCAAGGCCTCCAGCCCCAGGCGAACACTTTCCTGGCGGGTGGCCCCCCCGGTTTGGGGTGGCAACAGTTTCAACCCGGCGGTGGTTTCGGCGAAAAGCGAGGCCTGCTCGGGGCCAATCATCACCTGGACGAGAGCGCCCTCATACCGGGCAAACGCCTCCAAGGTACGGCGAAGAATGGGTTTTCCCGCGAGGGGCGCATATTGCTTGGGTACGGCACCGCCGGCCCTGACGCCTTTTCCCGCGGCAACGATCAAAATGGCTAAACGCGACATAGATCAGACTCTAGGAACCGGGGTTGGATAAGCCATCGGCTGTCAACTTCCTAGGCCTGCGACAAGCCCCAGACGCAGGGGAATCGCAAAAGTCACGGAACGGAGCTATAGGAACCCACCAGCCTGCGACTCCCTGATCCAAAAAATGCCTTCTTTTAGGCAGCGCAAGGTGTTGCACAGTTTGTCAGCATTGCTCTATCATGCCCAAGTAATAGGCATGGATATGAGTGTGCCCGCTTCATCTGGTATGGCCGATCTGCCCGTGACGGCCCAAATCGCCAACGCCCTCCCGATGCCCGTGATCGTGGTCGGTCCCGGCCTTGAGATCGTCTTCGTGAATCCTGCCGCTGAGCAGTTTTTCTCGACCGGGGCTGGTTTGTTGTCGAAACAGACTTTGCGGGATTTGATCCCCTTCGGCAGCCCCGTCTTACAGCTTGTATCGCAAGCGATTGAGCGGCGCGCCTCGGTGGGCGAACGCCATGTCGATCTGTCCACGCCGCGTCATGGTGAGCATGTTGCTGATATTACCGTGTCGCCATTGATCGAGCCGGATGGCGCGGTGGTGATCACGCTGCAGGAACGCAGCCTTGCCCAACGCATCGACAAGCAATTGATCGCGCGCGGCGCGGTGCGCTCGCTGCACGGCATGGCCTCAGTGCTGGCGCATGAGATCAAGAACCCGCTGGCGGGTATTCGCGGTGCGGCGCAGCTCATTGAAGAGCAATTGCCACCGAATGAACGCGAGTTGACGCAGCTTATTCTGGACGAGGCGGATCGCATCCGCGGCTTGATCGACCGCATGGAATCCTTTGGCGACACGAGGAGCTTCCCCCGCGCGCCCGTCAACATTCATGAAGTCCTCGACCGAGTGCGCCGTGTGGCGGAATCGAGCTTCGCCCGCAACGTCAAATTCGTAGAGCAATTTGATCCCTCGCTGCCGCGCGTCTCCGGCGATCGCGATCAGCTTATTCAGGTCTTCCTCAATCTGGTGCGCAACGCAGCCGATGCACTGCCGGAGCAGGGCGGCGAAATCACGCTGACCACCGGCTATCGCCCGGGCGTGAAATTCGGCGCGGCGGTAGCGGGCGAAAGACTCAGCCTGCCGCTGGAAGTGACCGTGCGTGATAACGGGGCGGGTATCCCGTCCGATTTGATGCCCTACATCTTCGATCCTTTTGTCACCACCAAGCGTGGCGGATCGGGGCTGGGGCTGGCGCTGGTGGCCAAAATCATCGGCGACCATGGCGGGGTGATCGAATGCGATTCGGTGCCGCGCCGTACGATTTTCAAAATCCTCCTGCCCAAGGCAGTGATCGGACCCGAGGAGAGCAAGAATGCCTGACGGCACTATTCTGATTGCCGACGACGATTCCGCCATCCGCACGGTATTGAACCAGGCCCTGGGCAGGGCTGGCTATAACGTCCGCACAACGGGCACGGCCGCCGGGCTCTGGCGTTGGGTTTCGGCCGGTGACGGTAATCTCGTCATTACCGATGTCGTTTTGCCGGACGAAAACGGCTTCGATCTCATCCCGCGCATCAAGCGGCTGCGGCCTGATCTGCCGGTCGTTGTGATGAGCGCGCAGAACACGATCCTGACGGCGATCACCGCGGCCGAACGTGGCGCGTTCGATTACCTGCCCAAGCCCTTCGATCTGAAAGAGCTGACCAGCGTGGTGCAGCGCGCGCTCGCCGCGCCACAGAAGACGCGCGATACCGCCACCGATCATGAAGGCGAGGAGAACGGCCTGCCCCTGATCGGGCGCTCCGCCGCGATGCAGGAAATCTACCGTGTCATCGCACGTCTGACCCAGACCGACCTCACCGTCATGATCATGGGCGAGAGCGGCACCGGCAAGGAACTCGTCGCCCGCGCGCTGCATGATTATGGCAAGCGGCGGCATGGCACCTTCGTCGCCGTCAACATGGCCGCGATTCCGAAGGAACTCGTGGAAAGCGAACTCTTCGGCCATGAGCGCGGCGCCTTCACCGGGGCTACGAACCGCGGTGTGGGGCGCTTTGAACAGGCCGAAGGCGGTACGCTGTTCCTGGACGAAATCGGCGATATGCCGCTGGAAGCCCAAACCCGCTTGCTGCGCGTCTTGCAGCAGGGCGAATACACCACTGTGGGCGGCCGCACGCCGATCAAGACTGACGTGCGCATCATTGCCGCCACCAATCGCGATCTGCGCCAGCTCATCCAGCAGGGCCTCTTCCGCGAAGACCTCTACTACCGCCTCAACGTGGTGCCGCTGCGCCTGCCGCCGCTGCGCGAGCGTGCGGAGGACATTCCTGATCTTGTCCGCCACTTCCTGCGCAAGGCCGAGGAAGAGGGCCTGCCCGCGAAGCATCTGGAGCCTGAGGCGCTGGAAATTCTGCGCCACCACCGCTGGCCCGGTAACGTGCGCGAATTGGAAAACCTCATCCGGCGCCTCGCGGTGCTGCATGCCGGTGATTCCATCCCCGCCGCCGCCGTTGCCACCGAACTGAAAGAACCGGTGCGGACCTCGAGCGCGGAGGAGGGTGACGAGCCCGTCTCACTCAGCGCGGCGGTCGAGCGCCATCTGACCAAGTATTTCGGCAGCCATGGCGACCGCCTGCCGCCTCCGGGCCTCTATGACCGGGTATTGCAGGAGATTGAGCGCCCGCTTCTGTCCATCTGCCTCGCCGCGACGCGGGGGAACCAGATTCGCGCCGCGCACCTTCTTGGGCTCAACCGTAACACGCTACGCAAGAAAATCCGGGATCTGGGCCTGGAGGTCATCCGCGGCTTGAAGTCGGAATAAGCCGCGAAATAGGCGGAAAACGGGGCCAAATTAACCAGGCCCAAAGCTGTCACCGCTGCATTCTTGCAACAGGTGTCGATTGCGTTACACTGGCCTTTTCCGAAGCGTTGGCTGCCACTTAGGGGGGCCACCGCTTTTTGGCGGTTGGGTATGGCAACGACAACAGTCGTAAAAACATCGGGCCGAAAGTTAACGGGCGCAGGCGGGCTTTCCGGCCCTGCTTGGCTCGCCATAAGCATGGCCCTGCTGTCGCTCGCCTCGGGCGGCTATCTCTATCTTTCGCTGAAGACCTTGAAGCCGACCGACGGGACGCCGCCGGGATTGATTGCACTTGGGCTCGTCAATCTCGCCATGGTGCTGGCCCTGGGCACCCTGATCGCGTGGCGATTGGTGCGGCTTTGGGCTGAGCGCCGCTCCGGCCATGCCGGTTCGCAGCTCCATGCACGGCTGGTGATGACCTTCAGCTTGATCGCCGTGGTCCCGACCATCCTGGTCGCGGTCTTCGCTGCGGTGACGCTCAATCAAGGGGTGGAGGCGTGGTTCTCCTCCCAGGTCAAACAGGTGGCCCGCAACGGCGCCCAGGTCGCCGAGGCCTATCAGCTCGAGCATGAACGCACCCTGACGGCAGATGCGCGCGAAATCGCCAATGCGCTCCAAAAAGATCCCGAGATTTTCGATTGGAAGACCGACAAGGTGCAGCTCGGCATTCTCTTTGCCAAGCTGCAAGACATGACGCGCAATCACGGCTTGAAAGCCTCTTTCGTCATCGATTCCAGCGGCGGTGTGCTGTCGCGTACGGTTCCAATCAACAACCGCAATCCCAATTTGGCCGCCGCACCGCAGCCCACTGCGGAAGCCTGGAATATTGCGCGTGACGGCACCATCGTCATCGATGGCAAGCCCGATCAAGGCATCGTCTACGCGCTGGTGCGCCTCACGGCGCTGAATGACGCCTATCTCGTGCTGGTACGTACCGTCGATCCCAAAGTGATCGGCTATTACCAGCGCACCCAGGAATATTACGACCAGTACAAGGCGACCGAGCGCAACAAGTCGAGCATTCTTTTCACCTTCGCCAGCCTTTATGCCGCCGTGTCGATGGTGATCCTGCTCGCCGCCATCTGGCTCGGCCTCTGGGCAGCCAATCGCATCGTGCGCCCGATCTCACGCCTGATCAGCGCGGCCGAACGGGTCTCCGAAGGCGACCTCAAGGCGCAAGTGCTGATCGAACGCGGCGACGATGAGATGGGCGCGCTGGGCGCCGCCTTCAATCGCATGACGCATCAGCTTGATGCCCAGCGCGGCGCGCTGATCGCCGCCAACCAGCAAAATGAAGAGCGCCGCCGCTTCACCGAAACCGTGCTTGCAGGTGTGTCGGCGGGCGTGATCGGCCTTGATGGCGATGGCAAGATCACTATCGTCAACCGCGCCGCCGCGCGCCTTTTGAATGCCGCGCCGGAAGAGCTTGAGGGCCAGCATTACGCCGAAGCCGTTCCCGAACTTGCTGCCTTGATCCGCCGCGCCATCCAGGAACCTGTGGGGCGGGCGAGCGGAGAGGCGACCGTCAAGCGTGGCTCCAGCACGCGTCAGCTTTCGGTGCAGGTGACAAGCGAGCAGGGCCGCCAAGCGTCCGGCTATGTCGCGACCTTTGACGACATCACCGATCTTGTCTCCGCACAGCGCACCGCTGCCTGGGCCGATGTGGCGCGCCGCATCGCGCACGAAATCAAGAACCCGCTGACGCCGATCCAGCTTTCCGCCGAGCGCCTCAAGCGGCGCTATCTCGAGCGTGTCGGCGAAGACAGCCAGGTCTTCGAGCAATGCACCAACACTATCATCCGTCAGGTCGGTGATATCGGCCGCATGGTAGATGAGTTCTCTTCTTTTGCGCGTATGCCGACGCCGGTGATGCGCCGCGAATGCGCGCAGGAACTTGTGAGCCAGCCGCTGTTCTTGCAGCGTGAAGCTCATCCGGAAATCACCTTCGACTCCGATCTGCCGAAGGAGATGGTCTATCTTGAATGCGACGGGCGCTTGGTCAGCCAGGCGCTGACTAATATCATCAAGAACGCAACGGAAGGCATCGCCTCGCGCTTTGCCCAAGGCGACGATCTTCCAGGAAAAATCTTGGTTGCCATAGAAACGTCCGACTCGCTTGTTGCATTCCGAGTCACCGATAACGGTATTGGTCTGCCTGCGGAGCATCGGCACCGCTTGACCGAACCCTATGTTACGACGCGTGCGAAAGGCACCGGCCTCGGCCTTGCCATTGTACGTAAGGTCATGGAGGACCATGGCGGCGAGATCCTCCTCGAAGACGCCGCAGAAGACGGGAAAGGAGCACGGGTGTCACTCGTGTTCCCGCTGAAACAACGGAACTTGCGTGAAAAAGGTCTAACCGATGAGCAAACACGGATTGCCTCTCGCGTCTGAAATTCTGGTTGTCGACGACGAAGAGGATATTCGCGACCTGATCGCGGGGATCTTGAACGACGAAGGCTATGGCACGCGCAGTGCCGGCGATGCTGATGCTGCGCTTAACGCTGTGCGCCAGCGCCGTCCGCAACTCGTTGTTCTCGACATCTGGCTGCAGGGAAGCCGCCTCGACGGCATCCAGGTGCTGGAAGCGATCAAGCGCGAGCACCCCGATCTGCCGGTGGTGATGATCTCCGGTCATGGCACCATCGAAACCGCGGTCGCCTCGATCAAGAAAGGCGCTTACGACTTCATCGAGAAGCCCTTCAAGGCGGACCGGCTCATTCATGTTGTCGGACGTGCCTTGGAAGCCGCGCGCCTCAAGCGTGAAGTGCAAGAGTTGAAGCTGAAGGCGGGCGATGAGACCGAACTCGTCGGCCAGTCCTCGCTGATGGCGCAAATCCGCCAAGCGGTGGAGAAGATCGCGCCCACTAATAGCCGTGTCTTTATCTCTGGCCCTCCGGGTTCGGGTAAGGAACTGCTCGCGCGTCTCTTGCACGCCCGCTCACGCCGCGCCGGCAATGCCTTTGTGGCGGTCAACTGCGCCACCATGGAGCCCGATCGCATCGAAATCGAACTCTTCGGCCAGGAAACCGCCGAGGGACCGCGCAAAATCGGTCTCTTGGAACTTGCCCATAACGGCACGCTGTTCCTGGACGAGGTCGGCGACATGCCGCTCGAAACCCAGGGCAAAGTACTGCGTGTTCTGGTCGATCAGACTTTTACGCGGGTAGGGGGCACCACCCGGGTGCAGGTGGATGCGCGCGTGATTTCGTCCACCTCGAGCGAATTGCGCAACGAGATCTCCGCGGGCCAGTTCCGTGAGGATCTCTATCACCGCCTCAATGTGGTGCCGGTGCGCGTACCGCCTCTCGCCGAGCGCCGTGACGACATTCCGCTCCTGGTGCAGCATTTCATGAAGCGGCTATCGGCGGCTTCCGGCCTTCCTATGCGCGAAATCGGTGACGACGCCATGGCGGTGCTGCAGGCCCATTCCTGGCCGGGCAATGTCCGCCAGCTCAGGAATGTCGTCGAGCGCCTGCTTATTCTGGCCACGGACGATACCGCCCAAGCCATCTCCGCCGACCTTCTGCCGTCTGATCTTGGTGCGGGCGCGCAGTGGGGAAGCAACAGCCGCAGCGATCTCGTCATCTCGCTGCCGCTACGCGAGGCGCGGGAAATCTTCGAACGTGATTACCTCATCGCCCAGATCAACCGCTTCGGCGGCAACATCTCGCGCACGGCAGCCTTCATCGGCATGGAACGCTCCGCCCTGCACCGGAAACTCAAATCCCTCGGCGTCGGCTCCAGCATCACCGGTCGGGAAGGGGTTGGGGTGTAGGAAAGCGCAATGAAATGGTCGCCGCGTAAGCCTGCTGGGCGGATCGCTTATGTTGATGGGCGCTATGTCGTGCATGGCGAGGCAGGCGTGCATGTCGAGGATCGCGGGCTGCAGCTTGGCGATTCCGTTTATGAGGTCTGGCGCCTAAGGGCAGGGCGCCTCCTCGATCTCGAAGAACATTTCGACCGGCTGGAACGCTCGCTCGGCGAGATCGCGATGGCGATGCCGATGAGCCGCGCCGCCTTCAAGCAGGTACTTTCCGAGATCGTCCGCCGCAATACCCTTACAGACGGGATCGTCTATCTCCAGGTCACGCGCGGGTCAGTCCGGCGCGATCATCCGTTGCCGGACAATCCGCCTAAACCGTCTGTGATCCTGACAGCTCGCCGCCTCGATACCGCCGCGCTCGACAAAAAACTGAGCCATGGCATCTCGGTGATCACTTTGGCGGACGAACGCTGGGGGCGCTGCGACATCAAGTCCACGCAGCTTTTGGCCAATGCGCTCGCCAAAACCGCAGGCAAAAAAGCGGGTGCGGGAGAGGTCTGGCTGGTCGATCGGGATGGCTTTGTGACCGAGGGCGCCTCCACCACGGCCTGGATCGTGGACCTGGAGGGGCGGCTTCGCACCCGTCCTTTAAGCTCTGCCATCCTGCCGGGCGTCACCCGCCGGATGCTCCTTCAAGTGGCAGAACACCTTCAAATTCCCGTTTTGGAACGCGCCTTTACGGTCAAGGAGGCGAAAGCCGCCCGCGAGGCGTTCATCTCCTCGGCGACCTCGGCCGCCATGCCGGTAATCGCGATTGACGGCGTTCATCTGGGCGACGGCACGCCAGGGCCAGTGACTTTGGCATTACAAGCGCACTATCTGAAACAGGCTTGAAACCTCGCCCCAAGCGCCTGGCGCTACTTTTAGCCGAGGGGTTTCGCACAAGCCGTATAAGGGCTTATGTTGGGGCCACTATGCTTCGCGAAAAAGGCGGGGCCAATAACCAGACGGGTAAGCAATAATGAGCGAAAAACAACAAAACCTGCAGGACACCTTCCTGAACGCAGTCCGGAAGAGCAAATCGTCCGTCACCATCTTCCTGGTTAACGGGGTGAAGCTTCAGGGCAACATCACCTGGTTTGATAACTTCTGCGTGCTCCTGCGCCGCGACGGCCAGGCCCAGCTTGTTTACAAGCACGCCATCTCGACGGTCATGCCTATGGGGCCGGTTCAGCTCCAGGAGCAGGAAACCGCGGGCGAGTCTGCTTAGTTATCAGTGAGTGCAGTCCCCATTGAGTGCTGAACGCGATACCGACACCGTGCGGCCGCGCATGGCGGTTGTCGTCCATGTAGAGCCGAAATCACGCCTGGACGGGCTCGACCGCGATGCTGCGGCGCGCCTGGCCGAGGCGGTTGGCCTGACCGCGGCCATCGGGCTGGTGGTGGTGGGCGAGTACATCGTCCCCTTAAGCCGCCCCACGCCCGCTACCCTGATCGGCTCCGGCAAGGTCGAGGAGATCGGCGCGGACATCCATGCCCGCCAGGAAGCCGACGAAGACGCGCCTGAAGTGGTCATCGTCAACGCCGCGCTTTCCCCGGTGCAGCAGCGCAACCTTGAACAGGCCTGGAAAGCCAAGGTGCTGGACCGCACCGCGCTCATTCTGGAAATCTTCGGCGAGCGCGCCCGTACCCGTGAAGGCCGGTTGCAGGTCGAGCTTGCCCATCTTTCCTATCAACGCTCCCGGCTGGTCAGGACCTGGACCCATTTGGAGCGCCAGCGCGGCGGCTTCGGCTTCCTGGGCGGTCCGGGCGAAACCCAGATCGAAACCGACCGCCGCCTGATCGGCGAGCGCCTGGCGAAAATCCGCCGCGAGATCGAGGGCGTCAAACGCACCCGTCACCTCCAGCGCCGGGCCCGCAAGCGCGTGCCGTTCCCGGTGATCGCACTGGTGGGCTACACCAACGCCGGTAAATCGACCCTCTTCAACAAGCTGACCGATGCCGGGGTGCTGGCCAAGGACGTGCTCTTCGCCACCCTGGACCCGACTATGCGCGGACTGAAGCTGCCAGGCGGCACACGGGTCATCCTCTCGGACACGGTGGGCTTCATCGCTGACCTGCCGCATGAGCTGGTGGCCGCCTTCCGGGCCACCCTGGAAGAGGTCTTGGAAGCCGACCTCATCGTCCATGTCCGCGACTGCGCCCATGAGGAGACCGAGGCACAAAAGGTGGACGTTCTTAAAGTACTCTCTGAGCTGGGGATAGAACCGGGGATAACTGGTCCCGGTGCGGCTGCCGCAGCGGCAGGCGACGATCGCATCCGCCCCTTCGTGGAAGTGCTGAACAAGATCGACCTTTTGGAGCCGGAAATCCGCGACGGGCTCATCGAGCGCAATGAACGCCCGGATGGTCAGGTGGCGGTCTCTGCTATCACCGGCGAAGGTCTGGAGCAGCTTTTAGCTAGGTTTGAAGCCGAAATATCTGGCGCCAACATATACTTCTCTCTCAGCCTGGATGCTGGTGACGGCGAGGGTCTGGCCTGGGTCTATCGCCACGGTCAGGTCATAGAGAAGACCTATAACGACGACGCCACGGTCGATCTGGCGCTCTCGGCCACACCTACGGAGCTGGAGAAATTCGAGCACCGCTTCGGCGAGAAAATGGCGCGCGAACGGACGGTTGCAGCCGAGTCTTAATCCAATCGTCATGGCCGGGCCTAGACCCGGCCATCCCGGTTTAAGCGTGGACGGCGGCCTCAAGGGTGGCCATGACGGCTTAGGATTTCTTCGGCAGCCCTTTGGCCTCCACCCAGAGCGCTTCCATCTCCCCGAGGCTCGCTTCGGCCGGGCTGCGGCCCTGGGCTTCAAGGCTCGTTTCGATGTGCCTGAAGCGGGTGACGAACTTATGATTCGCTTTGCGTAGAGCCTCTTCCGGGTCGATCTTCAAGTGCCGTGCGAGGTTTGCCATGACAAACAGCAGATCTCCCATCTCTTCTTCGACATGAGCGGGGTCGCTACCGTTATCCACACTATCCACAACCTCGGCCGCCTCCTCGGCGATCTTGTCGAGGACCTTGCGGGCATTATCCCAATCGAAGCCGACGCTTCCGGCACGTTTTTGAAGCTTCTCGGCGCGGGTCAGCGCGGGCAGGGCTTTCGGAACATCGGCGAGCAGGCTGGTATGCTTGGCGGCGCGTTCCTTGCGCTTCAAATCTTCCCAAGCCGCGGTCTGGGCGACGGCATCTTTCGGGGTGTCAGCATCGCTGAAAACATGGGGGTGGCGGACGATCATCTTCTCGACAATGGCCGCGACCACATCCTCGAACCGGAACAGGCCTTGCTCAGCCGCCATCTGGGAATGGAACACGACCTGAAACAGCAGATCGCCCAGCTCCTCTTTCAGATGCGGCCAGTCCTTTTCCTCAATGGCCGAGGCGACCTCATAGGCTTCCTCGATGGTGTAAGGCGCGATGGTCGCGAAACTCTGCTCGCGATCCCAGGGGCAGCCACCCTCCGGCGAACGCAGCTTAGCCATTAAAGCGAGGAGGCCGGGGAGGTCTTTGCTGGGCAGACTCATGGTCCATGATAAGAGCGGCGGAGCCCGCAACCGGCAAGGCTCCGCCGCATTAATTTAGGCTTCCAGTTCTTTCAGCTTGGCCTGGGCCTGCATGACAAAGCCCATCAGCTCCGGCCCGAAAGGCAGCTTCGGCGCGACATCGGGGGTTGCGAAAGCCTCCTTCCAGACGCTGGTAAGCTTGCCTTGCACGGCGCTGTCGCCGCCGGTGAACTCCAGCACCAGCGCGCGCCAGCGCCGGGCCAGATCGAGGGCCGCGGGCGAGGCGGGATCACCGATCTTCATCAAGGCCTTGGCCTCGGCAATTAAAGCGTCCCAGCGCTGGGTTGCGGCGTTCTGATCGAATTTGCGCTGCTTGATCTCGGCGAGTTCCTCGGGGCTGAAATGCTTGGCCGAAATCGGGTCGAACAGCGCGTTCAGCTCTTCGGCGGTGGGTTTTGCGGTCATGGTGGTCTCCGTCGTCAGGTTGGATAGATCGTCGACAGAGAGGTCCTGACCGGTGGCAAGCTTGGCGCGCGCGGCCCGCACCAGCTCCAGCGCATGACCGAGCCGGCCGACATCGCGCGCCAGTACGCTTTCCTGGAGTTCCAGAATAGCGTCCAACGAGGCGAATTGGCCTTGGAGCAGGGTCCCGATCCGGGCGAGCGGTAGGCCAAGTCCTTTAAGCGCCAGCACTTGATGCAGCCGCGCCATCTCAGCTGGCCCGTAAGCCCGCCAGCCATTTTCGGCCCGGATCGGCTTCACCAGCCCGTGGCGCTCATAAAGACGGAGCGCCTTGGCGCTGACGCCGAGCTTCCGCGCGGCTTCGGCTGGGCTAAGATGGATATCGGACGGCGTGGTCATCAGCTTGTTCATCGGTCAGGTCTCAATCGACCGCAACACCTCTGAAGGCGGACCTTGGGGACGGGTCAAGCGGGTTTTGGCGGGATTTGGGCGAGGGCGCGCGATTGGCGCCGTCACAGCCGCAAATCCAGGGTAGGGACCAGCACGCACAATTTTACCCGGGTGTTATTGATTTCTAATTTTACCCGGGTATATTCCCGCCGTCTTCTGAGCCCCCGAATGGCTATGCCCAATTCCATATGGCCCAAAACTACTTGGATCGCCTTTGCCAAGGATGTCCGCATAGCGGTTGGCGCCCCCGAAAAGGTGGCCGCGCAGTTGAAAGCATTCTCGGAAGATCACCTCGATACGCCCATCATCCTTTTGGATGCCCATACCAGCCAGCCGGTGGAGATCGATCTGCGCGGCTCCCTTGCTGCGATCCTGGAGCGTCTGCCGGACGATTCCCTGCCATCTGAGCACCCAGCCGAATCCACGCACCGCGCGCCAGGAAGACCCAAGCTTGGTGTGGTGGCGCGGGAAGTGACCTTGCTGCCGCGCCATTGGGAGTGGCTGGGGCGCCAGCCCGGCGGGGCCTCTGTGGCTTTGCGCAAACTCGTCGAGGCGGCGCAGCGGGCTAATCGGGACGTCGACAGCCAACGCGAGGCGAGGGACTCGGCCTACCGCTTCATGCATGCCGTGGCGGGTGACGCGGCTGGTTTCGAGGAAGCCTCGCGCGCGCTCTTCCGGGGGGACCTCAAAAAGCTTGGAGACCTCATCGCGAGCTGGCCGCCCGATCTGCGGTCGCATCTATGGGAACTGGCCCGCCGCGCGGTGCCTGCCTCTTCTGAAACGTCCTCATCCACCATGGAAATGCAGACCCCGTGAACGCCCCCGCTCCGCCTCTAGGCAATTCCGGCCCCAAGGATTCGCCGCGCGCGCCCGCCATGGTTTTTATCATGCTGGCGGTACTGATCGATATTATCGCCATCGGCCTAATTGTGCCTGTGCTGCCGCTGCTGGTGGGAACATTCACCAAATCGGCCAACGAGCAGACCTTCTGGTTCGGGGCCATCGCCTTGACCTTTGGCGTCGCCAATTTTTTCGCTTCACCAATCCTGGGCGGCTTATCGGACCGCTTCGGCCGCCGCCCTTTGATGCTTTTGGGCTTTTCGGGCCTGGCCATCAGCTTCATCTGTACGGGACTCGCCACCGCGCTTTGGATGCTAATTGTGGTCCGGCTCTTTAGCGGAGCTATGGTCTCCAACGCGGCGGTGGCCAACGCCTATGTGGCCGACATTACAGCGCCAGAGGACAGGGCTAGGCGCTTCGGCTTAATGGGGGCGATGTTCGGGCTGGGCTTCACCTTGGGGCCAGTCATGGGGGGCTATCTCGGCAGTATTGATCTGCACTTGCCGTTTTATGCGGCTGGCGGAATGGCCATCCTGAACTGGATCTACGGCTATTTCGTACTGCCGGAATCCTTGCCGCCGGAGCGGCGCAGACCCTTTGAATGGCGCCGCGCCAATCCGTTTGTGGCACTGACGGGCCTCAGCCAATTGCGCGGGGTAGGGTCGCTGGTCGTCGTCATCGCTCTCGCCGCCTTAGCGCAATACACGGTGCAGAACAGCTTTGTGCTCTATACCACCTTCAAATTCGGCTGGGGACCGCGGGACAATGGCCTGGCGCTTTTCACCGCTGGTCTGGCCTCGGTGGTGGTGCAGGGCTTTCTGCTCAAATACGCGCTGCGGCATTTGTCGGCCCGGATTCTGGCTGTAGGCGGCTTGCTGGCTTCGACGCTGACTCAGCTCGCTTTCGGCGCAATCACCGAGGGCTGGATGATGTTCGTGGTCATCATCGTGGGGACGTTCTTAGGTGGCGGCGCCATGGCCGTGATCCAAAGCCTGGTTTCCAACGCCGCCGACGCGCGCAGCCAAGGCCAGACCATGGGGTCCGTCGCCGCCGTAAACAGCCTGATGGCAGTGCTGGCGCCGGTCATCAGCGCCAGCTTGCTCGGCATCGTGGCGCATCTGCCCAAAGGCGATTGGCGCATGGGCCTGCCGTTTTACTTCTGTGCCGGGCTGCAGCTTACCGGCGCGGTTTTCGTGACACGCTATTTTTCACGGCGGACTGAGTAGCTGGGGGCGGGGTCTCTGCGGCGGCTTAGCGCGCCGCTCCAGCCCCCAGCCCGCCGGCACTAAGGTTTTTCGTATAAGATATATGCACTAAGGTTTTTCGTATAAGATATATTATGGGAAATATTGGATGGTGGAATCCTGGGCTAGGTGGGATTTCGTCCTAGCGGCCCCATTTCAGCCAGAACCATCTTGGGTATCTGCCTTTTCAAATCCTCAAACCCACATACGCCGCAAAGCGTTGTATACTGGCACAGCCTCATCAAGGCAGGAGTAACACAATGCCCAACAAGAAGACCGACGAACCTGTCACTGCACCCGCAGACGGTCCTGTCGCTGAACATCTGCACGACGATACCAAGCGTCCGCTCAAAGCTAAGATCGGCGGCGTCCCCGAGAACATCGCCAACGCCTTTCCGAACAAGGGCGCCCGTAATTTCGGCCAGCTCAAGGGCGGCCAGCGCAATTTCCGCCATCAGGGCCGCTGAGCGCGTATTTTTCGCGTATTTTCAGTGACTTAGTGGATTTTCTGGCTTCCCATACCGGGCAGGGTGCGCTATAAGGGATCACCCTGCCCGCGCTTCTCATTTTCATGGGAAATTTTGGGGAAATCGCGCCGATGTCCGTCGACACCCAGCCTTCTGTCACCGCTCCCGCCCAAAAAAAGCGGTTTCGCTGGGAATGGCTGGTGGTGGCCGTGGTCCTGATCGGTGTGGTCGCCATGGAAGGCCTGCCGACCATCGCCTTCATCCGCAATCAACGCGACCGCGATCATGCCGTCGAGCGGATTTCCGCTTGCCGCGCCAAACACGGCCAGGCCACGCCGCGCTCACTGATCCTCTATGAGATGGAAGCCAAGGGCGAGAAAGCCTGGCGCCAGACCGCCGCCGAGCTCGAAAAAGCCTGCGAAGCCCAAAAATGACGAATTAGCCCTTGAACTCGCAGGGTCTAATTCCCATCTCCCGTAAATCCCGAAAAAAGCATCACAGCGGCAGCGACAGCCGCATGCCGTCAAAGGCAGGCTCGATGCCGTCTGGCAGGTTGGCTTTCAGCACCTCGTAATCCAAATCCTGATGCAGATTGGTCAGAACCGCGTGGCGCGGCTGAACCCGCGCGATCCATTCCAGCGCCAGCGCGACATGGGCATGGGTCGGGTGCGGCTTGTGGCGGAGCGCGTCCACGATCCAGGTATCGACACCGCTGAGCACCTTGAAGGCGTCTTCCGGCAGCGCGCTCACATCGGGCGAATAGGCCAAATCGCCAAAGCGGAATCCGAGCGAGCGGATTCGGCCGTGTTCCTGCCAGAAAGGCTGAACCGGAAGAGGGCCCCCTGCCCCATGAATTTCAAATGCCGGCAGCGACGGCGGCCAGACATTGAGTTCCGCGATCGGCGGATAGGGGCTGCCTTGCGGAGATTGGAAGCAATAGCCGAAGCGCTCCAGCACCGTATGGGCGCAATGAGGATCAGCAAAAACTGGCACGCGGCGCTCTATGACATGCGAGACTTGGCGCAGATCATCCAGGCCATGAAGCTGATCGGCATGATCATGGGTCAGCAGCACAGCGTCCAGCGTGGCAACCTTCGCCGCCAGAAGCTGCTCACGAAGATCGGGCGATGTATCCACCAGCACCCGCGTGATGCCTCTGGGACCATGGCGCTCCACCAGCACCGAACAGCGAAGGCGCCGGTTCTTAGGGTTAGTGGGATCGCAGGCACCCCAATCGCCCGCGCCATCCGCACCGCCCAGCCGCGGCACACCCGAGGAGCAGCCGCTGCCAAGAATGGTGAGGACGAGACGGTCAGACATGTGGGCGCGAGGCCTTATCGAAGAGGCGGAAGAAGTTGTCGGTAGTCACCTGCCCCAGCTCTTCCAGGCTGATGCCTTTGAGCTCGGCGAGGACCTTGGCGGTGTGCACCACGAAAGATGGTTCGTTACGCTTACCACGATGCGGGATCGGCGCCAGATAGGGCGAATCCGTTTCCACCAGCAGCCGGTCCATCGGCACACTGCGGAACACCTCGCGTAAGGGTTCGGCATTCTTGAACGTGATCACGCCCGAGGCCGAAAGATAGAAGCCCATTTTCAGCCCGGCTTCGGCGAGCTTGGCCGTGCCCGAGAAACAATGCAGCACCGCCTTAAAGGGCGCGCGTTTCATTTTCTCTTCAAGCATGGCGATGGTGTCGTCTTCGGCATCGCGGGTATGGATGATCAGCGGCAGGCCGGTTTGCGTGGCTGCATCGATATGGACCAGGAAATTGGTGGCCTGTTCGGCGCGCGGCGAATGATCGTAATAGTAATCAAGCCCGGTCTCGCCGATGCCGATCACTTTTGGATGTTTGGCGGCGTCGAGAAGCGCAGCCGGATCGGTCAGCGGCTCGGTCGCGGCATCATGCGGATGCACACCAACCGTGCACCACACATTGTCATAGCGCTCCGCCACCGCCAGCGTTTTCGGAAAAGTGGAAAGCTTGGTGCCAATGGTGACGCAAGTGTTCACGCCAACCGCCTGTGCGCGCTCGATCACCGCCGAGCCTTCCTCGGCGAAGCTGTCATATTCCAGATGGCAGTGGCTATCGACGAACATTTCTTTCCTCAAACAGGCCCGGCACGGCGCGTGGTGGCCGACAATTCGCGCGCGGCACCGATCAAGCTCTGGCGCGGGTCCAGATGCAACGCATCGCTACGGGCAAAGTGACGGCGCAGCCGTTCCAGCGCGTCCACCCATTTGTGCAAGCCCGTCTGGCCCTGCATGGCGCGGGCGCGAATGCGTTCGGTCAGGTTCTGCGCCAGAAAATCGCCGAGCAGGTCGAGCCCATCGGTGATGCGCGACAGTTTATCGGAGAGCGAATAGAGCGCCAACATGTCCGGATTGCCAGCACGATCGATCAAGGCTGTGGCCTGTTCTGCGAGAGCAAGCCCCTCGCCTTGCGCCAATCTCAGCGCCGCGCCGAGCGATCCGCCGGAAAGTGCCGCCAGGCTCTTGCGTTCTTCGCCCGCCATATCCGGCAGAAGTTTCGCGAGCTCGCTTTGCATATCCGTTTCGCTGAGCGGCTTCAGCATCAAGCGCTGGCAGCGCGAACGGATGGTCGGCAGCAAACGGCCCGGCGTATTGGTGAGGAGCAGCAGCATCGCCCGCGACGGCGGCTCTTCGAGCAATTTCAACAGTGCGTTGGCGGCGTTGTCGTTCATATCATCGGCGGTATCGATGATCACCACGCGCCAGCCGCCCGCGCCCGAGGTCATGCCGAAAAAGGAATTCAGGCGGCTCATTTCGTCGACGCCCAGGACGGTCATCAGCTTGCCCTGGTCGTTATAGCCGCGCTTCAAGACAAGCAGGCCAGGATGCGCGCCCGCAAGCACTTGCAGTGCGGCCGGATCGTTCGGCGCCACCGAAAGATCTTCCGGGCCTTGATCGCTGGCGCCGTAAGCCAAAAGATAGCGTGCGATGCGATAGGCCATGGTGGCCTTGCCGACGCCGGGCGGGCCGCACATCAGCCAGGCTTGCGGCGGACGGCGCCCGCGCAAAGCACGCGACACGATAGAGAGCGCCGCGTCTTGCCCGACAAGCCGCATGGTTTCGCGCGGATGCGGCGCCCCTTCCACCCGATCGAGCTCGGCACTCTCTTGGACTTTGGGTTTGCGCGGGGCCATCAGGATTCCATCACTTCAGCCGGTAACGCTTTTTCACTGCCGAGAACACCGCTTTTTCCACGGCATCGATATCCTGATTGGCATCGATCACCACGCAGCGGCTAGGGTTGCGTTTGGCGATATCGAGATAGGTTTTGCGCATCCGCGCATGCACATCGAGATCCATTTCTTCGAAACGGGTTTCGACATTGCCGTGACGCTCAAGCGAACGCTTCAAGCCGATTTCGACCGGCAGATCGAGGATCAAGGTCAGATCCGGTTTGAAGTCGTCGATCGCGATGGCCTCAATGCGGCGCACGGTTTCACGCGCCAGCCCGCGGCCTCCGCCCTGATAGGCATAGCTCGAATCCGAAAAGCGATCACAGATGACCCATTTGCCTTCTGCCAGCGCGGGCTTGATGGTGCGTTCGGTATGATCGGCGCGCGCCGCATAAAACAACAGCGCTTCGGTCAGCGGACTCCATCTTGCCGGTTCGCCGCGCAACACCAGCGCGCGGATTTCCTCCGCGCCCGGCGAACCGCCGGGCTCGCGCGTGACGAGGGCGGAAATCTTGCGCTCGGCCAGCGCCGCTTGCAGGCGTTTGGCTTGCGTGGATTTTCCCGTCCCCTCGCCGCCTTCAAAGGTTATGAAACGGCCCGGTTTCGCCATGAACTATTTCTTGCCCCCGAGAAGCGCTTTGATGCCGGTGAACATGCGGATGAAGATGTTCTGACGGCCGACATCTTGCGTCGCATAGACCGGTACGGTCAGGCCCGGAAAATCAGGCGCCGTCACGGTCAGCGTGCCAACCTGATCGCCAGCTTTCACCGGCGCAGCCACGGGACCTTTGTATTTCAGGGCAACCTTCATTGCTTGGCGGGAATCCACCTGCATGGTGACATTGACCGGCACCTTGGCGGTGACCGGAACGGTTTGCGCCGCACCGCCGAACACCGGCACCGTGCCCGCGACCTCTCCTGCCTTGAAGAGCGGATAGGAGCGGAATTCACGGAAGCCCATATCGAGCACGCGCGCAGCTTCCTCGCCACGGCGGATTTCAGCAAACCAGTCGGCTTTGGCCGGGCCCGCCTTGTCGAGGTCGGGATAACGAAGTCCGTTGAGCACCAGGATCAAGCGGTGACCGTCTTTCACCGCCGAGGCGGTCACGCCGTAGCCCGCAAGATCGGTATGGCCGGTTTTCAGCCCGTCTGCGCCGGGGAACTTATCCAGCACCATATTGCGATTGGGCTGGGTGATCGACTTGCCCTGATCGGAGGTGGTGTAGCTGCGCACGCTGAAGAAGTGATAATAAGCCGGATAATCCTTGATGAGATGACGCGCCAGCTTGGCCAGATCATACGCGGTCATGAGCTGACCGGCCGGCTCCGGCAGTCCATCCGGATTGACGAAATGCGAGCCGGTGAGACCGATCTCCTTGGCGCGCTTGTTCATCATATCGACGAAGCCTTCCTGCGAGCCGCCGAGCGCTTCGGCCACCACCACGCAGGCATCATTGCCCGACACCACGATGATACGGTTGATGAGGTCTTCCACCGTCAGCCGGTCACCGACGCGCACAAAGCCTTTGGAGCCGCCAGTGCGCCAAGCGCGTTCGGAGACCGCGAAAGTATCCGTCAGCTTCACGCGCCCGTCCTTCAAGCGCTGGAACAGAAGCTCGATGGTCATCAGCTTGGACATCGAGGCTGGCGCCATCTGGGCATAGCCGTCTTTCGCCCACAACACTTGCCCGGTTTCCGCATCCATCAGGACGGCGTGCTCCGCCGTCGTGTTCATCGCGGCCTTCGCGGGAACAGCAGCGAGCAAGGCTAAGGGAAGAACGGCAGACAGAACGCGTAAGCGCGGCATGGAATGGCCTCCGGTAGGCTAAGCAGTGATTTTACTCGACGACGATATGGGCATCGGCGCCGCCACGAGACAGCAGCGACGAGAGCGCCTGGTCCGCGTCATCGGTCGTCGCAAACGGTCCAGAGCGCACTCTATAGAGGGTTTGACCGTTCCGTTGAATGGTCGAAATCTTGACATCGCCCCCCAACCGGGTCGCAAGCCGCAGCGCGTTTTGGTAGTTCGAGAAGGCGCCGAGCTGGACATAAAGATGGGTCACGGCGGGGACCGGCACTTTGGTCACTTGCCCGCTTGGCAAGGCGCCCGCATCGGCGCTGCCGATTGTGGTTTCCTGTGGCACCGGCACGGCGGGCTTGACCGGTTTAGGCGGCGCGACATTGATGCCCGGCACAGGGGTAAGCGTGCCGGTCTCAACTGCGCCGTTTGGCGCGGCCGGCAGCTCGTTCTGGACCGATTCCGGCGTTCCGGCGCCAAAGGGTTGCGGCTTGCCGTTCGGCAGATCGGCCCGGGCGATATATTGCACGCGCACCCGCGCGGTGCCCTTCTCGAAAAATCCGAGCAGCTTGGCGGCCCGCTCCGATACGTCGATCACGCGGCCTTGCGCAAAGGGCCCGCGGTCATTCACCCGCAAAATCAGGGAACGGCCGTTTTCGAGATTGGTCACGCGCACATTGACCGGCATCGGCAAGGTCTTGTGCGCGGCGGTTAGGTCTTGCGAGGTGAACATCTCGCCATCGGCGGTAAGATTTCCGTAGAAACCCGGCCCATACCAGGAGGCGATGCCGGTCTCGTCATAATCGGGCTGTTCGCGCGGGTAATACCAGATCCCGCCCACTTGATAGGGGTTGCCGACCCGATAGACGCCCGTATTGGGCGGCACGGTCACGCGCGGGGTGGTATCTTCCGGCACGCTTGTAGCGCAGCCCGCTGCCAGGGCCGCGAGCATCAGTCCGGCACAGGCTTTTCCCGGTAAGGCACGCATCTTGAGGAATCAGCCCCAATCGTCACCCCCAGTCGTAAACGATGGAGATGACAAGGAAAAGGCCGAAGGGCCGTCCCGGCGCCGGGTAAACAAAACTTCAGCTACCCCCCTTACCTCCTGCCCGCCACAACACGAACCGGCGGGCTTGCACTGAGGGCCGCGGTTCTTTACGTCATCCCGCCATCGCGGATGGGTGGCAGAGTGGTCGATTGCATCGGTCTTGAAAACCGACGGCCCTTCACGGGGTCCGGGGGTTCGAATCCCTCCCCATCCGCCAGTTTCCTTCACCCAAGAGCCGCCATTGTCCCGCCCGCCGATGTTGCAATTTTGTGCATCGCCTCCCAAAAGCGGGGTAATTTCCTTTAGGTCGGGAACGATCCGCCTCCCCAGGAATTGCTTACCCTAAATAGCGGATTCCAGAGGGAGAGCGCGTGTGCAGACCAATTCGGTCCAATCTGACGGGCAGAATGCCAGCCCCCCCGTTACCCCCGGCGGGGCGCTGAGCGGCGCGCGCATTCTCGTGGTGGAGGACGAGTTCCTCATCGGCATGCAGCTTCAGGCCGTTTTCGAGGAAGAAGGCGCCGAGGTGATTGGGCCCTGCGCCACCTTAGCCGAGGCCTTGGAGCGCGCCCGGGAAGGTGACATCACAGGCGCCACGCTCGACTTCAATCTCGGCAAGCAACTGGTCACGCCCGTGGCAGAGCTGCTCACCCAGCGGCGCGTCCCGTTTCTGTTTTACAGTGTGAAGACCACCCATAGCGCGCTGGATCCCTGGCGGCATCTGCCGCTCGTCCAAAAGCCCGCCGCACCAGACGAACTGGTTCGAACCCTCGCTTCACTTCTGAAGCTGGCCTAACGCGGCTGGCGCTTCGAGCCGCGCCCGCAAGGCCTCTGCAATCGGGATACGTCCTGTCTCCGAAGGGCTTAAGAAAAGCCCCAAGCGCCTCGCTGCGATCCCCGCATTGACGCTGGAGGTGAGCCGCACCAGGGGAATGGAGAGGATGGGGCCCACCAGAAGCGGCGTGAACCACCAGATCGTGCCGGGTAGAAAGACATAGATCGCCGCGCCAGCGCAAAGACCAATCAGCGTATGCACCCAGAAGGCACGCGCGATCGTCAAAGTGCGCACCCGGCGCTCATCGCGAAACTGCGCCCCCCAGCCTTGCGTCTCACCCATCAGAATGCGCACCACAAAAGCGCTTTGGGAAAGCATTGAAATCGGCGCCAAAAGGGTCGAGAAAATCGCTTCCAGCAAAACACTGAGGCTAGCGCGGATGCCGCCGCCATGGGCTTTGCGCGCCTCACGGTCTTTGAGCAGCAGCGCCAGCGCGAAAAGCTTCGGCCCATACAAAAGCAGCACCATGGCCGCCACCAGCGCGACGAAATCGAAGACATGCGAGGTGCCGAGCGCCAGCACAGGATATCGCCCGACATAAGTGACGGGCGCGATGTCTGGCTGATCCACGATCACAAAAACCGAAACGATCAGCATGGCGAACCATAACGGCGACGACAGATAACTCATCACCCCATTAAGGAAGTGGCCGCGGCTTTCGGTGGTGAAGCCCTGGCCAAAAATCAACTGCATGTGTTGCAGGTTTCCCTGACACCAGCGCCGGTCGCGAATGAGATGATCGATCAGTGTGGGCGGCGGTTCCTCATAGCTGCCGGTGAGTTCGGTGACGAGATGCAGGCGCCAGCCCGCACGCCGCAAAAGCGCCGCCTCGACAAAATCATGACTGAGGATTTCGCCGCCCAAAGGCGCACGGCCCTTTAACTCAGGAAGGCCGCAATGTTCCATGAAAGGCTGGATACGGATGATGGCATTATGGCCCCAGTAATTTCCGCCCGGTCCTTGCAGCAGTGAAAGTCCTGTCGCGTAAAGCGGGCCATAAACGGAGGAGGAGAATTGCTGGATACGGGCGAAAAGCGAATCCCGCCCGACAAGTTGCGGCGCCACCTGGATCAGCGCGGCGCGCGGGTTTTCTTCCATCAGCGCCACCAGCGAGGCCAAGGTCTCGCCGGTCATCAGGCTGTCGGCATCGAGCACCACCATATAGTCATAATGGGCTCCCCAGTTACGGCAGAATTCTGCGATGTTCCCCGCTTTCTTGCCGCTGTTGTCTTCACGGTGGCGGTAATAGATATGCGGGCCATCCCCCTCTTGCATGTCCTGCCAGCTCATCGTTTCGGCAAGAATGCGCTCGGGATCGTTGGAATCGCTGAGGATGAAAAAATCAAAGTAGTCGCCCTCGCCCGCCTCGCGAATAGAAGCAGCGATAGTTTCAATTCCAGCGACGATCCGGCGAGTTTCCTCGTTGCGCACCGGACATAGCAGCGCCGTGCGGGCACGCGGCGGCGTGGTCATGCTGCGGCGGTCTGGCCAGCGCAAAGTGGAATCAGCAATGCCGCGCCAGGACGCATAGGCGCCTAACGCGGCCAGCCAAAAAGAAGCGCTGATCCAGGTAAAGAGAATAGCGACGAGAACAAGATAAAGCCCTTCCAGCAGGCTCATCCCGTCAATGCGCAAAAGATTCCAGAGGCGGCTCATGCCTGCCGCTGTGGTGGCAAGCACAAGGCCCAGAAAGAGCCAGCGCAGTGTTAAGAGCGTAGCTTCAGGCTTCTTCACGCAGGGCGCCGCGGACGGGCTTAGCAAACAGTTCGGCGATGGACCGCATTACAGCGCTGTAAGCTAGCGCAGGTGTCCAAATTACGATTTCAGCTTTAGGCATTGCACGCGGACGTGGCGGCGGAGCCGTGAGCGCAGTGGGCAGTCTCTGGATCGTGCGTGTATCTGGCGCGCGTTTCAACTTGGTCTCCTCATCTTGCTCCAGACAGGTGTCGTAAGACATAAACACATGTCAGAGGCAGAAGGCGAATATGCCCCAGATTTGTCACTCCGCAGCTTTTGTAGTTACGACGTGACAGTTTGGATGTAGAGGTAAGAAATGGCGACATTTCGTCCTTAATGCGGAATCTCTGAGGGGCCACAAAAAGCCTCGCGGCTTTTTCGGCGTTTGCGCATTAGCCTACCGAAATTCGTCACAGCCTTCGCGAAAGGACTTAAGCTTGCCGTTTTCACGAAGACATTTTCTGGGTGCGTTGCCATTTGCGCTGACCATAAAAGCAGCAGGCGCAAAAGGCGTGAAAGATGGCCTTATTATAGGCCCACCGCATCCTTTCAGCTTTGATCGCCTGAAAAAGCACGCCAAAAGCATTGCCGCTGCTGCCTATAAACCGGTCACGCGGCCCGCGCCTGACGTGGTACGCGGGATCAATTACGACGTCGCGCAAAAGATTCGCTTCCGCCCCGATTGCGCGTTGTTCGCCGGCCTTCCCTATCCGGTGCGCATGTTTTCCTTGCGGGAAACCGTGCAAGAGCCGGTACGCATTAGTCTGATTAATGGCGATAGCGCGCGCCCGGTGCTCTATCATCCGCGCTATTTTGACTGGGGTGGAACAGGTCTCGACAAAAGCTTGCCGCCGACGGCGGGTTTTTCTGGATTCCGTGTAATGAATGGGCGCGATACCGAACGCGATTGGATGGCGTTTCAGGGCGCAAGCTATTTCCGCACTTCGGGCAGCGAAGATCAGTACGGATTATCCGCGCGCGGACTAGCGGTGAACACCGCGACGGCGACGCGTGAGGAGTTTCCGATCTTCACCAATTTCTGGCTCTCGGAAACGCCAGATGGAGTCATCACCGTCTATGCGCTGCTCGAAGGTCCCAGCCTCGCGGGCGCCTATCGCATCGAGACTCGCAAGGGCAAAGGTCAGGTGATGGACATCCATGCCGAGCTTTTCGCGCGCGCCGACATTGATCGTCTCGGCATTGCGCCGCTCACCTCGATGTTCTGGTATAGCGAGGCCAATCATCAGCAGGCGGCCGATTGGCGCCCGGAGATTCACGACAGCGATGGCCTCGCGCTGTGGACCGGTTCCGGCGAGCGCATTTACCGCCCGCTCGCCAATCCGCCTGGGGTGCAAACCAATTCCTACATGGATGTGAACCCAAAAGGATTCGGCCTCATCCAGCGTGATCGCGATTTTGCCAATTACGAGGATGACGGCGCCTTCTACAACAAACGCCCGAGCGTTTGGGTTGAACCCAAGGGGCAATGGGGCGAAGGCGCCGTGCAGCTCGTCGAGATCAACACCAATGACGAGATCCACGACAATATCGTGGTCTATTGGACGCCCAAGACAAAGCTCGCCGCGGGCGGATCAATGTCTTTGGACTACCGGCTCTATTGGCAAGACCCAGAGCCTTTCCTGCCGAAATCCGTTGCGCATGTGGTGGCGACCCGTATCGGGCGCGGCGGCGCTCCAGGCACGCAAGGCATGCCCAATGCCCGCCGCTTCGCGATTGATTTCGAAGGTGGTCCGCTTGGCGATATGCCGCCGCGCTATGATCTGAAGCCGACCATCACGTTGTCGCGCGGCCATATCGCGGCGGCCTACTCGATCAAGGTAGTCGGGACCAATCGCTGGCGCGCCATTTTCGACGCGGTGTTCGAAGGCAAGGAGCCGGTGAATCTGCGCTGCCTTATCCAGGCGAACGGCAAGCCGCTCACCGAAACCTGGATGTATCAGATTTTTCCGTGATCGCGCTTATTTGACGTCTTCGTTGCGCACCAGTGTCCATTCTTTCGTGGGCATTGGCAGCGCGGCGATGGCGGGCGCTTGTTGCGGAGTCTCGTACTGACGATATTGCGGCACCTCGTCCAGGCGCACGAAGCGATAGCCTTCTTCCTTCGCCGCCGCGATCACCACCTCGGCAAGCTCGGCGGATTTGGCCACCACCGAATGCATCAGCACCACACCGCCATCCGAGCGCCGGATTTCGCGTAAGTAGCCTTTGGCGCAGGTCTGGGCGGTCCATTTATGGCGCCAGCAATCCCAGTCTGCAGAGCTCATGATATAGCCGTCGCGCATGCTGATCTGCCCGCCGATATCCCAATAGATCGGGCCGACGTAATTCTTCAGCTCGGGATCGGCATTGAGAATGCGCGCATGCGCCGAGCGCCAATAGCCGAAGGGGGCGCGGAAATAAAATTTATCGCCCGTCTTCATGAAGGGCGCGATCTCTTCATGCACCATCTTGATCTGATAGATCAGCTTGTTCGGGTCAGCGTCATAGGAACCGGTGAGCTGGGGATGGCTGGCGCTGTGGTTGGCGATCAGGCTGCCTTCCGCCGAAATGCGGGCCAAGACATCGCGGTGCCGTTTCGCCATCTCGCCCACGACAAAGAACGTCGCCTTGACGTTATGTGCCTTCAAGACATCCAGCACCGCGCCCGTGGCAGCATTGGGACCGTCGTCAAAAGTGAGTGCAATGGTGTGTGCTTCACGAAGACCGGAATGAAAGATGGTGGAGCCCTGAAACCAGGCCACATCATTGCCCGCCGCCAAAGCCGCGCTGGTCGTGAGCGCTAACGCCGCCCCAAGCCCTACCCCAAAGCGCATGGCGCCCCATGTCCCCATTCGCAACCCGTGCCAGTTTAGGACAGCGGCTACATTGGGGCAAGGGACGGGCCCCGCTGAACCGTCCCAAAACATCCTTAACTGCTCAGCGCTTCTTCTCCGCCACCCATTCCGTGACGTTTTTTTGAAGCAGCAGAAGCGGCATGGCGCCATTATCGAGCACCACGGCATGAAAGCCCTTGAGATCGAATCTGGGGCCCAGCTCAGCCTTCGCCTTCTCCCGTGCATCGAGAATCGTCTTCATCCCGATCTTGTAGGCGCAGGCCTGACCCGGCCACACGACATAGCGTTCGATTTCGGCAGTGACTTCCCCCTCGTCCATCGCGGTTTGTTCAACCATGTAGGAAATCGCCTGTTCGCGCGACCAGTGCTTGGCATGCATGCCGGTATCGACCACAAGACGCACGGCGCGGAACATCTCCGCTTGCAGGCGGCCAAGATCGCCATAGGGATCGTGATCATAGACGCCCATGTCTTTGGCGAGATGCTCGGCATAAAGCGCCCAGCCTTCGCTAAAGGCCGAATTGCCGCCCATGCGCCGCTGATACGGAAGCTCTTTGATCTCGGTCTGGGTGGCGATCTGCATGTGATGACCGGGAATGCCTTCGTGATAGGCCAAGGTCGGCATCATCCACATCGCCACCGCGCTGGGCTTGCGTTCATTCGCGAAGAAAGTGCCAGGGCGTTTGCCGTCCAAAGATGGCCGCTGGTAATACGCGCCCGCCGCGCCTTTTTCGGAGAACACGGGCACGCGCTCCACCTCGAGCGGGATAGAGGGCTGATGCGCGAAGACTTTCGGCAGTTCTTCTTTCATCTGCGCGAGGATTTCACGGTAACGGGCAAGCTGCGCTTCGCGCCCTTTATCCGTATCGGGATAAAGAAAGCGCGGATCGGAGACGAGTTTCTTCATCCGCTCGCTGACACTGCCTTGCGTCAGCCCAACGGATTTTAGGATCGCGTCTTCCTCCGCGGTGATCCGCGCCACTTCCGAGAGGCCATAGGCATGAATTTCCTCCGGCGTCATATCGGTGGTGGTGAGCTGTTTGAGCTGATCGGCATAATAGGCGCTGCCGCCTTTCAGTCGCCAAATACCGGCCTCATGCGAGGCGTGTTTGCGCAGCTCTTTTTCCTCGGTGATGAGGCGGCGATAGGCCGGATAGATGCCGCTCTCGACCGCCGTTTGTATCTCGACGATCAGCCGCTTGCGGGTTTCATCTTTCAAGCCGAGCTTGGTGGATTTGGCGATGAAATTCTTCACCAGTGGATGGTCTTTCGCTGGCGGCGCGATCAACGCCTCCATCTGCGCGACGCTGCGGTCGATGATAAAATCCGGCGGCACAACGCCCAGCTTGGCCTGCCGTGCCACATCCTCGCGCACGGCGTCGATCAGCGGCCCGACACGCTTGACGCGATCGACATAATGCTCCGCCAGTCGCTCGTTCTTGATGGGATGGGTGGTGAGCAGAAAATTGATCACTTCCTTCTGGATGCCGAACGCCTGCTCTACCGGGTAGGGCTTTCCATTGGCGCCAAGCCAAGGATATTTCTCATTCGCCAGGGCGCGATCGTAACTCCAATTGAGGATGGCGGCCGAAAGCTTCTGCTGCTTGGTCAACGCGCTCTGGTCCCAGGCCGCAAGCTCGGTTTTATAGCGCTCGATGCGGGCATAGTTTTTCGCGCGCTGGGCCAACGAATATTTATCCAGCTTGCCGCTAGTGACGTCGTACCACGCCCCATCAATGAGGCCCGCGCTGGTCAAGGCTTGCGGACTCTCGGCCACCATTTCGATGGCTTGGCGTAAAAGCAGATGATCGAACTTGAAAGGCGTGCCCCAGATGGTGCGGTAGCCCGCATAACCGCCGGCAATCATGGCGGCCAGACCAATTCCTAGAAATACTGATTTCAAACGCATCACGAACTCCCCCGGTCCGGCTCAAGTGTACGGTGCCTGCGCGCGGAGTCGAGGGGAACTACGACGCCTCGGCGGTGTTAATTGCGTGTATTTATCGCGGTGGGCATGTGATGAAACCCTGGGCATACGCAGCGGCGGCGGCCCTCCTCAGCCTGACACCGGCTCTGGCACAGGGATATGTCCAAGGCACGGCAGGCGGCACTCTGGGAAGCTGGCTCGATATCAGTGGTGTCGGGTATAAGCTCAACACCGGCTATAATATCGGCATTTCCGGCGGGCTTCGCCTCACCGGTCTACTTGGCCCAGAATGGGATTTGCGCGGCGATATCGTGCACTCCCAAAATCAATACGCCTGTTGCAGCTCCCATCTTGGCGGCACCAGTTTCATGGCGAACCTGATTTACCATTTCGATGATCTGGATCTGCCGGTGAAGCCTTATGTCGGCGTTGGCGCAGGTGCCGTGGCGGTGAATTTCGGCGCCATGGGAGGACCACACGAGACGCAAACCCGCTTCGGTATGCAGGCGCTCGCCGGTGTGGAATATCCCTTAGCTGGGCGCCTCTCGCTGATCGGCGAATACCGCTACATCGCCGCCAACAACGCAGACTTCGCCGGTGTCGGCCGGGTTGAATACAAGACCCACAATTTCATGCTGGGCCTGAAACTCTCGATGTAACGAAAATGGCCGGTGCGATGACCGGCCATTTCCACATTCTCGAGAAGCTGAGCCTAGATATCAGCGTAGCAGGTCACTTCGTCCTTGGCGCCTTGGGTCGTCACCGCGCCGTAGCGGGCCGGGCCGACATTCTTGGAATAGCGATAGAGCGCTCCCGAAGCGTAAAGCGGCTTCTTCGGCTTCCATTGCGCTTTGCGTTCGGACAATTCCGCGTCGGAGACTTCCACCTCGATCGCGCCGGTCTCGGCATCGATGATGATCATGTCGCCATCCTTGAGCAGCGCGATGGGGCCGCCATCAGCCGCTTCCGGACCGACATGTCCGACGCAGAGGCCACGCGTGCCGCCTGAGAAGCGGCCATCGGTGATGAGGGCGATGTTTTCAACGCCCTGCCCGTACAGCGCCGCGGTGGTAGAAAGCATCTCGCGCATGCCGGGGCCGCCCTTGGGGCCTTCGTTGCGGATGACGATGACATCGCCTTCCTTGTAATCGCGCGCCTGCACGGCGGCAAAGGCGGCTTCCTCGCCATCGAACACGCGCGCGGGGCCGCGGTGCTTGATGTGCTTGAGGCCCGCGATTTTCACGATGGCCCCTTCCGGCGCCAGATTACCGCGCAGGCCAACCACGCCACCCGTCGGGGCCAGCGCGTCCTTCACCTGCACCACGACTTTCTGGTTCGGATTGAACACGACATCCGTGAGGTTTTCGGCAATGGTTTTGCCGGTCACGGTCAGGCAATCGCCATGGATGTAGCCGCCGTCGAGCAGCACCTTCAAAAGCATCGGCACGCCGCCCGCTTCCCACAGATCCTTGGCGACGTATTTGCCGCCCGGCTTCATCGAAGCGAGATAGGGCGTGCGCTTGAATATTTCGGCGACATCGAAGAGATCGAAATCAATGCCGCATTCATTCGCCATGGCGGGCAGATGCAGCGCGGTATTGGTCGAGCCGCCAGTGGCCGCCACCAGCGCCGCCGCATTCTCAAAGGCCTTGCGGGTGCAGATATCGCGCGGACGAATGTTTTTGGCGATCAGGTTCATCACCGCCTTGCCCGAGAGCTCGGCATAGTCGTCACGCGCCAAGATTTCGGCTGGCGGGCCAGCGGAGTACGGCAGCGCCAGACCGATGGCTTCGGAGACGCAGGCCATGGTGTTGGCGGTGAACTGGCCGCCGCACGCACCCGCACCCGGGCAGGCATGGCGTTCAAGCTCGGAGAGTTCGCAGACATCCATCTTGCCCGCGGAATGCGAGCCAACGCCTTCGAACACGTCCACAACCGTGACGTCCTTGCCCTTGTGACGGCCCGGCATGATGGTGCCGCCATAAAGGAAGACGCTGGGAACATTGAGGCGCAACATGCTCATCATCATGCCCGGCAGGGATTTGTCGCAGCCCGCGATGCCGACCACGGCGTCATAGCAATGGCCGCGCACGGTCAGTTCCACACTGTCGGCGATCACTTCGCGGCTGACCAGCGAGGAGCGCATGCCCTCATGCCCCATGGCGATGCCGTCGGTGACGGTGATGGTACAAAACTCGCGCGGCGTACCGCCCGCCTCTTTCACGCCCTTCTTGGCGGCCTGGGCCTGGCGCATCAGGGCGATATTGCAGGGCGCGGCCTCGTTCCAAGCCGACACCACGCCTACGAAGGGGCGGTGAATCTCTTCTTCCGTCAGGCCCATGGCGTAATAATAGGAGCGGTGCGGTGCGCGCTCCGGGCCTTCAGTGACGTGACGGGACGGGAGTTTCGATTTGTCGAAGCTGGGCATCAGGGCATCCACGCAAGAATGTTATTCCGCCTCATCAGGCGGTGGATTCATGATATTTCCGTACCGCTGCTATCCGCCCCTTGCAAGAAACTTTGCGGCGCAGGTGCGCTATAGGGGTTTTAAGGACATTTGTCCTATTTGTGCGGACATGGGGCGAACTGCCCCTTCTTTTTGCATCCACACCATTCGCCCATGACAAGAGCAGACAATTGTAAGTCATGCTGACAGATTGGCAAAACTCCCCTTACGCGTGCCGTCATTTTTGAAATGGTCCGGTGATTGCAATTCCCCCTGCATAGCGCCCGCGCGGCGCATGACTGATCTGGGGAATGTCAGAATGACGAAACCTTATCTGCCTTTATTTGCGGCTGTACTCATGAGCTCGGCGAGCTGGGCCAGCGCTATTCCGGCAACAACGAGCGCGTTGAAGCCGATCCCTACCATGGTGGTCTCCAAAGAGTCCGATATGTTGAAACCCGGCGGTGGGCTGAATTTATCGAGCCCATATCTCGCCGGTGTCGGCGGCACGCCCGGATATGAGGGCGTCGGCACGCTGATGATCAAAGGCGATGCCTTGAAGCCGGGTTATGCGACCTACTGCACGGGCTCGCTGATCTCGCCCACCCTTGTCGTAACGGCCGCCCATTGCGTGGCCAATCCCGAAGTCGGCACCTTGAAGTCGATTCAATTCGCGGTGCCGAACGGGCGTATTCTTCATGGGGTGAGCCCTGCGCCTAATCCCGGCCCCCTGGATATCGCCGTCGGCGGCGCCATCACGACCCTGCCCGGCTGGGACATCAAAACTCTCGGCGAGGATCTCGCGGTGGTGAAACTCGATGCGCCAATGAAAGGCGTGCCGACCTACGATCTTTTCCGTGGGGATCCTATGGGCCGGCAGTTTTCCGTAGTCGGCACCGGAACAAGCGGCTGGGGTGCTGTCGGCGCCGATAGCGAGACAGGTTATTTGGGTGGCATTTGGGATTTGCGCAAACGCGTTGGCGAAAACACCTTCGATGAATATGCCAGCGACTTCTACGATGCCTTCCTCAACTATTACGGCATCGATCTGCGCATCGGCGGGCCCGACAAAGGCGTGTTGCTCTACGATTTCGACAGCGGCCTCGCCCAAAACGATGTCTTCGGCCTGCTTTGCGACATTCCAGACCCGGCGCTTGCCAGCCTGTGCGTGAAGCAGACTGGCATCGCGCATGAAGCGGGCACTGCACCAGGCGATTCCGGTGGTCCGCTATTTGTCGATGGCAAGATCGCGGGCATCACCTCCTGGGGCCAGACCGGCGCGATCCTGAGCTTCGATGGTCAGTACATCTATTGCGGCGGACCGAAAGACATCGACGTCTCCTTCGATGTCGATAGCGGAAGCTGTACCGATTCCAGCTTCGGCGAGATCAATGGTGTGACCAACATCTCCTATTATGCGGACTATCTCGATTCCGTGCTGGCCGGGAAAATTGCCTTCCAGCGCGTTCCAGAACCCGCCTCCATCGCCTTGGTGCTCGCGGGCCTGGCCGGATTTGGCGCCTTCCGGCGCAAGCGGAAATAACCCTTAAACACGCGTTTTGGCCTCTCACAGCAAAAATGTGAGAGGCCTTGATAACCAAATGGAAACCAGCTTTCCGGATCGCGCACCCAGCCCGAAGAATTGTTAAGCCTCACTCGTTACGGTGCAGGCTGGCGGAAAATCCGCCCTCGCGGAGAACCCACGGGTCACAAAGAAGTTGCGCCGTCAAATGCCGGACAAAGAAACATTTGTGGTCAATGAGGCGTGCGGTGAATGCCACGCCTGTTGCCGGGCTCTGATCATCGACGAGCAGGAGCTGCAAAAGCTCGCCGGAACGCTTTGCGCCAATTGCCGTGGCGAGGCGGGCTGCGCCGTCTATCATACCAGGCCTAAGACCTGCCGGGATTTTCATTGCGGCTGGCGGATGCTGCCTCTGCCAGAGGAGTGGCGCCCGGATCGCTGCCAAATCATGCTGACCCAAGAGCCAGCCGATCCCGAAAAAGGCATCACGGAAGCTTGGAAATTCCACTTCTTCGGCAGCCTCGACAAGATTTTCTGGCGGCCCTTTATTCTCTTTGCGTCGTCGCTGCTCGCGGCCAATAAGCCGGTCTATATCTCTATACCCGGAAAGCCGGGACACTATGCCCGCATGATGGCGATTATGCCCGAGCCGGATTTGGTCGAAGCGATCCGGCAGTGGAATTACGCCGCGGTGGTCGGCATCGTGGCGGGGCTTATTCAAACCTGCCTTGAGGCGGAAGACGAACCGGTCGCGTTCAGGACGATATCGATCCAATAGAATACCGCGGCAGCCTTAGCCGCCGCGGGATATCGATCGCGTTAGGACTGCGCCGTCGAAAGCGCCGGATAATCCGTGTAGCCCTTTTCCGTGCCGCCATAGAAGGTGGACGCGTCCCATTCATTGAGCGGTGCGTTGTGGCGGAAACGTTCGACCAGATCAGGATTGGCGATGAAGGGTTTGCCCCAGGCAACCGCATCCGCAATGCCTTCGGCGAGCGCCTTCTCTGCCGTTTCCTTGGTGAAGCCTTCATTGACGATATAGACGCCGCCGAAAGCTTCTTTCAGCTTGGGACCGATGGAATCTTCCTTCCAGGCTTCGCGGGCGCAGAGGAAGGCAAGACCACGCTTGCCTGCCTCTTTAGCTACGTAAGAGAAGGTCGCCAGAAGATTGCTGTCGCCCATGCTGTGAGAATCCGCGCGCGGCGCCAGATGCAGGCCGACGCGATCCGCACCCCATACTTCAGCAGCGGCATCCACCACTTCCAGCATCAGACGGGCGCGGTTCTCGATCGAGCCGCCATATTTATCACTGCGTTTATTAGTCGAATCCTGCAGGAACTGGTCGAGCAGATAGCCATTGGCGCCATGCACTTCGACGCCATCAAAGCCCGCTTTCTTGGCGTTCTCCGCACCGCGCTTATAAGCGGCAACAATGCCAGGAATCTCGTCGGTTTCGAGCGCCCGCGGCGTTTCGAAATCCTTGATCGGGCGCACCAGGCTGACATGGCCTTCCGGCTTGATCGCGCTCGGGGCCACCGGCAAGGCGCCGTTCAGATAGAAGGGATCGGAAATACGCCCCACATGCCAAAGCTGCAAAGCGATCTTGCCACCAGCCTTATGCACGGCTTCGGTAACAGGCTTCCAGCCTTCCACCTGCTCGTCGCTCCATATGCCCGGTGTCGCGGGATAGCCCACGCCCATCGGATCCACCGCAGTGGCTTCAGTCAGGATGAGACCTGCCGAAGCGCGCTGGCGGTAATATTCAATCGCAAGCGGCGCGGGAACGCGCGTCTCGGGATGCGCGCGGCAGCGCGTCAACGGCGCCATGACGATTCGATTGGAAAACGAAAAGGCGCCCGCTTTCAGCGGTTCGAATAAGGACGACATGAGACCCCTGGGTCAGAAGCTTTCACCCCTCACATAGTCCTAAATCTCAAAACAACAAGCGCCCCGCCAAAAAACAGCGGAGCGCTCGATTTTTACACTTCAGGTGATGGAAAACCGGCGTCAGTCGCGACGCACGTAATGTTCCTCGTAATACCGGCGGCCGTCGCGGTCATAGCGCACCACGCGCTCTTCATAGATCCGGCGATGGTGACGGTCGTAGTAGTAATAGTTGCGGCTGCGGCGATCGTAATGACGGCCGCGATCACAATCGATGTCGCGCGCGATCGCATTACCGGCTAGACCGCCTGCAACGGCGCCACCAACAATACCAACGGCACCGCCACCGGTGATCGCATTACCGATCAAGCCACCGCCGACCGCGCCTAGAATTGTGCCCGTGTCGTGCCGGCGACCACTGCACGCATCCGCGTAAGCTGCCGAACTCGAAGCCCCCAAAAGCAGGAGCGCCGCCACGATCATCGAACTGCGCATTTTGCTCTCCTCGTCCACATATTTCGTACAGCTACGATGACGAGGGCGGCAGGCAGGTTCCAGACGGAATAGCGGCGATGTTGGGGCGGGCTATTCCCTCTAAGAAAAAGCCCTTGCGCACCAATAGATTACCAGCGCGTGACAAAAGTTGGCCACGCGGGGCACCTGTGACCCCGCGCAACCCTACGGATGCTTTCGCCGTCTTAGGCCAGGCGCGTCAGAGCTTCTTTCAAACGACTCGCCAGAGCCTGCGCTTCGGCGAGCTTATCGCGCTGCTCTTGCAGCACGTCTTCCGGTGCCCGGCTGACGAACTGCGCATTGCCAAGCTTGGCTTCAAAGCGGGATATTTCGTCCTCAGCCTTTTTCAGCTCTTTCTCGAGACGCGCCCGTTCCTTGGCGAAATCGATCACGTCACCGAGCGGCAATGCGGCCACGGCCTCACCGATCACGAACTGCGCCGAGCCTTGCGGCAAGGCATCCGCCGTGGCGATGGTGGAAAGACGCGCGAGCGTCGCAATGATGTGGTGATGGGTATCCAGCCGTTCTTTGGTTTCGGGCGAGGCGTCCTTCAGCACCATGACGATCTTCGCTGAGGGCGGCACGTTCATTTCAGAACGCACCGAGCGCACGCCCTGCACCAGCTGGATCACCCATTGCATTTCCGCCAGCGCCTTATCATTCGCCGGCAAGAGCGAAAGATCCGGCCACTCGGTTTCAATAAGGAGCTTATCGCGCGGGGCAAGATGCTCGACCGTGCGTGCCCACAGCTCTTCGGTGATGTAGGGCATGAAGGGATGCAAGAGCTTCAGCACGGTATCGCGCACCCAAGCCGCCGTCATGCGCGCTTCGGCCTTGGCGCCCTCGTCCGTGCCATTCAGCATCGGCTTGATGAACTCAAGGTACCAATCGCAATAGACGTCCCAGATAAAGCGATAGACCGCACCTGCCGCATCGTTGAAGCGATAGGCTTCCATGGCATCGGTAACTTCGGCCGCCGTCTTGGCCGCTTCCGCCACGATCCACTGATTGACCGTGTGCGTGACTTTGGCGGGATCAAAGCGCGGATTGGTATCGCAGCCATTCATCTCGCAGAAGCGCGCGGCGTTCCACAGCTTGGTTGCGAAATTACGGTTGGTCTCAACACGGCTCGGACCGATACGCATGTCTTTCGACTGTCCCGCCGCCAAGGCGAGCGTAAAGCGCAGCGCATCGGCACCGAACTGATCGATCAATTCCAAGGGGTCAACGACATTGCCCTTGGTCTTGGACATCTTCACGCCCTTTTCATCGAGGACGCGGTTATGGATGTAGACCGTCTTGAACGGCACTTCGTCCATGAAATGCAGGCCCATCATCATCATGCGGGCGACCCAGAAGAAGATGATATCGAAGCCGGTGATAAGCACGCTGGTAGGATAGAAGCGCTTCAGATCAACCGTCTGATCCGGCCAGCCCAAGGTCGAGAACGGCCACAGCGCCGAGGAGAACCAGGTGTCGAGAACGTCGGTATCGCGCGTCAGCGTCTTGCCGCCTGCGAGTTTGACAGCTTCCTCCTCGCTCTCGGCGACATAGACCTTGCCGTCTTCGTCATACCAGGCCGGGATCTGATGACCCCACCAGAGCTGGCGCGAAACACACCAGGGCTGAATGTTACGCAGCCAGTTGTAATAGACGTTGGTCCAATTCTCGGGCACGAATTTAGTGCGCCCGTCTTCCACCGCCTTCAGCGCGCGATCCGCCAGCGGCTTCACATTGAGATACCACTGCTCGGTCATGAAGGGTTCGAGCACGACCGTCTTGGTCTTCTCGTCATGCGGCACGGCATGGGTAATGGGCTCGATCTTGTCGAGCAGGCCCAGCTCTTCGAAATCGGTGACGATTGCTTTCCGCGCCACGAAACGGTCGAGACCGCGATACTTTTCCGGCACGCCATCATTCAGCGTGCCATCCTTGTTCAGGATGTTGATCAGCTCGAGCCCATGGCGCTTGCCGACTTCAAAGTCGTTGAAGTCATGGCCGGGGGTGATCTTCACCGCACCCGTGCCCTTTTCGGGATCGGCATATTCGTCAGCGATGATTGGGATCAGGCGGCCACTGAGCGGCAGCTTCACTTTCTTGCCGATCAGGTGCTTGTACTTTTCGTTCTCGGGGTGCACCGCCACCGCGGTGTCGCCCAGCATGGTTTCAGGCCGCGTGGTGGCGACGGTGATGAACTCGTCCGTGCCATCGACCGGATATTTCAGATACCAGAGATTGCCCTTCATCTCGATGTTTTCGACTTCGAGATCGGAGACGGCGGTTTGCAGGCGCGGGTCCCAATTGACCAGGCGCTTATCCTTATAGATCAGGCCCTGGTTATAGAGCGTGACGAAGACTTTCAGCACCGCGCGCGAAAGCCCCTCGTCCATGGTGAAGCGCTCGCGGCTCCAATCGGCGGACGCACCGAGGCGGCGCAGCTGCTCGCCAATGGCGCCACCGGATTCGTCTTTCCACTTCCAAACAGCTTCGAGGAATTTCTCGCGCCCCATGGCGACACGGCTCTCTTGCTTTTCAGCGAGCTGGCGTTCGACCACGAGCTGGGTGGCGATACCGGCATGATCCATGCCTGGCTGCCACAGCATGTCCTTGCCCCGCATGCGCTGGAAGCGGGTGACGCTGTCCTGAAGGGTGTTGTTCAGGGCATGGCCGATATGAAGGCGCCCGGTGACGTTGGGTGGCGGGATGACGATGCAGAATGGCTCCGCGCCGGGCTTGTGGCCGCCCCGGAAGGCGCCGGTTTCGACCCAGGCTTTGTAAATGCGGGCTTCGACGTCCTGCGGGTTGAAGGTCTTATCGAGCATGGGTTCCCCTCGTCCGGTCGGCAACGTCCAAAAAAGACTAGTCCGGGCCAGCGTGAAACCAGCCCGGACACCGATCCGTCAAGGGGTTATCGGGGAAATCCCCCGGAAACCTTTAGATTTAGCGCTTGGCTCCGCGCGCTTTGGCGACGCGGGCAACCTCATCGCGCACTGCCCCTTCCAGAAGGGCCGGGAAGTGCTCGTCCATCCACTCGCGGATCAGGGGCTTCATCCGCTCGATAAGTTGCGGGGCATTCTCACCCAGCCACTGCTTGGCGACCGGTTCGAAGGCCTGATTCACGGCACGCTCGAAAACCGCTTCCACGGAAAGCCCGGAGGCGGAGGACGACGGCGCATAGGCCGGAGCGGCGTATTCTTCTTCTTCTGGCTCATCGAGCGCGGCGAAGGCGTTTTCCAGATGCTCACGCGTCTTGGAGGAGAAGATGTCGGAAGACGCTTCGGCAACAGGCGCCGGTTCGGGCTCGTCGATCGGCTCGAACACGACGTCGTTCTCCGGCTGCGGCTCGGGGATCGCGGGAGTTTCCAGCACGGGTTCTTCCATGACAGGCTCCGGAGCAGCCTCCACCACCGGTTCGGGTGGGACTTCATGAGTCAGCTCCAGGATGTCGGATTCCGGCTCGGCCTCTTTGGCCGCCTCAGACGCGGCTTGAGGCTCGGAGGAGTCCTCAGAAATGATCTTGCGAATGGAGGCTAGGATTTCCTCCATCGTCGGTTCGTGTTGAGGGCTCGATACCATGTGCAACTCCCGCCGCCAGTCTTCCGCCTAGACCCTAAGACAATCGTCCATAGAAGGCAAAGAACGAGTTAACGCCTAGGCGATAAACTCGAATTATCTAGTCACCAAAGCCGATCCAGCGCGCCGCGTTGCTTTCATAATTGGCCAGCGGATCATACGGGGTCACCTTCAGCCCAACGCCCTTAGCGGTCAGAAGTCCGGATGCGGCAAGCACCTGATACGCGGCAACAGTGGCGTCCCGGCGCGAGGTAACGACCGCGACCTGCGCATTCAGAAGTTCTTGCTGGGCGTTCAAGACATCCAAAACCGTGCGTCCCCCTACCCGCTGTTCCTTGCTGACACCGGTAAAGGCGATCTCATTGGAGCGCGCTGTTGCTTCATTAGAGGTGATGTTGGCCAAAGCCGCCTGATAGGTGTTCCAGGTGGTTGCCACTGCCTCCCGAACCTGGCGGTCAGTGACACTGACATTCAGCTCGGCCTGGGCATGAAGCTGTTTGGCTTGGCGGATGGCCGACTGCTCCGCGCCACCCTGATAGATCGGCACCGTCACCTGAGCCTGAACCCCAAGCCCTTGCGTGACCTTACCGGCGCCCAGCACCGAGGCATAAGACTGCTGCGAATAGGTATAGCCACCCTGCATGGTCACTTCGGGCAGCATGGCGCCGATGGCGACATCCACCGCATAGCTCGTTGCTTTCTCGTTTTCCTGGGCCTGTGCGAGAGCGGGGTTTCCGCGCGTCGCGGCTTGATCGGCTGCCTCTTGGCTAGAGGGTAACGCGGCCGGCGTGGCGGGCTGGGCCTCCAAGGTTTCGGCGGGACGACCAATCACACGCGAAAAAGCCGCCCGGGAAATTGCAAGCTGGCCTTCAGCTGCAGTCAGCGCCGCCTGCGCTCCGGCGAGCCGGGCCTCTGCCTGGGCGACATCGGTGCGGGTGAGGGATCCGGCTTTGAATTCCAGCGCCGTCTCATCACGCTGGCGGCGGAGCACATCCACATTATGACGGCGAAGATCGACGATCGCCGTATCACGGACGGTATCCATATAAGCGGTCGCGGCCGCGAGGAGCACGGTCTGCTCGATGGCCATCAGCTCGGCGCGGGCCGCCCGCACATTCGCCTTGGCCTGCCCGATCTCCGCATAAGTGCGCCCACCGCGGAAAATGTTCTCGGAAAAACCGAGCTGCGCCTGCAAGGGATGGGAGATGACCCTTTGCGGGGCAACGCCGCCGCCGCCGCTGATTTTGTTCTCATTATAGGCGTAAGTGCCCGTCGCCGAGATGTAAGGGCGCCATCGGGCATTGGCCTGAGCCACGCTCTCATCCGTCGCGCGCAGCCCCGCCCGCGCCGCCGCAAGCTGCGGATTGGTCTCATAGGCCACGCCTAAGGCATCGATCAGCGGCAGGCTCACCTTGGCGGGTTCGGGCTTGGCGGCTGGTGGCACGGCCGGTTCGGCAACCGGCGCCGCCTGGGCGAGCCGTGGCCGGGCCTTCGCGGGCTTCTGCGCCCATCCCGGCGCAGCCGTCATCATCAGCACCGCGGCGAAAGCCGTCAGAGCACGCCCATAAGCCATAACCAATTCCCCTTCTGATTCGAATCACGCCCGGCTTTTACCGGGTACCTCCCGCGGGTTAAGCGGCTAACTTCGCGTGATAAGAGAGAAATCGTCCGCCTCGCGGGCGAAAATGAACGCGAAGGGCCTTTAACTTAACCCCACGCCGCATATAGGTACTGAAAATCGCGCCTGCAATCAGGTGAGCCAATGTGTCAGCCGCATCACGGCATAGCGTTTCGCGCAACCATCTGTTATAGGCAGCGCCCCTGTGAGGCCACGTGGCGGAGTGGTTACGCAACGGTCTGCAAAACCGTGTACTCCGGTTCAATTCCGGACGTGGCCTCCACTTTCTTTCTCAAATCCCGAAATATAGATATTGGATCAATCCGTTAAGGGTTTGTTAACCTTGTGACGGCACTATCCCGCTTGTCTTCCCTTGAAGACACCCCACCATTACCCAACGCCTTGGGGCCGGGAATTTCCCGGCCCTTTTTTCTTGTTTTCCGGGTGATAGTTTCGCCCGGTCACTTTTCGGTGTGGGGCTGGGATTTGGCCTTCCGATTCTTCCGCCATTTGCCGTAGCGAATCTCCGAGCGTCGGCGCAGCCTTCTGACTTTCGGGCTATCAACCGAGAGTACTACCAGGCCGAGAGGAATCATCCAGAAGCCGAGAATCGGTAGGAAGCCCAGGCAGCCTCCGACCACCAATCCGGAGCCCAAAACCACCCGCTGGCGACGAGTCCCTGGCATTGGGACAGTATATTTGCCCAGTTTGATGGTCGCCCGGGGCTTTTTTTGGCCTTCAGACGAAAAAGAATGTTTGTCGCGGGTGTTAGGCATCAAGTTTCGTTTGGTAAGCGGATACGAGTTTGATATAGCCACCCGCCTCGAGACGCGCTACACCGCGCGTCCCGAAAGGGTGATCCCCGGTAGCTCAGCGGTAGAGCAACCGGCTGTTAACCGGTTGGTCGGCGGTTCGAATCCGTCCCGGGGAGCCACTTATTTTTCTAATGTCCTTTACGGACAAGAAGATCGGACAACCCGCCCTCGTGGCGGGTTTTTCGTTATTGGCCCTCCCTCGCCGTTGGGACATAAATCTTTCAACCCCGTCGCCTCAGCCGCACAGCTTTGCCCTATATACGATCGGCCTATAGCTGAGCGGGCCGATGAAGCTTTTCTACTGCCACATTCCCGAGGGGAATTTCGGGGACGACCTTAACACCTATCTATGGCCGAAGCTGCTGCCAGGCGCGTTCTCCGGGACCCTGCAATACCGGCCCAAGGTTTCTCCCAAAATCGCCCTGGATGGCCCAGACCCGCTCTTTGTCGGGATTGGGACCTTGATCCACAGTGAATTGCCCGCGGGGGTCACCAAGCATGTCTTCGGCAGCGGCTATGGCTATGGCAAGCTGCCCGCCAAAGACGGGAGCTGGCACTACCATTGTGTGCGCGGACCGCTCACCGCCAAGGCGCTGGGCCTTACCGCCGACAAGGCTATTGCCGACCCCGCCATCCTCACGCGCCTCCTCCACCGCGCGCCAGTGAAAAAGCTCCATCGTGTCTCCTTCATCCCCCATTGGGAGATGGCGCTCTCAGGCGATTGGGAGAAGGTCTGCCGCCTTCTCGGCATCCACTACATCGATCCGCGCTGGCGCCCGGCCAGGGTGATCGGCGACATCCACGCCACCCGCACCCTGATCACCGAGGCGCTGCATGGGGCCATTGTCGCCGACGCCTTACGCGTGCCCTGGATGGCGGTCTCGTCTCACCACACCATTCTCAATTTCAAATGGGAGGATTGGTGCCAGTCGGTCGACCTCACCTATGCGCCGACAAGCGTGCCGACCTTCTGGAAGCCGCGCCCTGGCCTTCCGGGCAAGCTGATCAATGGCGCCAAACAGCTTCAGGCTGCCGCGACGCTTGCCTATCTCATGCGCGCGGGCCATCCGCATATGTCGCGTGATGCCGTTCTGGAAAACCGCACTGAGCGGCTCCTCGACACCCTCGCCCAGTTCTCTCGCCAAAATGGCTTGGCCTTTGTGCCTGAACCCGCTCTTTAGAATTGCGGGTTCAGCTCCAGGGCGAGATGCCTTTGGCGACTGAACGTCTCCAGCTTATCCACCAGGCGCTGGGTCAGATCTTCGATGATACGTTCCTTCGAGAGATGCGCGCAGGAGCGGAGCCGCAGAAGCGCCATCGCGCCCTGCGCCATTTTCGCGGCAGTGATCATCTGGCCCGAGATGCCGGGGCGCGGCGTCCAGATGGCGGGGATCGCCCTTGGAGCGTAGTCCAGCCCGACCGATAGGCACCAATCGCGCCATTTGAAATCCTGAATATGGTGTTTGGAGGACACCGCCACCCAAGGCACGCGCAGGGCATCGGCGACAATTGCCCCATGCAGCGCCTCAGAGATCATGAAATCACTCGCGGCGATATCTTCGAGCACCTTGGCGGGCTGCCAGCGCGGATCGATGAAATGAATGTTCGTCATCCGGCAAATCTTCTGCCACACGCCCGATTGGGCTTGGCACCAATGCGGCATGAAGGAGGTACGGTAGCTTTTTTCCCGCGCAGGCGATGGCAATAGCCGCACCAGAATGGCCGGATCAGCAATCGCCATCGCCGGATCGAGCCCCAGTGCCTCGGCGGTGAGCGGTCCCCGCACGCACTGGATATCCCAGCGGGAATCTATGGCGGGATGATTGGTTTTGCCGGTGCCGCTGCCGAAGACGAGCTTGTGTCCGCCTGCAGGCATCTTATCGATGAGAAGCGTGCCAATGCCGACAAACAGCGTGTCGGCAGGATCATCGCGGTCAACCACCTTCTTCTCTTGCGGCCAAAACCTTACGCTTCCATCAAAGGCTCCCGGTAAGAGCTTCGGCCACAGGAACATGTTGAGGTCATCGCCGAAATTCCCATACGGAACATCGCAATAAAAAAGCTTCATCGTCCGCACCCTTCGATGCGATGCACTAAAATGCAGTTCTCGCGCGATTGTAAGCGGCAAATACAGGTGCACGGAAAATCCCGATCCCACACGCCTGCGGAATGAAAACAAAAAGGCCCGCCTTTTTCGGGCGGGCCTGAGAGTTCGCACTGGCCGGAGCTAAATCCCGGACCGGGGATGGGAGTTCGTTGAGGGGTGGTAGGAAATCGTCTGTAGTGGGGCTTGCGCCGCCGGCGCCGCCGCATGCGCCTTGTTCGCGGAAGCGTTATTCACCGGTGACGTGTCGGCGCAATTACCACTGGTCTGAGAAACGACCTTTGGCGCACCCGACCCGTTGGAGGTGATCTGGACAGACTTCATGCAATAGGAGCCGCCAGGTGCAATCGCCGTGAAGGCGAAGGGCGATCCCTGCCCCATGGCTTGGTACTGCGCAGAATATAGTGGCGCGGCGCTCATGGCATTGGCCTCACGCTGCATCATCGCCGCTTGCGCCATCATGAGCGACATTTGCCGATCCATTATCGCGGAAATCCGGTCCATCTCGGCAAAAGGGGACGGCACAAATGAGCCCACCGGAATGCCCTGCTCTGTCATATTGACCACCTCAACCTTGGGCGGCTTATCGCCAAAGTAGCGGATGTGGGCGATGCCTCCCGGTACGTCGACCGTTAACTCGTGGATGGCCGGGGCCGCTGCCAGCGCCAGGCCCGTCAAACCGGCAGCCGCCAAGCCCGTCAAAAGGAGCGTTTTCATCGGGTCTCTCCCTTTCTTGATTGCGCGCTACAAGGTTTAGCGGAGGAAGTTTGCACCACCCTGACCGGCGTCTGAAATCGCGGTAAGATCATCGTGGGGATTCCGCAGTTTAAAAATGGGAATTTCCCACCTGCCTTGCTCCCCCGGCGGCAGGCCTTTACGGTTTTATGCGTCTGTATTTCGCGAGGTTTCATGCCTTTCCATTCCAACGTCCTCGCCGCCATCGGCAACACGCCACTGATCCGCTTGAAGCGCGCTTCCGAGGAAACCGGCTGCACCATTCTCGGCAAGGCTGAGTTCTTGAATCCCGGCCAATCGGTGAAGGACCGGGCCGCGCTCTTCATCGTGAAAGACGCCATCGCCAAGGGAAAGCTGCAACCCGGCGGCGTGATCGTGGAAGGTACTGCAGGCAATACCGGTATCGGCCTTTCGGTTGTCGCCAATGCGCTTGGCTTTCGCACCGTGATCGTGATCCCCGAGACTCAGTCGGTGGAAAAGAAGGACGCGCTGCGCCTCTTGAGTGCTGAGCTGATTGAAGTCCCTGCGGTGCCTTATCGCGATCCGAACAACTACGTGAAGATTTCCGGCCGCCTTGCCGAAGAGCTCGCCAAAAGCGATCCCAACGGCGCGATCTGGGCGAACCAGTTCGACAACACCGCCAACCGTCAGGCCCATATCGAAACCACAAGCCAGGAGATCTGGGCACAGACCGAAGGCCGCGTGGACGGTTTCGTGGCCGCAGTCGGCACAGGCGGAACACTGGCTGGCACCGCCATAGGGCTGAAAGAGAAAAACTCGGCGATCCGTACCGCTGCTGCTGATCCCTTGGGTGCTGCGGTCTATTCCTGGATCAAGACCGGCGAGCTCAAAGCCCATGGCGGCTCGATCACCGAGGGTATCGGGCAGAATCGCGTCACCGCTAATCTCGAGGGCGCACCTATCGACGATGCCTATGAGATTTCTGATGAAGAAATGCTGCCCATCGTTTTCGACCTGATGCAGCATGAAGGCCTCTGCCTGGGCGGCTCGAGCGGGATCAATGTCGCGGGCGCGATCCGCATGGCCAAAGAAATGGGGCCAGGTCACACCATCGTGACCATCCTCTGCGACTACGGCACGCGGTACCAAAGCAAGCTCTTCAATCCAGAGTTCCTGCGCGCTAAAAATCTTCCCATTCCACCCTGGCTCGGCAATAAATCCTCCACCATCACGGTGCCATTCCAATGATGAACCCGCTGGTCGATCCCATTTGGCTCGCTGAGAGACGCGCCGATCCCAAAGTGAAGGTGCTCGACGCCTCCTGGTATCTGCCCCAAGCGGCCCGCGATCCTAAAGCCGAGTTCGCCGCAGCCCATATTCCCGGTGCGCAATTCTTCGATCTCGATGCTACCTCTGACGAGACCAGCCCTTGGCCGCATATGCTGCCGCCGCCTTCAAAATTCGAAGCGGTGATAGGCGCCTTTGGTATCGATAACGAAACGACGGTGCTGGTCTACGACACGGCGTGGCTGTTCTCCGCGCCACGGCTGTGGTGGATGTTTCGAGCCATGGGCCATAACAAGGTGCGCATCCTTGATGGTGGCCTCTCTGCCTGGAAGCGCGTGGATTATCCGATCGTGGATAGGCCCACAGACGTCATCCCCGCCCGCTTCACCGCTCGCCCCGTCCCGGAACTCGTCACCAGCTTTGAAGCCATGCTCGATATCGTCCGCACGGGTTCGGCCCAGATTATCGATGCCCGTGGCGCCCCCCGCTTCTTCGCCCGCGAGCCGGAGCCGAGGCCCGGTGTTCGCGGCGGCCATATGCCGGGGGCAGTCAACGTCCATTATGCCGAGCTTCTCACGCCAGAGGGCAAGCTGAAGCCGGTGGAGGCGCTCAACACCCTCTTCGAATCAAAGGGAATCGATCTGGCGCGGCCCATCGTCACGAGTTGCGGTTCTGGCGTCACGGCGGCCATCGCCATGCTGGCGCTGAACGTCGCAGGGGCTCACAATGTCTCTCTCTATGATGGTTCCTGGGCTGAGTGGGGCGCCCGCCCCGAAGCGCCGGTTGCAACGGAGTAGGCCATGACGGGCTCGCGCGCGAAGCGATACATGCCGATGACGGTGACCTTCCTCGACATGAAGGCGCGGCCCGCGGCTCCGCCCCCGCCCTTGCCGCCCGGAAAGCTCGCCATCCTGCGCGCCGAGAAACCGCCCGTGCATTTCTACCGCTATCTCTATGACACCGTGGGAGAGCCCTATTACTGGGTCGACCGGCGCCGGATGGACGATATTTCCTTGAAAGAGATGCTGGAGGCGCCCACGCTCGATCTCTACGTGCTCTATGTGGACGGTTGCCCGGCCGGCATGGCGGAGCTCGATTACAAGGACTGCCCCACGGGCTTGCTAGCCTATTTCGGGCTTCTGCCGGAATTTATCGGGCGTGGGCTCGGTGCCTACTTCCTCTATCAGACCGTGCAAAATGCCTGGACACGTCCGATTACCAAGCTCCTGGTAAATACCTGTACCCTGGATCATCCGCGCGCCTTGCCGCTCTACCAGCGCATGGGCTTCGTGCCCTATTCCCGCGAAGACCGTCGCATCGAGTTGCTTTGATTCCGGTTTTGCCGCAACACTCCCGCCCCAAAAGGATCACGGCGCCCGCCCGTATTGGGGTGGCGTAGGCGCTTCGGCTTCAAGGGGTACCAATGACCGATACGAATGCAGTTAACCAAGCCGGAGCGGGCCAAAAGCTCTGGTTCGGCCACCCGCGCCTGCTCTCTTTGCTGTTTACCACCGAGATGTGGGAGCGGTTCGGCTATTACGGCATGCGCGCGGTGCTGGTGCTCTATCTGGTCGAGCACTTCGTCTTCTCGGATAATGTCGCCAACGGACTTTATGGCGCCTTCGCCTCGCTTGTGTACCTGACCCCGCTGATCGGCGGCTTTGTCGCCGACCAATTTATCGGCCCCAAACGCGCTGTGAAAACCGGCGCAGTCCTGATGTCGATCGGCTACATGCTGCTCGCTTTCACCGGCGGCGATGCGGCCAAGCCCTTCGTCACTATCGACAGCCATCGTTATGAGGTTGCCACCGCAAAATCTGGCGACGGCAATACGCAGTATCTGGTTGCGAACGGCCAGCGCTACAAGATCACCGGCAACGAAGATAAATCGATCAGCATCGAAGGCGCCACGGGCGACATTCCGGCCAAGGTCGAAAACGGCCATTACAAATTCGATGGCGAACGCAATTCCCTCAACGTGGTTCTGCTCTTCCTTTCGCTCGGCCTCGTGATTGTCGGCAACGGCTATTTCAAGCCGAATATCACCTCGATCCTCGGCCAGCTTTACGACCGCAACGACCGCCGCCGCGATTCCGCCTATTCGATCTTCTATATGGGCATCAACCTCGGCTCGATCATTTCGCAAGGCCTCGTGCCGCTGATCGCTATCGCCTGGGGGTATAAATGGGGCTTCGCTTTTGCCGGTTTCGGCATGATCCTAGCCTGGGCACGCTTCCAGTTTGCCGGTGACCGTCTTGCCGCTTATGGCAATCCTCCCGCGAATGCCCGAAACATCAATCTTTGGTTCTATGGCGGCACGCTGCTGGCGATCCCAGTGGTGTGGTTCCTGCTCAACAACACCATGCTGACGGCCTCCATCGCCCACAAAGTCGCTGCGACGGGTGTCATTGGCTTCCTTCTCACCCTGCCCGTCCTCGGCCAGGTGATGTTCTTCGTCTTCTTTGCCGCCATCATCGGCATTCCGCTCTGGGGCTTCTTCACCCTCAAGCCGGAAGAGCGCGACCGCATGATCGTGGCTTGCGTGCTGACTACCTACTCGGTGGTCTTCTTCACCCTCTTCGAACAGGCCGGCTCCTCGCTGACTCTGTTCGCGGATCGCAACACCGATCTCGTCATTCTGGCGCCGCATCAGGTGCTGGCGCAGGACCTTCATTTCTTTGGGATGACCATCCCGGCGGTATGGAGCTACACCATGCCTGCGGGCCAGGTTCAGATTTTCAACCCGCTCTTCATCGTGGGCTTTGCGCCTCTGTTCACTCTGATGTGGAACAAGCTTGCCAAGCTCGGCATCGAGCCTACCGCGCCGCTGAAGTTCGCGTTTGGCTTGGCGCTGGTCGGATTGGGCTTCCTGGCCCTGATCTATGGCGCGCGCTTCCATGGCGCCGATTACCGCGTGCCGCTGATCTGGCTGGTGCTGGCCTATTGGCTGCATTCCATGGGCGAGCTCTGCCTGTCGCCGGTCGGCCTGTCGGCGGTCTCTAAACTGTCGATCCCCAAACTGGTCGGCATGATGTTCGGCGTCTGGCTGATGGCTTCGGCGATGGCGCAGTATGTCGGCGGTATCGTGGCCCAGCTCGCCTCCACCGAGACGGTGGGCGGCAAGGCGCTGAACCCGCAGGTCAGCCTGGAGACCTATCTCAGCGTGTTCCAAACCATCGGCATTGCGGGCATCATCTGCGGTGGCATCGCCGTGGTGCTGTGGCCGATCCTCAAGAAGGGCATGCATGGCATCCGCTGATGCTTGCCTAACCGCCTAATCAGGGTTACGGCTGCCGCTTGCAGTTTTTGTGAGCGGCAGCCGTGAGCCATAAATCTAAGCCAGAGACAATTGCCGTAGCGGCTGGGCGCATGAGCGCCGAGCATTTCGGCACCGTCAACACCCCGGTCTACCGCACCTCCACCATCCTGCATGAAAGCTACGCTTCGCTGAAGGCGGAGAACGAGGCGCGCTATTCTTATGGCCGCTGCGGGACCCCTTCCACGGAAAGCTTTGAACGCGCCGTGGCTGAGCTTGAAGGCGCCGCGCGCACCGTCAGCGTGCCCTCCGGTCTCAATGCCATCACCACTGCGATCCTCGCGGTAGTGTCTACGGGCGATCACATTCTCGTCACCGACAATGTCTACGGCCCGACGCGGCGCTTCTGTCATGGCGCCCTGAAGCGCCTCGGCGTCGAGACCACCTATTTCGATCCCACCATCGGCGCAGGCATCGAAGAACTCTTCAAGCCTAACACCAAGCTCGTCTTCACCGAAAGCCCCGGCTCGCTGACCTTCGAGGTCTGCGATATTCCTGCCATGGCCGAGGTCGCGCACAAGCACGGCGCCCTCGTCGCGATGGACAACACCTGGGCGACCCCGGTTTATTTCCCGGCGCTGAAGCGCGGCGTCGATCTTTCGATCCAGGCGGCCACCAAATATATCGGCGGCCATTCCGACGTGATGATGGGCACGATCAGCGTTGGACCGGATCTCGCAAAGCAGGTAACGGGCTATGCCCGCGACCTCGGCCTTTTCGCGGGCCCGGATGATTGCTACCTCGCTTTGCGCGGCCTTCGCACCCTGCCCGTGCGCCTCGCCCGCCATTGGGGGAATGGCCTCACCCTGGCCCGTTGGCTGGAAGGTCGCCCGGAAGTCGCCCGCGTGCTGCATCCCGCGCTGGAAAGCGATCCAGGCCATGCCTTGTGGAAGCGCGATTTCACAGGCGCCAGCGGGCTTTTCGGCGTGGTGCTGAAGCCGATCCCGGAAGCCAAGCTCGCCGCCTTCATGGACGCGCTGGAATTTTTCGGCCTTGGCTATTCCTGGGGCGGTTATGAAAGCCTCATGATCCCGGCCCATTACGTGCGCACCGCGACGAAGTTTGATGCGACTGGACCATTGATCCGCCTGCATGCAGGCCTGGAAGACCCCGCTGATCTCATCGCCGATCTCGAAGCCGGATTCGCTGCCATGGAGGCCGCATGACCGACACGATCGACCGCCAAGCCTTCATCGACGCGGTGAAATTTAATGCCGACGGGCTGGTGCCCGTCATCGCACAAAGCCACCGTACCGGCGAAGTCCTGATGATGGCCTGGATGAACCGGCAATCGCTGGAAGAAACCTTTGCGACCGGCCATGTCACCTATTGGTCGCGCTCCCGCCAGAGCCTGTGGCGCAAGGGCGAGACCTCCGGCCACCTCCAGCGGCTGGTGGAAGCTTATGTCGATTGCGACGGCGATACCCTGCTCTTGAAGGTCGACCAGATCGGACCCGCCTGCCACACCGGCGCGCCGAACTGCTTCTTCCGCAAACTCAGCGAACCGGGCGAATAAGGCGCGGCAGGGCTCAGGCAATTTATTTCGAATTAGCCCTTGAACCCTGCGCCCCTAATTCCCACATCCGATACATCCCTGAAATTGCGCCGGCGCAGACGAGTTAGAGCGTTGGACAATCAAACAAGATCACCCTCCCCTTGAGGAAGGGTCGAAATTTATCGCGAGCTTTAGCGAGCGGAAATTTCGGGGAGGGGTCTGTCGTGGTGCTCAAAAAGAGCAGAAGCGGTGACACCTGATCCTTTTTCACACGCCCAAACGCCGAATTGGCCGCGACATACCCCTCCCCGAAAAACGCCAACGCGTTTTTCGACCCTCCCTCAAAGGGAGGGTTAAATGTGGTTCCATTGGAATGTCCGGCCGCTTTACGCGAACAGCTTGGCGAGATGCTCGTTGAGGAATTTGTCCTGGGGATCGAGCTTGCGCCGCAAGGCGCAGAAATCCTCGAATTTGGGATAGAGCCGCGCCAGATCTTCGCGCGTCGCATTGTGAATCTTGCCCCAATGCGGGCGGGCATTGTGGTTGCGGAAAATGGCCTCGCAGAGCGCAAAAAGCTGCGTTTCATCCATATCCGCATGCTGGTGCACCGTAATACTGGCGATATCCTGCTGATAGGCGGGGCTGAGCCAAACATCGTCTGCCGCCACCGTGCGAAAGGTCAGCGGAAAGGCGGTTGGAATTTTCGATTTGCGGATGGCTTCGGCGAGTTCCTGCATCACCTCGCCGCCTTTTTCATACGGCACGGCATATTCCATCGCCTTGTAGCGCACCGTGCGCGCGGTGGGATAAACCTCATGACTCCAGCGCACTTTCTGGCGCTTGCCCATAAAGGCGGCGAAGAATTTATGCGCAGGCTTCATCAAGCCCGGCACATAGCGCATCGCCTCGGAAATCCCGGCGAAGACATATTCATCGATCCGCCGCCGCTCGCCACGCGCCATCAAGGTATTTGCGCTGTGGCGTGTCGGAGCATGGCATTCGGTTTCATTGAGCGAACGGCACACCACACCATCGGCATGGGGAAACAGGAAGAAGGAGAAATTACGGTTCGCCTCCACCAGCCCATCAAGCTGACGGAACAGTTCTTCGGTGGGATGTACGAAATATTTGCGCTGCAGCTTATAGATCGGCCGCACCTTCATATCGATTTCGGTCATCACCCCGAACAGGCCGAGCGACAACCGCCCGGCGGCATAAATCTCCGGGTTTTCTTCCGGCGAGCAATGAATCACCTCACCAGTCGTGAGCAGCAGGCGAAAGCTCGCGACCTCGGCGGAGAAATTGCCCAGCGTCAGACCGCTGCCATGCGTGCCCGTGGCCACCGCCCCGCCGAGAGTCTGGCGGTCGATGTCGGGCATATTCTTGAGCGCATATCCCAAGGGATGCAGCAGAGAGCCAAGGCCCCAAAGCGGGGTGGCGGCGGCAATGGAAGCAACTTCACGCTCGGGATCGAAACCCTTCAGCCCCACAAAGGCGGAAAGATCGATCAGCGTGCCATCAGTTTGATTCAGCGGCGAGAAGGAATGGCCGGTGCCGGGAAAGCGCACATGGCCTTCGCTCTTGCGCACGGCAATGGCGAGATCGACCTCATCCTTGGGTTCGGCGATGCCGCGCGGTTTGAAGCGCACATTGCCAGACCAGTTCGACCATTTGCCGGCGACGATTTTCATGACCTGTCTGCAATGTATTCGGGCGCGGCTTTTACCGCCTCTCGCGCCAAGGTCAACGGGCGGCAAAATGTCTGCCCCCACTCGACAAATTCAGTTTCGGCGCGATGGCGCAGTGGTGACCCCGGCGTGACTCGAACACGCAACCTGCGGCTTAGAAGGCAGCTGCTCTATCCAGTTGAGCTACGGGGCCAGTGGTGCCGGTCGGCTTAGTGCGACCAGGGAACCTTTCTGTCATAGCGGAAATTATCCGCATAGGCTCTGGGCTTGGGCGTCGGCTTGTGGGGCTCGAAGAGATCGAAATCAATGCCGTTCTTCTCGGCATAGGAGATCGCTTCTTCCTTGCTGACGAATTCGAGCTGAACCTGGCTCAGCATATCGGACGACCCCGTCCAGCCCATCAGAGGATCTGCCTGGCGCGGGCTCGCAGGTTCGTATTCCAGCACCCAAGCCCGGGTGCGGGCCTTGCCCGACTGCATGGCATTCCTGGTCGGCTGATAGATGCGCGCGCGCAAGTGATCCTCCTCATGACCGTCAAAAGCCTAACCGGGTGGCCCTCAGATCGAGTCTGAGACCCGATACTGGCGAGGACAACCCGACTTGCCAAGCGTCAGCTCACTAAAGCTGTGCTTGGTCGGGGCGGCGTGATTCGAACACGCGACCCTCTGCTCCCAAAGCAGATGCGCTACCAGACTGCGCTACGCCCCGTCTTGGCTACACCGCCGTACACGAAACTGCCCAGGCCGCGCAACCCTTACCGCTCAAGGACTTGGGGCATTCCCGAAAATCTTTGCGTGGACCTTCCCCCCCGCCTCAATCCCTTGCGCTCTGGCCTCGCCACCTGGGATTTCCAGCACCGCGCGCACGGGTTCGCTGGAGGGAACCGGCGCCTCGGAATAGGGAATGGCGTTCTCGGCGATGGTCGAAATCGTGCCATCGGCCTTAATGAAGATCATATCGAGCGAGATGACCGTGTTCTTCATCCAGAACGCGACTGGCTGCTCCTTGCCGTAATCGAACAGCATGCCCTCGTGCTTGCCGAGCGCGGTCACAAACATCAACCCTTTGGCGCGGGTATCATTGGTTGTCGCCATCTGCACATCGAAGGCGGCGGGGCCATTCCTGCCATCCACCACGATATGGTCGCGCGGAAGCCCAGTCTGCGGGGTGCCGCCCGCGCCTTGTGAGCAGCCGCACAGCAGAAGCAAGGCGGCCAAGATATACCGACGCATGAAAATCACCTTCGACGATCACCGAAGGGCCACATACGCCAAATTGGAGCGATTCAGGAGTCTAGGATTGTAATTTCCGCTGCCAATTCCCCTTTGGGGCCATCTCCGGCACGTACCCGCACGCGCTGGCCCTGCCTGAGCTCACGAATGCCGCTCCGGCGCAGGGTTTCCATATGGACGAAGATATCCGGGGTGTCGGGGCCTCGCGAAACAAAACCATAGCCCTTGCCGCGATTGAACCATTTCACCGTGGCGTCAAAGGCAGGACCGCGCGGCTCAGCCGTATAACGCGCCCCACGCGGTGGCGTCAGCTCGGTTACCTCCGCAGTCGAGTTGTCGAGCGAGATCAGACGGCGCGCTTGCAACCCTTTGGGGCCCTGCACCGCTTCGCAGACAACTTTTGCACCTTCATAGGCAGCTTTGAACCCGGACTGCCGCACGCACGTTTGATGCAGGAGAATATCTCCCTGGGCACCACTCACCGGCTTGATGAAGCCGTATCCTTTTGCGAGATCGAACCATTTAATCTGACCTACGATCTCTTGCGCAGCTTCACTCATAGGAGAAGCCATCACTGTTGTTTCCATCCCCGTCCCCGTACTCGTGTGGGTGAAAGAAGGTTAACATTACTCCTCAGGGGAGTGAAGCCGATCTGTCGCATAACTATCACGATTTTACAATCTGAGATTGAACCGCAAGTTGTATCTGTAAACGAGGGCAATCCGTGCAAGTTCTTGGAAAAACAGAAATTCCTCGAAGCCGACGGGCCGTTTGGCGTGGCCTGACGAACGCAGAAGTTTTAACGCGCTGCATTCCCGGATGCGAAGACTTCGTCCAGACCGGCCCCAGTCAGTTTTCCGCCAGGGCCAGGATCAAGGCCGGACCGGTGAAGACCTCGCTCGCCATCGCAATTACCCTGACGGATATTGATCCTCCTGACGCGGAAATCCCGCGGAGTTGGTCCTTGGAAGCGATAGCAACCAGCCCTATCGGAACAGCAACCGCCAGTGCTGCAATATCTCTCAACGACGCCAATGGCGGTTCAGTTCTTTCTTATCATTGCAAAGCCGTGCTCGGCGGCAAACTCGCCTTGTTCTCGGGGAGTTGGGTGGACCGCGCGGCGAAACCCGCCATGGATGCGTTTTTCGAACGCTTCCGCGACGCCTTGCCGGAAGATGAGCCTGAGATTGAGGCTAAAGCTGAGACGCAGAACGGCACCGCCGTGATTGCACCTTGCGGACCTGAAACAACGGAAGATATCCCTGCTCTGCCCCCTCACAAAGGCGCGCATAGCAAGGTGTGGGCCTATGCCGGGGCCGCGGCTGGCGCAGTGATCGCAGCGGGCGCGGTGCTTCTCTTTCGTCATCACAAAAAAGCGTCTTGAACCCAGCGCGCACTTGCCCGATGCAGAGTGACGTCGCGGGAGGACGAGATGCAAGACGATGCGTTACAAGCAGCCGAGGCTTGGCTTGCGCAAGGCCATGGCGTGGCGCTGGCAAGCGTGTTGTCGACCTGGGGATCGGCGCCGCGTCAAACCGGCAGCATGCTCGCCATTCGCGATGATGGCGCTTTCGCAGGCTCGGTTTCCAACGGATGTGTGGAAGGCGCGGTCATCGAAACCGGTCTCGCCGTTATCGCCGACGGCAAATTGCGCAGCCTCGAATTTGGCGTTGATGACGGCACGGCCTGGTCAGTCGGCCTTACCTGCGGCGGGCGCATTTCCATTCTGGTGGAACGCCTCGATCATCCCGCTGATATTAAAACCTTGAATGCCGCGCGCGCCGCCTCCGAGCCGTTGGTGCGTGTGGTCGATCTCGAAAGCGGCAAGACACAGCTGATCGATCCCTACACCGACGTCTCACCGCTCGCCGGAGCGGCGTTAATCGCGGCGCGATCCAATCTCAGCCAAGTGGCAGAGGTCGATGGAAGGCGATGTTTCTTCGCGGTGTTCAATCCGCGCGTCGACCTTGTCGTAGTTGGGGCGGTTCATATCGCCCAGGCGCTCGCCAAAATGGCGGAGATGATGGGCTTTTGCGTTCGCGTGCTCGATCCGCGCCCAGCCTTCGTTACCGCCGAGCGCTTTCCCGGTGTAGCGCTCTACACAGATTACGCTGACGCCGTATTTTCCCATTCCCCATTGCAGCGTCACAGCGCGGTGGTCGTGCTGGCACATGATCCCAAGATCGATGATCCCGCCCTGATCGCGGCGCTTCGGTCCAATGCCTTTTACATCGGCGCGCTAGGCTCGCAGAAAACCCAAGCCGCGCGGCGCCAGCGCTTGACCGCGGAAGGCTTCAGTCAGGCGGAAATCGACCGCATTCACGGCCCTGTGGGCCTCTCGATTGGATCAAGAAGCCCAGCAGAAATCGCTGTGTCCATTCTCGCCGAGATCGTCAAGACCTTGCGCCAAGCCTGACCGGCTTCAGTAGTTTCGCAGCCCGTTTTGCGCCATCCGCATTTGCCTCGGATGAAGCTCGTTCGGCTCCAGAATGCCGTTGCCGTTCTTGTCCAGCTTGGCGAATTGCGCGATTTCCGATCCGGCATATTCGTGGATGGACAGAAGCCCATCGCCATCCTGATCCAGGCGGCGGAAGCCACGCACATTGACGGGCAGATAGCGCTGCTCTTCCGAGGCAACGAACTGCGTCAGAACCATCGTCTGGCCTTTTCCGGCACCCGCCGCAAAGCGCTTGGCGATGGCAGTATCAAGTTCGCCACGCGTGACCTTGCCATCCATATCAAGATCATTTTCCCGGCAGAAACCGGCAAGCCCTGCCCGCCCGCTGCGCCCGCCGCCATCGGAAACCCCGCAAAAGACATAGCCCTGGCCGTTGCGGTCGAGTTCGACAAAACGGATATGCTGAGGCGCCACATATTCAGCGAGAGTCAGCTTGCCATCGCCATTCCAATCCAGGCGATGAAACATCGCTTCATTGGCGGGCCGAAATTCGGCGGCACGCGCGGCGATATATTGCTCGATGCTCATTCCTGCTTGATGCCGTGTCGCCGCCGCGAAACGCGCCCCAAGAATATTGTTCATCTCGGCGCGCGTGACGCGCCCATCCTTGTTGGTGTCGAAGTTGCGCAGCATCCGTTCCGCGCCGCGCTCACTCGACCGTTCCAGACCCTGCATCGGACCATCATTTTGCGCATTCCCAGATGGTTGCGCCGAGGCGGAAACGGCGAGTCCCGCGCCGAACACGATAGAAAGCACCAGTCGCTTCGAAGTCATGCCTACCCCCATGGTTTTGCCGCTTCATATTCCCGCATAGGTGGTCGCAGAACTTTCCCAGAACAAAAAACAATCTTCGCAATTCACACTGGTAGTTATTGGCCGACAAACTTCGACACATTGCTACAATTGCGAGTAGTTTTCGCCCAGACGACAGTGGGACATGCTAGACTTGCCCGTCATGACCCGGGACGATTCAAAACCGCATATCCTGGTGGTGGAGGATGCGCGCGATATCCGCGAGCCGCTCGCCCGCTATTTGCGCGAAAATGGCTATCGTTCCACTACCGCCCCCGATGCTGCAGCGGCGCGTAAAGTGCTGAAATCAGCGGGGATCGATCTCGTCGTGCTCGACATCATGATGCCGGGCGAGGATGGCTTGAGCCTCTGCCGCTTCATTCGCGAAACCTCACAGACCCCCGTCATCCTTCTCACCGCCCGCGGCGAAGAGGTGGACCGCATCATCGGCCTGGAAATGGGCGCGGACGATTACATCCCCAAACCCTTTTCACCGCGTGAGCTGATCGCCCGCATTGGGGCCGTACTGCGCCGGACCCAGGCTCTGCCGCCGCGCCAAAAGCCGCCCAGCGCGGCCAAAGTCACCTTTGGCGATTGGACCTTGGATACCGGCCAGCGCGAGCTCATCGACCAGGAAGGCGTGGCGCATCCCTTATCGAGCGGAGAGTTCAGGCTTCTGACGGTCCTGATCGAACGGCCGAAAATCGCGCTCTCGCGCAATCAATTGCTGGATCTCACCAAGGGGCGCGACGCCGATCTTTTCGATCGCTCGATAGACAATCACGTCAGCCGCTTGCGCAAAAAGCTGGAACCCGATCCGAAGAATCCGCGCTACATCAAAACAGTCTGGGGCGGGGGCTACATTTTCGCTGTCGATCCGGTCACGGAATAGCGCCATGAAACTGTGGCCGCGCACCCTGGGCGTACAGTTGATCGTGGTCACGACAATGGCGATCGTGCTCTCCAATGCCGCCGTGGCGCTGTGGTTCGAGCTGGGGCGCGAGCGTCAAAACGAAGCCCAGGTGACCGACCGCATGGTGGATCGCGCCACCTCCTTGGCCGCGCTGATGGCGACTATTCAGCCTAAGGCGCGCGTCGCCGCGGCCCAGGCGCTCGAAAGCCGCTACTGGCACTACCGCCTTCACATCGGCAAACATGTGCCAAGGCCGATGTCAGAGGCAGAAGCCAAGCTCGCCGAAAGGCTGCGCGCGGCGTTACCCGAAAAAGCCGCCCGCCAGCCGGTGGAGGTTCACCTTCTCCAATACAAGGCAGACACAACCCCGGCCATGCCAGCCGTGGAAATGACCTTGCCCGTCGTGCGCGGTACGGAGCTGATTGCCACCTATGTGCGGCCCGAGGGGCCGACCTGGCCCTCTGAAATGTTCATCGCGGGGATTTTGTCGACCCTGATGGCCTCGGTGGCCGGCATTTACCTCGCCCGGAAAGTGGCACGGCCTTTGTCCAAACTTGCCCAGGCCGCTGCGAGTGTCGCCAAGGGCGATCCGCCGCCGCATGTGCCCGAGGTGGGGCCGGATGATGTGCGCCGCGCGGCGGAAGCCTTCAACGCCATGGCCGGGCAAGTGACCCGCACCTTGGCAAGCCAGCGCCACCTGCTTTCGGCGGTCGGCCACGATCTGCGCACCCCGCTGACGGCGATGCGCATCAACCTCGAATTTGTCGAGGACCCCGAGCTGCGCGACCGGCTGCTGCATAATCTGGACGAGTTGCAGGACCTCACCGAAGCGGTCTTGTCGGCTGCCAAAGGCACAGGCGGAGAAGTGCGCCGCCAGATCGATCTCGCCGCCTTGGTGGAAAGCATCTGTGCCGATCTCGATGACCTTGGCGCGCCAGTCGCCTTCGAAAGCGAGACCCAGGCGCCACTGTTCTGCCGCGCCAATGAGATCCGCCGGGCGGTTCGCAACCTCGTGGAAAACGCCCTCGCTTATGGCAAGAGCGCCGAGATATCCCTGAAGGAGGGTGGCGGCGTGTACGAGGTTTGGGTCGAGGATCGCGGGCCGGGCATCGCGGCGGCGGACCGCCAGCGGGTGTTCGAACCTTTCGTTCGGCTGGAGACGTCTCGCAATGGAGAGACCGGCGGCACCGGGCTTGGCCTGACTCTGGTGAAAGCCATCGCCGAGGGCCATGGCGGACGCGTGGCGCTCGAGGATCGTCCTGGCGGTGGCTTGCGCGCCCGCCTGATCTTGCCGCGCCAGCAAACGCCGACTGGTCAGCGCCTAAGCCGCGAGGCCCGCTGATGCCCAAAATCGCTGCCATCGTCTTGGCCGCCGGGCTTTCGCGCCGTTTTGGCGCCAACAAACTGCTTCAAGAGTTCCGGGGCAAACCCTTGATCCGGCATGTGGTAGAGAGCGCCCAAGCGAGCACTGCGGGCACGGTCGTGGTCGTCACGGGGGCCGAGTCTCACGCTGTCAAAGCCGTGCTAGCGGATACAAAAGTTGAACTTGTGGATAACATCGACTTTTCAACAGGTTTGAGCAGTTCTCTCATCCAAGGCCTTAAGAGTGTTCCGCCCGATTGCGCGGGCGCCCTGATCTTGCTCGGCGACATGCCTTTGGTGTCCGCCGAAATCATCGATCAGCTCATCGAGATGTTTTCACCGACTTCTTCGCGTGCGATCGGGGTTCCCTTGAGCCAGGGACGGCAAGGAAATCCCGTCCTTTGGGGGCGGCAGTTCTTCCCGGAGCTTCTGGCCCTCAGCGGCGACCGTGGCGCCAAGGCGCTGATCACCGCCCATCAAGATTGGGTCTATACCCTTGAAGTCGGTGACCCGGCAGTCCACATCGACATCGACACCCCGGATGACCTTCATCGCTATGAGTGACTTGCCCTACTCGACCGCCGTCTTGCGCCACGCGGCTGACATCAGCACGGCAGGGCGGCTGCCGCATCCAAGCTGCAGTCACACCGCCAAGAACCCGATCTGCGGCGACCGCACCACCATCGACCTCTCATTGGCGGACCACGCCGTCACCGCGGTGGCGCATGACACCAAGGCCTGCGTCCTCACCCAGGCTGCGGCTTCCATCCTGGCCAAGGCCCTGCCCGGTCATGGCATCGCCGACCTCGCCGCCTTGAAGGATGCCATCGAAATCATGCTGGAGGGCGGCGCCGCGCCCGAAGGCGATTTCGCGCCTTTCGCGGTGCTGGCCGATGTCGCTCGCCACCCCGCGCGGCACCGCTGCGTGCTTTTGCCGATCGAAGCCGCGCTGACGGCAGTTTCAGAGCCAGTGTCAGAGAATGCCGAACCAAGCACTTAAGGGTGCCAAGCGGAGAGCGCCGTCTTTCGCCTGCGCCGCACCGCAGGCGATATCCAAAGCCGCTGCGCCATTAAAACCGGCCAGATCAAACACCGAATCTTCCCGGCCGAGGTTGAAGACGCACAGCACCGTCTCGCCCGCCAGCTTGCGGGTGAAGGCCAGCACGGAACCGGTCACGGACAGAAACTCCATCTCGCCCCGGATCAGCGCCGCATGGTTTTTGCGGAAGGCCAGGAAGCGGCGGGCAAACATCAGCGCCGAGCCCTCGTCCTTTTCCTGCTCGGAGACCGAAAGCCCGCGATGGGCTGGCCCCAGCGGCAGCCAAGGTGTGCCGGTCGAAAAACCGAAATTCGCCGCATCAGCATCCCAAGGCATCGGGGTGCGGCAGCCATCGCGGCCCTTGAAGACCGGGAAATAGAGATCGCCGACCGGATCGCGCATCTGATCGCGGCGGAGATCGACTTCCGTCAGCCCCAGCTCCTCGCCCTGATAGAGGCAGACCGTACCTTTCAGCGAGAACAGCAGCGCCAGAAGCAGCTTGGCAAGCTCGTGATCGCCCTCGGGCGGCGCACCAAAGCGGCTAGCGGTACGAGTGACGTCGTGGTTCGAAAACGCCACCACCGGCCAATGGCGAGGATGTCCTTCCAGCAGGGCGTAATTGCCGGTGACGAAAGCGGGCGAAAGCTCTTTCTGGCGCAGCATGTAGAAGGTGTAGCCGCCATGCAGCCCCTCGTCAGGCGCGGCATAGGCCCCGGCGCGCTCGTAGCCTTCGGAGAATTCCCCGAATACGAACCGCCCGCCATAAGCTTCCACCCGGTGGCGGATTTGTTCCAGCACGCCGACATTTTCCGGCAGGTTGCAGTCGAAAAGATGCTCCTGCTGGTTATCGGCATCGGCCCAATGGACGTCGCTGCGCTTATCCAGCGGCACGGCGGGGTTGGGCGTCAGGGCCGGGTCATGCAGAAAGCCATTGGCAACATCGAGGCGATAGCCATCCACGCCGCGCTTCAGCCAGAAATCGATCACCTTCAGCCCGGCTTCGCGCATGGCTGGGTTTTGCCAGTTCAGCTTGGGCTGCTGTCGGAGGAATTTGTGGTGATAATGCTGGCGCCGCGCAGGCTGATAGGACCAGGCCGGGCCGCCAAACACCGAAAGCCAGTTATTGGGCGCTGTGCCATCCAGCGCCGGATCAGCCCAGACATACCAGTCGGATTTCTCGCCCCGGAACATCGAATCCTTGAACCAGGGATGCTCGTCGGAGCTGTGGCAGAGGACCTCGTCCAGCACCACTTTCAGCCCGCGGGCATGGGCTTCTTTCAGGAGATGGTCGAAATCGGCGAGGCTGCCGTAATCGGGGTGGACGTCCTCGTAATCGGAAACGTCATAGCCCCAATCGCGATTGGGCGAAGGATGGATCGGCGACAGCCAGATCGCGTCCACGCCCAGCGCTTTGATGTAGTCCAGCTTGGCGGCGAGCCCGGCGAAATCGCCCTGCCCGTCGCCATTGCCGTCAAAAAAGCTGCGGATATAGACCTGATAGACGACAGCCCCTTTCCACCAGGGCGCCGTTCCATCAGGCCCTTCCACCTTAAAGTTCCGAGGCGTTGGTGATGACCTTGGTCACCAGGCCGTATTCGACAGCCGCTTGCGCGCCCATCCAGAAATTGCGCTCGGTATCGGCCAGGATGCGCTCCAGGGGCTGACCCGTCTCGCGCGCGATGATGCGGTTGAGGCGTTCGCGCATCTTGATGATCTCTTCGGCCTCGATCTCGATATCCGTGGCCTGGCCGCGCACGCCGCCGAGCGGCTGGTGCAGCAGGAAGCGGGTATTGGGCAGGCAGAAGCGGCTATCCTTATGGGCGCCGAGGAAGATATGCGCGCCCGCGGAGGCCACCCAGCCGGTGCCGATCACCTTCACGCGGGGGCCGATATAGCGCAGCATGTCGTGCATGGTGTCGCCGGCTTCGACATGGCCGCCCGGCGAGTTGATCACGACCTTGATGTCGTCCTTGTTCTCGGAGGCGAGCGCCAGAAGCTGGGCCGAAACCCGCTCGGCCATCTTCATGTCGACTTCGCCGAAGATGAGAACGGTGCGCGATTTGAACAGCGCCTTTTGCACCGGCACAGGATCGGCCTCTTTGGGCTCCACCTTGGTCTTCTCGTCGTCTTCTTCATCGAGGCGAAACATGCGTGCTCCTATGGGGGAGAAAGGACGAACCATCCTTACAATCCTGCCAGCATGGCGTCCAGCCGCTTAATGTCCGGTTATCTGACTGATTCTACAAGGAGTTGGGGAGGAGATTGGCGGGGTTCGTGGCCGGTTAGGCCCCAGGTCGCTCGCCCAAGGGGAAGCCGGGCGCCGAGTCCGGTTCGCGACATAAATGTAGGAGGAAGTGTTTTTGGAGGGGGCATAGCTCCCTTGAACTACACCATGTGGCCCGTGCATCAGCCACGCTTCAGTCCATTACCCCGAAATTAGCCAGTAGCCCAATAGCAACGAGAAAGGACCAGCGTTGCTCAAGCTCATACGTCTAGTCAGCTAAAGCTATTTTAGCTGTACTATTGCGTTGACAATATCATTTAAAGTTTTGGATGTGCAGGCATCTGAGGCAGCCGACTTGAGGACTTCCGAAATAACAAGCGGGTTTTTAAGAGCGTATTTTCGTTTACTTATCGCATATCGAGTCTGAACATCCGCCAATAAAGCGTCAAAAACTTCTGCCCCAATCTCATTTCTAAGGGTAACCTCGAGACAATCTTTGAAACAAGCAAACCTATTTTCAATTATCGACGGCCAGTCTTCCTCTTGATGACCTACTAAACGTAAAAGGGTGCGGTTTTGCTTGATCGCATTTTCCGCGTCAGCTTTGTCCTTACCTAACAAATGGAAATCGCTATCCCAGAGAATAAATGTTGGTATTCCAAGTTTTTCAAAAATAGTTTTGCATCTGTCCAAATTGGTCTTTCCGTTACATGGAATTACAGCGTAGCCGCGGCTTTCAAGATCTATTCCGATAGCCAGTGCCGCTCCCAAAAGCGCGGCTCTATCATCTTCTCCTTCAACAAGAACTGTGGCGTCAGCGAAGAAACCTTCATTCATCCAAGGCGTCATAAGTGAGACTACACGGGGACGAATTGTCGCTCCAGTGTACTTGGGTAATGGCTCTCCATTAGCGATCCACACAATTTCTGCCACTTCGTCCCAAGTGGTTTGTGCAGCTCGACTCACCTTTGGCATTTCCGCTTCTGCCTGGATCCGTGTGATGCGCCGTATGTTATCAAATCGGTCAATTCCAACCATCAACGGTGAGTGAGTGGCGTAAATAATTTGAGTTCTCGCAGCCACTCCAGGGATGGCGTTTTTTGTCAACTCCAGCAAAACTTTGGCAAAGTGCCGCTGACGATTTGGGTGTTGATATATCTCGGGTTCCTCAATTCCGAAAATCAGATTGAGCTCCCCTTCAGTTGGGCCAACTTCTGATACTGTTTCCGCATTCGTTTCTGTTGCTGCCACAGGAGCCCGAGCGATTGCCAAATGCTGCAGCAGTGACAGAATGAATGCTCTCTGCAGACCATGTCCCACTTTTGAAACAGGTATGTCTAGATTATCTTCAAATAGGCGTACGTCAGCTTTTGGCAGCGGTAAAGAGAACTCATCAGGGGGAAGCCATCGAAGTTTTACGTCAGTCTCTTCGTAATACTGATGGAGCGTGCCAGAGAGGTTTTCCGCGAGCAAACCAAGTGCTGGAAGATTACCTGGATTAGTAAGCTCAACGTACTTCTTTTGGGTCTCAGCCTTAAGAGTCGCGATCTCTTCATTGGTCGCCAAGGTCGATCTGACAACTAAGTCCATTAGCTGCGTGATTGGCGATGCCTTTCCTTCCCGGACGTCGTCAGCGGCATCGCGAATGGCTGGGATGAATATAAACTTAGTAGCGTCGCTTAGGTATCCCCTCGCTACATTCTCGAATCCAATGAATTGCCCATCATCCCGACCAACTTCCAGAAATCCTTGATGCTCAAATTCCCACTGATCTAGAGCCTCCGCGACCGCAGCACCAGATGTCGCCACAGGCAAGACATCTTTCCATTCATCGGACTTTCTGAACTCCCGATAAAAGTTAATCTGTTCGCGCCCTGACAATGCGCGAAGGCCCGCAAATCCGGGAAACTGCCGAACGAAGCCATAGTATCTGCCGGTATTTCTCGAAGTTAGCGACAGCACTCTTACAACGGGAAGAATTCCATTCTGCACACGAGAAGAAAATCGCGAGTTTTCTCTCTCTGTTAAGGCGGTAAATGTGATCGCAATTTCGATATCGCTACTGATATCGTGATTATAGAAATCATCTCTACTTAGATTTGGAGAGGGCGAATAAAATAGATCTAGCGCACGAATAAAACATGACTTTCCAGCGCCATTTGGGCCAACCAAAGCTGTGAGTGTATCGCAGCTAATCTTTTCATCTTTTAGTGAACGATAGTTTCTGACGCCTATTTCTTGGACAATCATGATCCCCCCGCCAATGATCATTCAGCTACTATTTTACGCTCCTTTGACGGCTTTCGTCTACCGGCTGTGCAGGCATAGACATTTGGGGAGACCTATTCCCGTCGGCATCTGGATAGCGAAATGAGCCACCGCCTGGGCAAATCTCTGCGTCTCAATATCCCTCACTCCTTCGGGCACAGCCCTTTTGGTGTCCAGGCTGTGGTAAGCGTCGTGGGCGGATGCGTTGCGTTATGCAGGATCAGCGCGAAGCCCTGCCGTGTCTCCTTGCCGATCGCCATCAGCAGCATGGGCGGGCCTTGGCGCACCATTAGGGAATGGCCCGCGCCACGCGCGACCTGCGCGCCATCGGGCATTTCCAGGCAGCTCGCGCCGCTGATGGCATAGAACGCCTCTGGCCCGGAATGCACATGCACTGGCGCCGTCATGCCAGGCGTGAAGGTTGATTTCAGATATTCCGCGCTGAAGCTGCCTTGCGCCTCCGCAAGCGGAATCGGTCCGATATCGGCAAGATGCTGCCCTTCCCCAACCGAGTCCGTTTTCGGTCCCAGCGTGAACAGCCAAACCTTGCCGAACGCTTCCGTGACCGTACCGCGCAAAGGCTTGGCGCGCTCCGCTGTGGCGACATCCGCAAAACTATAGATTCCCCAATAGAGCGGTCCTTGCGGCAGCGTTCCAATCTCCGTGCGCGTCACAAGACAGGCTGGCCCCGGAACCTCACCCGCTTGGCCGGAACATTGGCGCGAGGTGGCCTGGGCCTGCGCCGCGATGGGCATCGCGAGAAGCGTTAACAGGGCAAAGGCTGCCTGAAGGCTCTTAAGCATTTGCGTCCCCTCAATACGAAGACGCCGAGCTTGCGCGAAGACGCGCGGAAAAAACACATCGCCACACGTGTCCTGCCGCTGATGTGAGCAGGGATACCCTCACATAAGCCGGAATTACCGCTATGATGGTGCCGGAACGTGAAGAGGCCCGCTTGCGCGGGATGGGAACAGCACTTTGAGTGATGCGCTTTTTTGGGATTTGATCGGGATTGGGGCGGTTTTTCTATTGGTGGCGGCAAATGGCTTTTTTGTTGCCGCTGAGTTCTCCTTGGTCGCCGTGCGCCGCAGCCGTGTGGCCGAGCTTGTCTCCCAGCGCCGCACCGGCGCGGGCACGCTGCAAAAAGCCGTCACCCATCTCGACGCCAACCTCGCCGCCACCCAGCTTGGGATCACAATTTCGTCATTGGCCTTGGGCTGGATCGGCGAGCCCGCACTGGCGCATCTGATCGATCCGATGTTCGATTTTTTGCCCTCGGATATCGCCAAGGCAGGCGAGCATTCCGTCGCCATCGTGATCGCGTTCATTTTGATCACCGCGCTGCATATCGTGTTCGGAGAGCTCGCGCCTAAGAGCCTGGCCTTGCAGAAAAGCGAGCGCACGGCGCTGGCCATCGTGCGACCGCTAAGCCTGTTTCTCTTCATTTTGCGCCCGGCGATCATGGGGCTCAACGGCCTCGGCAATCTGGTGCTGAAAAGCGTCGGCTTGCATGCGGGTGAAGGCGAAGGCGCGGCCCATTCCGCCGAGGAATTGAAGCTTCTGGTGCGCGCTAGCCATGCCGCGGATATTCTGGAAGATACCCAGCGCGATGTGGTCGTCCGTGCCCTGAATATCGGCCAGCGCCGCGCCTCCGACATCATGACCCCGCGCGTGGATATAGATTGGCTAGATCTCGATGACAGCCCCGAGGCGCAGCTGCACACCATCCGAACTAGCCGTCATGAGCAGCTGCTGGTCGGGCGCGGCACCATTGATGAACCATTAGGTATGGTTTTGAAGAAGGACCTGCTCAACCAGCTTCTGGACGGCAAGAAGCTCGATCCCATGGCGGTGCTGAGCGAGCCTCTGGTGGTACATGAAGCCCTGCCCGTCTTCGATCTTTTGCAGCGTTTCCGCCAGCAGCCCATTCGCCTGGTGATGATTGTGGATGAATACGGCACCCTTGCAGGCATCGTGACCCAGACCGATCTATTGGAAGCGATCGCGGGTGACATGCCTGAACTCGGCGATGCCAAGCCGGAGATTTCGCAAGCCGAAGATGGCACGCTGGTATTCGACGGCATGACCATCGCCTCGGATGCCTTCGAGAAACTCGGCCTGCACCCCGAGGAAGGTGGTTATCACACCATTGCAGGCTTCGCGCTCGCTCAGCTTGGACAGATCCCCGAAACCGGCAGCGCCTTTGACAGCGACGGCTGGCATTTCGAGGTCACCGCCATGTCCGGGCGTCGGATCACGGAGTTGCGCGCCCGGCGCTTAGCGTGATGGTAGCGTTAGCAGATTGTGCCACCCGCTTTGCGCGTAGATGAAATCTGGTCAATGCAGTGGATGCCGCAGAAAGAGGCTCTTTGCTTCCGCGCGAGGCTGGCTTAGCGTTCCGGCAAATGAACGGGCGACTCTCGAGCGCCCGGCCAAAAGCCTTCGGCAACCCATTTCAGGGTATCACCTCAGCCAAAGGCCAAAATCGAGGAACGCCGACCATGAAGACCACGACGCTCGCCCGCTTCTCCGCCAGCCTGCTTTTGGCCACCGGTGTCATTTCTTATGCCAAGGAGCCTGCCGGGCCGGCGCCGGGGCTGCTCTTCTATATGTCGGCCGACAAAAGCCTGACCGCGGATTTCGCCCGTGGCGAAGCGGTGCCGAACTTCTCGGATAAGTTTAAGATCGTGAATGACGGCCGCATGGGCAGCGCCCTCGCCACCGATGACGAGAATGTGGTGGCCTGGAAAGCGCCGGGTAACATCTTCGCGCAGCGCGGTACGGTGAGCTTTTTCTGGCGCGCCCGCACCCCGCTCGGCCGCGCGCCCTTTGTACTCTTCCGCACCGGGTTTGCCGATCACTCGAGCTGGGACATGGCGTTCCTGCGCATCGATTATAACGGCCATGGCTACGATGCCTTCGTTACCGACAACAACCTCGCCCGCGTGCGTGTCTCCTTCAAACTGGATGAGCTGCCTGCGCCGAATGTCTGGAACCATATCGCGTTCTCCTGGGACGAGACCTCGGGCGTGAAGCTTTATGTGAATGGCAAGCTCGTCGCCGAGAAGAAAGAAGCCGCTGTACTCGATAGCGGCCTCGATCAGTTCGGCATGGCGGCGCGCGCCGTCTCTCCGCATCAGGTGCAAAGCCGTTACAACTTCATGCGCGGCAGCGATTACGACGAGTTGCGCATCTATGATCATGCAGTCAGCGATGCCGAGATTGCCACCCTCGCCAAAGGGGATGTGCCGCAAGTGGCCGCCTTCCCGGCGGGCGACCTTTCCAATCCGGTGACACAAGCCGAATGGTTCTGGCGCTATGGCTGGAACCGCGCGGGCGACGCCCCGGTTGCCCTCACCGCCCCCGTCACCGCGATCCGTAAAGTCGAATTCACCGACGCCAAGGACATCAAGGAATGGATGTACAAGGCGACGGACGGCATTGCCGAAACTACATGGCCCGGCGTCTATAACCGCTCGCGCCTGCCCGGCCGCAACGACTATTTCCAGCTTCCCGATTGGAACGTCTATGTCGAAGGCGGCAAGACGCTGACCCTCACTTTGCCGAACGAGCCGTGGAACCATATCGAGCTGCAAGGCGCCGCTTATGGCAATCTCACCTATGCGGCCAAGCCCGGCGAGAAGCCGGTCGAAATCGCCACCCGTGCGAAAGATCAGGAACGCAGCTATTGGACCTTTGATCAGGAACGCAAAGGCGGTGTGCTCAGCTTCAACAACATCGCGCAGGAAACCCCGATCCAGGAAATCGCGGCCTATAACATTCAGGCTGGCAGCGTTCCTAAAGGCACCCTCACCCAGACCTACACCATCCGCGCCAATGCGGCGCCGGATTCCCCCGATCTTGATGATCTGAACGACTTCATCAAAGGCCGCTATACGCCCGATGCGCAAACTACCGTCGTGGCCGTGCCTGATGCCGCCCAAACGCGAACCCGTGTCGTGGAAAGCGGCGTGAAACTGCCGCTCATTCATGTGCTGATCCCGTATGAATACGGTGCCGCTCCCGCCGCGCAGCAGCTTTACCGCTCCTGGGGTTATGGCTGGGAGAATATGCATGACGGGCTCGATGGCATCGCCATCACCATCCCGGCGCTGAAGGTAAAGCCCACCATGAATGGGCTCTTCCCGCTCAACATTCAGGTCAAAGACCCGATCTGGCCGATGCGCAACATGTTCGACATCACCGTCGCCGTGAAGCCGGGCGAAGCGCGCACAGTGTGGCTGGACCTGCGCGACCGCATCCTGCCGAACAAGAGCCTGTATTTGACTGTCGCGGGTTCTGGTTCTGATTTCGATGCGAACCAACTGAATGGCGCCAAGATCAAGCTCGTCTTCAAGGACCGCAAGGAAGCCTTGAAAGAACACATCGCCGACCGGCTCGATCAGCTCAAAGACAATTGGGGCTATCTCGTCGAAGAACACACCGCGTCCAAGCGCGAGAAACTCTATGAGCGCGTGGTGGCCGATGCTACGGACCTTCTGCGTGTCGATCCCGATAACAAGATCGGGCGCGAATATTGGGCCGACATCACCTATGGCAATCAGGGCCCGGCCTCAGAATTCAACGCGCCCAAGCCTCCCAAAGGCGTGCCGAGCTGGGCCTTCCTGCAGCTTGAGGACATGAAGGGCCTGCGCCATTTCATCAATTGGTGGATCGACAACCGCCAATCCGATTATGGCGATTTCGGCGGCGGCATTTCGGATGACTCCGACCTCCTCGGCCAATGGCCGGGCGCGGCGCTGCTCGGGATCGACAGCGATAAAATCAAGCTGTCGCTGAAGCGGCTGAACGATGCGGTCTACAAGAACGGCATGATCACCAACGGGCTCTCGACCATCATGTCAGACGAGCTGCATGTCTACGAGGAAGGCATCAACGTCAATTCGGAGTCGATGTATCTGAACTTCGGCGATCCCAAAGCCGTCGAGCGGCTGATGACCACGGTCGCCGCTTATGAACGCATCATCTCGACCAACTCCGCGGGCCATCTCCACTTCAATACCAACTGGTATTCGGGCAGCGACAGCTTCCGCGAAGGCCCGTGGGAATGGGGCAAATACTATTCCTATGTGATCATGCATCCGGGCGTCTTGATGGGCGATTTCAACGCCGATCCGACCGCGCGCAAAACCGTAATCGGCCTTGCCGATGGCATCCTCGCCCATGGCAAAAAGGACGACAAAGGCATCTGGTGGTTCCCGGATGAGATCAACTGGCGCACTGAAGCCACCAAGGGCAAGCTCCCCGCGGGCCAGGCCCCGATGCAGATCTTCTGGGCGGCCTGGCGCTGGACCGGCGACGACAAATATCTGATGCCGATCCTGGCCTCTGTCGACCAGGCCAATAAGGTGGATTCGGTCAGCGTGGGCGGCGCCCGCGTGGTGGCCGAAGCCGATAACATCAAGCCGATCACCAATCTCAACGAGGATCTCGTCAACGTCCTCGGCAAGCAGAAGGAATGGGGCGGCGCGGCGGTGCGGCGGGCGGAAAAAGGCTCGGGCGGCGCGCTGGAACGCTATGTCGCCTGGGAAATGACCGGCAACAAAAAGTTCCTCGACGATCTTTATACGGAAGAACTACGCCGTCAGGCCGAGACCATGTATTCGCGCACCGAAGGCCATTGGTGGACGGATCGCGTGGAGATCGACTCCATGTATCTGCAGCGCTCGCGCATGGGCGGCGTTCAGCTGGTGCGCGGCAACATGTATCCCGGCGCGACGGTCACCTGGGCTTTCCCCGGCAAGGATGACGCGGTGAAAGTCGCGCTGCTGGTGCCGAATGCCGACCGCAAGCATTTCAAGGTTATTGCCTTCAACACCGACAGCAAGCCGATCAAAGCGAAGATGACCGGCTGGAATGTCGAAAGCGGCATTTGGACGGTGAAATCCGGCCTGGGCGATGCGCTGGACAATCTCGGCGCCAATACCAAAAGCAAAGAGATTGCCTTCGAAAAATCGGCCTCCACCGAGGTCGAATTCGCACCGGGCAAGACTACGGTCTATGAGTTCACGCTGAAGACACCTTCGGGCAGCGATCCGGTCACCCGGGCCGATCTCGGCATTGGCGAGGATGATGTGGTGATCAACGGTACCGCGCTGAAAGTCACGGTCCATAGCCTTGGCGCGCAGGATGCGGGCGCGGCCAAACTCGAACTCGTCGATGCCAAGGGCAAGGTCGTGGCCGAAGCTCCGACACCCGCGATTGCCGCGCCGAAGGATCTGAAGCCCCACACCGCAACCGTCACTCTAGCACTTCCGGCCGGCTTCAAGACCACCGGCGCGAAGCTGCGCATTGTGGCGCCGTTCAAAGAGATCACCCAGATGAACAATGAGGTCGTGCTGAAGTAGTGGCAGCATAACCTCGTGAATGGGCGGCGCGCTGCAAGGCTCGCCGCCTTTTTTTCTTACCCAGCGTAATTTTCATGCTTAGGTGCATTTGCGCGTCAATCGCAATCACAGCTATTGCGGGATTTTGCCTCACCCGATCTAAGCGCGCGATCTTGCAACTGCGATTGACTCGCATATGGAACTTCCTTTAGGCGATGTAACCATCGTCTTTGGAAGGGGTTCCTATGCGTTTTTCTGCCTCCGCTGGCCGCCACTGGCTTTTTTCTGGTGTCAGCTCCCTCGCCTTGTTGGCGGTCATTAACAGCCCCTCCTACGCCGAGACGAGCTTCACAGAGGGCGATGCAGGCTATGAGACGGTGGTAGTGACCGGCGAAAAGGTCAGCCGCTCCCTGCAAGACACCGTGTCCAGCGTGGCGGTCACCACGGCCAAGAAGATCGACCAGGAAGGCATTACCGACCTCTTCGATGTCATCACCCGAACCGCCAATGTCAGCGATGTCTATGGCGGCATGGGCTTCTCCATTCGCGGCATCTCCAATCGCGGCGTCTCCGGCGGCGGTGAAGGCGGGCTTGCCACCATCTATGTCGATGACGTGGCGGTGCCCGACGTGGCGGTGTTCGGCGGTCCGCGCGACATGTGGGATGTCTCGCAGGTCGAAATCCTGCGCGGCCCGCAATCGACCGTACAAGGACGAAACTCCTTAGCGGGCGCCATCATCGTGCGCACCCAGGAGCCGACCATGCAGTGGGATGCGAAGGCGCGTTCCCAATTCAATGATAACGGCGGCCGCCAATTCTCTATGGCCGCGGGCGGACCGATCGTGGAGGATGAACTCGCTTTTCGCGTCGCGGTGGATGACAGCTATTCGGATGGCTTCATCTATAATCCGACGCACAAGACCAATGCCGATCCGCGCTACACCCTGAACTATCGCGGCAAGCTGAAATGGACGCCCAAAGCGCTGCCGGGCCTGGAGGTGGATGCCAACTACACCCATAACACCCGCAAATCCGGCTACGTCTTCATGTACATCTCGACCGCCGTGCCGGATTTCTATCACAACCGTTTGGATTTTTCGGATTCACCCAACAAGGCCGATACCAAGATGGATATGGCGAGCCTCAAAGCCAGCTATGCCATCGCGCCCGCGTGGAATATCAGCTCCATCACCGCCTTGAGCCGGGTCCGCGACACCTCGCAATACGACACCGATTATTCGGCAGTTACGCAAGCCTACGGCACCTTGTGGCGCGATGTTCAGACCTTCTCCGAAGAGCTGCGTTTGCAATATGAGGGGGACCGGCTGAAAGGCCTGTTCGGCCTCTTCTATTTCGACCGCAACAACGGCAACAAATCGGCCAGCGTGACCAATGTGGTGACGCCGACGGCAACGCTGCGCGGCCTCCTCGTCAGCAATTTCGGCCTGGATGGTGCGACCGCAACCACTGCCGCCAACCTTTACACTACCGCCCTGCCTGTCATCCCGGTGTCCTATACTTCCGACGCGCCCCAGAAGACCCGCACCTATGCGGTGTTTGCCGATGGCCGATATTCGATCACGCCTGATCTGACATTGCTGGCGGGCTTTCGTTACGATTACGAGGAAAACAACCTTATCTCGGCACAGACGGCGAGTTTTGCAGGCACCTATCCCACCCCAAATGCCTATGGGGCTTACGCGCCTGCCTTCACGGGACTGAATTACGTCGTCTCGCAGATCGTCGCCTCGGCGGGATCATCGGCGCCCGCGCGCAGCGAAAGCTTTGGCGCCTTCCTGCCCAAGCTCGGCCTCACCTATCGCTGGGACGAGAATTTCGACACCAGCTTTGTGGTACAGCGCGGCTATCGCTCCGGCGGCGCGCAGGTCAATGTCGCTCGCTCCACCATCGTGCCCTATGATCCCGAATATACCTGGAATTACGAACTTTCGCTGCGATCCGCCTGGCTGGATGGCACGCTGACGGCCAATGCCAATGCCTATTATGTCGATTGGAGCAAGCAACAGGTCGTCGTGCGGCTCGGCCTCAACACCTATGATTATCAGACCGAGAACGCCGGCAAGTCGCATATGTATGGGGTTGAGTTCGAGCTCAATCATCACCTCACGGATGATTTCGATTGGTACGGCTCGGCCGGATACAGCCAGAACCGCTTCGACGATTTCACCGTCAATACCGGCACGGCGACGACTACGCTTGCCGGAACGCATTTTGCGAGCGCGCCGAACTGGACCTTGGCGGCGGGCTTCAACTATCGCTTCCTCGATGGCTTCGCGCTGAATCTCAATGCCAGCTATCGCGGTCGGGTGTTCTCGGCCAACGGCGCCGATCAGAGAGACTATCTCCTTGGCGGACGCACACTGGTGAACGGCAAACTCAGCTACGCCTTCGATCAGTGGTCGGTTTATCTCTACGCCAACAACATCGCCGACATGCAGTACATGGTCTATCGCTATAAGGCGCAGAATGTCGCCATTTTGGGCGATCCGCGCGTGATCGGCGGCGGGCTGGAGTTCCATCTGTGAACCAGAGCGCAGCCTGCATCATTCTCGCCGCCTTCGGTGTATCCGCAGGGCTTTTCCTGAAGAGTGCTTGGAATGGCGCGGCACGCTGGCGCGTGCTGGCCGGCTGGGGGGTGATCGTGGCCGCTGTCGGCTTCTCTATATGGAGTTTTGGCAGCGGCCGCGGTCCTTTTATCGCCGCAAGCGTGATGAGCCTTGCCTTCTTGGCCTTGGTGGCAACAGGCCATGAACGCCGCACCGCAACCTTGCGCAAAAATGGCAACGCACCACCGGAGCCCTCCGAACGCAGATCCAAAGTTTGGCGCGGCTGGGTGCGCGGGATACTCGCAGGCCCCTTAGGCGGCATCGCCGCCATCGGCGCTGGTATCGCCTTTGCCGTTTGGATGCCGGGTGAAAAAGTCACCGCGCTGGTACTTGGCGGGCTCCTGGTACCGCTGATCTGGGCGGCGTGCATGGCCTGGACTTTGGCAGATGACCGCATTGGCCGCGCTGCACTGGTGCTCTCGGGGCTGACAATCGTGAGCTTTGCTGCCGCCGCGTTGAAAGGTTTGGCATGAGCAATTGGCCAAAAATTCCCGCTGGCACGGTACGTTCCGTTCTGGCCGGGCATTCCTCACTCGGCATCGCTTTTGCGGCATTGATTTATCTCGTCTGCTTCTCCGGCACGCTGGCGGTGCTGGTCTACGAATGGCAGCGCTGGGAAACCCCGCAAGGTCCCGTGGTGACCGAAACGTCTCCTCAGGCTATTGCGGCAGCGGCGCATTACACGCTGTCGCACAGCAACACGCCGGATCGCATTGTCATTTTTCCGCCGCAACCAGATCAACCGCGGCTCAAAACAAACGCACATTCGCCCCACGCTGAAGAAGATTTTCTTTTCGATGCGACGGGGCGGTTCACCGGCGAGGCGCAGTCGGAGTTCAGCGAGTTTCTGGTACATCTGCACACCAGCCTGCATCTGCCCCAAACTATCGGCTTGGTCGTGGTGGGCCTAACCGGCGTTGCTTTGCTCTCGCTCTTGCTCTCCGGCTTGATCGCACATCCACGCATTTTCCGGGACGCGTTTTACCTGAGATTCGGTGGTGCGCGCCGCTTACAGGAAGCTGATCTGCATAATCGCATCGGCGTCTGGGCGCTGCCGTTTCATCTGACGGTTTCAATAACCGGCGCCTTGCTCGGGCTTTCCACCCTGATCCTCGCGGTTTTGGCACTTGCTGTTTTCAAAGGCGATCTTGGCAAAGCCAACGCCCTTATCCGCCCGCCGCTGCCGAAAGCGGACGCGCGCCCTGCGCCACTTCCCGATCTGGAAGGAATGCTGAAATCCCTGCCCGCGCCGGTGCGTTTCGTGATGCTGATACGGCCCGGCACGCAAGGCCAAAGCGCAATGGTGGAGATGAAAAGTTCCGGCACACTGGCGCGCGGCAAACAATATCTCTTCGACGGAAATGGCAAGCTGCTGCAGAAGCCGCGAAACCAAGAGCCGCTCGGCAAGACCATCATCGCTTCGCTGGGGCCTTTACACTTCGGCTGGTTCGGTGGCGGTGTGATCAAGATCGCCTATGTTGTACTGGGCGCGCTGCTGACCTTCTTGACCTCGACCGGTATCACCATCTGGCTGGCGCGTAAGCGAGATAAAGGCCGCCCAGCACCGCGTTTCGAACGTTTCTGGACGGGGTTTGTCTGGAGCCAGCCGCTGGCCTTCGCAGGAACGGGCCTCGCGTCCTTGGCTGCACTGCCGCTTTTGCCAGTGTGGATCGCGCTCACAGGCGCAAGCTGCCTGTCATCCGCATTATGGAGAGCTGAAACGCTCGCCAATATCTTGCGCCGCACATCTGCACTGCTGTTGGCGGCATTGGCACTCGGCCATATCGCGCTGTGGCGCGCCAGCTTCGCCGATCCCATGACCTGGGTGATGGATGGGCTGCTACTGGCGCTGGCGATAGTGATGGGGGTTAAGCGCTAGCTCAGCCCCTTGGTCACGAATTTACGGCCCTGCGGGGCGTGTTTGCGCCCCGCACGCGCGCCCTCGCCGCCGCGACCAGTCCCAGCGGGTTGCCAGACGGGCACGAGATGACGCTTGCCAGGGCCGATCAGATCGGCACGGCCCATGGCCTTCAAGGCCTCGCGCAGCATCGGCCAGTTTTCCGGGTCGTGATAGCGCAGGAACGCCTTATGCAGGCGGCGCTGGCGCAATCCCTTCACCGCATCCACCGCTTCCGAAGACCCGCGGCGGACCGGCTTCAAGGGATTGAAGCCCGAGTGATACATGGCGGTGGAAAGCGCCATCGGCGACGGTAAATAGGTCTGAACCTGATCGGCGCGATAGCCATTCTTCTTCAGCCACAGCGCCAGGTTCATCATGTCTTCATCGGTGGTGCCGGGATGGGCAGCGATGAAATACGGAATGAGATAGTATTCTTTCTTGGCCGCGCGGGCGGCGGCATCGAAAAGCTGCTTGAAGCGGTCATATGTGCCGATACCCGGCTTCATCATCTTCGACAGCGGGCCTTCTTCGGTGTGCTCCGGCGCAATTTTCAGATAACCGCCGACATGATGCTCAACCAGTTCCTTGATATAGGCCGGGCTCTTCACAGCAAGGTCGTAGCGCACGCCAGAGGCGACAAACACCTTCTTGATGCCGGGGATCGCGCGGGCTTTGCGATAGAGCTCGATCAGGCTGTCATGGCTGGTATTCAGGTTTTTGCAAACATCAGGGAAGACACAGGACGGGCGGCGGCAAAGGCTTTCGGTTTCCTTATCCTTGCACGCCATGCGGTACATATTCGCCGTCGGCCCGCCGATATCCGAAATGATGCCGGTAAACCCTTCGGTCTTATCGCGCACCTCTTCGATTTCGCGCAGGATGGATTCATGCGAGCGCGATTGGATCACGCGGCCTTCATGCTCGGTGATGGAGCAGAAGGAACAGCCGCCGAAGCAGCCGCGCATGATGGTGACCGAATTGCGGATCATCTCCCAGGCGGGAATCTTCGCGCCGTTGTAGGACGGATGAGGCGCACGCGCATAATCAATGTCGTAAACCGCATCCATTTCCGGCGTGGTAAGAGGGATCGGCGGCGGGGTCACCCACAGCTCGCGATCGCCATGGCGCTGGATCAAGGGGCGCGCATGGCCGGGATTGGCTTCCTTATGCAGCACGCGGCTGGCGCGGGCATAGGTTTCTTTATCCGCCGCCACCTGATCGAAGGACGGCAAGCGAATGGCGATGTTCTCTTCTCCGCGGCGGGCACGGCCTTCCTCGGGAGAGTCGATATCGTCCGCGGGCGCTTCGCTCCAGCCTTCCGGCAGCTTGTCGCGCGCAAACGCCACGCCCCGCACATCGGAGAAATCCTGGTTGATGCCGCCCTTAGCGATGCGATGGGTTACTTCCACCAGCGCACGCTCGGCATTGCCATACAGAAGAAGATCGGCCTTGGCATCGAAGAGGATCGAGCGGCGCACCTTATCCGACCAGTAATCGTAATGGGCGATGCGGCGCAGGCTCGCTTCAATGCCGCCGAGCACGATCGGCACGTCATAGGCTTCGCGGCAGCGCTGAGCATAGACGATGACGGCACGATCCGGCCGCTTGCCGCCCTCACCGCCCGCCGTATAGGCGTCGTTGTGGCGGATCTTGCGGTCGGAGGTGTAGCGGTTGACCATGGAATCCATGTTGCCCGCCGTCACCCCGAAATAGAGGTTGGGCTTGCCCAGCGCCTTGAAGGCAGATGCATCGCGCCAATCGGGCTGCGAGATGATGCCGACGCGAAAGCCCTGCGCCTCCAAGAGGCGGCCGATGATCGCCATACCGAAACTGGGGTGATCGATATAGGCGTCGCCGGTCACCAGGATCACATCGCAGGAATCCCAGCCAAGCGCCTCCATCTCTTCCCGGCCCATAGGCAGGAAAGGCGCTTTACCGAAACGATGGGCCCAGTATTTCCGGTAAGAAAATAGGGGCTTTGGGGACGCAGGCACAGTCATGGGCGGGCCAATAGCATGCTTTGCCCCGCCCCGTAAGATTTAAGCTTTGCGGCTTTATTCTGGCTGCGGCAATGCGGAAAATACCTCCTTGGCGGCAAAGAGGCCGTTCAGCGCCGCAGGAAACCCGGCATAAACCGCCATCTGCATCAAAATCTCGACGATCTCGTCGCGGCTCAGCCCAACATTGAGCCCGGCGGCGATATGCACCTTCAATTGCGGCTGCGCTGTCCCCATCGCCGCCAGCGCCGCGATGGTGGCAATCTCGCGATCGCGCAGGCTCAAGCCGGGGCGCGTATAAATATCGCCAAACGGGAATTCGAAGAGATAGGTGGCGAAATCGGGGGCGATACCGGCGAGCGCCTCCACCACCTTCTGCCCCGCCTCACCGTCTATCTCAGCGAGCGCGCGCTTGCCGCGTTCGAGCCGGCTTTGGTTTGTGTCGGTTTGCGTTTGCATGGTCTTTGCTCCTCGTTTCCGCGCGGGCATATCCGGCGATTTTGTCATCGAGGATGAGAAGCCAGGCCTTCAGATCGCTGAGCTGCTTTTTAACCGCAGCGCGATGGCGTTCCAGAAGCAGACGCCGCTCCGTCTCGGTACCGATTCCCTTTTCCCGCAGCGCCGCGTAGCGCAGCATCTCGCGAATAGGCATTCCGGTCGATTTGAGGCGGAGAAGAAACGCGATCCAGGTGAGGATCGAGGCGTCGTAATCGCGGCGATAGCCATCGCGATGCGCATAAGGCAACAGGCCGATGCGCTCGTAATACCGGATGGTATGCGCAGAAAGTCCCGTTTTCCTTGCCAACTCGCCGATGGTCATCCAGGCCGAAATCTCATCACAACGCCCAAGAAGCTACGAGTTAGAGCGCACTCTAAGTCAAGCGCAAAAAACGCGGTGTGGCATGAATGGTAGGGAAAAGAGCTATTTCAGCAGCCCTTCAAAATCGCTCATTTCGTAAAACGGGCGGATTTCGATTTCGCTTTTGCCCGGCATGGGATTGGGGCAGCGCTTCACCCAGGCGACCGCCTCCTCCATATCCGTGACCTCCCAAATCCAGAACCCAGCTACCAGATCGTTTGGTTCACCGAAGGGCCCATCCATGACACTGCGCGCGTCACCATCAAAAGCAACCCGCTTGGCATGCGTAGTCGGCTTCAACCCATCGGCTGCACGCAGAATACCAGCCTGCTGGAGTTCTTCATTGAATTTCCCCATCGCCTCGAACAGCGACGGGGCAGGAAGAATGCCTTTTTCGCTGTCTTCGGTAGCTTTCACCAACACCATCACGCGCATGAAGGGCTCCTCTTTGCCAACAAGCAAAAAGCTAGCACAAGCCG